>MWDO01000005.1 GCA_002070605.1 Spirochaetes bacterium ADurb.Bin133
ACTATAAAGTGAAATAAATGTTTTTTGTTTTTCATAAAGTTTTCTCCTTTTCTTTTATATATATAACAACTAAAAGTAGAAAACTCTTTACAAAAATTTGGATAAATTTAAAAAAAATATTCCATATGTGTCAATTTCCTCTACTTTCCAAAGCGCTGAAGGTAATGAAGTTACCTTATTCGAAAATATCTGTCTCATATGTGTCAATTTTTTTTATCGAGGAACATTGTCTCGCATATGTGTCAAATTATCCTTAACGTCATATGCGTCGAATTTCTCCGCCCCAAAAAACCGACGGGATAAAGAACAATCAATTTATTATATTTTATTAACTAAATTCTTTCAATTATAAAAAAATTATCATATAATATAGCTTATGAGATCTCTGTTTTTTTCAGTTACCTTTGCGCTTATACTGTTTGCGTCTCTTGGTTGTTCCTATATAGTCGATAAAGACATACCTTCCGCGGATAGTGGAGTTATAGATATGTCGAACGTTAATTTTGACAAAGAAATAATGATAAAGCTCGCCGGAAAATGGGAATTCTACCATAACAGATTATACAATCCTTTTGATTTTAATAACCCGGAAAAACTTAAAGAGATTAATGATAATAAAAACTTTATACAGGTTCCGTCTTTTTGGAATAAAGAAAAAAAAGATGGAGACGCTCTATACAATGGAGATTCTTATGGAACGTATAGGTTAAAAATAAAAAATTTACGAGGATACAAATTTGGGCTAAAGATTAATTGTATAAATACTTCCTATCGGCTCTGGATAAACGACGAACTAGTCAAGTCGGTCGGTATAGTCGGAAAAAATAAAGAGCAATCTAAAGCGAGCGTTTATAAAACTGAAGTTTACTTTGATAGCGCCGCAGAAAAAGATATTATACTAACCGTCGAAGTATCAAATTTTTTTCATAGAAACGGAGGGATTGTTGATAATATCTATATAGGAAACGGCGGAGCGGTATATAAATATAAACTTTATATTTTAGGAGTTCAACTTTTTCTTCTTGGCGGAATAATAATAATGGCGTCCTATCAGATATATTTATTTCTTTTGTGGAAAAAAGAATTTTCTTCGTTGTTTTATAGTATATTTTGTTTCATAATGTCTCTCAGGTTAGTTCTAACGGGAGAAAAGTTGTTTCACAATTTTTTTCCGGGTTTAGATTGGGAAATCGGATTAAAACTTGAGTACTTAACGTTTTATATCGGCTCGCCTATATTCTGCATATTTGCTTATATATCGTTCAAGGACGAAATAAATTTTATAATTATTAAACTGATTGTTTATTTCAGCGCGATTCATTCTCTTATTGTTATATTTACAAACTCAAATTTTTATAGCCGGCTTATTATTACTTACGATATTGTGGCGACGTTTGGTTCAATTTATTTACTAATATGCATTATCAAATCGGTCGCAAGAAAAAGGAACGGAGCGTTATTTTTTTTAATGGGCTACTTGATTTTATTTGTTACATACTCTAACGATTTACTCCATAGCATCGGTATTATTCATACCGTAATGGTATTTCCTTACGGATTATACCTGTTTATAATATTCGAATCTTTTGTAGTATCTGATAGATTTGTCGACGCATTTCGAAAGGTTGAGTTTCTATCAAATAAATTGCAGTTATATAACAAAATTCTTGAACGCCGAGTCGAGATGAGAACTAAAAAATTAAAAAAAGAAGTAGAAGAAAAAAAGAATTTATTAACGGCTCTTGATCAATCCGCTAAAGAGTTAAAAAAGGTAAACAAAACAAAAGATAAATTTTTTTCTATTATATCGCACGATATGCGAAATTCTTTCTCTTTCCTTATAAATACCATTACGGGAATTTCAATAGGTATCGACGATATTAATAAAGAAGAGCTTGAAGAACGGCTAACTCTTGTCAAAAAAAATATTAAAAACGTCTATTCCCTATTTGAGAATCTCCTTGTATGGTCTAAAAGTCAGCTAAACGGCGAGAAATTTGAGCAAGAACTTTTCAATATAAGCGAGATCGTCGTAAAGAATATAGATATGATTAAAGAATACGCCGACTCAAAAAACAACATAATTCAGAACAATATACCCGAATTTTTAAATGTTTTTGCAGATAAAAATATGATATCGACCGTAATTAGAAATATTTTATCTAATGCAAATAAATTTACCAAAAACGGCGTGATAACCTTATCTTCTTATACGGAAGACGATAAAATCGTTATTAAAATTTCAGATAGCGGAGTAGGTATAAGCGAAGAAATGGCCGGTAAATTGTTTAAAATAGATAATTCAATTTCTACTAAAGGAACCAACGGCGAAATGGGGACGGGATTGGGGCTTATTTTATGCAAAGAATTCGTTGAAAAAAACTTTGGACAGATATGGGTTGAAAGCGACGCTCAATTTGGATCTACATTTTTTTTCTCTCTGCCGTTTCAAAGATGGAAAGGATAAAATATTTGTTTTATTATGTAAATTTTGTTAATTTTTTACAGCGGAGTTTTTATGGATAAAGATGTTTTTGATTACGATAAGCTAATCGAGTCGTTTATGGGAGAGCGCGATCTTGCTAAAGAGGCTTTTATGGAATTCTTAAAAAAAGTTCCGAAACAACTCGACATAATTGAGGACGCTATCGATATGAGTTCGTACGACGTCGTTAAATTTGAGGCTCATTCCATCAAAGGCGCGGCTTACAATATGGCGTCCAAAATTATTGGAGACGCCGCGTGCGATCTTGAATATAACGTAAAAAATGGGAATTTCCAAGATATAAAAGACTCTTTTGAAACTCTAAAAAGCGAATTTGAAATATTACAGGCATCGTTAAAAGAAATAAACCTTTAAAATGACAATATTATCTTACGACGAAAAAAGCGACCATATTCTCAAAAAACTCGGCAATTCCGAATACTCTATCGAATATTACTCCAAAACTGAAGATTTGGAAAAAAATCTCGCGAACGATTCTTTGTTAATCGTAGATAACTCGTCTATATCGGACGATTTATTAGCTCTAATCAGAACAAAAAAACCGTTTCGCTCGATATTTTTAATTAATACCGCCAATAACGAACTAATTTTAAGAATTATGCAAAATATGGAAGATTTTTGCTATATCATAAAAGATTCCGATAATATTTTTCTCAAAATATTGATTGGTAAAATTAATTATTTCATAAAGAGAGAAGACGTTTCCGAGAGAAAGAAACTTGAAAAAGAGCTAATCGAAACAAAAACATTGGCAGAAAACGCTATGCGGGCAAAATCGAATTTTTTAGCAAATATGAGTCACGAGATTCGGACTCCCATGAACGCCATAATTGGTATGACCAATCTCCTCTTAAATACAAAGCTCGCTAGCGAGCAAATGGAGTATGCAAACACGATATATAATTCGGCAAACGCGCTCCTAAGTCTCATAAACGATATTTTAGATCTTTCGAAAATAGAATCGGGAAAACTAACGCTGGAAAAAAACGATTTCAATTTAATAGACGCAGTCGAATCCGCCGTCGATTTGGCGGCGTTAAGCGCCGCTAAAAAAGGCATCGAGATTATTTCATTTATCGACGATAAAATTCCCCCATTTATCAAGGGCGATCCGGTTAGAATCAGGCAAATTCTTATCAACCTGATAAATAACGCCATAAAATTTACAAACATAGGCGAAATAGAGATAACCGCGGCGCTTGTTGAAGAAAACGAAAACGCCTATATTATAGGATTCGACGTCCGCGATACGGGGATAGGTATCAAGCAAAGAGATTTGCCGAAATTGTTTCAATCTTTTATGCAAGTGGATTCGTCCGCTACCAGAAAATTCGGCGGAACCGGGCTGGGATTATCAATATGCAAACAGTTAGTCAAGCTAATGGGCGGCGAGCTTAACGTCGAAAGCGAATACGGACGCGGCTCTACCTTTTCATTCTACATAAAAACCGATAAACCTACGGCGCATTTTAAATCAAAACGTTCGACCAACAACTTTAAAGATATGAAGTTCCTGATATTCGACGACAACGACTCGTTTAACAGAAGCGTACAAAAATATATTGAAGAGTGGGGGGGGAATTTATTTATTGTTAATAATAAGAAAAAATTTTTTGAAATAAAAGATTTTTCACAATTTCAAGTCTTGATAATAAAATACGATTTACTAAACGATAAAAAGTTAATAAATTCTATCGCTAATCGTAAAATTGACGTAAAAAAAATATTATTAACCTCCTCCTCTTTTTATACCAATGAAGATTTTGCAAAAGACGAACTCCGAATCTTGGGACAAAATCAGATACAAAAGCCCGTTAAAAAAAACGCCCTCTTCAAAGCCCTTGAGAAAATAATTGTAAACGATAAACCGTCTAAAGAGCGTCCCGCCGAAACAAAAAGAGATGAAGAATATTACGACGCAGATATCTTAATTGTCGAAGATAATGAAACAAACTACAAACTATTGCAAATAATCATAAATAAGTTAGGAGGGCATGCCGTAGTGGCGAAAAACGGGTTAGAAGCGCTTGAGTTTGTTAAAAAAAAGCATTTTGACGTTATTTTGATGGATATTCAGATGCCGATAATGAACGGTTACGACGCTACGATACGGATAAGAGAAGCCGGCGTCGACACTCCGATCGTCGCAGTTTCAGCCAACATGTTTAAAGATGAAATCGACCGCGCTCTAAGCTCCGGAATGAACTCATATCTGACCAAACCTTACAAAAAAGAAGAAATAATAAACGTATTAAATCAATACGCGAAAAAATCTCCAAAATTCTAGCCGGCTATCTTAGTCTTGCGGCAAAGCTAAAAACTATGTCCCCGTCGGTTTTTTGGGAAATTCGAAGCATATGCGTCAAACCAAAAAAAATGACACATATGAGATGCGACGCGCCTCGACAAATAAATTCGACGCATATGGAGCTGCATACGCGGCGCGCTTTCTGATAGAAAATGACACATATGCGCCCCGTCGGGCCTTGATAAGAAAATTGGCGCATATGTGTCAAAAAAATAAATTGCGCCATATGCGCTAAAAAACCGACGGGACGCTAACAGACTTTGTCTTTTTGATCAGAAGTCGAACCGACGACTCTATCTCTACCGCTCTCTTTTGCGATATAGAGAGCTCTGTCGGCTTTCTGTTTGAGAGCGTTAACATCCTGCGCGTCGTCGGGGAACGTAGAGACGCCGAGACTTAACGTAAATTGTTTTAGCGGACCGTTAAGATTTTTCAATATATCAATTTTACGAACTTCCGAGCAGGCTTCTTCGCAAAGACGCATAGCGGTAGCTTTATCCGTATCTGGAAGTACGAGAGTATACTCGTCGCCGCCTAGTCGCGTAATTATATCTTTATCGCGGCAAACTTTTTTAAATACCTTTGCGACTTCTATTATAGCGCGATCGCCCATTTCCATTCCAAATTCTTCGTTTATTCTTCTAAAATAATCCAGATCGGTCATAACAATCGACAACGGTTTGTTTTCTATTTTTGCTTCGTCGAATATATCGCCTATCTGATCGTCTAGGTATCTTCTGTTATATACGCCCGTCAATGGATCCGTTATCGCCCTTTTTCGCGCATCCTCGCCCCACTGCACCATATCGGATAAAAATCTGCTTGTATCGTTTAGTCTCAAAGTAGTGATATTTAACATTTTATACATAATTTTTATGGCAATATCGGGATTTGTTTTTATGACGTTGAAAAAGTCCGTATCGAAGAGAGTAAGGAGGACGCTCTTTTCTTTCGCTTTGCATGTCGCGGATCTGGGGGCTTTATCGAAAATTGACATCTCGCCAAAAAAATCCCCTTTGCCAAGCTCGGCTATAATCCTATCGGCGCCGTCGTTAGTCTTGATAGTTATAACGATCTTTCCGCTCTTTACAATATATATTTTATCGCCGTCGTCTCCTTGTTGAAATAGGACTTCTTCGGCTTCATACGAATATACGTTGAACGAGCTGATAAATTTCCTCAAGTCGTAGTGCGATAAATCTGAAAAGAGATTTACCTGTTTGAGAAAGTGTATCAACTCCAAAGACGATTCTTTTTTCTTCCTCATCACATAACCACCTTATTCCCGCCCGATTCTCGAGCGATCATCATTTTATCGTAAGCGGATTTTAAAATATCTTTGGGATTGCTAACGTCGTTGGGATATTCGACAATCCCGACGCTTACTTTAATATAAAAATCCGAGCCGTTGGTTATCTCTTTAATATTCAGATTGCAGATGGCGTCTCGAAGTTTGTCGGCAATTTTATACGCCTCCGCTTTGCTTATACCGGGAAGAATTGCCGAAGATTCGTTTCCGCGATAACGAGCCACAATATAGTTCCCGATATTCGCCTTTATCGAATCGGCAAGGAATTTTAGCGCAACGTCCCCGACCTCGTGTCCAAAACAATCGTTTATATCTTTAAAATTATCCGGTTTTATATAAAGAAAACTTAAAGACTTTCCAAAGTCGCCTATCGATTTGGGAAATTCTTCGTCAAGATAAGTATTGTTATACAGACCGGTTAATTTATCCTTATAGAGCTGTTTTTTGAGCTCTTCAACCCATGGGGCTCGTTCGGACACAAGTTTATTGACATTTCTTATTCTGTTCGCTATCATTATCATAAACTTATGAAGTATCTGGGCAAATATTTGAGGATGTTTGGATATCAAATATTGAAAATCAATCCCGATCATAGGAAATATCAATATCTCAGTCTCATTCTCGGCTTTAGCCTCAAAATTCCGCTCCAAATTTGTAAATAAATCCAATTCGCCAAACGTTTCTCCCTCGATGTAATGAGCCAATATCAGCCGCTTGCCGTCCATCTGGTTTCTATATATCAAAACGTCGCCCTTTCGTATAATAAAAAGTTCGTTTGCCGTTATATCGTCCTGAAAAATCATCTCGCCCTTTTCAAAACGGTAGATATTGCTGTAATTTGAAATTATTTCTAACTCGTCGTCTTTCAAAGAAGAAAAGATGTCGGCTTTTTTAAGTAATTCGACTTTTTCGTCCAAATATATATCGCGCATAATGGAATAAATTATATTTCAATCGTTTCCATATGTCAACTAATTTTTCCCGTAAAGAGGATTTTTAAAATATTTCGTATTCCGTCGGTTTTTTTTGGGGGAGAAATCGGCGCATATGTGTCGTCAAATTTAACTCTTGATTTTCCCTTCGCCTTGTCATTCCGAGCTTGTCGAAGAATCAGGGCGACGGCTCGAGCCTACCTGATGCATATGAAACAGATGTAATCCGTCAGTTTTTTGGGGCGGGAAAATTGACACATATGCGCCGCAAGCGCTCTTTGATGAAAAATTCGGCGTATATGGAACAAATATTTTTTATTCCCCAAAAAACTGACAGGATACGAAACAGATGTTTTATTATCTTGACTTTTTAGTTTGGTTAATTTATAAGGTTTTATCTGATATAGGATGAAGAGGTTTTTACGAAATATTTTTTAATACCGATAGTTGTTTTGATTTTGGGTTTCGCGCTGTTTATACTTTCCGGATGTAAAAGGAAGCTGCCGGTAAACGTCGAAGACCTTGAAAAGATTGTAAATAAATATTGCGCTTATACGCGATCGTCTCGGGAAACGTTGAGTTTCATGGTTTGGTAAGTATGCGCTCCGTCGGGTTTTTGAGGGGAAATAAAATGACACATATGGAACAAATATTTGTTGTTCCTCAAAAAACTAACGGGGCGCGACAAGTATAGGGGAAAAAAATGGGTAAAATATTAATTATGCCCTGTCTGGATATGAAAAACGGCAGAGTCGTAAAAGGGGTAAATTTTATTAATATAAAAGACGCCGGAGACCCCGTCGAATGCGCGAGGTTCTATGAAAGCGAAGGCGCCGACGAACTCGCGATGCTCGATATAGCTGCGACTCTTGAGAACAGGAAAAACCGGCTGGAGTGGATCAAATCGGTCTCTAAAGTCGTATCGATCCCATTGACCGTCGGCGGCGGTATCGGAAATCTTAACGACGTCCAAGAAATTCTCGATAGCGGCGCCGATAAAGTATCGATAAATAGCGCGGCGGTAAAGAATCCGCAATTAATCAAGGACGCCGTAAAAAAGTTCGGCTCGTCTAAGATAACAATCGCAATAGACGGCAAAAGGAATAAAAACATGGCGTCCGGCTTTGAAGTCGTCGTGTCCGGCGGAACGGTCGCGACGGGTAAAGACGCGGCGGAATGGGCGAAACTTTGCGAAGAATACGGCGCCGGAGCGATACTGCCGACAAGCATGGACGGCGACGGAACGCTAAACGGCTACGATCTTGATTTTACCAAAGCTATATCGGGCGCGGTCAAACCCCCCGTTATAGCGTCGGGCGGCGCCGGTAAACTCGAACATTTTTACGACGGAGTAGTCAAAGGGGGAGCGAGCGTTCTCCTCGCCGCTTCCGTGTTTCACTTTAGGACCTTTACTATCAGAGAGGTAAAAGAGTATCTGAAATCAAGAAACCTCGACGTGAATTTATGATTTTTTTATATCTCTTGTTTTTTTGAGCGTTACGCTCGGCAAGTTTGGCGAGTAGCGGGAGGTATGGGGGTTATTGAATATCGGCGCATATGTGTCGTTAATTTTTTTAAAATTCGGCGACACATATGCGCCTGATTTTTTAACAATTATTCTTCAACGTAATGACAGCCGATTGATTTACCGTTGCGCATAGCCGAATCGACGATTATTTGAGCGGTTACTATTGCGTTTCTTAATTCTATAATATCGCGGTTAAGTCGCGCTTCTTTGTAGAACTTAAATATTCTATGCGAATGATAGTTTAGATCGGATTGCGCTCTTTCAAGCCCTTTTTTTGTTCTGATAATTCCGGTATAGTTCCACATAGTAAGTTTTATAGCGTTCCAGTCCTGATAGATCAAAATGGAGTCAAATTCCTCAATGTTTTTAGGCATTTTCCAATTCGGGATATTGTCCAATCTTTTTTTGTCAATCTGTTTGTTGTTTTTAACTATATCAAGCGCCGATCGTTTACCCCATAGAAGCCCCTCCAATAACGAGTCGGAAGCCAGACGGTTTGCTCCGTGAAGCCCGGTGCAACTTGTTTCTCCTATGGCGTAAAGATTTTTGACGGAAGATTGCCCGTTTATATCGACTTTTATTCCTCCGCAGAAAAAATGGGCGGCGGGAACTACCGGTATCGGTTGTTTTGTTATATCGATTCCGCCAGATAAACAGGTGTTGTAAATTTTTGAAAATCTTTCTTTGATCGGAGTCGAGCCGTTATAAAAATGCGCAAGGTCTAGAAACAGATACTCTTTACCGGTTCTATTCATCTCTTGATAGATCGCTCGGGCGACGACGTCTCTGGGAGCCAGTTCTTTTTGAGGGGAATACCTCCCCATAAATTGTTCGCCGTTATGATTTATAAGTTTTGCGCCTTCTCCTCTAAGAGACTCGGATATCAGAAACCTTTTTATATCTTTATGAAACAGAGCGGTAGGATGAAACTGTATAAATTCGGAATTGATTATATCCGCGCCAGCTCTGTAAGCCATGCTAATACCGTCGCCCGTCGCCGAAGAGGGGTTGGTAGTATATTGGTATAGGTTGCCTACTCCTCCGGTTGCGAGTATTACGGAATTTGAGAAGAACGTTTCAACTTCGCCCGAATTATTGTCGAGAACGTATAGCCCCAATACTTCTCTGGGTTTGTACAGTTCTTGATAATCGTTTGAATGGTGATTGTTGGTTATAAGGTCTATTGCTGTTTTGTTTGTTAAAATATTAATGCCAATTTTTGCGGCGTACGCTATAAGCGAGTCTTCAATTTTTTCTCCGGTATAGTCCGAAAAATGAAGTATTCTTCTTTCGCTGTGCGCCGCCTCTTCCGTATAATCAAGTTCGCCTTTTGAGTTTGAACTAAATTGAATCCCAACCTTGTCGATCAAAAATTCAAATACCAGTTTTGGACCTTCTTGCGCTAGAACTTTGACCGCCTCAAAATTATTATAATAACAACCGGCGTTAAGTATATCTTTTTCCAGTTTTTCAGGAGAATCTCCATTTTTCCAGGCTATTATTCCGCCCTGAGCGTAATTAGTGTTTGCTTCTGAAATATCGCTGTTTTTTGTAATAATAGCGACGTTTAATCCCGCTTCTTTAAGATATATTGCGGCGGTTAATCCCGCTATGCCGGTTCCGACTACTACGACGTCAAAAGTTTTGCTCAAATTATTTTCCCCCTTCTACGATCTCTATCATCTTGTTTAGAGTTTTTTTTGCCCCTTCTTTATAAAGAGCGATTTCGGGTATCTCAAATTTATAGGGCGTTCCCGCGTTTTGATTGTCTATAATCGACTGTATGGAATGCGCCAGTTTTTTTAACGTGATCTTGAGCATGTTAGGACATCTTGAATCCCTTAGATGAAGTATCGTTTTATCCGGAAACTCTTTTGATAATCTCTCTACAAAACTCCCTTCTGTACCGATCCCCATAATCGAACCGGATTCGGCGTTTTTTACCGCTTCGTAAATTTGTTCCGTCGATCCTATTATGTCGGATAGCTCCGCCGTCGCTTTTGAGCACTCCGGATGAACGAGTATTTTTATGTTGTCGTAGCGTCGTTTGAGATTTTCTATATCGGAAACGGTAAAGGTCTTATGAACGTGGCAGTAACCGTCCCACAATATCATTTTCGAGTTGGAAACGTCGCCCTTAATTTGTAAGTTTTTATTAATCGACGCCGTTTCATTATCAATATTCAACAAAGTCGCCGTGTTGACGCCGAGATTGTAGTCCGGAAAGAAAAATACCGATTCCCCTTTGTTTAGATAGTACTCTACAATTTTTTTCGCATTTGACGAAGCGCATACCGAACCGTCCAGAGTTCCGCAAAAATGCTTGATATCGGCGTAACTGTTTATATATACGACGGGACGTATCTTTTTATCCGAGCGCTCTGAAAGAACGTCGTAAGCCTTTTGAGCCAGATCTATATTGATCATATCGGCCATAGGACAACCGGCCGTAATATCGGGTATCAAAACTTTCTGGTTGGGATTAGCCAAAATTTTAGCGCCTTCCGCCATGAATCTTACTCCGCAGAATACGATGAACTCCGCTTCGCTCCTGTTTCCCTCGACGGCAAGTTTGTAAGAGTCGCCGACCACGTCGCCCAATTTCACAATTTCGCTGTTTTGATAGTGATGAGCAAGTATAATCAACGACTTGCCGAACTCCTTTTTTTGCCGCCTGATATACTCTATGTATTGCTCGTCTGTCATGTTGGAAAATAAATTTTTCATACTCTCCTTCCTTAAATGTTTCTACTATATTATAACAAATCTGAATTTTATACAATAAAATTTGGATTTATATTTGTCGGCGCATATGCGCCTTGTTTTTTTCGATAAAATAATATATTCAAAAAAATTAATAAGCATTAATTAATCAAATTCTATTACTAATTTGTATAATAAAAAAAATAATAATTGTTATTTATATATAAAGATAAAAAATGGAGGATTTAATGTTACTACACAGATATCATTTTGTACTGAATAACAATTTATATGAAAAAATTGTCGCGGAGGCAAAAATTCAGAAAATAAGTATTTCTGAATTGGTAAGAACTATTATAAAAAAAATGGAATTTATGATAGAAAAAATCCAATTTAAAGCGAATCCGAACAATTTTAAGTATTTATACGTTGGAGCGGATAATAGACTTATAGTTAAATTAAATATTGAAACTTATTGGATGATTGCAAATGTTCAAGACTCTCTAAAATTATATAGTAAAGCTCAAATGATAAGATATATTCTGGGAATATATTTTGAAATGAGAAGTATTTATGAAAACAAAGCTCTTTTGGGGATTTTAATTAGTTGGAGTAAAAAATGGGAAGATGAAAAAAAAGTAGTTAAGTCTTGGGAGAAAGCGCATATGCGCCGGTCAAATAATAACAACTCAATAAATTTAATTTATTCCGACTTTCACGAACTGATAAAAATAATGATATTATAAATAAATTTAAACTTATTTTTTGGGCATTGAATTTGCTCGCTTGTAAACAATCGGAGAGTAAAATCGTAGAAGGTAGACGATTTTTTTGTCCGCTTGCTATTGTATAGTCCGATCTTTTTTTTGAAACACATATGTGCCTAAACTAAAAATTGATAGAACGACAATTATTGCAAACAGTACGTAAGAAACTCCGGCAATAATAGAGGGGAGTTTTTCAAGAAAATCCATATTTTCGTAAAACAGCGCTAAAATTTGATTTATAATAAGCATAAAAATAATTATTAGCGAAAATATACTTTGAAAGACCGTTTTTAATTTTCCGTAAATATTCGCCGGAAGCGATTTGCCTTTTTTTTTCATACTCGGTCTGAGATAGATATGCATATACGCTTCTCTAAACAGAATAATCAGAAAAAAATAGATCGGCATGAGTTTGATAACGCAAAAAGACCAAAAAATGATGATAAAAAAAATCGAGTCCGCCAGGGGATCGAAGTGTTTGCCAAAGTCCGATACTTTGTTATTTTTTCTGGCAAAATATCCGTCTAAACCGTCCGTGATTATAGCTATTATAAAAATAAAGAAAGAAGAACTATTTACGATCAATTTTTGGATTTCGCTTAAATTTTCGTTAAGCCTTACTATCAAAAATAGGGCAAAAAAAATAAATCCGAGTATTATTCTTGAAAAAGTAAGTATGTTGGCAATGTTAATTTTATCTTTTATATTCATACTCAAGCGCTTTATATACCATTTTTCCCTAATAGTCAAAGTAAAATTTGGCATTAATTCAAATACTATATTTTTTAGAAATTTACTGATAAATATTATTGGAGCCGTTATGGACAAAGCGCCGTTTTTATGTTATCAATATTTTATGATTAACTTTGAAAAATTGGAACGTTTAAAAGAATTTATAAGAAACGCGAAAAAAGCGGCGGTTGCGTTCTCCGGAGGGATTGACAGCGGTTTTTTAGTGAAATTGTGTAGAGATATTTTAAAAGACAACCTCGTCGCGCTCGCCGTAGATTCTCAATTAATGAAAAGAGAGAATATTATTTTTATTAAAGAATATTGCGCCTCAATAAACGTAAATCTGCGATTGATAAACCTAGATATTTTGCGGTTTCCCCAAATTGTCGATAACGGTATAAATAGATGCTATTTTTGTAAAAAAGCGATATTTACCGAAATATTAAGGGAGGCCGGCGATAACGGAGTTACATATGTGTTTGACGGATCTAACGCCGACGACGTTGACGATTACAGACCCGGGTCTAAAGCGTTAGAGGAGCTGAAAATTATTTCGCCGTTAGCTGAGGTGAAAATAAAAAAAAAAGAAGTCAGAGAATTTGCAAAAATAATCGGAGTTCCGTTTTGGGACAAATTATCGGACAGTTGTCTTGCGTCGCGGATTCCGTACGACGACAAAATTACAACGCAAAGACTTTTACAGATTGAAAACGGAGAAAAATACGTCCGCTCTTTGGGATTTAACCGGGTCAGATTGAGAAATTTCGGCGACGTCGCTATATTGGAAGTAGGGAGAGAAGAGAGGAATAAGTTGTTTTCGATCGAAATATTTGATAATATTAGTAAATATCTGTTGAATATCGGGTTTAAATACGCTACAATAAGCGCTACCGGTTATATCCGGGGTTCTTTTAACGAATTTATTAAAAACAGCGGCGGCGTAAGTTATGGATAAAAAAATATTATTAGACCTATTGAAGGAATATAAAGAAAACCGTATATCTGCCGAGGAAGTTGCCGAAAAACTGAAAGACCTTCCGTTTAAAGATCTGGGATTTGTAAAACTTGACAGCCATAGGGAGTTAAGACGGGGACACGGGGAGGCTATATACTCAAAAAACAAGACAAAAGAACAACTTGTGAAAATTTGCAAGGAGACTTTAGAATTAAAAATCAAATCAATTATCTATACAAAGATTAATAAGAAGAAAGCGGCGGCGTTGATGGATATTGATCCCGACCTAATTTATAACGAACCGGCCTTAACGCTCTACAAATCAAACAAAGCCCCCGCGAGCGATAAAAAAATTGTAATCGTCGCCGCCGGCTCTTCGGATATTCCGATTGCGGAAGAAGCGTATTGCGCGGCGTTAGCTATGGGCAACGTAGTTGAGAAATATTTCGACGTCGGAGTCGCGGGGATTCATAGGTTATTTGCTATATACGATAAATTAACAACCGCAAATGTGATAATCGCAATCGCGGGAATGGAGGGCGCCTTACCGTCGGTAATATCCGGTTTGGTCGATTGCCCCGTTATCGCCGTACCGACGTCGGTAGGATATGGAGCAAATTTAGGCGGAGTATCGGCGCTCCTTACAATGATAAATTCGTGTAGTCCCGGTATCGCCGTAGTAAATATCGATAACGGATTCGGCGCCGGTTACATAGCTTCTCAAATAAATTCAGCGAGGTTATAATGGATAAAGTTTTATATTTAGATTCATTCTCCGGAGTAAGCGGAGATAAATTTGTTGGAGCCCTGCTTTCTTTAGGCGGTAAGCCCTCGGAAGAATATCTCAAAACCAAACTGCAAACCCTGTCGATCATAGACGAATTTGAGGTTAATATTTTAAATAAAAAAATTTCCGGAATAGAATGTCTTAAATTTGACGTTATTACGAAAGACGAATGTAAAAACGCCGGCGCATATGCGCCGTCCGAAACGAAGTTGGACGATAATAAAGAGGCGCATATGCGCCGGCATCATAAAACCGACGATCGCGATCATAAACATAGCCGTTCTCACAGCCATAGGGGGTTATCTGAAATTAATGATATTATTCTGAAATCTTCAATCTCCGATAGGGCAAAGAAATATGCGACGGATATTTTTCGGATTATCGGCGAGGCGGAGGCGAAAGTTCACGATGCGGATATAGAGAGCGTACATTTTCACGAGGTTGGGGCTGTAGATTCGATTGTAGATATTGTCTCCGCCTCAATTTTGGTCGATTATTTTGATTTTGAAGAGATAATTTCGTCGCCGATACCGTTAGGCAAGGGGTTTATTAGAGCGGCTCACGGAGTTTTACCTGTACCGGCTCCGGCGACGGCGTTGTTGATCGCAAACGTTCCGGCGTATGCGGGGGAGGTAGAAGGCGAGTTGACTACTCCGACGGGCGCGGCTCTGGTAAAATATTTTTCCGACAGATTTGAGGAGTTGAATAATTTTGAGATTACTAAAGTCGGATACGGAGCCGGAACTAAGGATTTTGCGATCCCCAATTTTTTAAGAGTTTATTTAGGGAAGAATAATTCGAGTAAGATAACCGTTGTTGAGACGAATATCGACGATTCTATTCCCGAAGAATTGGGGTATCTTTCCGAAAAACTTTTTGAGATAGGCGCTTTAGACGTATATCAGACGCCGATTTATATGAAGAAAGGCAGGATAGGGGTTAAGTTGTCCGTTATAACCGAACGAGCTTCATTGGAAAAGGTTGAGGAGGCGATTTTAAAATATTCTCCGACATTCGGATTGAGAAAATATAACGTCGAGCGAAAAATTCTTGATAGAGAAATCAGGACGGTTGATTTTAACGGCGAGGTTGTAAGAATAAAGGACGGCCGTTATAAAGGAGTTCCGGTGAAATCTTCGTTCGAGTATGAAGACGTAAAAAAACTTATGACAAAGATGAATAAAAGTTATAATGAAATAATAGGACTGCTTGCTAGGGAGTTTCTTATTTAGAGAGGCTCTTATCTAGCGCGTCTAAAATTTGTTGATTAACAGGTTTTTCCGTTACTTCGGCTTTTTGACCGCTTTTAAGCATAGCGTTTTTTCTTCTTGCGATCGAACTTGTTTTTAACGAAGATAAAACTACGTGTCCGGTTTTCAAAACAATAACGGAATTGGTTTTTCTTCCCTGAGTGCAGTCTATGAGATAGTTGCAAGCGATAGCCTCTTTTCTCGCCCATTTTGCTTTTGAAGTCGTAAGATCTGTAATCTCTTCAATCCTGGTTTCGTCAATGAAGTTTTTATAACCAACATCGATCATATTTCCACCCGTTTTTATTTAAAATTGACCCGATTCTAGCAAAAATAAATAATAAATCAACCAAAATAACAATATTTTTTAATTTGACTAAATAAAGAATTTTTATTTCCGAAATATTAATAGGGACGACATACGGAGAGGGGAAATTATGAACAAAGTTTCGAAATATCTTGAAGAAAATCTTATCGCTTATATTGGGAATAAAAGAAGGCTTTTGCCGCTAATAAGAAAATCCATCGAATTATGCGGCGGTTCAAAGGGGAAAGGTAGAAAGTTTTTAGATCTTTTTGCCGGTAGCGGATCGGTATCCAGATTGGCTAAGTCTATGGGATTTGCGATATACGCTAACGATTGGGAGTATTACTCTTATATTATTAATAAGTCCTTTATCGAATTGGACGAAGATTTCTTGAATAACTCTTTTAAAAATTTCGGCGGCATTGAAGAGGCTCTAAAAATTTTAAATAATTTGCCAAATCCCGAACCTTCCGAGCAGTATATTTCAAAATATTATTGTCCTTCAAGCGACGAAGCTCCCGATCTGAATAACGAGCGAATGTTTTGGACTAACTATAACGGCAAAAAGATTGATTCAATCAGAAATAAAATAGAAAATTGGAAAAACGATGGAATGATAGACGAAAAAGAGAATTTTTTGCTTATATCGCTTCTTTTATACGAATCTTCTACGAGATCCAATACGTCCGGAGTTTTTAAAGGATTTCATAAAGGATTCGGCGGCTCAAACGGAGACGCGTTAAGCAGAATTTTAAAAAAGATCAAGTTATCAAAGCCGACGTTGATAAACGGCGGCGAGAGCTTTGTTTTTAACCAATCCGCCGTAGAGCTTTCCGAAAATATTAACGAGCATTTTGATATAGTTTACCTCGATCCGCCGTATAATCAACATCAATACGGATCAAATTATCATTTGCTCAACACGATCGCGCTGAACGACAAGCCCGAGGTCAATAAAAATGTGATAATTAACGGCAAAAAAATTAATAAATCGGCGATTAGACGGGATTGGGTTAAAACAAGATCCTCGTTTTGTTATAAGAAAACCGCAAAAGAAGATTTTGACAAAATTATTAAAAATCTCGATTCAAACTATATTATCGTAAGCTATTCTACCGATGGGATTATCCCGTTTGAAGATATGCTTGAGATTCTCTCTTCAAAAGGTAAATTGGATATAGTAATGAGCGAGTATGTGAAATTCAGAGGCGGAAAACAATCGCTCACGACGGAAGTGAGAAATATTGAGTTTGTTCTTACTGTGGATACGACGAAAAAAGGCGGTCGCTCGGATATCGAAAAAATTCAAAAAGAGCTGTATATTAATAAAATCGCTCTGGCTTCTAAAAAAACGGTCAATCCT
Source organism: Spirochaetes bacterium ADurb.Bin133 (assembly GCA_002070605.1). Classification (GTDB taxonomy): domain Bacteria; phylum Spirochaetota; class GWE2-31-10; order GWE2-31-10; family MWDO01; genus MWDO01. Next base: position 17,448 of record MWDO01000005.1, read on the forward strand.
TTTAGAGCCGAAGCGATAGGGTTTAATTTTACAAAAAAAGTGGTTTCGTCGGACCTCAATATTGAAAATATTATCTCCAAGAAATTCGACGATCTGGATGTAAAATTTGCCGTTTCCGAGAATAAAATTTTGAATTTTCAGAATACCGCCGAAGAGATAAAGAAGCTGTCGCTTGCCTCGATCGAAGAATTGCATAACGATATGTCGTATATTACAAATTTGACAAAAGAAGACGAGCTGTATCTTTTAATAAGCGACATTGTGAAATATTATATGCAGAATAAGTTCGGGATTGCGAGTAAACTTTTTGGAGAAACGGTCTATTTATTATCCAAATTTAACAATAAGAAAAACTATATTCAGGGATTGAAAGCTATTATTACGATACTGAATATGCTCCATCAAACCGTAGAAATTTGGAGAGAATATAATATTCTGGAAAACGCGAATTTTAAAAAATTTGAAAAAGAGACGCTAAAAAAACTTGAGTTTGATAGCGGCGAGAAAGAGGCGAACGAACTTAAAAGTCAAATCGGCATATTATACGACGCTTTTGTCGAGACGATTGAGAAAATGAACTCCGCCGAGAAAAAAGTTAAACCGCAAAAGAAAACTCTCGCCGTTTCATAAGATCAACATCGCGTCGCCGTAACTGAAAAATCTGTACTCCTTTGAGACGGCGTAATCGTAAATTTCGAGAAGTTTCTTAACGCCGATCATAGCCGAGACCAATACCGCCAGCGAGGATTTGGGAGTATGAAAGTTTGTGAACAAACCGCCGGCGACTTTGAAGCTATACGGCGGATATATATATATGTCGCTGGACCCCTCGCCCGGTTTTACTTCGCCGTTGCTATACGCCGTCTCGAGCGTTCTCAGCGAAGTCGTGCCGATAGGAATTATTATCTTATTATTTTTTATAGAATCATTAATTTGCGCGGCGGCTTCCGGAGCGATATAATACTCCTCTCTATGCATCTTATGATCCTCTATATTGTCGCCGTAGATAGGTTGAAACGTGCCTAGTCCTACGTGTAAAGATAAAAAGGAGTAACATATGCGCCTGTCGTCCAGCTTGGCGAACAACTCCTCGTCGAAATGCAGTCCCGCAGTCGGAGCCGCCGCCGAACCGTAAATTTTTCCATATATTGTTTGATAACGAATTTTATCGTATTCGGTCGGATTTTTTTTTATATAAGGAGGCAACGGTAAATATCCGTATTTTTCAAAATATTCGTTACTAAAAACGTCCGTATTTGTCTTAACGATCTTTATGTAGTCTTCGATCTCTTCAGCGATTATACCGCTAATTCCCGTCGGAAAAATTATCTCCGTTCCGATTTTAAATTTCTTGGATTTTTCGGTTATGGCGCGGACGGTTTTTGAGTCTACTATTTTTAATACCAGCATTTGGGAAGGCGAACCGGACCCCTTTTTTATAATATCTATTCGCGAAGGGATCACTCTTGAATTATTAAAAACCAAAAAATAATTGTCGTTAATAAAGTCCGGGAGGAATTTGACGCGGGAATCTATAATTTTATTTTCCCGGCGGTAATAAACCAACAGACGCGAATCAGATCTCTTATCGGAAGGGGTTTGGGCTATAAGCCGTTCCGGAATATGAAAATCAAATACGGAGGTTTTCATCGGCTTGTTTTGCGCATCCCGTCGGTTTTTTGGGGGAATGAAAAATATTTGACACATATGCGCCGATCTTTTCATCAAGGCGCGGCGGGGCGTATACGTATCTCATATGCGTTAATTTATCCTTAATCCTATATGCGTCGAATCGTATCCCGTCGGTTTTTTGGGGAATAAAAAATATTTGACACATATGTATCAAATATTTTGAGACAGGCTCGCGTTATCCGGTTCTTTGCCCCAAAAAAACCGACGGATTACCGTCGAATTTCCCCGCCCAAAAAAAACGACGGGGTAATTGGTTTATACTTAAATATTTTGACAATGTCAAAAATATTTGATACGATTTAACAATGGAACTACAAGATATTTTAAGATACGTTACTTATCCTTTGTTAGGGGCGGGTCTCGGATCGATGACTAACTGGATCGCTATAACTTTGCTTTTTAGACCGAGAAAAAAGATTCTGGGGGTGCAGGGGCTTTTACAAAAGCGAAAAGGGCTTATCGCGGTTAAAGCCGCCGAGATAATTAGAGAATATCTTCTTAACACAAATGAACTCAAAAAGGTAATGGATAAAGATAAGGCGAGAACCGGTATCGATCGTTTAGTGGAAAAAACTTTAGCGATAGTTCCGAGACTGGGTAGAAAGATATTTTCCAAAGCTCTCAGAGAGATCGCCTATAAATTTTTCTTCGACGACGAGGGGTATGTGAAAAAAGAGATTCTCGAACTTGCTCTTAACGATTCGGACCTTGAGAAAATAGTTGTCGAAAAGATTAGCAATTACGATATTTCCGAACTGGAAAGGATTATTAAGAAAGCTTCCGGGGCGGAGATAAATTTCATAATATGGTCGGGCGGCGTTTTGGGATTTTTTGTAGGGCTTGTTGAAGTATTTCTCCCTTTTTAACCGATCTGTTAGAATTTCTCAGACTCTTCCGACAATTCGTCGTAAATTGTTATCGGCGATTTTTTGTTTGCGGATAGTTCTTTCAACTTTATTTTTAGAGCTCCGGTAAAATTCTTTAGGTAATCAAAATCGGGACGGGGCGTTGAGTCTGCCAGCGTAGAGCGTATAACGTCTAAATTAGCGTCGGAAGAGGCGTCGTCTGTTATATGCGCCGATTTTGTTGAGAATTTATTATATTTCATCATATTTTTATGAAATTTGTCGGAAGAGAGCCGCCCGATAAGCGTTTTAATACGGCTTAACTTTCTTTCGTTTAGACCTCTCTTTATCGCGTAACAGTAAACTATCGACCAACCCGACGAACCCGCGCCGTTTTTTGATAGTATCGGCAGAGGGGAGACGCCGAGTTTTTCTCCCAAATCGGATTTGTAACGGAGATACGAAGCTTCGTTATCTATTATCGAGCTTATGAATCCTGTCGAAAATCGCGATTTCAGCTCGGGATAATTGTAATAATTTGTTTTGTTTGCCAGATTTCGGTAGAAATAGAGCGAATTGACGATTTCTCCTCTGTAATTGATAAAATCTATATATTGACTTTTATTTTCGACGAAAGCGTAAAGCCAGATAATAAAATTTTCGGGATCGGATTTGTCAAAATTAAAAACCTCTTTGTCTTTTGACGTTTTGATAAGTTGAAAAAGCTCGTCGGTATTAGCCGGAATTTTATCGATTAAAGATTTATTGTAGAAAATTACTCTGTTATCGCCTATCGTATCGGGAATTCCGAAAATTTTACCGTTTATGGTAACGGATTGCAGGGCGAGCGGCGTAAAACCGCCAAAAAAATCGGATGAAAAATGTTCGTTTAGACTTAAAATTTTATCGCAGTCGGTAAGAGTTTTGAGAAATTGAGCGGGTAGCCGAACGAAGTCGAAATTGTAATCATACGCTTCCTTATAATCTTCGCTATATTTATAAACTATATTTTCTTCGTCGTCGCGGGAGGTCGTTACTTTTTGCAGATACTCTTCGTAAACAGGATCGTTTGATATCGATAAAAACTTTATTTTACCGTTTGAGCAGGAAGATAGTATTATTAGCGCAAAAAAAAGGAATTTTCTCATTTTTTGTTAGATTTCTGTAAAAATACGATATTTCTTTCTCTATTCTCCGAGTCGATCTTGTATACGTTATATATAAAATTATTTGATTTCAGAGCAGTTTTTATCTCTTCGTCGACGACTTCCCGTCTGCCTTTGTAAAGCAGATACGCCCCCCGATTGTCGAAATATCTCTTCGTGTGATCGATAATTTCGGCGATCGGCTTAAACGCTCTGCAGGTTGCGACGGAAGTCTTTATTTCGAACGACGAAACCGTTCCGCAAAATAGGGCGGCGTTTTTCAAATTTAGCGTATTAATCGCTTCTTTCAGATAATCTGATTTTTTAGGGCTTTTATCGTATAGTTCGACCCGTTTATCTTCGAATATTATAGCCAGAAGAATCCCCGGCAGTCCCCCGCCTGTTCCTATATCCGCGATTGAATCGTATTCTGTAAAATATCTATGCGCCGATAGACAATCCTCAAAATGATCGTAGATTATATCGGAAACGGAAAGTTTCCGCGACATAAGATTAAGTTCCAGATTTTTTTTGAGTAAAAACTCTAAGAATTCGTTTATTTTATCTGAATATTTTTCATTTATATCGTATTTTAGCAAAATATTATCTATTATTTGCGAATTGTTTATCTTATTCATCTTATTCGTCTTATTCATCGACAAAATAGTTCTTTTCGTCGTCGTTAATTTTACCCGTTTTTATCTCAACGAGTTTTAAGATCGCCGATTTTGAAGTATTCTTAACGGCGCGCTTGCAAAACGCCGGAAAGAATTCCGATTCATTTTCGGACAAAACTCTAGTCTTATCCTCTTTGACGATTTCGGCGGAGCCCTCGACGACCGTCCAGGTAACGCCGAGCGTCTTGCTATAGTGAAGCTTAATTTCGGATCCGGGGTTAATAACGATCTCCGAGATACGGTAGCCGTCGGGCGCATATATCGACTTGCGGTATCCCCAATCGGTAATTTCCGTTCCGTCGCTAAACGCTTCAGGCGCGCGCATGGTCTCAAGAGTTTTAACGACCTCTTTTATCTTTTCGACGCTGTCAAAATCGGATATCAACAGCGAGTCGTCGGTATCTATTATCGCCAGATTTTCCAGACCGATAGTTGAAATAATTCGTCTGCCGCCGTACGCTAAAATATTTTTACAATCCAGATTTATAAATTTATCTTTTGGCATTTTTGTAGCGACGCCGTCCTTGTCGCGCGGAAGAATTTCATATAGCGATTGGAAACTGCCGATATCGCTCCACCCTATATCCGCCGGGACTACGGCTATTTTATCGGATTTTTCCATAAGAGCGTAGTCGATAGAGATGTTGTCGTAATTTTTGAATTCTTCTACCGATATCGAGTCGCCTTTTTTGATTTTCGACTCAAACGACTTAGTCGTATCGTATATTTTGGGGGAGTATCCGGCGAGTTCGGATAGGAAAAATCCGACTTGAAAGATAAAAATGCCGGCGTTCCAATAATACGAGCCGTCTTTCAGATAATCTTGCGCGACTGATAGCGTCGGTTTCTCCACAAAATTTTCTACGACGAATCCTTCGTCTATTTTATTTGCGCTTTTTTTTATATATCCGTAGCCGGTCTTTGGCGACGTCGGAATTATTCCCAACGTTACGATAAAATTCTTACGGGCGATCTTTTCCGCCTCGCTTAAAACTCTGTTGAATTCGGCGGAATTCGTAACGTGGTGATCCGAAGATAATATAGTAACGACGTCGTCGCTTTTGAAGTATATCGAAGAAAATGCTATTGCCGGAGCCGTATTTCTTCCTATGGGTTCGATTATTATGTTATTCTCGCTATATTTTGGGAATATATCTCGCATTTGGTTCATAATAACTCTTTTACCCGACGCGTTTGTTATAATGTATATATCGTCGCCGCCGGTTTTCGATACTCTTTTAGCGGTATTTTGCAACATCGAGTAGTCGTCGACAAGATTCAGGAACTGTTTAGGATAGTTTTTTTTACTGAGCGGCCAGAGCCGCGTTCCGCTTCCGCCGGCTAATATCAAATATTTCATCTACGTCCTCTTTTTTAATTATTTGTATATCTCTTGAATAGTATCTATTCCTAACTGTTTAAGATAAGAGTCTTTTGTTCGCAGTTCGATTGTTTTGTCGATATTCAACGTTCTTTTGCCGACTCTTATCGATTTCATATCGTTTAACGAGTATAAGTTATAATATATCTCCTTGATCGTTATATTTAGTTTAGTCCCGACCATTTTTGATTCGTAGTTAAATTTTATAAGAAGTAAAGAATCCGCCCCCGCCGCTCTCGTCTCGGTAAGATAAGGTTTTACGTCGAGTTGGCCGTCTACTATATTCAACGGTTCGTAAACTCTTATATCGAAAAAAACTCCGCTGGATTCCCACATCGCGTCGTACACCCCTTCTGAAAAGGGTACGGTATCAAGGTAGTAATTGGAGTTTTCGCTCTCTTCGCAGGCGACGAGCGTTGTGGAGAAAGAATCAAAATCCCCGGCAAAAACGCTTATCTGTATAAGAAGCGCGGCTATCGCTAAAAATATTTTCATAAATTCCCCCTGAGTTATTATATCATATTATATCGGCCTTAAGGTAAAAAAGATGATAAAATTACAATAAATTGAAGAACGACTTTTTGAGTAAAATGACGCAACTGTTAAATATCGCCGCTCGAAAACAGCTATTATACGCGCTCGTAATCGAAAATTATCCCAAATACGCCTGCCGTACGTAAAATTATATTTTTATGTATTGCAATTTTTACGATAATTTTATACAATGCTACAATGGACAGTTATATATAAAATTGGAGAGACGTTTTGGAAATACAGTGGCCGGATCTAATTAATCTTACTTACGATATGATTTTTATAATAGATAAAAGCGGTTCTATTAAATTTGTGAACAAAGCGGCCGAGGAGAACCTTTTCTATACGAAAGAGGAATTTCTCAATATGAATCTTAACGAGATTTTGTTTGAGTCGGAAAAGTTCATTGAGATACTAGATACTATTATCGCTTCCGCCGACGAGAAGGACGAGGGGCGATTTCAGGATAAGCAGATAGATATTTCTATCATTAAGAAAGAGATCGGTTATCAGGACTTGATTCTTATCAGTAAAGATACAAATTTAAAAATAATTATGGCTAACTTTCAGGTCAGGCGTCTTTTTATAGAGGGGGAGGACTACTTTCTGCTTATATTGAGAGACGTAACTGAAAGGCGGTTTCTGGAGCAGGAGTTGTTTAAGATTACCGAGAATCTCGAACTTATCGTTCAAGAAAAAACTCTTGAGTTGCAGAAAAAAAATGAAATTCTCGAACTGCTGGCTACGACCGATACGTTAACCAATCTTATGAACATAAGAAAATTCCGAGAGACTCTTAAACTTGAAATAGAGAGATGCAGTAGACAGAAAGAGAATTCCGTCGATACCTTCGCTTTGGTTATGGTGGACGCCGACCATTTTAAGTATTACAACGACACTTTTGGACATCAAGTCGGCGACGAGGTTATCAAAAATATCGGGCGTATTTTACTCGAATCGACTCGAAAAATCGACACGGTTGCGAGATACGGCGGCGACGAATTTATATTACTGCTTCCCGAAGCGGATTATGTGGGGGTTATTAAGACCTGTTTTAGGATTAGAGAACTTATTAAAAATAATCTGAAGATGAAGAAGATAATAAGAGACGTCCTTAACGTAGATAGCGTCGAGATACCTAAAGAGCATAAGATATCGCTAAGTATCGGGGCGTCTAAATATGAGAGACATAAAACTATGGACGAAATAATTAACGAAGCGGATAACGCTCTTTACCACTCCAAGGAGGCGGGGCGGGACTGCGTTCATATACATTATAAAGGCGAATATAGACTTGTTTCGGAAGATAATTTTGATATAACGCATTATAAATAAACGATGTTATAAGGAATAAAATGGCTTTAAAATTATACAATACTCTGGCAAGGGGAAAACAGGAGTTTTTGCCGTTAAATCCCCCGTATGTCGGCATGTACGTCTGCGGACCGACCGTTTACGGACATTCTCATCTGGGACACGCCCGCAGTTATATTACTTACGACGTCCTATACCGTTATCTGAGTTATATCGGTTATAAAGTAAAGTATGTTCAGAATATTACCGACGTCGGGCATCTTGCGGGCGATAGGGACGTCGGGGAGGATAAAATTCAGAAGCAGGCGCGTCTTGAGAAGACCGATCCCGTGGAGATCGCTTATAAATACGAAACCTCGTATTTTGACGATATGGACAGACTCAACGTTGCGCGCCCTTCGATTAGTTGCCGCGCGACCGGGCATATAATGGAGATGATCGAGCATATCAAAGGGCTTTTAGATAAACAAAAGGCTTACGTTACGAAGGAGGGCAACGTCTATTTTAACGTCAGATCGTATAAAGAATACGGCAAGCTCTCCGGCAGGACTCTCGAAGAGGCGTCGGAAGGGGAGAGAATCGAGGTCGCTAAGGATAAAATCAATCCCGAAGATTTCGCTTTGTGGAAGGCGGCGGAAAAGGAGCATCTTATGCAGTGGCCTTCTCCTTGGGGGATGGGGTATCCCGGTTGGCATATAGAGTGTTCGGTTATGTCAAACAAATATCTTGGCGAAACTTTAGATATACACGGCGGCGGGCTTGAGAATAGTTTTCCGCATCACGAATGCGAAATAGCGCAGTCCGAAGCGTTATACGATAAAACTTTCGTCAGATATTTTGTGCATCACAATATGTTGACGGTCGACGGCTCTAAAATGGGCAAGTCGTTAGGCAACTTTATCATACTAAAAGATTTGTTTAAGAAGACCGATCCGATGGTATTGAGATTTTATATATTGCAGGGGCATTACCGCAGTCCTTTGGATTTTACCGACGAAGCTTTAAACGCGAGCGCCGCCGGTTTTGAAAGGTTGAAGAATTCTATTTTTTCGCTGAGAAAAACCGTAACCGACGACTTCCAAAATTCCGATTCGATATCGGAAGAGGATTATCCCGATATAAAGAGAGTTAAGGAGGATTTTCTCTCCGCTATGGACGACGATATTAATACTCCTATCGCGATTTCGGTTTTATACGAGTTAATGAAGATATCTAACGTCGAATTATCTTCAGACGATAAGGATATGAATAAGTTGGCGCTTATAAACAGATTGGCGACGCTTTTTGCCGAGGAGATACTGGGGCTTAAGATAGGGAGCGTCCGTTCGCAATCGAAAGAAGACGAACTGATAGAGCTTTTTATAGAGATGAGAAACGATTTTAGGAAGAATAAGAACTTTGCGATGTCTGATAAGATCAGAGACGATTTGAAGGGGATCGGTATTATCCTTAAAGACGGCTCTAGCGGAACGACGTACTCAAAATAAAATGATAAGAAAGATATATAGCGTTCTAATTTTTTTTATATTTTTAACTCGGCTACACTCCGCGCCCGCCGGAGATTCGGACGTTCAATATTTTGGATGGGGGACTCATATAAATCTCCATATCAATCTTGGCATTAGTTATAACATCAGAATTTCTACCGACGTAAATAATAAAAGCGAACTTTTTTTTCTCGACGTTCCGTTAGGTTTTTGTCTGGAGTTTAGGTTTATCGAGTGGTTCTCAATATACGGCGGGACGGAGGCTTTGTACGCCGTCCATTCTTACAAAACCAACTTTTGGGGCGGCGAAACATTCTATTATATCCATAATTTTTGGATCAGGTCGCCGATATCGGTTAGATTTTATCCGTTTGTTTATAAGGGCGAGCCGTACGAGAATTTTTTTCTGAGCGTAGGGACTACGCTTCATTTTTGGCCTCTCGGCTGCTATTATATCAGAAATAACGACGATATTTATACCGGCTCGATTTATTCGCCCAAAACGCAATATATGCCGGAAAAAACCGTTTACGCGCCGGCAAATTTAGGACTAAAACTTTCTTTAGGGAATAATTTTAATATCTCTGAGAAGTCGTTTTTCGGTCTGGAACTCTATTTTATATATCTGTTTATTCCATATATTAATGGATATGTAAACGGTTACAACTTAGGCGGTCCGACGATTTTGGAGTTTTCGGCGTCCGTGGGCGTTATGTTGACTATCGGGATAAAGGCGTATCAAAAGTTTTAGTTAATTCCGGTAAACGAGAAGTCGATTTTAGAAAAATTCAGATTGTTGTCGGCGTATAGCAGGTAGACGTAATTATCGCGATATTCCGCGCTCATCGAAATAACCGGGAACAGCGACTCCGCAATTTTGTCTTCGCTCCATTTGTTTTGTTTGACGTTCTTTTTGTAAATTATAGAGATATAAAATTTGGTATCGACGCCGGAAGATTCGCGATCCGACGTAGAAATAAAGAATATCGGCTCGTTCTCGGCAATTACAAAATCAAAACAGTGTATCCCGTGAAAATATCCGATTTTTTGCGTTTTAGATTTGCCGTCGATAAACTGCGCCGAATAGTCTTCATTTGAGTAATAGAGAACGACTGGGACTTTATTATCGTCGAGTTTGACGCGGTATTCTTTAACTCCTTTAGTTATAGATACCGCCTCAAGCGGCGCAAAACTATACTCCTTTTCATAGTTAATTCGGACTGTGTTTCTGATTAAAGCGCCGTTTGATATATAAAAAAGGTAGAATAAATTTGAGTATTTTTCCTTAATTATTTTTATATTATAACAGTCCGTCGCGTCGATATTTAATTCGGCGGTTATATCGGTTTTATCAAGAATGTATGCGTTTAGTCTGTTTTTTAAATAAATTATAAAGACTTTGTTATCGTGCAGAAACGCCGCGTACTCTTTGGGGTCTATGTTTAACGTCTCAACCGTCCAATTATCAGATTTTTTGTCTCTCTGTATAATTTTAAAAATTTTATTTTTTTCTTCTATATAATCTTCATACAATACGTATTCCTTATCGGCGTCTTTCAAATAGACGTGGTAACCCAGATTTGAGTTGTATTTATTTTCAGAATCAATTTTATCGATAAATTTGGGTCGAAATTCGCCTTCGTTTAAATCCAAATATTTTAGACTCAACGTCCTCTCGTCGGAATAAATTCCGGTCGCCCGATCCCCCGATATGTCTGCGGAAATATATCCCGTATATAGCTCATCGTCTAATATCCTATTGCTGATATGATCGGCGACCGAACCCTTACCGGCCGGAAAACAAGTAGTAAAAAACAGTATAAACAGCGCTAAGTATTTTTTCATAAATTTATTATCGAAGAATTCCCGGATTTATTTATTTTTTTACTGAAATAATGGTATTAAATATACTTCGCTCGGCTCGGTATGACGATTTCCCGCAAATTAAAAGAGACCGGTCTTTTGGGGCGGGAAAATCGGCGCATATGTGTCAAATAAATAAATCGGCGCATATGCGCCGCGCCGTTCCTCGATAAATAAATTGGACACATATGCGCCGCGTCGATAACGCGCGACAATTGTCGTATAAAAATTTGACACATATGGGCCGCGCTGCTCCCTGATATAAAATGACACATATGGGCTACATAACCGTCGCGGCTACTCCCCGATGGAAATTTGACGCATATGCGCCAGATATTTTTTTTCTCATTATTTTTAAAAATATATTGAAATATTTTTAGTATTAATTTAAATTTAACAGCGAAAACCAAGCGCGTCTTTTATACCAAGCCGGTTCAGGATGCGTTTTAAGGCTCAGATATATTGTAGTTAGATAAAATGCAACGGCTAAGGCCTTCTCTTTTTTCTTTGGGGGGTCTCGGCATCCTTGCCGAGGAGAAAAATATTTGACTCTTTTTAGATTATTAAGGTTGTCAGAATGAAAAAATATTTATTTGTTTTAATTTTGATTTCTCTTTCAAAACTCTTTTCTTTAGAACCGGTTATTATAAACGATAAAACGGAATCAATCCAAATTGGAAAATATCTTGAAGTGTTTGAAGATCCTTCATGCGAACTAACAATAGAGGATATTATAAAACCTGAATATCAAAATAAATTTATTTTGAGTGATGATAACAGAGTTAATAAGGGTAAATCTCAATCTGTCTTTTGGTTTAAATTAAAAATTCTTGTAACAGAAAATATTAATGATAGTTTAATTTTAGAATCTACTTGGCCTTTATATGATGTCATAAATATATATTATAAAGATGATGATGTACTAATAAAAAAATATTATGGAAATATTTTCCCTTTTAATCAAAGAGAAATCAATAGTATTAATTTCTCTTTTGAAATACCTTATGAAATAATGAAGGTGAAAGAGATTTATATTTCTATAAAAACAGATACAAGCGTTCAACTTCCATTAAAAGTACATAAAAAAGAAATATTTCTCGAAAAGGAAAAATTTGAATTGATATTATTCGGTCTTTTTATAGGAATATTTTTAGTAATGATTGTTTACAACTTAATTTTATATATTTTTATAAAAGATTTTTCTTATTTATTTTATGTAATATATGAATTTACATATTTGTTATTTCAACTTTCGTATTTAGGTTTTTCATATAAATATTTTTGGCCTGAAAATCTGTGGTTTAGTCTTCATTCAATGCCATTATTTTTAGGTTTAGGAATGATGTGTTATTTATTATATTCTCAAATATTTCTAAAAATTAAATTATATAGTAAAATTTTAAATCTAATATTCTATGTATTTGAAATAATAATATTAGTTTTTACATTATTGACCTTATATACAATATTTACGCCGCTAAAAATTATAAATTTTTTGGGGATTTTTACTTTATTTCTCATATTATTTGGTAGCATTTTTGTTTTAGTAAAAGGTAATAAATCGGCTCGATATTTTTTAATAGGATGGTCATTTTTTATTATAGGAAGTCTTTTAGTAACATTAAAGGCGGTTGGGTATGTATCAAATAATATAATAACTTCATATCCAATGCAAATAGGTTCAATTTTTGAAGTAATACTTTTATCAATTGCATTATCAGACAGATATAATATTATGAAAAAAGAAAAAGAAGATTCTCAGCAATTAGCGCTTGAAACTCAAACAAAATTAAAAAGTGAAGCAGAAAGAAGATTAAAAATAACAGAAATTTACACGCGCCGTTCAATCGTAGAAAAAATAGAAAAGGGCGAAGACCCAACGAATTACAAACCGGAAAATAAACGAATAACGATTTTATTTTCCGACATTCGCGACTTTACAACAATTTCTGAAAATCTATCGGCAATTGAAACGGTAGAATTATTAAATTCCTACTTTAACGAAATGAATGATTGTATAATGCAGCTTGGCGGCGAAATTGATAAACTAATCGGCGATTGCATAATGGCTTTGTTTGACGATCCGGATAAGTCAATCCATTCTGCAATTCAAATGAGAGAAAAATTAATAACTTTCAATCTTCAAAACAAAACAAAATTGCGTGTAAATAACGGAATTGGTATAAATTACGGCGAAGTAGTTCTCGGAAATATTGGTTCAAAAACAAAAATGGATTATACTGTTATTGGCGATATTGTTAATTCTGCAAGCAGGATTGAGTCGTTAACAAAATATTACGGACTTCCGATTATTATTTCCGAAGAACTCAAAAATTCTTTAAAAGAAAATTACAAAATTCGGTTTATAGACGAAGTTTTAGTAAAAGGTAAAAAACAACCGACAAGAATTTATGAAGTTTTTGATTATGAAAAGCCTGAAATTACTGAAATGAAATGTAATTACAATGATGAATTGATTAAAACTTTTGATTTATATAAACAAGGTAATTTTCAAGAAACAATAAAAATATACAAAAAATTAATAGGAAAAGCCAAAAACCACAGTTATTTAAAAAATAAATGTTCTGATCCTCTGTTAAACTTTTATTTGGATAGATGTATAAAATTGCAAGAGCAAAAAGAAGCAGGATTATTGGATAATTGGAACGGCGTGTATGAATTCTTGGATAAGTGAGTAACATTTGCGGCGTCCGCGCCGCGATTTTATGGTATTTCGTAGCTGTATCCATCGACTAACAGCCGGTTGCCGGTTTACCCAAATTTGACGGCGATTTTTGAGATTATTGTTGATTTTTGGTGTTATTTGTAGTATTTGTTAGTTATATTTAGATTTATATAAGCCGGCCGTCGACTTCGACAACCGGCGGGCGTTAGGCGCAATGCCAAAACCAAGAGTTTGAATATGAAACAAGATAAAATAATATTTAAAAATAGGTTTTTAACAACATTAACATATATATTTATGGCGTTTTGTTTGATAAACTGCATCGCTCAAAGGTTGATCGATGAGAGAGGAAAGTATCCCGATGAGTCAATCATATGCGTCAAATAAATAAATTGGACGCATATGCGCCGCGCCGTTCCTCGATATAAAATGACACATATGCGCCGCGTCGCTCCTCGATGAATAAATTGGCGCATATGCGCCGCGCCGCTCCTTGATATAAAATGACACATATGCGCCGCGTCGATAACGCGCGACGACTGTTTCGTAAAATGACACATATGCGCCGATTATTTTTTATCCCCAAAAAGCCCGGCGGGGAGTCTATTTATTTTAACAACTTTTCTAATATCTCTCTTTGGGGGTTATTCTTTGAGGAGAGGCGCGGCGCGGATATTTCATTTCCGTCGCAGTCTCTTTCGGCGTAGAACATAGCGGTCGCCAAAGTCGCGGGGGTGGGGGTAAAATCTTGATGGCGCAGACTTTTGACGCCGTTTTTCTTCAAAAACGCGCCGAGTTTTTTTACCGAGTCGAGAGAACTTCCCGGAAAGGAGAGTATTATATACGGAATGATTTGATATTTTAAGTTATTATCTTTTTTTATTTTATCAAACAGCCGTAAGAATTTTTCGAAGGCGGCGTTCGGCGGTTTTTTCATCAGTTTAAGAATTTTGTCGTCTGTATGCTCCGGCGCGATTTTGAGACGTCCGGAGGTCGCGTTTTTTATTATCCACTCCGTCTCTTTTGTTTTTTTCAGCGATAAGTCGTGTCTCAAGCCGGAGCCGACGAAAATTTTAAATTCGGGGAATCTCCTTTTTAGGAATTTTAGCGCTATAAGATAGTCGTCGTTTATCTCGAGATTGGGACAAATTTGGGGATAGAGGCACGAAGGCGACTTGCACCAACCGATTTTGCATGAGAGTCCGTACATATTCGCCGTTGGTCCTCCTACGTCGGTAATAGTTCCGTGGAATGATTTGAGTTCGGAGAGGTTCGCTATCTCGCGCTCTATCGAACTTAAACTTCGCGAAGTAACGATTGGTCCTTGATGAAGCGTTATGGCGCAGAAGGAGCAGCGGCCAAAACAGCCGCGATGGGATACTATCGAGTCTTTTATCATACGCCATGCCGGAATTCGTTCGCAGTAATCGGGGTAATCTTTTCTGTAAGGAAGCGAATATACTTCGTCAAGTTCGGAGCGCGAAAGCGGAGCGTTTGGAGGATAGACGACGACGTATTCGTTATCCTGTTTTTGGACAAGAATATCCGATTTATCCCAAACCATGTTCTCTTCCATAATAGAGGTCGTTTTTATTAATAGGGATTTGTCTTTGAGAATATCGTTATACGAAGGGAGTTCGATAAATTTTCCCAAGTCGTCGATATTTTTTTTCTTTACCGCCGTTCCCCGTACGCCGTCGAGCGATAGTCCGCTTGATAATCTTTTTGCGATTTCGACGATCGCTTTCTCTCCCATCGAATATACGATAATATCCGCTTTTGAGTCGATCAATATCGATTTGCGGATTTTTTGCTGAACGTAGTCGTAATGAGCGGCTCTTCGGAGCGACGCTTCGATGCCGCCGAGGACGACGGGGACGTTTTTATATCTCTTTTTAAAGTACGAAGTATAGAATATCGTCGCTCTATCGGGTCTTTTTCGCGCTCCGTTTTCAAAATACGGTTCGCCGTCCAGCGAAAAGTCGTCGGTTTTTCTGATATTTCGCGAGCTTGTATAATTTGAAACGACGCTGTCCATATTTCCCGAAGTTATTCCGATAAAAAGTTTTACCTCCGGCAGAGTTTCGAGATAACTGTCGATATAGTATTCCGGTTGCGAGACTATGCATACCGAAAAACCGGCGAACTCTATCACGCGCGCGATAATCGCTATGCCGAAGGACGGACAGTCGATATATGCGTCGCCGGAAACGAGTAGAACGTCGACGGCGTCCGTTTTTTTATCGGGAAGATAGTGGATCATAATATTTTCTCAAAAAATTCTCGCCGTTTTTATAAAAAATTTTCTCTTTATAATCGCTCGATATATTTAGACCGTCTATAAAATCGATTTGTTGTTTTTGAGAGAGCCACGGCGAGTCGCTTCCAAATAAAAAAAACTCGTCGTTATGTTTTGACAAAATTTTATCTCTAAGCGCCGGCTCTATCTCGTGAATAAACGAGGTATCAAAGTAGAGGTTTTTGCCCGAAAGGAGAGCGAGGACGTTATCCCAATCTTTCCAACTTCCCATATGGCTCGCTATAATTGTAAGCCGCGGAAATTCTTTTAATATTTTTGCGATACGAAAAGGCGCGGCGTTGTCCTGTTTGCCGAACGCTATATCGTAACCGGCGTGGAATAGTATAAAAATCTCTTCGGTTTGAAGACGATCGTAAATATCAAATAAATTCTCGTCGTCGATAAAAAAATTCTGATATAGAGGGTGCAACTTTATTCCCCGAAAACCGGATTTTTTTATAGCTTCGACGTCGCTTTGCCAATTTGGATTGTTTGGGTAGAACGAAGCGAGCGGAAGAATTCTATCCGATCGTATCTCGCCGGACCATTTCAAAATCGACGCGATCTGTTCCGGTTTTGTGGCGATATTGGCGACTAAAGATTTATCTACGCCGGCGCCGTCCATAGAGGCGAGCAGTTCCTTGATCGAGCCCATGTGAAACGGTTTGTACTCGCCGCTATGCTCGGCGAGTTTTGTAACGGCTTTTTCCGCTAAAAAATCCGGAAACGCGTGAGTATGAAAATCTATAATCTTACTATTCATCGTTTTATTCCTAATACCTTCTTTCATAATTAAATCTTTCGCCGCTCCCGCAGTCGCGCCTGCGGCGCATATGCGCCAAATTGCCCTGCGGTATAAAATTGCGCCATATGTGTCAATATTTCCCGCGACAAAAAATTGCAACATATGTGTCAATATTTCTTGCGACAAAAAATTGCAACATATGTGTCAATATTGCGTCGAATTTTTTTTGCGACAATTGTCGCGCGTTATCGGCGCGATCTTGGCCGAATAAATTTTCCGTTAGTATAAAATTTAGTAATATACGCGTCAAGAAATAATTGTAAATTTGCATAATAATTTTGTAATGAAATAAAATAAAAAAATTACAAAAAATTTATAAATTGTTATTTTTTTGTTGACTTATTATTTTTTTACTCTTATAATGATTTTTAAATAATAAAAGCCTATGGGGTTTTTGTAAAAAAAAAGGAGGAGATTCTATAATGAAGAAACTTAATGCGTTTTTATCTCTAGCCGTTATTATCGCTATGCTTAGCGTAGGTTGTACAAGCGGCGGAGAGACGAAGAAAAAAGCTAGCGAAGCCGATCCTAGAGTGGGATTTGAAGTTAAAGGCGACAAGGTGATTTTCTCATTGCACACAGCCGTTTACGGCGGACAGATATTGGACGAGATTGAGAGCGTAACGGTAGCCGGCGAATTCAACGGCTGGGATACCGCCGCAGCAGATTGGCAAGCGTCGGACGACGACGGCGACGGAATATGGACTTTAGAGAAGACCTTAGCCGAAGCTCCTTGCGGGTCTAAGTTTAAATTTGTTGTGAACCAAGTCGATTGGATGCAACCTCCAACGGAGATTGACAAAAAATATTTGACCGACGACGGATTTGGCGGATTTAATTTAGTTTTAGCTTGCGAATAATGATTTAAAAAAATTGGTAAGGGTTGTATAATCTTTGCCAATTTTTTTTTAAATTTTTAATAGGAGGTAATGATGAAGAGGATTGTGAATTTGTTTCAAATTTTAACTCTTTCTTTGATTATAGTTTTGACTTCTTGTCAAGTATTTACGAAAGACGGCGACATGATGTATGATTATAACGGGGTTTACGTTTTGGAAGCTCCGGTAACAAATCCTTCTTTTACCAAGGAAGAGATATCTAACAGAGTGGCAAAGAGAGACGACGGCGTATGGATATTGGCTGATTTAGATAAATCCGTATGGTTTACCGGCGGGATTGTTATGGATTATTTCGGATATCCTAACTGGACTCAAACTCCAAACGGAGTCGCGATGGATCCTATAGGATCTTTTGGAAGTAAGACTGTGTACGGTTTTTTTATATCAAATGAAGATATAGAGTCGTTGGCGGGTAAGGTCAGCGATTCGGATTGTATCAAACAGTATGGAGTCCCAAAAGGTTGTTTGGCTTTTAAATTTAAAACAGACGGAGCGTGGACTGGGCAGTTTGCTTGCGACGAGGGGACGCCCTATCACTTAAAGGGATCGTCCGGTCCTTTTATCAACTGCGTATTAGATTTAACAAAGCCGGACGCAGACCCTCCATATTCGCCGAATTAATAGTTCGGGGCGAATTTGATAAAATATAACTATTTAAGGTATTAGAGGAGGAAAAATGAAAGCAAAATTAGCGCTTATAAGTATAGCGATACTTTTTATAATATCAGTTTTTAATATTAACGCTAAAGTTTCTTATGAGAAGGGAGCCGACGGCGCTTGGTATGCGATAGTTACCAATTCGAGCTATAAGGATATCGCTCAATTGAATATTATCGGCACTTTTATTAAATGGGAAAAACCGGGCGTTCCGATGACCAGAAACGCCGAGGGGAATTGGGAAGCAAGGATTAAGATGGATACTCCAAAGGTTATCTACAAATTCTACAATCCCGCGATAGAAGGGGACGCCGCTTATTGGGACGATCCGGAGAACGACGATAAAACGGCTAATCCGTTTGGTTCGTTCGACTGGGTATTGAGAAGACCTAAAGGCGATCCTAGCGCGGCTAGCGGCGGAACAACTTCGGGAAAAGTAGCCGGTCCTTGCGATACTATATGGTATGAAAAGGGAGACGACGGCGCCTGGTACGCGGTAGTTACCAATAAAACGTATAAAGACGTCGCTCAATTGAATATTATCGGCACTTTTATTAAATGGGAAAAACCGGGCGTTCCGATGACCAGAAACGCCGAGGGGAATTGGGAAGCAAGAATCAAGATGGATACTCCGAAAGTTATCTATAAGTTCTTCAATCCGGCGGTCGAAGGGGACGCCGCTTATTGGGACGATACGGCGAATCCGGACAAAACGGCCAATCCTTTTGGTTCGTTCGATTGGGTATTGAGAAGACCTAAAGCGGACGCGGCGGCTACGGCCGATGCGGCTGAAGAAGACGACGAAGAGTATAATCCGAGAGTGGGACTTTGGTCGAGAACCTACTATTTTAACACTATAAAGAGCGATTTGACTTACAAAATTCAAAAAGACGACGACGGCGCCATAGACGCTGAAAAAAGCGGACTCAAAAATAGCGACGATTACCTGAAAGCTAACAATACGAGAATATGGCTAAACGCCGGAGAGAGCGTTTCTACTTTGAGCGACGATCAGAAAACTCCGTATAGAGTATGGTACGGCGGCGCGACTTTCTACACAAGCGCTACGATTAAAGTTCACGGTAAGATGGCTAAAAATTTTGTCGTCGATCTCGAGTGGAACGTTCAAAATAAGTGGAGTTGGGAATACGATAAATATTGGGAAGGAACCAGCCATGCGGCGAGAGAAGCTTTCTTAACGAAAGCGGCTCAGGAGGGCGCAAGCAAAGGTTTTGAGATATTTTTCGCTACAGCTAAGTCTACTTATCACGATCAATTGGCTTTTAGTTTTGAATATCCCGATATAGACGCCAGAATTGGTATATTCGGATGTAAGTATTTCAAGTCTAAAGATCCTATGAAACTTGTAGTAGGCGATACGGTAGGAGATAAGGATATCGACGCTAGGAATCTTGAATTTTATATTCACCCGACGGTTGTTCCGGGGTTGGATATAAACGTAGGTTTTGGATCTACTTCCAAAAAAGATAAAAAATGGATGATATATGCGAATGCGAACTACAACGTGCTAAAACAGGGCAAATATAACATAGGATTGGTGCAGTATCTATCGTCGTACTCGCCCGAAGCTGTCTCTATGTTTAATAACGGCGTTTACGTAACTTCTTTATACGGAGTACTCAAACCGATAGACGGTTTGACCGTTACGGCTCAATACGCTATTCAATATCACACAAGGTTTATGAATACTTTTTATAAAGACGGCGTATTGTATCACGTAAGAGAGGACGACGATAACGGAGAAAAAGGGGTGTTGGCTAAAGGATACGATTTCTTCGCTAACTCCGCGATATATTTGAAAGCCGAATATGTAAAGACCAACTTTTTCAAAATCGGTTACGCTTTTATAGGGGCGGGAGCTCAGTTTAACGGAGGAATGTCGAAAGATTCTCCGATTACGACTTATAAGAACGACGATTTTAATTCGGGATTTGCGACTCCAAACGAAACGAACTATCATATGTCCGGCAACGCCGTAGGCAATATGAGAAACGTTATAGATTTTTCTATAAATCCTATAAGAGAAACTCCGGCTCTATTAACCGTTATGTACGGTCATGAATTGTCGATATTCGACTTATACAGCCCGGCGATGGACGCTCCGTATCTTAAAGCAGATACTACTTCTAAAGACGAATACGCCAAACATAAGGAAAAATTTAGAATTCTGAATGTGTTCAAACCGGCGATTCAGTCAAAATTTAAAGCCGGTAAAGCCGAAATGAAAGTAGACTTGGGATTTGATCTGTCGCTAATGGTTAAACACGATAACGATATTAATAGAGGATGGGGAACAGAGGACGCTTCGGCTAAGCCTGATAGCGAAATTGGAAGAACTTACCAAACCGGAGCGTTTTTTACGTTCGATAGAGCGTTTGTTTCTTTAGAAGTGAGCGGAATTTCCGACGTATTGAAGAAAGTTAACCTTGATTATACTTTAAAATTTGTATATTACGACGGTTACTGGGAGACAAGTACGGCAAAATATGACGCAAAGTATATGAATATGATACAATGGAGAAAATTTATTAACCAATTGCTAGTTAGTATGAAATTCAAACACGATATCTCGCTGGATGCGGGTTTTGTTTTCAGATACTATCACGGCGAGCCGTCTGATAAGTGGACTTTTAACAGCTTAGCTAACAAAGAGATGCAAAAAGCTTATAATGCGGTTCCCGAGTACTTTAACTGGGGTTTGGCTTTCGGTTTGACTTACGTCATACCTGTTAGATCGATTTTAGAACCGCAACTGTTTGCTAATATATGTCTCGGATGGGATCCGTTTGATATTGGAGACGCTTCAACCGGAATTAAAAGCGATAGAAGAGAAGACGGTTCGGGACTTGACGAGCAATCAAGTTACGTTACGATCGGAATCAAATGGGATTTTTAAGATATAGCGTAATATATAGTAAAAGGAGGTTATAATGAATAAGAATAAAAAAATTGCGATGTTGTTTTTAATAATCGCGTCTCTTGTTGGAGCGTTGTTATTAACTAGCTGCGCCGCGGATTTGCAGGGAAAAGATAAAAATAGCAAGTTGCTTAAGATTGAATTCAGCATTGGGAGATTAGGCGGAGCTCTTTCGACTGCAAAGGTTAATGAAATTAACGATATTCCCGGTAATTTAAGCTCGTTTGAATTTAGACCGATTGCTTCTCCTGCAAGTAAAATTGAGGTTAATAGCTCGACTTCAGGATTAATCGATTATTTGGGGAATTTAAATTGGAGAGTAAACGTTAAGGATGCGGAGTTAAATACGTTTGACATTAATGTAACGTCGGAGAGCGGCGAGGTTAATGCGTACTCTTTTAAAGTCAATACGGCGTTAACAATTAATTCTTTTTCTATTGAGTTATCCGGGAGATGGAAGGACGCCGTAGTTGAAGAAACGGACAATAGAGATAAAATGATTTCTCCGGCCGGAGATATCGACGTCCCGATGGAAATATCGGCTGAAAATTGGAGCTCGTTTTTAGCTTCTGAAAAAGCGTTCTTAAACAGATATTACGAGGCGATATCGGGCGGCGTTGGTTATAGATTTAAACAAACTAATAAATATAACGATTGGGTTTCCATAGCAAGATTTTTTAACGGCGAATTTGCCGCTTATGGGGCTATAAAAGATAATAAGTTTGCAAAAGGTTTGAAAATTAGTTCTACTATAAGAATTGATTTGTCAAACGACGTTTCTGTAGCAAAGTTGAAAAATGCGCTTACAAAATTTGAATACGTCGGAGATACTATTTATATCGAAGGTAATAAGCCCGTATCGGAAAGCGTTAGCGTTCAAGAAAGCGGAGTTTCAAGGGTCAATTTTTTTAGAGATAGCGAAGTTGACTCGTCCGCAGACGCCATAGCGGTTGCCGTTTATAAAAATTCTGTAGTTTACAGTTTGAAGAGTATAGATGGGACTGTAAAAAAATACAGGGTTTATGCAAATTACGAAAACACGACAAACTATACGGAAAAAGAGATATATCAGCATATAGCGGTAACGCCTTTTGGGATAACTTTTATAATTACGGTAGACGATCCCAACGACGATAATTATTACGTTAGAGGCGATAGTAATTTCTTGAAATCGCAGTTTAATATTAGCGCTTCAGATACCGGCAATGCGTCGTGGAATACTTCTTTAGGCGATATGGGTAAAATGAAATTGTTATCCGGTAAGTGGAGAGGGAAATATCTGAGAGGTTTTAATATTTATAAGCCGAACGATGCAAAGTATAATAAAATGTGTTTTCTTGCGGTTTATAAGGATATTGGCAACGTGAACAACGCGGTATCAAAAGGCGAGTTGCCGTATAAAGACAATATTTTATGGGGAAGATATAAGAGTTCCTGCGACTTTGCTCAAAGCGATTATATAATATTCCCTCAATTATACGCCAGAGGCGACATAAGCGGAGTTATATTTGAAGCCAGACAAGAGATGGAGCTAGTTAACGTTGGGACGGATTCAAATGGCAAGAAAGTTTATTATACTAATTCGCTTGCTTGCGTCGATATTCCTGCCGGAGACGAACTGGCGACTACATATAACGATAATAAGTTTGCTTCCTCTGAAAGCGCCGGTTTGAGCGTATCCAGATGGAAGTATGGAGCCGGAGATACCGCCGACGCAAACGCATGGTTCTTAAACGGGGCTTTCGATTTTTGCCCGCTTGTTGATAATGCCGCCGTTGAGTACGGAGTATGGGAATCAACTATTGCAAAAGAAAGCGGGCCTAACTTTGGTAATGTCTTTACTACAGGAAAACATTATGTTTTTATGTTGAAAGATCCTGTTGGTTCGTCTCCAAAAGCAAAAATAATTGAAAGCGATACGGCGATTGTAGTATCACAGTCAGATATTGATGATTAATATAAAAAAAAGCTTGATTTTTTTATAGAAAGTTATATAGTGAAAAGAGGGTGTATCCCTTTATAAAATAAACAAAAGGAGATTTGATTATGAGAAAAAATTCCAATTTTTTTCTAAAAATGTTTGTTGCAGTTTTAGTAATTTCTTTACTATCTGTTGCATGTCCGACGCCTACAACGACGACAACGACAACGACAACGACAACGACAACGACAACCACTACTACTACTACTATTGCGCCAGCAGATTTAGGCGTATATTTTAGAGGTAATTTTAGCGGTTGGGCTCAAACTACGGCTTATAAATTTGCTTTACAAGCCGACGGAACAACATGGGTGTTGACGGTTAGCGATACCAAAAATTCCGATTTATCGGGAGATATTATGGGAAAACCGGTAGGATTCAAAGGTTGGGAAGATCCTCCGACACAAGTTTTACATCCATTTGATTTAGCTGCCGAAACTGAAGGCGCTGGAAAACCGGGAGGTCAAGATAAACTGATAACTGGTTTTACTTATACCGCAGTTGATAATACATACGACGGAACATATAAGACGGGCGTTGTTGTAGGCGGTATGAATAATTTCGAATATTCAGTTGGAGCGGGCGCAAACTATACTTTAACGATTAAAGATTTAACTCTTGACGCTGCAAGCAATAATTTTATTTGTCTTGGAGCTGAAACTTCCGGCGGAGCTTTTGATCCTCCAAAAAAATCTGCTTCGATAAAAATTAATGTTTCTAAAATGGGCGTTATTGCTCCTCCAAAATTTGGCGAAGTCGCCTGGTTGTTAAGAGGAGATATTGCGGCTGAAGGATGGGATCCAGGGACTGCTTTTGATATAGCGGCGTCTTCAATGACAGCTCTAACAAAAGATTTAGCGGCTGGAACCGAAGTTCAATTTGCAATAGCCGACGCTAGTTGGGGTAAAAAATATGCAGGTACGGCGCCAAATAATGTTGTTACAGAAGGTACGGCTTTCACGACTTTGGTTCTTGGCGGAGGCGATAATTTAGCCTTAACGCCTGCTACAGCTGGAGTTAAAACGGTAACGGTAACTTTCGGAGATAAAGAGTGGAATAATAATACATTATCTTTATCTATGACTATTAAATAAGTCATTTTAAAATGATAAAAAAAGACTGCTTTTAAAGCAGTCTTTTTTTATTGACAAAATATGAGTTTTTTTATAAAGTTATAAGAAAAAAATGGGATTTGAAATGAAAAAAAATAAAATATTTATTTTTATTTACATATTATTGATTTTGAGTGTTATGGTAATTTTTGAATTTGCTTTAAGAGCTTCAAACTTTGGAATTAATACAAATTTATTTATTTATTTAAAAGACATAAAATATTATGTTATGAATAAATCATTCATAAATAAATACTACTCGCATTCGAAAAAAACATTATCTGAGCAAGAAAAGGTATTATTTAAAAAAGATAAAGAAAGAAATGTTAGAAGAGGTTTTGTACTTGGCGGTTCAACTGCTGAAGGTTTTCCATATTATTCTAATAACAGTTACTCTAAAATATTGGAAAACGCGCTTAATTATTCAAGTAATGATATTATTAAATATGAAATACACAATCTTGGATTTAGCGCAATGTCTAGTTATTATGTTGCTGACATAGGCAAAAAGCTTTTGAAATATCGCCCGGATTTTTTAATAATATATTCTGGCCATAATGAGTATTATGGGACTATAACGGCTAAAAATGGTACTTCTCATATAAAGAATAAAATATATCTATATCTAAAAGAATTTAAAATTGTTCAGTTGTTACTGAAAATTTTAAATATAAATTACAAAGTAGACGTCGAAGAAACGTTGATGGAATCGCAATTTGACGATCAAATAAATGAGTATGATGAAGAAATTGATAGGGATGTTGCGCACAATTTTATAAAAAATATTAATAATGTAGTAAAAATGTATAGCAAAAGGAGTATCCCTGTTTTTATAATAGATCCAATATCGAATATTATCGATATGCCGCCATTTGAAAGAAATAAAGATGAAGAGTATTTACTGAAAATTAAGCATTTTGAAGACGTTATTAATAATGGTAATAAAGTCGAAATAGAAAAAATATTCAAGCAAGAAAGTTTAAATAATAACATAAGAAAAGATTCTAGTTTAATTTATTTATATGCAAGAGCCGGAGAAATATTAGGCGATAATTCAGAAGACATTGAAAAAAGATATTTAAACGCAAAAGACTTTGATAATATTCCTTTTAGAGTTAGAAGCTCAATAAATTTAAAATTGAAAGAGTACATAAAAGGAAATGAAAATAATAAAAATTTATTTTATGTAAATCTGTATGATGAATTAAAAAATAAATATGGATACAAAATATTTTCTAATCAGATATTTTGCGATCACCTACATTTTAACGAACAAGGCAATATTTTACTTGCTTTTAAAATAATTGAAAAAATGAGCGAGTTTTATAAGATTAGTAATGAAAAATTAAATTATTTTTTTAATGAAAATAGCGGTAATATATACAAAAAAATGTTTTATTCTCCGTTATCTCAGTACATTTCATATAAGAAAATTGATAATATAATAAATACAACATTGTTTAAAAATCAATTAATTTTATACAAAAATAATCCATTATTAAAGCATAATAATCCAATCGTGGAAAATACAGAACTAATGAATAAAATAATAAATATTGATCAAAAATATCTATTTTCATTTTATTTAAAATATTTATTTGAAAATAATGAATATGATAAATATATTGAAACGGTAAATTCAATGGATATATTGTTCCCTGGGTATTATAAAAATTATATTCTTTTTGCGCAGTATTTGATTTTAAAACAAGATTATAATAAAGCGAGAAGATATTTAGCTATGGCATATATACTGTCAAATAAAGATAAAAAAATAAAAAAAGAAATTTTGAATATGTATAAATTTAACATAGAGGAAGATATTAAAAATTATTTTGAGGAAATTATATCCGTATTATGAAAGGAATAAAAATAATCATTTATGAAATAATCTTTTTTTCGATTCTGATGGCAATAATAAATTCTTGTTATAAAAGGGATGAAAAACCAAGCGATGTTTTGAATATTATTTATAAATTAGAATTAAAAAAAAAATATAAAAATATGGAAAAATATTTTTATAACGTTGAATTTAGAGATATTAAAACCGGAGAATTTATATTTAATTCAAGAGATCAATTTATTGATGCAATAAAAAAAGAAGGAAAAGTGTACGGCGCATTTGAATATTCGAGAAAAGGACTATTATATCATAAAGAATTAATTGATAAAATGATTATTGAATCAAACGACGAGTTAAATAAAAAGTATTTGATAAATTATTATATTGCAGATAGTAGTATGTATGTAAAATATTTAATAAAAAATAAAAAAGAAGATATTTTGTATTATATTAATGGTTATACTGTTTTTATTTTTATAAAACATGATAGTAATTTAAAAATATTATTTACTACAAATATGGGCGTAATAAAAAAAGACGATACGGAAAAAAGCATAGAGGAGAAAAAATGAAAAAAATATTATTTTTAGTTTTTATTCTAACTTTTTTATTTTCTTGTAGTGAGAACAGAAAAGTAAAGAAACCAAGCGAATTGTTAGAAATGATTTATAAACTTGAAAAAAAAGGCGATTATGAGAGCATCAAAAGTTATATTTATAATATTGACTTTAAACAAGATGGGGTAAATCTTACATATAAGTCGGTAGATATGATAATTGACGGTATAAAAACAAAAAAGCCAGTTAATTTATTTGCCTATTCTCCAAATACCTGCCTAATCCATTCAAAATATGTCGATAAGATGTCTCAAAGGGGTAACGAGTTTTTAATAAATAAATACTTAAAAGATATATTTAATTCAGACGAATATATATTTAAATTGGCCGCAACAGATCCAGATAAAATTCTTGTGTATGAAGAGGGATTTGCCGCATTCGTGTTTATTGAAATTAAAAATGAAATAAAATTAGTATTAACGACTAATATGACAGACGTTTCTGTAGATAAAAAGTATCGAAATCAATAAAATAATATTAATAAAAATATTTGTTGAAAAACATTATGAATAGTTATAAAATTAAGAAACATTTGATAGGAGGATTTATTTATGAAAAAGAATATTACAAAATTATTCTTATTGTTAGTAGTTTCAGCCTTTTTTAGCTTTAATTGCACTGTTCCGACTAATAATGGCGAAAACGGAGGCGGAGGAACTACTGTTATACCGCCAAACACTTTGATAGTTCATTATCAAAGAAACGCGGGAGATTATGAAAATTATACGTTATGGTTATGGCATGATACTACTTTTGCATCTGTCGCAGGCTGGCCTGAAGGACTGGATTGGGATAGCAAAGATGATTTTGGCGCAGTTTTTAAGGTACCATTAAAAACTTCAGCCGAACAAGTAGGATTTGTTCCGGTTAATAAAACTATTGGAGACGATAGTAAAGACGCTGGAGATCATGTTTTTCAATTCGTTTCATTATTTAAAGAAATATGGGTGTTCCAGGGAGACGCTAATTGTTATATAAGCAAGGATAAAGAAAAGGTTGAAGGTATTATTGGCGGTTATATTAGTAGCGAGACTGAAATGGTGTTAAAATTTGCCGAGGTTACGGCATTAACGCCGGAAGAGCTTGTTATTGTTGATAAAAATAATAATCCAATTACGATAAGTAGCATTGCGAATACAGGAATTGGAGTATTTAAGATTACTATACCAACAAAAGATCCTGTTGCCGACGGTCCTTACTCCGTTTCTTATGGAGGGAAAACTATAGTCGTTAAAGTGTCGCCGTTTATGTTGGAAAAATATACATACGACGGTAACGATCTTGGACCTACATATAACAGTTCAAATGGTTCTACAACTTTTAAATTATGGAGTCCAACGGCTTCAGATGTGAAAATCGTATTTTATGATAAAATTAATCAAGCTACCAAATTAGATAATGAAATAACTATGAGTTACAATGCTCTAAATGGATTATGGAGTAAAACCGTTAATCCTGCTGATATTGGAGTTACGGATTTGAAAGGATATTTTTATCAATATAAAGTTACAAACAATGGAGTTGAAAAAATATGTCTTGATCCTTATGCTAAATCTATGGCAGAATTTTATGTTGGAACAGGCGGTACCGTAAGTAGCTCGGCTCCAGACAAAGATATTATCGGTAAAGCCGCTATTATAGATCTTGCAGATACAGGAACTGTTTCTGATTACGCTCCTTTACCAGTTGATTGGAAAAGGGAAGATGTAGTAATCTACGAAGTTCATGTTAGAGATTTTACCTCATATTTTGGAGTTAATCCATCGGGCGCCTATCCGTCTGAAGTTAATAAACCAACTTCAAAACTTGGCACTTATAAAGCGTTTATTGAGAATCTTGACTATATAAAGAATATGGGATATACTCACATACAATTTTTGCCTGTTATGAATTATTTTTACGGAGATGAGTCTAACAAAGAGCTAGAAACAACGCCTAAAGGTACTGCAAATAATTATAACTGGGGTTTTGATCCTCATCATTATTTTACCCCTGAAGGTATGTACGCCACAGATTCAAAAGATCCTATTGTTAGAGTTAAAGAATTGAAGGAATTAATTCAAGCGGTACATGACAAAGGTATGGGCGTAATACTAGACGTTGTATATACGCATATGTCCGGCGCTCATTTTCTTGCCGATATAGTGCCTGAATACTATTTCTTTATGCAAAACGGTCAATATGTAGGAGCATTTGGTAATAACCTTGCTACGACAAGAACAATGTCTAAAAAACTAATGATAGATTCATTACTTTATTGGACTTCAGAATATAAGGTAGATGGTTTTAGACATGATATGATGGGCGATGGCGATCATAAAGCGATTATGGAAGCTTACGATATGGTTGCCGCAGTTAATCCCAAAACAATATTTATTGGAGAAGGATGGACTACTTTTACAGGGGAAAACGACGGAGCTTATGGAGCCGACCAAAACTCAATGAACGAGATGAACGATGGTGCGGAAAGAGTTGCGGTTTTTTCTGATGAATTTAGAAATTTAATGAAATCAGGATTTGGGGCGGAGGGTTCGCCAATGTTTATTAGCGGTGGCGCTGTTGAGTTATTGAAAGTTTTTAATAATGTTAAAGGACAACCAAGTAATTTTAATAATGCTTCTCACTCAAAACCGACTTTAAAGACTGCTAACGATCCGGGGCAGACTGTACCTTATATAGCGGCTCACGATAATATGACGCTCTTTGATATTATATCAAGACAAACAAAAGCTAAACCTGATCTTTCTGCCGATCTTATTCATAGAAGAATTAGAATTGGAAATTTTATGTTGTCAATTACTCAAGGTGTGGTATTCTTTCACGCCGGACAAGAACTTGGAAGAACTAAACAGTATCTCGGAACGGATGCCGATCAGGGACCAAAAATTACCGAAGTTAAGTATTCGGATGGAACGATATTGAAATATGTTCATGATTCTTACGATTCATCCGACGCTATAAATCAGATTAACTGGGGAAATATTGTCGAAGGTAAACCCGGTAGAAAAACTATGTTATATACAAAGGGATTGATTGCTCTTAGAAAATCTACTACGGCTTTTAGACAAGGAACAAGATTATTGACTAATAGCAATGTCAAGCAAATAAATTTTGTTGATCAAAAAGCAAACGATCTTGTAATAGGTTTTAGCGCAAAAGGGACAGACGCGACTTATTATGTATTTGTTAATACTGATTTGGTTAAGAGAAGCGCTAATTTAACTGTGGATATAACAAGCGGAGAAGTGTTAGTTGATGAGAACGAAGCTGGTATTTTACCAATATCAACTCCGTCGGGATTTACGCTAACTGCTGATAAAATTGAAGTAGAACCCTTAACGGGCGTAATAATAAAAATGTAAAACATCTAAAAAAAACCTGCAATTTATTGCAGGTTTTTTATGTAATCCATTGTTTTTTTTTGGGGGGGGACGGGGGAAAATAAATTGACACATATGATGTTAGGATATTTTACAAATTCAAATCAAAATTTATTTTTTCGATTTGAATTAAAAAAATATAAAACAAAGGAGATTTTATGAAGAAATATTTAGTTTATGTATTATTGGCGTTATTGATATGTTTTGTAACGTGTACGCAGGATTCGTTGAAAGATCCGACAACGAACGACGTCAAAGCGACGACGACAACTAGCGTCGAGGCGACGACAACTACGGGAGCTACAACCACTACCACGACTTTACCTCAATATCTGCCATATTTTGAACCGGCGGGAGGATTATATAAGAATTCTGTAACTGTGAAAATCAAAAGCAATCTGCCTGATACGGAGATTTATTATACGGACGATGGTTCTACGCCAAATACCTCTTCGATGAAATATTCAGAGCCGATATTGATTTCTTCGCCTAAATTATTGCGAACAATGAGCGTTTCTAACGGTACAGAGGTTCATTATGCAATGAGTATGTTTGACATTGACGATACTCCCGACTTAACGTCGCATAAAGAATCTCCTAATTGGAATGATCAAATTATTTATTTTTTAATGCTTGACAGATTTTATAATGGAGATACAAATAATGACGATCAAGGAGTCGGCGTTAATGGGATGGTAGAAGGAAAGTTTAATGGCGGCGATTTAGTGGGATTGAAAAGCAAACTCCAGTACATAAAAGATTTGGGAGCTACGGCGATATGGATTACTCCTCCGGTTAAGAACCAATGGTCCGACGGTAATTACACCGGATATCATGGTTATTGGACGTCAAATTTTAGAGATGTTGATCCGCATTTCGGAACGATAGAAGATTATAAAAATATGGTAAAAGCGGCTCACGATCTTGGATTGTATGTTATACAGGATATAGTCCTTAATCATACGGGGGATTATTTTTATATGACTTCTATGCCATCTTCATATAACTATTCAAAATTTTTATGGGGAAAAAACTCCGGCTCGCTTCCAAGTTTTGCTCCGGAGCAATTGCCGTGGTCTTTTAATGATATAAGTTTTAAAAATCCCAATAGATTAACTGAGGATGAATATAATTTCTTTTCTTTTTATCATTGGACGCCGGGTATTACCGATTATCTTAATGAAGAACAGATTTTTAATTATCAAATGAGCAATCTTGACGATATAAATACTGAAAATGTGGTTGTAAGAAATTTATTAAAAGGCTATTTTAGATATTGGATAGATAAAGTAGATGTTGACGGCTATAGAATAGATACGGTAAAATATATACCTCCGGAATATTTTGAAGATTTTAGTAATTCTAAGGAAGAAGGGAATCTAGGAATTAGAGAATACGCGAAGCAAAAAGGTAAAAACGATTTTATTTTGTTTGGAGAAGCCTGGGATACTGAAGATAAAAATTGCGTGATTTATACTAAATCCGAAGATGGAACGCCGCGTATGGACTCATTAATATACTTTCCTCTGACTTTTGCAATTAGAGATTGTTTTTCTAATGGAAAGTCGACAAAAAGTATAGAAGACATACTGAATAATAGATACAAGGCGGGATATTTAAATCCAGATAAATTGGTAACTTTTATTGATAATCATGATATTGCTAGGTTATATGAATCTCTCCCGGCTAGTTTAGTCAAGTCTGCTTATGCAATAATTATGACAATAACCGGGATTCCTCAAATATATTATGGAAGCGAACAAGGATTTGTAGAACCAAGAAGCGCTATGTTTAACGGCGGCTATTCGATTCCAGGACAGACAAATAGCGAAGATAAGTTTCATGTTTCTGGAGATTGGTATAACTATTTTAAAGATCTAATTAGTTTAAGAAAAAATAATAGGGTTTTCAGATATAATCAATTGGAAATGATAGAATCGTCAAGTTCAGGCGCCGGATTATTATCTTACAGATTGACAGAAAAAGATAATTCTGGAAATCTAGTAAAAGGTATAGGACATGAAGCGCTAGTAATAATTAATACGTCAACAAATACTAAGCTATTGGATGTAGGATCTGGTTTTGCCGGAGGAGATATATTAGAAATTAAGGAACCCTATGTTGGAAGTATGTCGAATACAATTAAGGTTGGATTTAACGGTAGAATAACTCAAGAAATTCCCGGTCAGTCTTATGGAATATATATTTTGTCGGAAAAAGGAACGCCTCCTACTCAAGGATCTGAATTTATACAAATTAATAGCAGTTATGAAAATGTAATTAATGAATTAAGCATGAAAATTGAAGGAACTGTATCTAATCCGCCAGCTACTATTAGATTGTTCTTTGATAACGATATCAACGATTACTTAACGATAGACGCTACAACGGAAAATTGGTCTAAAACAATAAATGTAGAATTTTTACTATCAAATGGCCATCATACTATAAAGGCAATAAGACATTCAAATGAAGTTGATAAGATCGCCTATTCTAATACAGTTGAATTTGATTTAATAAAACCATATATTGAAGTTGTAAATAAGAGCGATCCGGCTTTAGATAACAAAGGTCCAGCAGGGTATAATTATAAGAATCCAACAGATGGCACATATAAAAACCAAACAGATATTCAAAATATAAAAATTTTAAGAGCTGGAGCAGACTTAAAGATAGAATTACAGATGAATATTATTTCTCGAACGTGGAATCCTACAGTAAATCCATTTGATCACGTTTTGTTTAGCGTTTTTCTAATAGATAGCGATAATACAACGGGGTGCGCCGCTCATCCTAAACATAACTATAATATTCCAAATGGAAATAAATGGGACTATATGTTTAAAGCTGAAGGATGGAAAACTACCATGTTCAATTCTATAGGCGCCGATTCGACGACAGACGGCGAGGCGTTAAGTTATGGTCCTACGGCAGAAGTTAATTGGGATGACGATATGCAAACAGAAAAAGTTGGAGGAACCATAACATTTATTTTACCTTCTGCGGCTTTTGGAAGTCCCGATAATCTGACTGGATGGAAAATATATATTAATACTTGGGATATGGATATGGGTAAATTAAGAGAATTGACTGCAGATGGCGCAGCTCATAAGTTTGGAGGAGGAGATGGGACTGTAGACCCTCTGTTAATGGATGAAACAGATATTATTGATCTAATGTAGATGTAAAGATATGTATATTAGGGAAGATGAATAATTCATCTTCCTAATTATTTTTTTAAGGAGATAAAAATGAAGAAAAATTATTACCCTTATTTAGTTTATGTATTATTGGCGTTATTGATATGTTTTGTATCGTGTACGCAGGATTCGCCGAAAGATCCGACAACGAACGACGAGACAACGACGACAACTAGCGTCGAGGCAACAACGACAACTACGGGAACTACAACCACTACCACGATCCCGGGGACTTTATCTGAAGCGAGTTTGGTAAACGGACCGGAAGATTGGAGAGATCAAGTCATATATTTTATGATTACAGACAGATTTAAAGACGGAGATACTGGAAATAATGAAACGAGGTTTAGAGATAACAATCCGGCAACTCCTTTACATAATCCGGCAGATCATAAGAAATATCATGGCGGGGATTTGAAGGGTATAATGGATAATGTCGGCTATTTGACCGATCTGGGAGTTAACTCTATCTGGATAACGCCCGTCGTTTACAATGTGAGGGAGGATGATGGATACACCGGATATCATGGTTATTGGGCGTGGGATATGACGATGATGGATCCGCATCTTATTCCTAACGATCTATCAACAGATAAAAACAGAGGAATTAATTTTTATAAACATTTTGTAGATACGATGCACGCTAATAATATATACGTTATACAGGATATTGTTCTCAATCATATGGGTAATCTGTTTTTATACAAAATTGGCGGGAAAGAAAATTGGAATCCGACATACAAAGCTACCGGCTATGGAGAAGCCGCTCTTCTATGGATCGAAGAGTCGTCTCATGCGGGAAGCGCCTGGATTGATATAGGATTGAGAAGAAAGCCGCCGGCTCCGTTTGATTCTCCATCGTTTTATAATTTATGCGGGACTTTATCCGATTCATATCCGTTATTGGGAGATTTATCCGGATTGGACGATCTTAAAACGACTTCGCCCGACGTTAGAACTGTTTTAAAAAATATCTATATAGACTGGATAAAATATGCCGGTATCGACGGATTTAGAATTGATACGGTTAAACATATAGAGACAGATTTTTTTGAGGATTTTAATCTTGCCGTGAGAAATTATGTCAAGGGGAATAACCCAAATAAAAAATTTATTCAGTTTGGCGAATATTTTGGAACTACGCATAGCGTAATGAAGGACTATACGACCGGAAACAAAATGGATTCTCTTTTGAATTTTGAGTTATATTACGCAATGAATAATGTCTTTAGAACCTATTCTACTAATGGAACCCTTTATGCGACTAACAAATTGACAAAAGAATTAAATAATAGATCTGTCTTGAGAGATACCCCTATATCGGATGGAGGCGCGGGATTGTCAGCCGCGGATGCCGTTGTTAATTTTATTGACAATCACGACGTTGCAAGATATTTAAATGCTCCCGGACATAATACTACCACATTAAAAAGCGCTCTAGCGTATATATTAACTACTAAGGGAATTCCTTGTATATATTACGGGACTGAAAAGGATCTAAAAGCTTCGAGCGCTTCGGCAGAACCGGGACGAATAGATATGCCGAATTTTGATACGACCGGAGATACTTACAATTTCTTGAAAGATATGATTAAAGTAAGAAAAGACAACGTTGCGCTTAGAAGAGGCGAAATTAAAGTAATAAAGGATTCTGCAAATGCCGGAATATTTGCCTTTTCGAGATATACGGGAGCAGCGTCGGAGAATATTTATGTTTTCTTTAACACTGCAAAAGAGGATTTGGCGGATGATGCGATTTACGATTCGAGCGAGGTTGATTTGCTAACAAAAGACGAAACGTTAACTAAGATATATCCTCCCGGTTTTGAAGAGATATCTGTAATGCAGGACGCTACCGGCGATTATGTAAAAATTAATTTAGACGCTTATAGTTTTAAAATATTTAAAAAGAAATAGTAATAGAATTTCCCAATAAAAAACGGCGGGTTTTAATCCGCCGTTTTTTATTGATTTAAAGAATTGGTTCAAAGAGAAAATTTTAGGAGTTACATATGTGTCAATTTATCCGCTACATATGCGTCAATTTTTATCCTTAATACCATATGTGTCAATTTTATCTTTAATATTATATGCGTCGATTTTATTTGACACATATGCGCCAAATTATTTGTTGTCCGTTTTTACTTCTTTTACTTCTTCCGGATTATCTGCGGCGGGGCAATTTTTTTCTATGTATCTGTCAAGAGTTCTAACCGCGTCTTTATATATTTCTTCGCCGCCTTCGATATAAAATTCCATTTTTTTCAAACTCTTATTGATTTTTTTTCCTAAAGAGCGATCTTTACTATCCAAAAGTTTGCGCAACTCTCTTGCAAATTTTTTTTCCGTCGCCATAATAGCTTTTATCTGTTCCGATATTAATTTAATTTTGTTTTCCATTTTGTTCTCCTAAAATATATTTGTTTTACTTTATATCTTCAGCGCTAAATATCGCTTTAAATTTGCTTCCTTTTCCGGTTTCGCTTTCAACGAGTATTTTAGCGTTGTGATCAAGCGCTATATTTTTTACTATCGATAGTCCCAGACCGGCTCCCCCTTTTTCTCTTGAGCGCGATTTATCGACTACGTAAAAACGGTTGAATATTTTGTCGAATTCGGATTTTGGTATGCCGACTCCCGAATCCGCCACTTCTACGACTATGGAGCCGTTATCTTTAAAAATATTAATCGATATCGACCCTTCCTCCGTATATTTAACGGCGTTATCGATAAGGTTAATAAATAGTTGCTCGAGTTTGAAAGAGTCTCCGGTTATTTGCGGGAGATCGGATTCGTAGCGAAACTCAAGATCAAGGTTTTTATTTTTTAATTTTATGCTAAAAATCGGCAGGATATCCTCGATAAGAGTTTTTAGATCGATTTTATCTGTAAGAGTATATTTTTTTTCGTCTAGTTTAGACAGTATAAGAATATCTTTCACGATAGATATGAGTCTCTGAACGTTTTTATCTACAATAAGCATATATTTTTTTATTAGATTTATGTCGTTTTCTTCTAAAATTGTCTCTACATATCCGTTTATCGACGTTAAAGGAGTGTTTAGCTCGTGACCTAAGTTTGAGACGTACTCTTTTTTGATAGTATCAAGTTCGTTAATCTTTGTGACGTCGTAAAAAACTACGACAGTATCTTTAGAGCGACTTATATAGCTGACGCTAACGATGTATACTCTGTAGTTTATTATCATTTCGATATTTTCAAATTTTATTTGAGACGCGGCGTCGTTCAAAATATTTTCAAAATCGCGCTCTCTTAGTATTTCCCAGTAGTATTTATTTTCGGGGTTGTTATGCGAAACTATTTTTTTAAAACTATCGTTGACTCTGGATATTTTCCCATCTTTATCGATAACCGCGATACCGTCTTTGATATTGCTTATAATATTGCGCAGTTCCTCTTTTTCGTTGGAAAGCTCTTCAAAAATATCGCGCAGTTTCTCAGTCATGCTGTTGAAACTATGAGCCAGAGTCGCGCTCTCAAAATTGTTATCAACGTCAAATTTTACGTTAAATTCTCCTTCGGATACCCTTTTTGAAACATTGGAGAATTTTATAATGCTTTTCTTAAAATCAAAATAGATAAGAAGAATACAAACTACGGAAAGAATGGCTAAAATTAGCGTAAAAACCATAATATTTAAAGCGTATTTAAGAGTTATTTTGTTTATATTTTTTAGGAACGAACTTATTCTGATAAATCCGATTGTTTTATCCTCTTCCGTTATTTTTTTGGCAATATACAGCATATCTTCGTTTAACGTAGAACTTCGTCTTGAGGAGACGCCTAAGCCGTTTTTCAAAGAGAGGGCGATTTCGGGTCTGTCGAGGTGATTATCCATAAATTTAGGATTTTCGTCCGAGTCTGAAATAACCCGTCCGGATTCGTTTAAAATAGTTATACGAACGTTTAATCTAGTTGAAACGTCTTTGATATATTCGTCCAGTTTGTCTGAATTATCGAACGGCTTGGATTTTAAATTATATTCAAGGATATTTATGATATTGGATAAATTATCGGTAGCAATCGCGATATTATCCCTTTTAAGTTTTGGAACGTAAAAGATAGTTATAGTAATATAATATAGAACGACGAGCGCAATGAAAATTGATAAATATTTTATAACAATAGATTTATTCTTCAATTTTGTATCCCACTCCTCTCACATTTTTTATTATGGACCCTGCCGAACCGAGTTTTGTCCTAAGATGTTTGATATGGACGTCTATAGTTCTATCTAGAACGTCTTTTTCATCTCCCCACAACGAACTAAGCAGTTTATCTCTGGAAAAAACCCACCCTTTTTTCTTTGCCATTGTCGTTAATATGTTAAATTCTGTCGTAGTAAGATCTATTTTTTTATTATTCTCGTCATAAACTTCGTATTTATCCATATCTATCGTAAGAATTGATCCGATTTTTAATATCTTACCGGAGTCGTTCGAATAATCCGTATATCGTCTCAATAAAGCTTTAATTCTTGCAAGTAATTCTTTTATAGAAAATGGTTTTGTAACGTAATCGTCCGCTCCTATTTCCAATCCGATAAGTTTGTCGCTTTCCTCCTGCTTAGCCGTCAGCATAATAATCGGTATACTCTTTAAATATTTGTCGCTTTTTATGATCTTGCATATTTCAAAACCGTCCATATCGGGCAGCATAATGTCCAAAATAATCGCGTCCGGGCGAGTTTGGTTCTTACCGGAACTATACAATTCGAGACGATCTAAAAGAGATTTGCCGTCGTAAAATTTTATCGTTTTATAACCGTTTTTTTCCGCATTCAAAGTTATTAAATCGACAATATCTTTTTCGTCGTCGACAATAGCTATTAGTTCGTTCATGTAATTTTCCTTTAAATATCGTCGTAACTGCTGTGCTTAATGATCTTACCTGTCGCTATATAAACGGTATCTTCCGCTATATTTGTGGATAAATCCGCAACGCGCTCAAGATTATCCGATATTCTTATGAGATGAATAGAGCGCTCGATTGCATGAGGATCCGTAGCCATATAGGTAATCAATTCGCGGATTATCTGGTCTCGCATTTCGTTTACTATATAATCGCTTCTACATATCTCAATTGCGCTCTCCGCGTCTTCGTTTACAAATGCGTTTATACTTCCGTCGAGCATTTTTATCGTTTCGTCGGCTAACTTCGGTAAAGTTTTAAAAGGCTTAACGGCCGGTTTTGATATTAAATATAGAGCGCTCTCCGCGATGTTTACCGCGGAGTCGCCGATCCTTTCAAGATCTATTCCCATTTTGGATATCGTTATGACCGTTCGAAGATCTTTCGCTTCGGGATGATACAAAGCGAGAAGAGCGACGCATTTTTCATCGATCGATATGTCGTACTTATTTACAAGCTCTTCGTCCTCCTCTATAACCTCGTTCAATAATTTTCTGTTTTTCTCAACAAGACCCTTTATAGCTTTACCGATCATTTTCTCAATCGTCGCCGCTTGAAATAAAATGCTCTTTTTTAAATCTATAATTTTTGCGGTAATCATAATGTTCTTTCTCCATAATATAATATCGACAATATAATAATATTAACCGAATTTTCCGGTTAAAAATCTCTCCGTTTTTTCATTTTGCGGATTGGTAAAAACTTTTTCGGTAAGCCCAAACTCTATAAGTTCTCCCAAATACATAAACGTCGTATAATCCGATATTCTCCCCGCCTGACCGAGATTGTGAGTTACTATAATTATCGTAACTTCATCTTTAAGCTCGACCAACAACTCCTCAATTTTTGAAGTGGATATCGGATCGAGAGCGGAGGTCGGCTCGTCCATAAGTATCGCTTCGGGTTTCATCGCCAAAGCGCGGGCTATACACAACCGCTGTTGTTGACCTCCGGACAAAAATGTTCCTCTTTTATGAAGGTCGCTTTTGACCTCTTCCCAGAGATTAACCTGTTTTAACGAATATTCGACCAGTTCGTCCGAATCCCCTCTTTTCATCTTAATTCCGTTAAGTTTATAACCGGCGATTACGTTATCGTATATACTCATCGTAGGGAAAGGATTAGGTCTTTGGAATACCATGCCGATTTTTTTTCTGACCTCGATTGGATACATTTCCATTAAGTCCTCTCCGTACAAATTAATTGAACCGGTAATCTTAACGGTCGGATCTATTTCATGTATGCGGTTTATACATCGCAGTAAAGTCGTCTTGCCGCATCCGGAAGGACCCATTATAGCCGTTATTTTATTTTTGTCAAAATCTACCGAGACATCTTTAACGGCTATTTTGTCTCCGTAATAGACGTTCAGATCTCTTACGCTTATAATTACGTTTTCCATTTTTTTACCGCCAGTTTTGTTATTATATTTAATATTAATATCGTCGCGACTAAAACAAGCGAAGCCCCCCAAGCGACGGTATGCGAATCGGGATACGGCGACGTCGCGTAGTTGAAAATGAGGTGCGGAAGAGAAGCGATCGACTTTGTCATATCGACGTTGAAGAAGTTATTGCCGTACGCCGTAAAGAGAAGCGGAGCGGTTTCGCCCGCTATACGCGCGATTCCCAGCAGTATACCCGATAAGATACCGCTAAAAGCCGTCGGCAATACTATTCTTAAAATTGTTTTGTAATATGGAACTCCTAAAGCGAACGACGCCTCTTTCAATATAAGGGGAGTCATCTTTACCGTCTCTTCGGTAGACTTGACTATTACGGGAAGCATCATTAACGCGAGGGCGACGCTTCCGGAAATACCCGAAAATTTCCCCGTTGTCCGAACGAGCCATATATAAGATACAAGTCCGAAGATTATAGAGGGAATTCCCTGTAAAATCTCTATACATTGTTGAATAATAAAAGTTGTTACCCCTTTTTCATTCTCGGCAAGATACGTTCCGGCGAGGACTCCGATTGGAACGGATATAAACGTTGCAAACGCGACTAAAAGCGCCGTCCCTACGACGTTAGATAAAATTCCGCCGGAAATGGAGCCGTAAGGGGGAGTTTTAATCGAAGTCAAAAATTCCCAATTTATAGCGGATATACCTTTTTGGACTATCATAAATATTATCAGAATAAGAGGGATAATAAGAGTTAGAGCGAAAAAGAATATAAAAACCTCGAATATTTTGTTAACGACCTTCCTAAAAGTTATTGACCTCATATTTTACTTAAAACTCCATATCATATACTATTTAACGCTGAATTTTTTAATTATATACTTTCCGGTAAAATTTATTACCGCGCTTATTACCATTAGGATAAACCCCAATTCTATCAAAGAGGACATCATTAACCCGTCGGCTTCGTTAAAGTTATTCGCTATGACGCTCGCGATCGTGTTAGCCGGACTTAATAGCCCCGACGGCAGTTCGTTTCTATTCCCGATAACCATCGTTACCGCCATCGTCTCTCCGAGCGCTCTGCCCAGCGACAGGACTATTCCCGCAAATATTCCGGAAAAGGCGTATGGAAGAACAATCGTCGTAATTACTTCGAATTTTGTCGCCCCCAAAGCGTACGCCGCCTCTTGTAAATCTTTTGGAACTAAATCTATAACCTCTCTGCTTATCGAAGCGCAATAGGGGACTATCATAATCGCTAAAACGATCGACGAAGTTAATACTCCGTATCCGACTACCTCGATTCCAAAAAGCCATTTGGCTACGTTCTTTACTAACGGCGAGAGAAACATAAATCCCCAAAAACCGTATATAACGGAAGGAATTCCCGCTAAAAGCTCCGTTACGATTTTTACGGCGTTTGCGAGGAATCCCCTTTTGAGATATTGCGACAGCAGTATAGATATAGACATAGAAAACGGCAACGATATTGCCAGCGCTATAAGCGAAGTCAATAGCGTTCCGACAATAAACGCTAACGCGCCATAAACGTCCGCTCTGGGATCCCAGACGCTTGACGTAAAAAAGCCGAATCCAAATTTCTTTATGGACGGAAGCGCCGATATAAAAAGCGTCGCTAAAAAAGCTACAATCAGAATTATAATAAAATATCCCGACGATTTTAACAGCGAGTTAAATATTGTATCTCCGATTTTAGCTTTTAATAATAAAGGACTAAACGCGAAAGTTTTTCGACTTTCGCGTTTAGTTTCGGATTTAATACTTTTACTTTTATTTTTTAATAAGTTTTTTTCCATCGTAAGTAACAGATTTTAACAAATTTTCTACTTTTTCTACAGCTTTTACCGGCAACGGCGCGTAATCAAGCGTTGAACAAATCGTTTGTCCTTCGTGAGTCATCCACCATAACGCGTCGACAAGCGCTTTTGCGACCGCCTGACTTCTTTCGTTGTAATTTTGCTCTTTGTATATCAATATCCAGGTAAAACTGCTTATCGGATATCCGTCCGGAGCGTCGGTGTCCGTTATAGACGCCTTAGTGTGATCCGGAATCTCTACCTGAGCCGACGCGCTCGTCGATTCTAACGACGGGGTTACGAAGTTTCCGCTCTTATTTTTGACTATACCGTAAGACATTTTATTTTGCAAAGCGTAAATCAACTCTACGTAACCGATCGCGCCGCTTGTTTGAGATACGAGTCCGGATACTCCGGGATTGCCTTTGCCGGATATGCCGACGGGCCACGTAACGGAGTTGCCTCGTCCGATTTTAGTCGCAAACTCTTCGCTCACTTTTGACAGATAGTCGGTGAATATAAACGAAGTTCCGGAGCCGTCCGCTCTTGAAACGACCGTGATGTTTAGGTCCGGTAAACTAGCGTCTGGATTGAGAGCCGAGATTTTAGGATCGTTCCACTTAGCGATTTTTCCTAAGAAAATATCGGATAACAACGCCGAGTCGAATTTCAATTGAGGATTTCCGGGAATGTTGTAAGTAACTACAACCGCGCCGAGACTAGTCGGTATGTGAAAAATTTCGCTGCCGATCTCTTTCTCTTTTTCATCCGAAAGAAAAGCGTCGGTTCCCCCAAAATCGACTGTTTTAGCGGTAATCTGCTTTATTCCGCCGCCCGAGCCGATCCCTTGATAGTTAATCTTGGTTCCGGTTTTTTGATAATACTCGTCAAACATTTTTTGATACAGCGGCATTGGGAATGTCGCTCCCGCCCCCATCAATTCGACGGGTTGAGTTTCCGATTTTTTGCATCCGGTCGCGATTAATGCGACTGCTAAAGATGCGGCTAATAATTTTTTTAATAATTTCATTGTTTTTCTCCTTTATGAAATAATTTATTTCGCATAAGGAAACTAATGTATAATAGTTAGTTTTATATAAAAGAATTGTTAATTTTTGGTTAATTTTCTAAATATTTTTTTTAGGATTTAAGCGCGGGCGGCGCCCGTCGGTTTTTTTGGGTTGGAGAATTGACGCATATGTGTCAAAAAAATTTCGACGCAGACGCATATGTGTCAAATATGGATTGACACATATGAACTGCATATATACCACGCCGTCGCCGCGCCTTGATAAATGAACCGACTCATATGTGTCAAAAAAAAATCGACGCGTATGCGTCGCGTCGATAACGCGCGACAATTGTCGCAAAAAAATTCGACGCGTATGAAGCAAATATGAATTGACACATATGGCGTTAAGGAGGAATTCGACGCATATGCGTTAAAAATTTTTCATTCCCCCAAGAAACCGACGGGGCGCGTCGGTTTCTACAAATCTTATGGAAATAATCTTAATTTTTTCTGAGCAATATAAAAGTTATGTCGTCCTGTTGATGAGAGGTTCCTTTAAAAATCCTTATATCTTCAAAAAACGTTTTTTTTATTTTTCTTAAATCGTTTTGCGAATTTTTCTTTAATACTCTGACGAAGTTTCTAACTCCATACTCTTCGTCCCGCGCATTTCTTTGGTCGGTAACGCCGTCTGTAATCAGCGCCAACAGATCGTTTTTGTTTAACGTAAAAGAGTCTTTTTTAACCGTAACGTCTTCGACTAATCCTATCGCAAGGTTATAATTTTTTGTTTCGAGAATTCCGTATTTGTTATCTCTAGCCAAAAAAAGATTGGACTTGCCCATGCAATGCCCCATATCAAATATATTAATCTTTCCGGTTTCTTCATTAAACGTTATAAATAATCCCGTTAGATATTTTTCAAGTTTGAAAGTGTTATAGATATATTTATTTAGAGAGATAATAAAATCTTTCAAACCTTTGCTGAAGTCGTACGCTTCAAACATACCTCCGACAATCGCGGATATTAATGACGCCGATATGCCTTTTCCGCAAACGTCGCATATCGCCATAATCCATTTGCGTTCGCCGATTTTTTTTATTGTATAAAAATCGCCTCCTACTCCTTTTGCCATTCTCGACGCCCCTATGGCGGAAAAATTGGCGTTTTCGATATAATCTTCATCTTTAACAATGTTCATTTGTAGATTTTTGGCGAGATTAATGTCGTTTTGAGTAATTTCCGACAGGTACATCAAAAGATCTTTTGTCGAGAAAATTCCATGAAATTTTTTTTGGTCGTCTTCCAGAACGTAATACGTAATATTTGACCGATATAATTCGTTTTTTAACTCTTCGGCGATACCGAAAATATTTTTGTTTGAATTAAAAATTCGCGCTTCTTTTGCAACTTCATAGACGGTTTTCCTTTTGTATATATCCCGACCGAAATTTTTACCCAATTTATCAAACAACTCTCTTCTTATTACTATACCTTCGATATTAAAGTCGTCGTCGACGACGCCGATCGTATGAACGCTCTCCATTTTATCCAAGTCCATGGATAACGCTTCGATTGTAGAATTTTTATTGACGCAATAGAAACTACTGCAAATTCTACTTATCGATTCTCCTAACGGAACAATCGGTTTTTTTAATATTAAAGAGTTAGTCGCGTCGTTTTTAATTACGTCGTTTTTAATTACGTCTTTATAGTCTTTTTCTAAAACATTGGTCATGTAATACTCCTTGATTTTATTTTTCAAGAATAATGTTTATTTGTT
The DNA here is from genome assembly GCA_002070605.1 of Spirochaetes bacterium ADurb.Bin133. GTDB lineage: Bacteria > Spirochaetota > GWE2-31-10 > GWE2-31-10 > MWDO01 > MWDO01. Next base: position 61,756 of record MWDO01000005.1, read on the forward strand.
AAGGTTGTATAAAAAAACGGCTAATATTGAGGTAAAAAATGGAATAGCGCATAATATTTTTTGATTATTAACTAAATATTTATTTTAAATTAATTATTTAAAACTATTTATATCAAGTAATTTATTATTAGTAATACTTTTTTAAGTAATTACTTCCTTCTTTCTTCCAAAACGGCGCTTGGCGGGAATGTTTTTTCAGAGCGCCGTTTTCTATTTATTTAAATAAAAATAAAAAAAATAATATTTTAAGGTAATCTTTATTAAAAATTAACATACGTTTATTAATATTTGTTTATGAGTAAAAATTGGATAGAAAAAATTGAAGAGTTGGATTATGCGTTTCAACCGATTGTTAATCCTTACGCGGGCTCTATCTACGGCGTCGAGGCGTTATTGAGGAATACGGAAAAATTAGGATATAAAGAGATAAGCGAGTTTTTTGACGACGCCTATAGTCAGGGGGTATTGTTTAACGTAGATATTATGCTAAGGGAAAAGGCGATAAGTAAATTTATTACGATACCCTTTTGTAATAAGATAAAGTTATTTTATAATTACGATCCCCGCATTCTTGAAATGAACGACTACAAAAACGGCTTTACCGAAAATATTTTACAAAAATATAATCTCGATAGCCAGAACATCTGTTTTGAAATTAATGAAAAATATCAGATATTGAAAATTGATAATTTAAGAAATTTTATAAACGGTTTAAAAGAACGGAATATAAAAGTCGCTCTCGACGATTTTGGAGCCGGATTTTCCGGACTGGAACTTTTTTATCATTCAGACCCCGATTTTATTAAATTTGACAGATTTTTGATATCCGGAATAGACAACGATATAAAAAAGAAGTCGTTCTGTTCGCATATTATTAGCTTGTGTAAATTATTCGGGATAATAGTAATCGCCGAGGGGGTAGAGACTTTGGCTGAGTTTTATACCTGCAAAGATATCGGATTTGATCTTATTCAGGGCTTCTTTATTCAAAGACCGCAAATTGAGGTTGCGTCGTTACAGTTATCCAACGATAATATCAAAAATTTAATCTCAAGACGAAAAAATATTTCAAAAAACGAAGAGATGATCAATAACGAAATGATTGTTTTAGATACGATTAGCGTCGACGACAATATAAAAATAATATTTGAAAAATTTCATGAAAATCTTAATTATAACTTTTTCCCCGTCGTAGATTCAAACAACTATCCTATGGGAATTCTTCATGAGAAAAAAATTAAAAGTTACGTTTATTCTCCTTACGGGAAGGAGTTGTTATACAACAAATCGTTTAACAAATCGATAAGTAAATTTTTATCTTTTTGCCCGGTCGCCGATATAAATACTTCGCAAGAGGCGTTTTTAGAGATATTTGTCAATAATCCCGAATCTCAAGGAATTTTAATTACCAAAGAGATGAAATATGTGGGATTTCTTAACGCCAAGTCTTTGTTGAATATGATAAATCTGAAGAATCTATCTTACGCAAGAGAGATAAATCCTTTGACAAAACTACCCGGAAACATGATGATAAACGAATATATAGGCGGTATTTTTGAGAATAACGAACATAATTTTTATCTTGTATATTTTGATTTTGATAATTTTAAACCTTTTAACGATAAATTTGGTTTTAGACAGGGCGATAGAGCGATACTATATTTTGCCGATTTACTTAGAAAAGAGGCGCATGAAAAAGAGCGTTTTATTGGGCACATCGGCGGCGACGATTTCTTTGTAGGATTTAAAAGCGATACGGATATTAAAGAAAAAGTAATTCAAAAGGTTTTAAATATCGTCGACGATTTTTCAAACGCAATGCTGTCGTTTTTTGACAAAGAGGACGTAGAACGGGGATACTACTTTTCTAAAGACAGAAACGGCGAACTTTGTAAATTCGCATTCCTTAGCGTAAGCGCCGGAATAATAGAGATAGAAAAAGATTTCAGAGATTTTAGCGACGATACGATAGGAGAAGTTTTGGCGGTAATAAAGAAAGACGCTAAAAGTTCAAAGATGAAAATCTCATATAAAAAATTAGGCGTCGAAGTCTACGCATATTGCTGAGTTGCGCGCAATATTTTTGATAAACTTAATATTAGCGGATAGGTTATGAAAAATATCGTTATTTTAATTTTTATATTATTTTTTAATTGTTTTGTATTTTCAAACGACTCTAATAAAAAAGATATAAATTGGGACGCCGTTCATAACCTGGTAGATATTAGTCATCGAGGAAAAATTGGAGGATACGCTTCGTTTGATTCAACTCGTTCGGGATCAATGGACATTAATTATGGAGTTTCTTTTCAGTTTTTTAGGATTCTAAAATTCTATTATATCATTGACTTTTCTTTTGAATCTAATATCTTTTTTGTGTTTGACGAATATAATAAATTTCCCAGACTCACGGTTGGATTTGGTTTGATTAGTTGCAGTCTTAGATTTCATATAATACCTATTCCCGTTATTAAATGCAGTTTATTTATTGAAGGGATCATTGGTTTAGTAATATATACGCAAAGTTATCCTGATAACGGAACTAATATAAATGGTATGAGACATTTGGGCGGCGGTATTGAATACTATATTAATGATTATAGCAGTTTGTTCTTTTCATTATTATGGTTTCACACATCAAACAACGACGTTTATGGCAGAGAAAGGAATCCCTCTTTAAATTCTATCGGTCTTAGTATCGGTTTTAAATTAAGTTTTTTGGGTAGAAAGTACAAAATATAAAACGCGACTCGCAACAATTTATAGTCGGTTTTTTGGGGGTGGGGGAAATTCGACGCATATGGGATATTTTGTTTTTAACGGCGCAAGCCCGCTGAGGTCCCGGCATGAGCTGTATTTAGTATTTTAGTATATTCAAAACGGGAATTCCCGCTTTTATCGGGGCGCGACAATTGTCGCATAAAAATTCGACGCATACGCATCGCAACGCTCCTCGAGGAAAAATGACACATATGGGACGCGGCGATAAGGCGCGGCGCGTCCCATATATACAGCCCATATGTGTCAATTTTAAATTACTACTTTCTATTCCCCAAAAAACCGAAGGAGCGCATTTTATTGTAAGTTTGCTTTTAACTTATTATTAATAGGATAGGATCGGTTATATTTTACAAAATTATTAATTATAGAATCCCAATTATAATTTTCAATTGCATTGCGTCTTGAGTCGGCGCAAATTTTGTCATACAAATCGGGGCTATAGTCATGTAATTTTATCATATTTATAATTTTTTTTCGCCAATGTTTAACGTCGTTTGATTCGACGACATATCCGGTAACATAATTGACGATTATCTCTTTGGGACCGCCTATATCCGATACTAGCGCCGGAAGCCCGCATGATTGAGCTTCTAGAACGGACATACCATATGTGTCGGTGTTGCTTGGGAAAACAAACAAATCGGCTCCGGAATACACTTCGGGGAGATTTTCTCTTTTTATTTCGCCGATAAAATAAACTCTTTTATAATCTTTCATTTTATTTTTTAATTTTGGTAAATAAGGTCCGTTTCCGGCTATTATAAGGTTGGTCTCTTTGTTATCTCTCAAAACCTCTTTATAAACCTCCATGAGAAAATCCAAATTTTTATCTTTTGAAATCCTCCCCGTAAAAAGAAGATTAAATCCCTTCTTTATACTATTTTTTTCCAGAAAGTTTTCTCCCGCTTTTTTATTTGGGGAAAACATACTCCAGTCGATTCCTCTTTTAAAAATCTCCATTTTATTTTTGTCAAATCCTCTTTCCGTTAAAACATTAATGTATTCGTTTGTCGGAACTTCGATAGCGTCCATAGCCGAATAAAACCATTTTGTATAACGTTCAATAAGGTTTACCACGGTATCGTCGTTAAGAATTTCTTTTGATTGCAAAGTAAAATCGGTATGGTACACGCCTACGGCTTTAACTTTTAGAAGATTAGCGGCAAGCAGTCCTAGTAATCCTATAGGACCCGGAGTCGATATATAAATCTCGTCGGGATTTTGATCGCTAATTTCTTTCAAGGAGGATAAAACGGACGGCAAGCGGATTTTTAACTTTTCATAAGCGGGCAGTTTGAATTTGAATATTTCTTTGAGGTTTATAATGTTCGGATTTATCGCCCCGTCGGTTTCTTTTTCCGAATAGCAGGATACGATTTTTATGTTTTTATTCTTTTTATAAGCTAAGCCGGCGATCTGTTTTAAAGTATGAGATACGCCGTTAAGATCGTTTATCGTATCGGTAAACCAAAGTATCTTCTTTTCAGCGCCGTCGTCTATTTCAAACCTGGTTTTTATATCTCCTAATAGATTTCTGTCTGAAAACATATGCTTGAAAGTTGAAATAAAAGGACCGGATAAAAATATTCCCGATAAAAACATAGCAAAATTGTTAAGTATTTTGAAAAAATTACCTTTTTTTAAGTCCGTTTTAATCGATATTAAAACATTCTTTATAAAAATATCGGAAATTAGCGATACCTTCTCATAAACTACGTCAAGTCTCTGTTCTATATCGATAAATTCTACATTATATATGTCGTTTAACAATTCAAAGAAGGTTTTTTTTATTTCTGAAAATTCTTTGTTCTTATTCTTTTTAAATTTTCGACATTTTAATTTGTCCCATATCGTAAGTTTGTTTTTTTCAAAAAGCAATTCGTTAATATAGCTCGTTATTCCATTCGGTAAATTTAAACTATTACTTTTCGTATAGTCGTACGCTATTTTATATATAGAAAAAGCCAAGCCCCTAAAATCGTTATTTCTTCCGGCCGCGGTTGTAGATTTGTTTTTAATATTATTAATAAACTCTTTAACAGAATTTGCTTGAGTTTCGGTATAGGTTTTTGAAATGAAAAAATCGGCGTGGTCGTCGGAGCCTCCCGTGAAACCTTTGATCCAGGGTTTATCGCTTGCCGGGTCAATATTGTGTTTTATTTTCAAATCGTTAATAATCTCGGGGGTTAAGCCGGTTAATACCGTATGCCATAAATTGTTGCTCCGTTTACTTCTGGCTCCGTTGATAACTTCAAAAACGTCGAATAGTAATATAAGTTTTTCAATATGGTCGAGAGTTAATTTATTATTGACGGAATAGGTAGCGTGAGCCAGAGAATATGCGATATTTTCATCTATTATATAACGCCTTAAATCGTAAATATTTTTCCTCAATTCCTGAATTATTAAAAATTGTTCTTCCGTAATATCGTATAACAAAATATGAATTTTACAGCCGTCTTCGGGGAAATAGGTAGTAGCTTCCATACTCACGAACGTATCTTCGGGATGATTCTTCTTTAATAAAAGGGCTCCGTCTATTCTGTTATGATCCGTTATTGTTACGTAAGTCATACCATTTTCTTTTGCTTTTCTATAAATTGTTTCCGGATCCGTATAAGACTCTTGGGCTCCAAGTCTTTGCAGAAACCAATCGGAAGGGCGCTCTGAATAAATAGAGTGAACGTGTAAATCTGATTTTGACATACCAATCCTGCTTATATGTTAATTTTAATGGATAAGTATGCTATTATTGTTAATAATAAAAAAAAATAAAATTATTTTTTGATTAATTTTATAAATATTTTTTAGGAATTTTACCGATTTGACTCGCGTAGAGTTCGATATGATCTTTGATCGTGCTGGAGTTTATCTTTGGCAGGAGGACCTCTTCGACTTGAAAGAAACCGACCGACGCCGACATAACGACGTTGATTTTAATAGAGCGCTCTTTACCTTCGGATATTTCGATAGATTCAACAGCTTCGGACGAATACATATGTATGTCGCCGTTTTTACCGACAGAATCCCTGTCGTGCGGAATTCGGGCTCGTCCTTTTTCGCAATCGCAACCGTCGGCGACTAAAATGATACCCGCTTCGACGCTCGATATTTTTAACGAACGCATATGTCCCAAAATCGCCTCTAATATCAAAGATTTGACGGCGACCTTTTTTCTAACGTCGTCGCAATAGTAGGTACTCAAAATTCTCTCTATGATTGGAGCCCCTAAAGTTACGGAGTGTTTTTCATGATCGTCCCGCGAAACGCACATTCCGATATCGTGGATAAACGCCGCGACGCATAATGCGACAAGCCCGTCGTCAAAATCGCCGGCGTTCTCTTTTTCGATGTTTAGCAATACCCCTTTATCGTGAAGAAGGTTGGCTATGATAATCGCGTTTTTCAGGACTCTTCTCATATGATAAGCTCCGTGGTCGTTATACAAAAGCCTATCTACCGAAACGATATTTGAATAGTCTTGAAGAGCCGCTATCTCGGCGTCGGCAAATAGAGTTTTAACTACCGCGAGGGGCTTGCTTTTCAAAATCGAAAGTATGTCGTCTTCAATATTTCTTAAAATCTCGATCTGCATTCTGTTCTCCAATCAACTTTTTTATAAGTTGGCTCAATATAAATTACTAGGATATTTCTAAAAAATATCGCTAAACGATATAACTATATCAAAAGCGTCCGAAAAATCTTGGTAAACGGCCAATTTTGTAATATTTATCGCAAAATCGATTCTGCCTGAAAAATGTAAAAAATAGGGGAATAATTTTAATCCGACGCCCGCCGAAGCGGCCGGGAAAAAATAATTGCCGTTTGAGACGCTTAGATATAACAATTTGTCTTTGTCAAATGAGTTTTTAACGAGCCTAATATCGGGTCTGTACCAAAAATAATCGGTATAATAGCTTAAATTATCTATAACAAAGCCAAAATCGGCAAAAACAGACAGATATAGTATAAATCTAGCCGGTTTTGGAAAATTATTCTGATCTACGGCGGATAAGAACTCTACGTCTGCTAAGGGGATCAGGAATTCAACATTGAAAAGCGCGCTAGCCCAACCGATAAGTTCGAAGTTTTTATATCCTCTGATAAAGGGATCGCCTGAAAAGTTGTCGTTGATATTGTAATTAATCGTTCCGATAAACCGCGCTTTTAAAAGGAATTCTTTATAAATCTTTTTGTAGAAGCGGTCTTCGACCCTAAATTTAAACTTGAAAGAGTCTCCGATAGAGCCGACGGAAGTAGGGAGCAAAAAATTAAAGCCGGCTTTGAGAATATTACCGACTTGAACCGTTTCGGTCTGTTTCAGCTTGTTCCAGACAAATTCCTGTCCTAAATCGATATAAAAATTGTTCTCCTTTACGTTTTTAACGATTTCCGATCGGTCGATCAGCGAATCGATATATATGTAGGAAAATTTCAGCGTAGTTATAGAATTCAATTCAATAAGCGGAATCCTATAATTTACGCCAATGAGGGAGTCTATGCCGAAATCTGAAACCTTATTAAATTTTACCTGCAACAAACTCCATATTTTATTAAACGTATTAAGTATGAAATTTGAGTCTTTGTCGTAATATTGATACGAATAATATTGCGGCGCCGAAGTATAAATTGCGTGATTTGTAAATATTGAAACTCTTCCTTTCAGGATATTGGGGAATTCCAAGCCGAAATGGTTGTAAAACCGCTCGTTTTGACCAAAAGAGGAGGCAAATATCGCAGAGTTGAATTTGCCGTCGAAATTGTCCATTTTATATAAAAAACCGAGATCAAAGCCTCTATTTAGAGAAAAACCGCCGAACGGCGAGAAAATAAACGGAAAACGCGGCAGTAAATTGGTATTCTGCTTTATATTATATCTATCAACGGAGACGTTATTTAACCTGATATTCTCTTTCCATATCAGATTTTTGACGTAATCTTCGTTTATTTTATAATTCTTAACGAATACGTCGACGTATAAATCGTCGGAAGGGTCGATCGCGATATACTCGTAAATCCAATCGTAATTGTCGCCGGTCGTATCCGATGAAAAAATGTTATAAGAGATAATCAATATGAAAAATATGCATAATCTTCTCATAGCGGCGATCCCAAAAACAGAAATTCCGAACCGGCATAAATAGATTTTACAGATAATAGCGCGTTCAACATAAAATTGATAATATCATATTAGGATTTTTAAATCAAGGTAAAATAGGCGACTTTTGCCCGTCGGTATTTTGGGACGGGAGAAATTGACACATATGATGTAAAGAATAAAATGACACATATGCGTCGCGTCGTTAACGCGCGACAATTGTCACATAAAGATTGACACATATGGGATGCAGCTCTCCTCGATGAAAAATCGACGCATATGTGTCAATTTTTTTAATTAGCAAAATATTTGTCATTTACTAAAAAATTATCCAAATTTTTGTAAAGAGTTTTCTACTTTTAGTTGTTATATATATTAAAGAAAAAAAGGAGAATGCTTTATGAAAAACAAAAAACATTTATTTCACTTTATAGTGTCGGAATCTATGGATAACAACGTCATAGATTTTTTACTAAAAGAGTTCAAAATTAATACGTTCAGCGAGTTATTTGAAACTATGTTTCGCCTTATTGACAAAAAAATCTCAAAAATGAAGAGAATAATCGGGAATTGCCGTTCCGAATACGCCGTTATAGACAGTTCCGACGATAAAAGGCTGGATAAATACCTCAGGATTAGCGAAGCGGATTATCTCAGAATTAAAAAATGGCATTCTTTGTATAACGAATTTGGTATGGCTTCGACGGTTCGCGATATTATCTTGTTTTTTTATAACGGCGTTATGAAATACGGATTGGAAGGATTTCTTGAGATTGTTGGTAAGAAACTAAGGATTGATAAATTGAAAAATGACTTTTTGGGTAAAATGACACAACTGTTAAATATAACCGCTCAAAAACAGCTATTATACTCGCTCGTAATCGAAAATTATCCCAAATACGTCTACTATACCTAAAATTATTTTTTATCCCCCAAAAAACCGGGGGCGTACTTCTGCATAATCAAATTTGTTGACAAATAGGGCTAAAAAAATTATTCTCATATTCTGTCGTTACCGGGCAATTAGACCTGCGACGACGGTAAAAATTGAGAAAAATTAATCCTTATTTAGGAGAACGAAATAAGAATGTTGAGCAACGATAAATTAATAACGGCTATTTCAAAAGACGGGAAGATACACGGTTATGTTCTGTTAATTAGAGATACCGCTAGGATTATTCAGGAAAAACATAAAATGAATATCATATCTTCCTCGATATTCTTGAGAGCTTTAGCCGGAGGCGCGTTATTAAGCGGTAGTCTCAAAAACCGCGACGATAGACTAATACTAACGTGGAGTTGTACGGGACCTGTAAAAAAAATAGTAGTAGACGTCAATTATCAAGGAGAGATAAGAGGGTATATCGAGGAGCCCAACCTTCAGTTTATAGAGGGGAGTTTAGTCGACGGTTCTATCGTCGCGGAGCCGTATATAGGATTTGGCGAGTTCAACTTATCAAGGATTTCCGCCGGTATCGGAATCCCTTATCATTCGGTTACCGCAATCGAGACCGGCGAAATAGCGCAAGATTTATCGATATACCTCAATCAATCTTTACAAATCGAATCATGTATAAATATCGGTTTATCTATCAGCGAGAAAAATGAAATAGAAGTATGCGGCGGAGCGCTTCTTATGGCTTTACCCGGAGCGAGCGATGAAGAAAAGAAAATCATTGGCGATAAATTTAACGAAATAAGTTCTTTGACCGGTTTATTGAAAGATAACGAAGAGAATACGTTTGATATTCTTCTCAATAAATTTGACCTTGATTTTGTTTCCGAGAAGGAGATAAAGTTTAACTGCTCCTGTACGGACGAAATAATCAGGAAACTTATAAATTCTTTAAACGAGAAAGAGAAGAACGAGTATAGACTTGCCGATAATAAAATATCGGTAGTTTGTCAATATTGCAATAAAGAGTATTTATTTGACGATTAAACGGAGTTTGATTGATGAGCGATACCATCAGCCGCGTTGAGAAAGAGTTTATTTTCAATTTTTTGATTAAAAATAAGGTCAAGTTTGAGATAAAATGCGGAGTTTCAAGTATCGAAGCTTATGTTCTTGAGCAGAGCGCAAAAGAATTAAAGATCGATCTTTTATCGATTAGCGAGGAGATTAAAGGATATCAAGCGCCGATTAGCGTTTTTTTTTATTTTCAGAATACCCACCATACTTTTAATTCCGTTATACTACGTTTGCAAGGGAGTTACGCCATAATAAAGAACCCCGATAGCATAATTAGGAACCTGCTTAGAAAGTTTGAAAGAATCAGACTAACCGAGACTATTCCGGTAGAATTTGAGATCGAAAAAGATATTCTTCCATTAAACTATCCGGTTAGCGATATTAGTTATTTTCCGGATAAGCCGCCGGTTAGCGCAGATTTTACCGATATAAAAATCGACGTAGTTTTGACGAAATTTAAAGAAAAATTATCTTTTATAATATCAAACAATAAGATATTAATGCTTAGGAATTATACCGCTAAAAATATATTTGAAGAGCTGGTTTTAAAATACGGTAAGATTTTATATATTCCAAACACCCGCTCGGATATACCTAATAAGCAAATTGATCCAACTTTAGAGATAATTACGAGAGACGAGTGGGTAAAATACGAGATTGACAAAAATAAAACTCAAGAGAATTCATTAAATAAGGCGCTATCCCAGTATCTTCTGGATTTATCAAAAAACAACATTTTTTCTTTATCGATTGTTCCCATTCTATATAGAAATTATACGGTCGGAATAATTTATCTTATTAATAATCATCAAAAATCTCAAGTCATTGATGTGAAAATCATTAAGTACGCCAACCAATTTTCCAGGGTATCGTCCTATATTTTAAAGCAGAATGGATATTTTAAAGACGAAGAGGGGGGGAAAGAAAAAATATCCGCGCCTATTTACGATCTCAGTCCGGGGGGAATGGCGTTTTCTTATAACGAACCAAAAAACTCCGATAAATTGCTGTTAGGACATAATTTTAAGATTTTGTTTAAAATTGAAAATAGACCCATCAGAGTATTAGCCAAACTCGTAAGGAAATTTAATCATCTTTCTCAACAGTTTTACGGCTTTGTATTTATAGATATTAGAAAAGAAGATCACGAATTCATATACAGGTATCTATATAAAAAATAAAAAAAACTCGCCCTATCGGTTTTTTGGGACGGGAGAAATTGGACGCATATGATGTTGAAAATAAAATTGACACATATGAGACAAATATTTTTACGAGCTTTACAAAAACTGCGAAGTTTAAAATTTTTTAAAGTAATCTATGGTTTTTAACAGCCCTTCTTCCAGTTGAATACCCGGACTCCATCCGAGTTCTTTCTTAGCTAGCGATATGTCCGGTTTTCTCTGTTTGGGATCGTCTTGAGGCAGAGGACGAAAAGCGATTTTACTCTTAGAGCCGGATAGTTTGATAATTTTTTCGGCAAGTTCTAATATTGTAAATTCAGTGGGGTTGCCTAGATTTACCGGACCTGTAAAATCGTCGCGCGACGCGATCATTTTTATCATACCGTCGACAAGGTCAGATACGTAACAGAAACTTCTTGTCTGCATCCCGTCGCCGTAAATCGTAATATCTTGATTTTTAAGAGCCTGCATAATAAAGTTGCTGACGACTCTTCCGTCCTGAGGATGCATATTAGGTCCGTAAGTATTGAAAATTCTTATGACTTTTATTTTTAATTTGTGAGATCTATGATAATCGAAGAATAGAGTTTCGGCGCATCTTTTGCCCTCGTCGTAACAAGCTCTGATTCCTATCGGATTTACGTTTCCTCTATACTCCTCTACTTGCGGATGAACTTCGGGATCGCCGTAAACTTCGCTGGTCGAAGCCTGTAGGATTTTGGCTTTTACTCTTTTTGCAAGCCCCAACATATTCATAGAACCGACCAGATTGGTTTTGATTGTTTTGATGGCGTTGAATTGGTAATGTATAGGAGACGCGGGGCAGGCTAGGTTGTATATTTCGTCGACTTCGGCAAAGTACGGGAATATTACGTCATGTCTGACGAGTTCAAAATAAGGATTACCGATAAGTTTGACGATATTCTCCTTATTCCCCGTAAAAAAGTTATCCAGACATATAACGTCGTTTCCTTCGTTTAACAATCTTTCGCATAAATGACTGCCGATGAATCCCGCTCCGCCCGTTACCAAAACTCTTTTTCTATATTTCATTTTTTACCTCTTATCTGCCAATCGAGTAGTATTCAAAACCGTAAGATTCTACAAGGCTTTCGTCAAAAATATTTCTGCCGTCTATAATAATAGGCAATTTCATGGTATTTTTAATTTTTTCCAAATTCGCGCTGATAAAATGCTCCCATTCGGTTAGTATAATTAGAGCGTCGGAATCTTCAAGAGCGCCGTACATATCCGAGAAATATCGGAGTTTGTCGGACTCGGGAAATATGTTTTTGAAGTTTTCAGCGGCTTCGGGATCGTATAATCTCAGATTGGCGCCCGCCGAGTTTAACTGCTTCACAATGTCGATAGAGGGCGCTTCTCTGATATCGTCCGTGTTGGGCTTGAAAGATAATCCCCAGATAGTTATGTTTTTATCTTTGTTTATCCATAAAATATTTTCAATCTTTTCAATGAATTTTACTCTTCTGTTTTTGTTGACCTTTTCGCTCTCTTCAAGAATACTAAAATCAACGCCGTTATCTTTTGCCATTTTTATAAAAGCCTTCACGTCTTTGGGAAAACATGAGCCGCCGTATCCGATGCCGGCGTTTAGAAAAGATCTCCCGATTCTTTTATCCAGCCCCATGCCTTCCGCGACCATCGATACGTCGGCGCCTACCTTCTCGCATAAATCCGACACCATATTGATATAAGAGATCTTTAAAGAAAGGAACGAGTTTGAAGCGTGCTTTATCAATTCGGCGGTCGCGGGAGTGGTAAAAATTAGTATTCGGTCCTGGTCCGTGAAAGGTTTGTACAATTCGCGAAAAAGATTTCGGGCTTTATTTGATTCGGTTCCGACTACAATTCGATCCGGTTCTAAAAAATCTTTTATCGCCGAGCCCTCTCTTAGAAATTCCGGATTCGACGCTACGTCGAACTCAACGTTGTTTTTAGCGTATCTCAATATCGTTTTCTTTATCCATTGATGAGTGTTTACCGGAACTGTGGACTTTTCAATTATTAATTTATATGAAGTCAGGTTTTCGGCTATCTGTCTCGAAGCTTCTTCTATCTGCGACAGATCTGCTTTACCGTCGTCCCCTTGCGGCGTTCCAACGCAGAAAAATATTATATCGGAAAAGTTAATGCCTTCGGTCATATTTAGCGTAAAAGAAATTCTTTTATTCTCTATGTTTCTCTTCAGAATAATATCAAGACCGGGTTCGTATATCGGCGATATACCTTTTCTCAATTTTTCAATTTTAGATTCAATTTTTTCAACGCAGATTACCTCGTTGCCAAGATCGGCAAAACACGACGCGGTTACAAGACCTACATAACCGGCTCCGATGACAGTTATTTTCATAATATTCTCCATAGGTTTGGATTTTTTGATTAAAAACTATACTACATTTTTAGCTAAATATCAATGTTTGTTTGCGTAAATTATTCATCTATCCTTTTGCGTAACTTGGCAGTTTTTTTGGGGGGAGAGGGAAAATAAAATGACACATATGCGTCGCGTCGATAACGCGCGACAATTGTCGCAAAAAAATTCGACGCATATGAAACAAATATCTTTAATTATCAAAATAAAAAAAAAGAGGCCGCCTTATCGACAGCCTCAAATTTAGCATAAATTAGTTTACTTTCTATTCCCGATTAACTTTACTTCGTCAACGTAACCGTAATCGTTGGTCGCGCTTCCGTTTAGTATAAATCTTATTTTAAGAGTCGTAGCCGTCGGTATAGATACCGTATAACTATAGTAAACTCCGCTTTTTGCCGTATTTGTTAAAGTAGCCGCCGTAACCCACTTCGTTCCGGTCATATATTGGCATAATAGTTTTTCGCCGGTCTCAAGCGAGTACTTAGCCATCTTGAAAGACAATCTCATGTCCTTGTAAGGCGATATGTTGATATATGCTACGGCGTTTGAGCTTTTTTTAAGCTGCATGGCGGCCGATCCTATTTTATAGGATCCAGTATATCTGGTTACGTATGAGGAAGAGGACTCTTTCCAACCGTTTAAACGCGGGAGATTTGCGTCAAAATTATCGTAGAATATTGTTACCGCAAACGAACCAAAAGATACGGAAACGGCTAAAACAAGCGATATTAAAACTTTTCTCATATATTACTCCTTTTTCAATAAATTATTATGGTAGAGCGACAATTTCAACCCAACTATCGTTGAAATTTACTCTCGTTCTATACCCCTTTCTACCCCAATGGTTAATCGTCGCGTAGGGAGTTCCTGTTTGAGAAATGTTGTTTTCCCAAGTGGAGACGCCGTTTTGCCTCATAAATCCTTTAAATTCAAACCATTCGCCTTTGGCGCCCTTCATATTTACGTCAAACTTCCAGTAGTGCATACCCCAGGTATTCTCAGGATCCTGTCCGTATCCGGCCGTCGAGTATAAAGGTTGTCCCGAAGTTCCAACGGGACAGGTCCAATCCAGAGCGCTTTCGGTAGTCCAATCTAAAGCCGAATCTGCCGCTTTTATTGAGGCGGTCGTAGGGTTAAAAACGTTTCTGTAGGTAATAGGTTCGTCCATAGTAGGATAATAAGTCGGCACTAACCCCTCGTCGTGTCCCCCCTTGATGAATATATCTTGACCGCTTACCGTCTGTTTATACATAAAAACTACCGTTCTTATCCAGCCGGCTACGGTTGTAGTAGTCGTAGAAGTAGACTTTTTCCAGATGCAATAATCCGTTCCGGACTTAATAATCGTCCAGCCGGTTCCGGGATTGTAAGTCATGCCGGGACCTATCTTAACGGCGATCTTGTCGTCTATTATCGCCGCGTATTCGTTATAAACCGCTTTTACTATGTTGACGTTGCTCTTCATAGTAATACCGTTATTCTTTCTGATATTAATAAGATCTATAAGAGTTTGTTGGAAATCCGAGCCCCAATCAAAGAAGTGATCCCAAGCGACGCATGGAAGTCCGGGATGAGTCAACGTATAAACGTAAGCTAACTCTACTTTGTCGTTTCTCAATTCCCAATGCTGTTGCGTACTTCCCGTATCGTGATTATCGACGAAAGTAACGCAGTTTTCAGGCATCCAACCGATATATCCCGCGGGAGTTCCGTAACTCGACTTTAAAGCCGTTAAATTTGGATAGTTGTTATAATAAGTAAATTCTTTTAAAGTTTGGCCGTTTTCATAGGCGTCTTTAAACCAACCAAAAGCGTTGTTGAGAGCGTTCTTTGTCGAAAAGTCGAAAACAAGCGATTTCCCATTATCGTGATTAGTCGCAGTTACCCAGTTGTCAAGTCCGATTTGAGGACATCCGTCTTCCCACAACTCGCCTACGCTCAATTGAGGAGAAGTAGCTGAATTATAATCCCCGACGTACCAACCGTCGTAGCCTTTAACATAATCGTATCTCCATCCTACAAAACCCACGCTTTTTAATTTGTTATTCATCCAATCTTTGATGCTTGCTCTAACCGTAGTATTTGTATGATCTATATCTCTGGCGGCTCCGTATGCGCTTCCCGTATCGGCGGCGCCTTTGGAAGTTGAGCCGTAACCGGGATTACCGTATGCAAAATATTCGTCGTTACTACAGATGCTGTTCGTTCCCCAAGTGGGATTAGTAAAATCAGCCCAGTTTGAAGTTCCTACTCTGTGGTTAATAACTATGTCTGCGATAGCTTTTGCCGGACTAATTGCGGTTATAGCCGCTCTAAGTTGCGTTTCTGTTCCGTATTTCGAATTTAAATTCGAAAGTTGCCTCGGAAGATAGCCTTCGTTACTTCCCGCGTCGGACGGCGGAGGAAACCACACCCATTGGAAATTTGCTTTGATCTTTGCAGAATTGTTAGAGATCACCTTATACCATGGAGTTGTCGACGACGCGCTATTCCAACCGAAGCCCTGCAACATTACGTTTGAACCGTAGCCTTCGTAAACCGAAGCCCTGTCCGTAGACGAAACAACCGATTCGGTTATATCTACGTCGTTAGAGTCATTTTCAACATAGGTATCAGAAACGTTAGCCGATACCAGATTGTTGTTACTGCAACCTATCATAATCAATATCGATAGCGTTGCGATAAAAAAACTTAAAAACGCTTTTCTCATAAAAAACCTCCTTCTACTTTTTTAAACAATTACGATAATTATAATACTATTCTAACAAAAGTCAACTTAAAAAATGTAAAAATGATAAAAATTAATCTTTTTTGTTAAAATAAAGAAATTGTAGTATTTACAGAAAGGTCTGCTTGTAGAAACGATCTTCCTTAAACAATTCGGCGGTAGTTTGTCTTGTTAAAATGATCAAATTAACTATAAACGTAACTTGGCAGTTTTTTGGTAAGGAGAAAATGACACATATGGAACGCATACGTTTCTATATGAAAAAAAACGCCGCATACGCGTCAAAGCTCCGCAAGAATCTAAATTGACACATATGAAACAGATATTTTTAATTAGCAAAATATTTGTCATTTATTAAAAATTTATACAAATTTTTGTAAAGAATTTTCTACTTTTAGTTGTTATATATATAAAAGAAAAAAAGGAGAAAACTTTATGAAAAACAAAAAACATCTATTTCATTTTATCGTGTCAGAATCTATGAATAGCAACGTTATAGATTTTCTGTTAAAAGAGTTCAAAATTAATACGTTCAGTAAACTGTTTGAAACTATGTTTCGACTTATTGACAAAAAAGTCCCAAAAATGAAGAGAATAATCGGAAATCATCGCTCAGAATACGCCGTTATAGATAGCTCCGACGATAAAAGGTTGGATAAATACCTTAGGATTAGCGAAGCGGATTATCTTCGAATAAAAAGATGGCATTCTTTGTATAACGAATTCGGTATGGCTTCGACGGTTCGCGATATTATCTTGTTTTTTTATAACGGCGTTATGAAATACGAGTTGGAAGGATTCCTTGAGATTGTTGGTAAGGAATTAAGGATTGATAAATTGAAAAACGACTTTTTGGATAAAATGACACAACTGTTAAATATAACCGCCCGAAAACAGCTATTATACTCGCTCGTAATCGAAAATTATCCAAGATACGTCTATCGCGCGTAGAATTATCTTTGTAATTTCCTGATAAGACGTCGTTATGTTAAAAAAAAGATATTAAGGAGAGTCGCTAGTATAAAAAGTTAATATACGGCGAGGACTCCCTCTCTGATGGTCCGGTAAATTTGTTCGATTGGGACTTTATTTCCAACGACGTTGAGGTATTTGAGGTTCGGCAGATTAAACAGAGCCGAAATATCGTCGATTTTATTAAACGACAGATCCAAATATTTTAAGTTTTTCAACGTCTCCAGCGAGTCGATTTTGTCGATAAAATTGTTTGAAAGATCGATTTCCGTCAGCGATTCAAGTCCTGCAAAAGCCGATATATCTTTGATTCTGTTATAAGATAGATTAATCGAAGTAATATTTATACAATATTCCAGACCGTTTAGATCCTCGATCTCGCTGTCTGAAAAATTCTGTTCCCCTTCAAGGTCTTTTAGACGATGATGTTTTAGATTAACCTTGATATTGCCGTATTCTCTAAGTTTTACTGCGGAGAAAAAATCGTATCCCGGTTTGTCGAAAGCGTAAGTATTTTCATTTATGGATTCGCCGAGGCCGGTAATATTGCCGCCGGATTTCTTTGGAATGGTCGTATCGGCGTTTTTTGCGGCGGCGGGCTTCTCTTTTACCGTTATTTCGCCGTTATTAATTGACTCGATAATCTCGATCAATCCTTTTAATTCTTTCATTTTTCCCGATTTATAACTTAATTCCAGATCTTTTTTATTAGCATCAAGCCTATCCGGGTTGAAGATAACAATTAATCGCGCGAACATCTTGTTTACGCTGTCTTCCGGAGAAATCTTAGAGAATTTAGAATAAACTTTCTTGATATATGCGGAGTTTTTTCGTTTAAAAGCGTTAATCAGAGCCGCCGATATTTTGTTGAGGTTATCTTCGGCGTAAAGGTCTAATAACTTATTATAAACTTCCAGTATGCTCATTGGTTTTTACTCTGCGTCTTAGCCCAACTGTCTTTCAATCCGACCGATCTATTGAAAACCGGTTTCTCTTTAGTTCCGTCTTTATCCGCGACGAAATAACCTTGTCGTAGAAACTGGAAGTTGTCTCCAGCTTTTGCTTCCGCAAGCGACGGCTCGGCTATGCAATCGCTTAGTATCTTAATCGAATCGGGATTGATAAAGTCGGTAAACCTCTCATTTTCGCCGACAACTTCAGGATCGGGTTTTAGGAATAGTTTGTCGTAAAGTCTGACCTCAATTTTTATCCCTTTGGAAGCCGATACCCAGTGCGAAGTCCCCTTGACCATTCTGCCGTCTTCCGACCAGCCCCCTTTGGTGGCGGGATCGTAACTGCATATAACCTCGACGACTTTTCCGTCGGCGTCCGTTTTGTAATCGACGCATTTGATATAATAACCGTTCTTCAGTCTTATCTCTTTTCCGGGAGATAGTCTAAAGTATTTCTTTGGCGGATCTATCATAAAATCGTCGCGTTCGATAAACAGCTCTTTTGTGAAAGGGATTTTTCTTGTTCCGGCGTTTGGATCTTCGGGATTGTTTTCGGCGTCCATATACTCTACAAGATCGTCGGGATAATTCTCGATAACGACTTTCAAAGGATCGAGCACCGCCATAACCCTGTTGGCGGTTTTATTGAGGTCCTCTCTCAGACAGAACTCAAGAAAAGCGTAGTCGACGACGCTGTTTACTTTCGACACGCCGATTCTTGAACAAAAATCTCTGATCGACGCTGGAGTAAAACCTCTTCTGCGTAAACCGGATAAAGTCGGCATTCTCGGATCGTCCCAGCCTGTTACCGCTTTTTCATTGACGAGAGTCAGGAGTTTCCTTTTGCTCATAACTGTGTAAGTAAGATTGAGACGGGCAAATTCTACCTGCCGCGGCATATAAAGCCCCAGCGTCTGTAAAAACCATTCGTAAAGCGGTCTGTGATCTTCAAATTCGAGCGTGCATATAGAGTGCGTTATTCCCTCGAAAGAGTCGCACGAGCCGTGCGTCCAATCGTACATCGGATAAATCTTCCATTTATCGCCGGTTCTGTAGTGATTGGCGCGTAAAACTCTGTATAACACGGGGTCTCTCATATTGAGGTTTGGCGAAGTCATATCTATTTTGGCTCTTAACACTCTTGAGCCGTCTTCAAATTCTCCGTTTCTCATTTTTTCAAAAAGATCGAGGTTTTCTTCGACGGTTCTCTCCCTGAATGGAGAATTTTTACCCGGTTCGGTTAGAGTTCCTCTGTATTCCCTGATCTGATCGGCGGTTAGGTCGCAAACGAATGCCTTGCCCATTTTGATAAGCTTTACGGCTAATTCGTAGAGTTTTTCATAATTATCAGACGCAAAATAGAGCCTATCTTCCCAGTCGAATCCCAGCCATCTGATATTGTCTTTTATCGCCTCGACGTACTCCATGCTCTCTTTTGCCGGATTGGTATCGTCCATGCGTAAGTTGCACATTCCGTTATAATCTTTGGCTATGCCGAAGTTTAAGCATATCGCCTTAGCGTGGCCTATATGCAGATAGCCGTTTGGCTCTGGCGGAAATCTGGTATGAACCTTATCGTATCTGCCGCTCGCTAAATCTTCGTCTATTATCGTTCTGATAAAATCTTTTGATTGAATTTCATTTCCCGTATCGGACATATACTCCCCTTAGCGCGATTTATTGCATTATTGTATTATAGATAAATTATTTGTAAATGTAAAGCCTTAATTAAATCTGTTTTGCGCTTCGTCGTTTTTTTGAGTGGAGAAAAAATGACACATATGGACAAGGAATAAATTGACACATATGGAGCAAAGAATAAAATTCGACACATATGGGAGCATTTTGTTCTTAACGGCGCAAGCCCGGCATGAACGTTATTTAGTATTTTAGTATATTCAAAACGGGAATTCCCGCTTTTATCGGGGCGCGACAATTGTCGCATAAAGAATTGACACATATGGGTATCTACTGAACCCTCGATTTCGAGTCCCGCGCATAGTCGAGGGAAAATCGAGGGTTACACGCTCCTCATAAAATTGACACATATGGGGCGCCGGCGAATCCCCAAAAAACCGACGGGCGGGCGCGATAAAAACGTTTAATTTCCTTGATTAAATCTTGAAATTATGTTATCGTCTAATATACTTTAGTATATCGAAAAATTATAATCTACATATAAATTATAAATTTTTCTAAACCGCTTTACTTATTGAGGAAAAAAATGAAAACTTTGGGACTTTGCATTGGAGCTTCGACAATTTCTTTTGTCGGATTGGAAAAAACGAACGGCGTTGTAAAAATGATAGAACAGGAGACGATATTTCACGAAGGAGACTCAAAAGGGGAGTTAGTAAAATTACTAAAAAGAATTGATGTCGATAAATACGATAGACATTGCGTAACCGGAAGGAAATTTAGAAAATATGTAAATTTATCCGAGATTACCGAGCCGGAAGCTACCGAATACGCCTTAAACGAACTTATAGAGGATAAAAACGCTTATAATCTTTTGATTAGCGCCGGCGGCGAAACTATCATGGTTTACGAACTCAAAAACGGAAGGATATTTAACGTATTTACGGGAAATAAATGCGCGTCCGGCACGGGGGCTTTCTTTTTGCAACAATTGGGCAGGATGGCTTTGGACATCGGCGATCTGGAGGACGAATATAGCGAAGAGGATATTTACGATATATCGGGAAGATGTTCGGTATTTTGCAAATCCGATTGCACTCACGCTCTTAATAAAGGTACAAATAAGCGCTCCGTCGTAGCGGGTTTATGCAAAATGATGGCTTTGAAGATTACCGAACTTTTATCGTCTCAAGACCAAAAAAATGCAATTATGGTTGGCGGAATATCAAAAATTAAGCCTATTGTTAAATTTGTTAAAGATTCTTTAGACTCCTTAAAAATTCTTGAGCAGAGCGATTATTTTGAAGCTTACGGGGCGGCTTTGTGGGCTTTTGAGCATGAAACCAAAAAATTCCCGGGAATAGATAAGATAATTATCGAAGGTAAAACTTCGTTTGATTTCTTAAAGCCGCTATCCGAGAGCGAAAATCTCGTAACGTTCAAAAGCGTGGAGTATTCTACGGCGGCGGACGGCGACGAAACTATATTGGGGGTGGATATCGGCTCTACGACCACCAAAGCCGTCTTGATGCGCAAAAAGGACGACGCTATTTTAGCTTCGATATATCTAAAAACAAACGGCGATCCGATTGGCGCCGCTAAGCTATGTTACAAATCTATTCTTGAACAGATTAATGGTAAAAAGATCAAGATTATCGGACTTGGAACGACGGGATCGGGGAGAAATATTGTTGGAATTCACGCTTTTACAGAATCAGTTTACAATGAAATTATCTGCCATGCCGCCGCCAGCGTTTACTTTGATAAAGACGTAGACACAATATTTGAGATCGGCGGACAGGACGCTAAATATACTTATATAACTCAGGGAATTCCGTCCGATTACGCTATGAACGAAGCGTGCTCTGCCGGCACGGGGAGTTTTTTGGAAGAGGCGGCTAAGGAGTCTCTAAATATCGACGTTAAGGACATCGCTCCGATAGCGTTAACTTCAAAAAGACCGCCGAATTTCAACGATCAATGCGCCGCTTTTATCTCTTCAGATATTGCGACGGCTTTTCAGGAAGGTATCGATAGAGTCGACATAATAGCGGGGTTAGTCTACTCTATATGTCTAAACTACAACAACAGAGTGCGTGGAGCGCGCCCTTACGGAAAGAAAATATTCATGCAGGGGGGAGTTTGTTACAACAAAGCGGTCCCCGTCGCGATGGCTTCTCTGCTTGGAACCGAGATTGTCGTTCCGCCGGAACCGGGACTTATGGGGGCGTACGGCTGCGCTCTTGAGATAAAGAAGCGACTCGATAACAATCTTTTGAAAGAGTCCGAATTTGATCTTAGCGCGCTGATAAATAGAGATATAAAGTACGGTCAATCGTTTATATGCGGGGGCGGAAAAGAAAAGTGCGATAGAAAGTGCGAGATTGCAATGATAGAGCTTGACGGTAAGAAATTGCCTTTCGGCGGAGCTTGCAACAAATATTACAATATTGTTCATAAAATTGAAGACGAGTCCGAGATAAGAGACCTCGTCGCCGTTAGGGAGAGGATGATATTTGAAGAATTTGCTACTCCATCGGGGAACGCCGATAAAAACAGCAAAGTTATAGGGATTAATCGGACTTTCTTAACAAATATGTTGTATCCGCTATATTTTAACTTTTGGGATCAGTTGGGCTACAACGTCGTTTTATCCGACGATATTACTCTCGAAGGTCGCGAAAAAAGAAGAGCGGCGTTTTGTTTTCCCGCGGAGATTGCTCACGGAACATTCGACAACCTTTTGAGTAAAAAACCGGACTATATATTCATGCCTCACATACTTCATATTCCGGTTTTCGGCAGCGTTGAAAATAACAAAGCGTGCGTTTTTGTTCAAGGGGAGCCGTATTATCTTAAAGAAGCGTTTAAGGATAGAAGTTTGCCTGAAATTTTAATTCCGGTAATAGATTTTCAAAAACGCGTAGACTCGACAAAAAGCGAGTTTGTTAAGATTGCGGTCAGTATCGGAGCGGACAGAAACAGAGCGAATAAGGCTTTTGATTTTGCGTCGTCGGCTATGCTCGGTTATTTCAAGAAAGCGCGGGAGATAGGCAAATCCGCTATTGACAAACTGAAGAAGAGTCCCGACGAATTTGCAGTCGTAATGATGGGAAGATGGTATAACGCGCTCGCTAGAGAGGCTAATATGTCCATTCCTCATAAATTTGCGTCAAGAGGAATAACCGTTATACCGTTTGACTTTATTCCATTCGATTATGAGGATCTTGGGCTTCATATGCATTGGGGCATCGGTAAGATTGTTTTGCAGGCGTCAAAATTCGTAAAGAAGAATCCGCAGTTATTCGGCGTTTATATAACAAATTTCTCGTGCGGTCCGGATTCTTTTTTGGTGCCCTATTTCCGCGACGAAATGGGAACAAAGCCCTCTCTAACGCTGGAGTTGGATAGCCATACCGCCGACGTAGGTTTAAACACTCGAATTGAGGCGGCGGTCGATATTATACGGTATTACAGACAATTAAAACTGGACGAAAAAGAGGAGATAAACGATTTTGTACCGGCTAAGACTATTTATAAAGGTAAAGACGTTTACGTTCTCGATTCGCGCGGAGAAGAGCTCTATATTAAGGATAAAAACGTTACGTTTCTATTTCCTATGATGGGGCGATTTTTGAACGAAGCGGGCGTTGCGAGTCTTAACGGGCAGGGATTCAACGCTAAAATGGTCGATTTTCCCACCCACGAGTCGCTGGCTATCGGAAAAGGGAATTCGAGTTGTAAAGAGTGCCTGCCTTATATAATCCTGATCGGATCTCTTTTGGAATATATCAAGAAATATAAGAGACCCGAGGAGCGCATCGCATTTTTTGTCGTCGGCGATCCGGCTCCTTGTAGAGTAGAGCAGTATCAGGTAGGTATAGATAAATTCCTTAAAAAGAATAGAATAGAAGACGTCGCCGTTCTTACTATGCAGTCCACCGAAGGATTTGCCGGAATGGGGCTTATGCCGATGTTAAACGTATGGCGAGGATTTATTTTAGGCGACGTATTTTCTCAAATTCATTCGGCTATACTGACTCTGGCTAAAGATAAGAAGTCCGCTCTGGAGATATTTGAGAGAGAGTGGGCTAAAATATTGGATAATTTCGAAGGAAAAGAGAAAATTTCTCTTATAAAAAGGCTGAATATTGCCGCGAAAGAGCTAAATAAGATAGAACTTAATAAACCTATAGAAGAAGCGATGAGAATAACTATTACCGGCGAAATGTACGTTAGAAACGAAGAGTTTTCAAGAAAAAGAATAGAGGAGACTCTTGCGAATATGGGATTTGTCGCGCGTATTACGCCGCTAATCGAGTGGATATACTACGTCGACTATATGATGTGGAAAAACTTTGCTAACGACAAAATGTCTATTTTTAAAAGACTATTTTTCTTAATGAAAAGAAAGGTAGAGTCAAGTTTTGAAAAAAAGATCAAAAAGATTTTCTCGAAAAATTCTAAACTTTACGAATACGATCCGATTGATATAAAGGCGGTTTTGAAATCGTCGGAAAAACTTGTCAGCAAAAAACTAATCGGCGATATCGGTATAACAATCGGCGTCGGGCTTAGGGACTCTCTAAAAGATTCTTGCGGAATAATATCTCTTGGACCTTTTGCTTGCATTCAGACTAGAATGGCCGAAGCGATATTAAATAATAATATGACCGTCGCCGGGAAACTGCAAAATCAACCGGAATCGGTTTTTGGAAAAGGGATATACGATCTTGACAAAGATATGCCTCTGCCTTATCTGGCTATAGAGTCGGACGGCAACCCTTATCCGCAAATTATAGAGGCTCGGCTGGAGGTTTTTGCGTTGCAGGCGAGGAAAATCGGCGAATTGATGCAAAAAGCTAAAAAGGCTAAAAAAGAGAATACAAAATAGTTTTTCTCAGCTTTAGGTTTGAATTTGCAGACTTTTGGCAAATTCTTTGATAATTTCGATTAATTTAAATTCGTTTAGCGGCTTGTCGAGGCAGTATTTCGCCGTTCCCTCTTTGAGCGCGGTTTGGACTTCTTCGTCTTCAAGAAATCCCGAATGTATTATTGGCAAAATGTTTTTTAATTTAAGCTCTTTGACTTGGCGGAGCAGGTCGACTCCGCTGATTTTGGGCATCTTATGGTCGGATATTATTACGGAGATGTTATTCTTTTTTAATATCTCAATCGCGTCAAATCCGTTCGTTGCGGTATATATTTTAAATTTTCCCTTAAATAGAAGTTCAAACGATCTTAAATTTAGAAATTCGTCGTCGACATATAAAACGTTAACGTTGCTTATCTCCATTTTAACCTCCTAACTTCGAACGGGCAGTATAACCGTGAAGGAGGTCTTGGATTTATCGTCGCTACCGGCGCTCTCTACCGATATAGTCCCGTTATGCTCCTTTATTATACTCGAGCATATCGCGAGTCCCAGTCCGCTCCCTTTGTTCACCTCTTTTGTAGTAAAAAACGGATCAAAAATTTTATTTTTAACGCTCTCTTTTATTCCTATACCGTTGTCTTGAAAATTTATTGTAATTGTCGAATTTTTTTCGTCAAAAGAAGTCGTAATAACGATTTTTCTATCGATTTGCTCGCCGTATTTTAAATTCGCCTCATCTATACCGTCGATAGCGTTAGATAAAATATTTAAAAATACCTGACTTATTTTAGCCGGATGACACAAAGTTTTGGGAGCGGAGTTATAATTTTTTTCTATAAGAATTTTTTCTTTATATCTGTGATAAAGTATCAATAGAGAAGTGTCTATCAATTCGCTTATAGAGCTTAAGACTAATTGATCTTTATCGACTCTTGAGTAAATTCTAAGACTTTTTACGATGTTAGTTATGTGATCGATGCCGGTCGTAATGTTATCGAATATTTCCGGGACGTCCTTTGTCGTCTTCCTCAGATTTTCAACATCCTCGTCTGTAGAGGCTAACGTTTTGGACATATCGATAAGTTTATCCGTTCGTTCTTTTAGCGCCAATATGCTGTTTGAGATAAAATTGATCGGATTATTAATCTCGTGAGCGAGTCCCGAAGTTAAAACGCCCAGAGCGGCCATCTTCTCAGTTTGGATAAGTTGTTTCTCTTTTACTTTTAATTCGTCCAGCGCAATTTGAAGTTTCAAAGATCTTTCGCGGAGTCTGATATGATTGATAATTCGAATTTCAACCTCTTCTACTTCAAACGGCTTAGTTATATAATCGACCCCGCCGGCTTTAAACGCCTGAATTTTATTGAAAGACTCGGTTAGAGCGCTCAAAAATATTATCGGTATATCTTGAATATCCTTTTCTTTCTTGATCGCTTTGCAGACTTCGTACCCGTCCATTATCGGCATATGTATATCGAGAAGTATCAAATCCGGCGGGAGGGTTTTGACGCTATTAAAAGCCTGTTCGCCGTTTTTTGCCACTCTGACGTTATAGCCCATTTTTTCAAGCATACTCCCCAATATTTTTAAATTGTTTGGGTTGTCGTCCGCTATTAAAATTGAATAAGTTTTTGTTTGATCGTCTGATTTCATTTACTCCTCCAATATTGAGTCTATTATTTTAGTAATTCTTTCAAACTCATACTCTTCTATTAAAGACGCGAGATGTTTTGAAAGAGATAAATTTGATTGATCGAGAGAATTTGATATTCTCTTTAATTCGGCAATATCGCCAATTAATATATTATTTTTAATACTTTTTAAAATATCTTCCGTTAATTCCGACATCTCCTTTTTTAAGTACTCGTTAGTAATTATCGGCGTATTTTCACTATTTTGGTTATTTTCAAACAGATATTCTATATTTGTTAATTTTTTTATCTCTTCAAGGATATCGTTTTGTCTAAACGGTTTTCTTAAAAACGTATCGGCTCCGAGTTTTATAACGCTTTTTTTATCTTCCTCAAGAGCGCTTGCCGTTAAAACTATTATTTTATAATCCGAACCGTTTGGCTCTTGTCTGAGCCTTTTTATAACTTCTTTTCCATCCATTTCCGGCATAATAAGATCCAACAATATTATATCCGGCTTCCATTTTGCGGCGCATTCTATCGCGCTCGCCCCATTGTCGCATTCTTTCGTAACAAAACCGATTTTTGACAGCATTCTTACGAGAATGTCTCTGTTTGTCTCTCTATCGTCGACGATAAGCAGTTTTATTTTGCGCGAAGAATCTTTTATGCCTACTACGTTTCTTGTATCGTATTTTGTCTCCGTCTCCTCTTTGCTTCCAATTTCAAATTTGAACGTGAATTTAAATTCGCTTCCGGTTCCCAACTCGCTCTCAACCTCTATATCCCCGTAAAGAAGTTTGGCGAATTTTTTACTTATCGAAAGCCCAAGCCCCGTTCCCCCCTCTTCTCTGCCGGCTTTAGATTGTTCGAACGAACCGAATATTTTTTTTATATCGACGCCCGGTATTCCCGCCCCCGTGTCCTTTATAGAAATAATCATTTTATTAGAAATAAAAGGATCGAGTCGGCAATTAATTGATACGCGCCCTTCTCTTGTGAATTTTATCGAATTACCGACGATATTAATGATAACTTGTTTTATTTTATTTAGATCGCTTATAATATATCGAGGAACGTTTCCGTCAATTTCTACGGAAAATTTTAGTCCTTTATTATCCGTTTTTACTTTGAACATACTTTCGACGTCTTCAATAGTTTTGTAAAAATCAAAAGTTTCAAATTTTATTTCAGTTTTACCCGCTTCGAATTTTGACATCTCCAGAATTCCGTTGATTAATGTCAACAAATGCTCGCCGCTGTTATTTATAATCTCAACTTGCTTTTTATACTCTTCCCGTAAATTGTCTTCTCTATAAAGAAGTTGCGAATATCCGAGAATGGCGTTTAGCGGCGTTCTTATTTCGTGGGTCATGTGGGCAAGAAAAGAGCTCTTCGCTTTATTTGCTTTATCCGCAATAATTTTTGCCTTTTTGAGTTTTTTGCCCATAATACTCTTCTCTTTTATCTCTTGTTTTAAAAATAAATTTGATTTTTTTAGTTGAAGAGTTCTTTTTCTTATATTATGTTCAAGATTATCAACCGAGTCGAGCAGTATCGCGTAAAATCTTTCAAGTCCGGATACAAGCGTAAAAAATAACATAAAGATTGCAAATATTGAAATCATCCATGAATAAGAACTAAAATTATTTGCTTCTATCAATTTGATTTTGATTATATTTAAGTTGACCAGAATTCCAAATAAAAGGGTAATCAATAATCCTGAAGACAATATTACGATGCCAAATTTTTTGCCTTTAAGGATAGTTATAAGTATGCTTGCAGTCAGGAAAAACATTGTTCCTATTCCGATGAGCTGCCAAATTTGTAAGGCGACCAATCCGAAAAAGAATAACGTCGTCGTTAAAATGATTATCTTAAATTTTTCGTTGATTTTTTTTCTGAAAACAGCCGTGAAAAACAATATTATCGAGGTTGCGCCAATAGATAAAGCCGACAAATTCCATTTGGTTAAGATGGATTGGTAAGCCAACGAGAGAAGTACCGGAATTGAAAAAACGGAAAATGAAATTATAGCGGTATTTAAAATATTGTCTCTTGCGGATGAAATCGATTTGTATTTTTTTAAGTAGTCGGAAAGGTTGTTTGAGTATTTGTTGTCCGACAACAGCAAATATGCGGTCAACAAAGCTATAAATAGCGAAACGATTATTATAATCAACAGCGTTTTAAACCAATAAGGGAACTTACTCTCTTTTTTAATCTGTTTTAGGATGTATTTATCGAAAGATTTGTAGTAGGCGCCGGTTCTGTCCTCTTTTAATTTTAATATGTTATGATCGAGTCTCGATATCAGGTAATTTTTTTGTTTGTTCTCTTTGGATATCCCGTATAATAGGGAAGAGGGATTGAAAATTATCGGCGTTCGTTTGACGTTAAATTTTTTTTCATTCTCCAAGCCGTATAACCTATTCACTACGGCTATTTCAGCTTTTCCGGAACCGACCAGGCGGAAAGTTTCTTCGTAACTATCCGTATATACGTATTGAGCCGTCATACCGAATGATTTTATGATGTTTACAATCCCTTGTTCGCCGGTAGAGTGAATGCTCTCTTTTAAAGTCGCTATAACCTTTTTGTTTAGGTCCAAAATTGAAGATATATTTATATCCGTAGCGCAATAAACTACGCCCCAATTAAATAAAACGGCTTCTTTATTGAAATCGTAAATCAATTCTCTCTCTTTGGAGTACGCCAAATCCGGTAAAATATCTATCTCGTTATTTAACAATCTTTCCAGGCATTCGTTCCAAGAGCCTGAAATAAATTCAAGATTCCACAATTCAGATTCGGCTATAGCGTTAAGGATATCGATATGAAAACCGTAAGGAAGACCGTCTTCCCCGATAATAATTTTTGGCGGATTATGGTAAACGCCGATTTTAACGGTTTTAAGCTCCAGTTTTTTAGGTATAACGTCTATTTTAGACGTTAAGAATAAAATTGCGATAAAAAATAAGATTTTTAAAAAATATTTATTCATATCATTAATAATTATAATACTTATTAAAATTTAATTTGTCAAATACTTAACCAAAATAAAAAAAAATAATAAATTTTATTGACATAAATTACCGATTATGATAGAAAGCATGACGCTTGAATAAGCCTATGGGATTCCGATTGATTTCTTTGGAGAGGGGCGTTGGAATTCGGATTTACTTGTTATAAATTTAAAAAATTTATTGACATAATTTTTTAAATTAGGTATATTATAGTCGCGAGATTA
>MWDO01000006.1 GCA_002070605.1 Spirochaetes bacterium ADurb.Bin133
TAAGATCTGCTATTGCGACTAAACATCATCCATCTATACAGGCTCGAAGCCTATGATGTCGCTTTCGATGTAAGATTGACCGTTGATTAAATATATTAATCATATGTACGAGCTCGAAGCTCATGCGTCCTAACAATCTTTCATCGTACTTAACCAAACAGGTTCAATATAACCGCTTTAGCAGATTTAATCAATACTTTTACCTTAGCATCATATGCGACGCAATACTCCTCGATGAGAAATTGACGCATATGATGTAAATATAAAAATGGAGGTTTAATATGTCGCATACTTTTAACGTTAGAGCGTCGGCGTCCAAAGAACGGCTGGACAAACTTATTCAAGAGCGTCTCAAACCGGGAGCCGACAAATCGAAGATCGACTCTAGAATTTGGGATTTGTTTGGAGAAGATTGGGCTGTAATGTTCACAGATTTATCGGGTTTTTCAAGAGGCGTCGCAGAATTCGGAATTATTCATTTTTTACAGATAATCTACGAGTCGGAAAGACTATTTGTACCGCTAATTGAAGAGAACGACGGTATTTTACTCAAGATCGAAGGGGACAGTATGATGGTAATTTTCAGAAACGTTGAGAAAGCTATCGAATGTTCTATTTCTATGCAAAGGATTTTAGTCGATTACAACAAGGATAAGACCGATACTGAAAAGATTTTATTGTGCGTCGGGCTTGGTTTCGGTAAGGTGTTGCGAATCGGAGATCAGGACGTCTACGGAGCCGAAGTCAACGCTTCCAGCAAACTCGGCGAGGATATAGCAAAAGCCTGGCAGATATTAGTTACCGATTCTGTTAAAAAAGCCGCAAAGAATATAAAGGATATAGAGTTTGAAAAAATCGACGAGATACCGCCGGGCGCTAAAGAGGCGTACAGTTTGAAATATAAGTTGTAAAAAGCTCAAAAATTAATGCGCATATGCGCCTGTTTTTTTGTCGGAAATGGAGAATATAAACAGACATAATTGCCGTAATTAGCGTCGCTCTTCCGGCAAAGGCGGGACGGCGGCGCTTTCGGTATTTTTTACTTGAGGAGGCGCTTTTTTTGTTTTGAACGCGCCGGATATCGATATATAAAGCAGGATGAACGCGACAAGCGCAAATATCAGCGCCCAAACAAGCGGCGGTAGCGGAAAAACTTCTTTTGACATATTTTGAGCGTCGGTTTTGACGTCGCTCACGGCGGAGTAGAATATAAGAGTTTTTAGATCTTCCAGAGAGTTAAGCGATAACTGAATTGATAAAAAAGAGAGTAAGAATTTTGGAAAATTGCCTTTAAAGGCGAGCCCCAAAAATATAAATAGAAAGCCTACTCCAAAACCGAACGCTATCGTCAGTAGGGTAGTAAGTCCGAAGAAGAAGGTCATTCCGATAAAAAAAAGTCCTAAGAATATAAATAAAAATTTTTCGGTATACCTTTTGGAATTTATAAGTATCAGCGCGCCGCCTAAAAACGAAGTTCCTATATAGCCGGCGGGGATCACGAGGGGTAGAAATCCGCCGGTATGTTTTGTCAACCCCGAAGCATCCTGATTGATAAGGAAAGAGACGTCCTTGCCGCCGGTAAGAATCGACGCAAGAACGTGAAACGATTCGTGTATAAATGTGGAAAAAAGTCTGAAAGGGTATAAAGCGATACTCGCAAACGGTATCAAGGATAGTATTATCGACAAAGCGAAAGTCGTAAAAAATAACAACTTCCATCTGTTAGCGTTTTTATCAAACAAGAGAGCTCCTTACAACCGCGATTTACCAAAACCGCTTTTCTTCAAATTCCTATAGTCTAAGTAGTCTATATTTTTTTACTCTTTATGTAAATAAATATTTGAAAAATTATGCTATGGGCGGCGTAAAAAATCGGGAATTCCCGTTTTGAATATACTAAAATACCGAAACATCTTTCATTCTTATATTGCGAAGTTTGAATTTGCGATATTATTCTATTACTTTTAGATGTTTTTTTAGATCCAACGCTCCATGATATACTCCTAATATATCGATATCGCTATTTGGTTTTATTAAATACACAATCCTATAATTGCCATACAATAGCATTCTTATATTTCTATTGGGGAAGTCTTGCAACTTATGACCAATCTCCGAAAAAGTTTTGAGAATTTCAGTTTTTTTTACTATTTCGGATATTACTTTTTTGGCTATTTTTTTATTATCAAGTGAAATATATTCGTATATCTCTCTTAACCACTTTTTTGATTCGTCAGTCCAAAATATTCTTACCAATTTTTAATCTCTTCTTTTAAGGCGTTATGTTCTGTAACTTTATTGCTATCGGAATCTTTTAATCCGTTGTTTATCATTCTGGCAAAACTTAACTCTTGAATAATATCGGTAAACGTACTGTCATCAGGTTGATCTTTTATAATTTTTATCATTTTTTCTTTTACGGCATTCATAAATAATATCCTAATTAATATTTTACTTTAAAATATATAGCATATTAATAAATTAGTCAAATATTTTATTAATACCGGCGCGCCCATCAGTTTTTTTGGGAAATTGACACATATGAGACAGGCGCTTCTATTCCCCAAAAAATCGGGAATTCCCGTTTTGAATATTCTAAAATACTTAGTTGTTTATTAACAAAGCGTTAGGGTAAAAATTTATTTTTGCATTTTCGTAAAGATTTATTTATTTTTAACCGAAATAGTAGTATAAATGTTTTCTATTTGGAGGATAACGTGGCGCTTCCTAAAAGTATAGGTATTAAATTATTTGACGATTCGTTTGTTCCGGTTTTGTCGGAAGGAGAGATAAAAAATAAGAAGGTTATTTTGACTACGGTTAAGGATAATCAAAAAAAGGCGATTATCGAGTTGTATGAAGGCAACAGCGATAGATGCGTAAACAACGAGTATCTGGGCAAACTTGTTATCTCTATCGATAGACAGACTAACAAGGGCGAACCGGGGATCGAGGTTCATTTGAGACTCGACGAGAACGGAATGTTGTACGCGAAGGCGTGGGATGTCGAGAGCGGACAGGAGACGGCGATAAAGATAGAGCATTCAAAGTCTAAGAGAATATTCCGCGAGACTCTGAGCGACAACGAGATAGACGGTCTCGGCGGAACGGGGACGAAGCGTATTGATAATTACGAATCCGAAGATATTATTTCGAATTACGGCGATGAAAAAAAGAGCGTTTTTCCTATAATAAGGGGTATTCTTATCGCGCTTATCATTTTGATTATTTTAGCGTTATTGGGGTTAGGCGGGTATTATCTGGTTAAGAATATATCGACGTTGATGGGACTATTCGACAAACCAAAGACTACGACGACTACGACTACGACTATAGTCGAAGAGACGACTACTACGACCGAAGAGATCGTTACGACGACGACGGTCGCTCCAAAGCTTGACGAAAATATAACGGGAATAAAAAAACTCGAAGGTAAAAAGCATTATATAAGACGCGGGGATAATTTGTGGAATATTTGTAAGAAATACTACAACGATCCTTGGTATTATCCTTCGTTAGCCAAAGAAAACTCGATAAAAAATCCCAGATTGATATTGGCCGGCAGGTCGTTAATAATTCCGCCAAAATCGGACTTAAGAAGGTGGGACTTAAAATCGAATAGATTAGAGGATTAGATAAGGGGACGCGGAAGCGTCCTTTTTTTATCGGCCGATTTTAATAAAATTTAATCAAATCTATTGACAATTTATCTTATAAAATGTATTTATAACTATACTGAAAAGAGGAGTAAATAATCTTATGGCTATCGACTTAAAGAGTTTAAATCAAAAAACTAAGAAAGGAACAGTTTTAACGTATTCGTTGATTTCCGCTTTTCTTTTTTTAGCGCTTGTATTTTTTACGGTACTCATTGTTAATTATAACATAAACAACAAAGCGGCGGCGCTTTTTGAAAAAGCCTATATCCAGATATTGGATTTTAACGATCAAAAAAATATATATTCAAAACAGGAGATGGAGGAGGATATAATATTTGCTCTCGATCGGGTAATTTCGCAATATCCCAAAACTTCTTCAGGTAAGAGAGCTGTTTTTTATAAAGGGTATGTGTTTTATAACGTAGGCAAATATGAGGAGGCTAAGAAGATATTCGACTATTTTGTTAAAGCGTTTTCTAAAGATCGCCTTATAGAGAAGGTTTACTATTATCTTTCGTATTGTTATAGCGAGACAAACGACGTAGACGGAGCTATTGATACGCTGAAGGTTTTTGAGCAGAAATACCCCTCCTCGTATTACAGTTCGATTGCATATTTCAGACTTGGTTATCTCTATGAAAAAAAGGATAAAGAAAAGTCGAAAGAGTATTATAATAAAGTTATATCTCAAACGGATAGCGGTTCTCAAAAAGAGATGGCTAGAAAGAGAGTTATAGCTTTGGAGAACGACCTCGAATTTTAATGGCGCGTTATGAAATGTAGAATAAAAAAAATAGACCTTATCTTATTCTTATCTGTTTTTTTTATTCTTTTGAGTTTTTTTTTCGACTACAAATTTGGCGCCGGGGTTATTTCTTGCAAATTTGACGCGTTAAAAAAAGAAGTAGCGTTCAAAACGTCGAGATTATCCGGCAATAATTTTTTGACTCTCCTTCGCGGCGTATCTCCCGACGGCGACGCTTACGAAACTAAAAAAAAAAATACCTGAATTTTGTTAGAGATTTATATTTGTCCGGTCAAAAAATTCCGTTGATTATCAGAAGCGTCGAATCGTCGGGGCTTGGTTTTAACGAGATTGGTTCGGCGTCGGATTGGGATTATCTGACTCTATCCGGATATAAAATTGTCCATGATAAAGGAAACAATTTTTACTCGTTACAGAGATACTACCCCGTATTGTATAAAAAAAATAGCGGCGTCGATCTCGATATGATAAAAAGCGGAATCGATAAAAATCAGTTTGCTTTCAATCTCGAAATCGATAAGCTCAAGGGGCGCGTTAGGAAAAACAATAGCTATATAAAAACGCAAATATTTTCATACCTTGAAAGGAGCCGGTTGCCGGACGAAGCGCAAAAACAAATTGCCGAGATTTTTAGCGCCGAAGAGAATGTGAAGAATTATGACGATTTTTTAAAAGAATTATATGTAGAAACGACGCTTCATTATGGAGAGACAAATCTCTACGCTAACGATATACAATTTTTCGACAAACTTTATAAGAAATCTATAAAAATTGATAAAAAAAATCTTATCGATGGTAAGAATAGTCTTTACGATATTATATACTATGGAAAAGAGGTATATTTTGAAGATATTATTGCAAATAAAGAGAATTATTTGCCGACGGCGATCTTATCCGAGTTATTGGAAATTTTTGATCTGGAATATAAAGAGATATCTGTAAATTACGAGGATAAATCGATATTAATACCCGTTGTCGGCGATATTTCCGGCGACGCGGCGTTAAAAATCAACCCCCTTGTTATCCCTATCGACGAATCGGGTAATCTTCGCTGAGATATTGTCGCTATGCCCATTGGTATAACGCCATAAATTTTAAATTTTACTATTTTTTTTTAATATAATTTACTTTTTTCAAAATGATATGATATAATTCTCGATGTTTTACGAGTAATTCGGCTGTTTTTAAACGATATTTTTGCAAACTGCGTTAAGGATATACGATGGGCGTTAAAAGAGAGAGAGAGCGGATATACAAATATAAAGACGTGTATAATTCTATGACTTTTTTTCACGGCGAGGGGGCAATAAAATTCTGCGGCAAGATAGAAAAGTGGGAGAATATCGAGATAATTAGCAGAATATTTTATAAAAAACTTGAGGAAGCGCTCTATACGAAAAAGGGGCTTAATTATATTTATGAAAAGTCTCTGATAAAAATTATGGAAAAAAATAATTTGTCCGATAAAAATATTTTGGATATATTCAGAGAAAAGAAATTCCATCTTGAGTCGGTAAATATTCTGATAATGAAAATATTTGATTATATCTACTATAATATCAAAACAAATTTGCCATACGTCAAAACGTTAAGTATGGTAACGGGAGCCGTCAGCGAGTTGCTTGAAAATACTTTTAAATACGCTTCGGGCGAGTTTAGCATTACGGCGAGAATAAGGAACGGAAAATACCCGTTAGTTATAAAAATTGAAAACGGTTACGACAATCTCAACGACAAAGTTAAGAACGATCTTTTAAACTTGCAAAAAGGGATTGACGAGATAAACAGCAAAGAAGATCCTGAAGAAGCGTTTGCGACCGCGGTAAAAGAGCGGATAGAGAACGAAAGCGAAGATTGCAAACATTCGAGATTGGGCTTTGCAAAAATAAGGATGGACGTCAACGCTAAAATGAAATTGGCGTTGAGCTCTTCTCATTTTGGCGAAAAAGGTATAACTTTAACTATGGCCGTGCCGATACGAATACACAAAATCGGGGATATAATGGAAAAAGTTGATAAAATTTTAAAACTACAATAAAGGAGGAAGTTTTATGCGCGCAGACGAGAGGCATATTGTCAAGAAGGTTGTCGGAATTAGTATGGCGATACCTTTTATTGTTTTTATCTATTCCCAGACCATACTTAGTCTTTACAACCCGTATCTGGAATTTTCGTTTTTGGAAAGATTTTTGATGGGATCTGTAAAAAATATCTTTTTGATAATATTTGTAACGTGCGCGACTCCCTGCGTGGCGATAATCGGATTTTTTCTTTTGCCCGTCAAAAAAGCGCTGAACGACGAATCGCTAATCCCTTTAGCGAAAAAAAGGATAATAAGACTTCCTATACTTTTATTGATCGTATATTTTATCGGCTTCCTATCCGGTCCTATCGTGGCGTATATAACGCCTAGTTCGGTAAAATTAAACGATTTTATATACGTATTTATGGTATCGTTTTGTAGCGGTCTGTTTTGCGTGTCGTTTACTCTTTTTTACATCGACAAACTGATGTTGCCGGTCAAAAAGTTATATAATATGCAAAAGATAAAAGACGATCAAAAAGAGTTGTCGATCTATTTTAAGTATATATTGTCGATGGCTTCGGTATTTTTGTTAATTTGGTCGGTTACTCAATATATTGGTTTTTATTATATTCAAAAAGGGGGCGAAGCGGATACGGGCGTTTTTTTTACTAACGTTTTTGTTAATAATTTGATAATATTTATAGCGGGTATACTCCAATTTATTCTTATAAACAACAACGTTAAAGATACGATTAACGATATCAGAGGAACGCTAAAAAGTATTATAGAAGGCAACGGAGATCTTACTAAAAGAATAACCGTATCAAGTTTTAACGAATTTGGATTACTCACCTCCGATTTTAACGATCTTATTGTTTTTCTCGACGAAATGGTCGGCAAGATCAAGAAAGTTGCGGCGCAAATCGACGGTTCGAAGGGTATATTGATCAACTCTATCGAAGGCAACAAGCGGGTTTTTGAAGGGGTAGTAGCTTCGGTAAATAAGATCATTGAGTCTATTAATCAAGATTATCAAAATACCAAACTTCTCCAGACAATTAGCGATAAGGTCGTCGATAACTCCAGATTAATAAACGACGCCGTTAAGAAACAGAAAGAAGCCGTTCAATATTCGGGGGCCTCTATAGAGGAGATGACCGCCAATATTAGAAGCGTTAGCAACCTGTCTCAAAGCGCGACTAAAGATTTTAGAGCTATTTTGCAAGATATAGAAATCGGTAAAGAGAGTTTGAAAAACTCGATAAATTCGATTAATCAAATTTACGACGCGTCGAAGGATCTCTCTTCTCTTATAAATACAATTTCCGATATTTCCGAGCGGGTTAAACTCCTTGCGATTAATGCTTCGATAGAAGCCGCTCGGGCTGGTAAAGCGGGTGAGGGATTTGCCGTCGTCGCTCAGGAAGTTCGTAAACTCTCTGAAGCCAGCGGAGCGAGCGTTAAAGGGATTGATTCTAAGCTTACCGAAATAAACGATATGATATTTGAGGGCGCCGAGATGATCAACAAATCCGGTAAGACAATCGAGGTCTTTTTTGAAAATACGGAGAAATCTATCGTAATGATAAACGAAATAAACCAATCTATGATAGAACAAGAATTAGGAACAAAAACTATTGAAAAGTCCAGCGTTGAAGTGCAAGAAAATAACTACCGATTGACCGAACTATCAAAAAGCGGCGAAACGTTAATGGACGAGATGAAAAAAATATTAGAGAGCTATTATGTTTCAAGTCAGAATATTCATCTTCAAACTGAAGAGCAAAAAGGGAAAAATCAGCATTTAGTAGAAATTAATCGCGATTTGGTCAACGCGGCGGACTCTATTAACTCGAGTTTTGACGATCTGAAAGATTTGTTGCATAAATTTATTATTAGCGAAGATATTGAAGCCATTTAACGCTCCGGTTTTCAAATATGCGCCCCGTTGGTTCTTTTGAGGGAAACGACGCATATCACATGGAACAAATATTTTCAATTTTCAGTAGCAATTTATTTTTTTTATTCTCTAAATTAAGAGGTCTTGAAGTGTCCCAGATTTTCGTCTATAGCGCTAATAGTCTCTATAGAGTCGTGGGCAAATTCCGATACCTTTTGAGCGTTAACGTTTATCTCCGTCGCGCTTTTTGCCATCTGTTCTATATCGTTTTTTATTTCGATAGCGGCGTCGCTGAGATTTTCGATTTTTATAAGCGCCGTATCAGCTTCGGAGCTCATCTTCTTAGAACCGGTTTGAACCTTGGTAGTGATGTCGTTCATAGATTTCAAAGCTTCAAGAATTTGCGCGGATCCCTCTCTCTGTTCGATCATCGATTGTTGAGATTCCCTAACGAGCGACTCTGTTTCGTTAATTAATTCCGCTACTTTGGCAAAAGACTCGTCCGCCCCTTTAGAACTTAGAACCATTTCGTCGATCGCTACTTGAACTTTAACAATTTCATCCTGAATAGTTTTAGATTGATTGGCCGAGGTCTCCGCTAACCTACGTATCTCTTCGGCGACTACCGAAAATCCCAGTCCCGCTTCGCCGGCGTGAGCCGCTTCGATCGCCGCGTTCATAGCGAGCAGGTTTGTTTGAGAAGCGATTAATGCGATAACCTTATTAGCCTCTCTCAGAGCTCCCGAGCGCTCTATGATCTGAACTATACGATTGGAAGAGTCCGCCTGAGCTTTTTTACCGATTTCGGCGGCGTCGAGAAGAGCGGCAAACTGCCGGGTCATTTTTTCGATTAATACCGTTACCGATCCTATATTGCCAATCATCTGTTTGATAGAAGCCGACGCCTGGGTTACGCTAGTCGATTGATCGGAAATTACAGACTCCAGAGTCAAGATACTGCCGACGATTTGTTTAATCGCGCCTGAAGACTCGATTGCGACGTTAGTTTGAATGTCGGACTTTTCTTTGATATTAATGATTTTTGAAGTGATATTATCGATGGCTTTTGCAGAGCTTTCGGCGTTTTTATTTAATTCGTCTCCGATTTTGTAGAGTTCGTTTTGCGCGAGTTTTAACTCGTCAACGTTTGACGCCAATCCGGAGCTGAATTCGTTGACCATACCGGATATAGAAGCCAGTTCGTCTACGGAGCATATATTTATGCGCCCGCTTAGGTCTTTTTCGTTAGAGAGGATGTATCTTATTTGATTAACGACTATTTTAAAGATTAAACCCGTAGATTTGGACCATAGAGCTGTAAGAATTATAACCATAACGCCGTAAAAAAGAGTCCCCAGTAAAATCATTATTACGCTTGACGAGCTTAATTTCATCAAATTATCGTTTTGCCTATTTACGATTAAGAAAACGTTTGAGAAAGAGAATAACAGCGACATTATCGTAAAAAATGTCGGAATAATGAATATTTTACGAGTCTGCTTTCTTTCGTCTAAATCGCTCGGGTATTTGCGCAATTTTGTCTCAAGTAAAAATTCGACAATCACTCGATCGCTTAAAGCAAATATAAGAGCCGATACAAGCATCGCATAAGATAGCAAATAACAAAAAATCATCGTTAGAATATTTTTTTGAAGACCAATAATATCGTTAAAAGCTACGGTAGACGAGATTAGAACTATAGATAATAACAAGAAAGCCGCTAACGCCCTTAAGGGAATAAAGCCGAGAGAAGAGATGTTTTTTTTATAAATTTCCGGTTCGTCCTGAACGGCGTAAAGATCGCGATTAAAATATTTAGCGTTTTTACCAACTACTAAAACCGAGACAACTATAAAGAGAGGAAGCGCTATAAGACTAAAAATCTTAAAATTACTAACCCGGGTATGAGGATAATTTAAATATGGGATAAAAACCAACCATAATAAGCTGAAAAAGGACGACGTAGAAAATATCATAATTTTAAATAGTTTAGAATGTTTAGACATAAAAAAAACTCCAAATTATTTTTATCTTTTTTCTACCGGTACAAAATCGCGCAACGGCTCGCCCGCGTATATTTGTCTCGGTCTCATAAGTTTCTGGTCGGGATCGGTCTTCATCTCAAGCCAATGCGCGATCCATCCGGGAAGACGTCCGATAGCAAATATAACCGTAAACATGTTCGTAGGTATACCCATAGCTCTGTAAGCAACGCCGGTAAAAAAGTCGACGTTGGGATACAAATTTCTGTCCTGAAAATACGGATCTCTTAACGCTCTCTCTTCCAGTTCCATAGCTATATCTAAAAGAGGATCGTTGTTCTTCTTAAGATGTTTAAGCAGAGTTTCGCAAGTTGATTTGGCTATTTTTGCGCGAGGATCGTAGGTCTTGTAAATTCTATGTCCAAATCCCATTAGCCGCATTTTAGAATTTTTTCTTTTTGCAAGCTCTATCGCTTCTTGGGGTTTCATTCCTCCTTTGTAAATTTCTTCAAGCATCTCTATAACCGCTTGATTAGCTCCGCCGTGAAGAGGTCCCCACAAAGCGCAAATCCCGGCCGATACCGAAGCGTATAAATTGGCTCCGGAACTCCCAACGGTTCTTACTACGGTAGTAGAACAGTTTTGCTCATGATCGGCGTGCAAAATAAGGAAGGTATTTAACGCTCTTTCTAAGACCGGATCGATTTGATAATCGTCGACCGGCGACGCAAACATCATATTTAAAAAATTTTCGCAATATCTGTATTTGTACGAAGGATAAACAAACGGCTGCCCGATGGATTTCTTATAAGAGAAAGCGGCGATAGTCCGCATTTTTGACAACAACATGGTAACGGTATGGAGGAAAGGCTCCTTATGCGTATCGTCTGAAATCTCAGGATAAAAAGAGGAGAGAGAGACGACCATTGCCGATAATATAGCCATCGGATGAGCGTG
Source organism: Spirochaetes bacterium ADurb.Bin133 (assembly GCA_002070605.1). Taxonomy (GTDB): domain Bacteria; phylum Spirochaetota; class GWE2-31-10; order GWE2-31-10; family MWDO01; genus MWDO01. The sequence continues at coordinate 11,291 of MWDO01000006.1, forward strand.
TTCGGGATATGTCGAGAAAAAGTTTTTGATATCTTCATGAATCATCGAATTTAAATTCATGAGCTTGCTGAAATATTTTCTTTCGTCCACCGTGGGAAGTTTTTTGAAAATAAGAAGATACGCCACTTCGAGAAACATACAGTTTAGCGCCAAATCTTCTACTTTATAGCCCCTATATAGAAGTATTCCTTTTTCGCCGTCGACAAAAGTGATATCGCTAGCGGCAATTCCGCTGTTTACAAGTCCTACGTCGTAGGTAACAAGCCCCGTCTCTCTTCTCAAAGTAGAGAGGTCTACGGCTTTTTCGCCCATACTCCCTTCGATTAAAGAAAAATTAAAAACTTTATCGTCAATTATTAGTTCGGCTGATCCAATATCTTTAACATTCTTCATAGTATTTCCTTAAATTATCAACCAAGCATTGTAAATTATTTCATAAAATTTTACAAGGCTTTATTTTAATTTTTCTTAAAATTATTTTAACTTATTATACATAGAGTTGTTTTTTACGGGTATAAAATAATTGACGCTAACGTTGGCGAGCGACGGGAAATTTATCCACTCTCCGTCGGGAATACTTCCCCATGGAAGCGGAAAAGCGTAGCCCCCCTCGACGGCAAAGCTCCACTCCATATATCTTCCAAAACGGACTTCGTACCCTATCATAACGGGCGAAAAAAGAACGTCCGCGTCGCCGGTTCTTAAATTAAAATCAATCTTTGGAAATATCGTGTAGTAAACGCACTGCGCTTGCTGTCTTCCAAAACGGATAGCGGCGGTAAGATCTGTCGCAAAATAGAGGCTGTGTTTGTCTTGAATCGTCAAATATTTCTCGCCTAACCCCAAATATCCAAGATTAACGCCGTCTTTATCGCGAATATTCATAAAATCTTCAGTATGCTGATATTTATATCCAAACCGCGCTCTTAGTCCCAAAAAGAAGATTCTATTTTGAGTTTCAAATAACTTGAAATGAAGGAGAATATTCGCCAAATATAACTGCGGTAGTCCGATACCCCCTTCAATGGAGAAGTTAAAATATTCGTTTGGCGCGAACCTGTATCCCAGAAATATTGTCGAAAATCCCGTCCATTCGTCGTCCGTTCTAAAATAAAACGAGTGAGATAGCGGCCGCAACATACCGCCTTTTTGTAAAAAAACGGGATTGTTCTTCTCGTAAGCGACCCTTTTGGATTCGTAATCAAGCAAACTTTCCCCCGTTTTATAGCCGCTAAGCGCGGAATATAGCGATTCGAGTTTGATCTTGGACAGTCCCAGCCCCGGCTTTAATACGTACAATCTCGCCGCAGGATTGGCAAAATACGAATTTTTAATTATATCCGAGTCGCCGGACGCCTCCGACTCGGCGATAAGTTTTTCAAAATTCTCGTAAGTAATAAGCCAAGGAACAGAATCCGTTTTTTTTATTTGAGACGCGCTATCCAAGCAAAAAACGTTTGTCGATAAGATTAGCGCAAAAAATAATAATATAAACCTTTTCAAAGAAAACTCCTTAATAAATACTGAATTAAAATATATTTTAATATATATATAAGAAAAGTCAAACTTTATTTTAAAAAAGCGCCCTGTCGGTTTTTTTTGGGCGTGGAGAGAAATTAACGCATATGGGTTCTTGGCGGGAAAATATAATATTATGTTTTACAGCCGGCTTTGAATGTTTTTTCAAATTCTTTAAAAGAGTTTGATTTGCTTACGGATTCGACAAAATTTTCTATTTTTAGCAAATGGACTATCTCTTTTAATAAATTGAGGTGATATTCCGGCGGTTGCTCGGTTGAAGTCAGCAACACCAACATAATGTTAATTTTTTCGGGAATATTTGGTATATCAAATCCGGAGCGATTAACTCCGACGTATATGATATGTCCTTCGATTTGAGATATGTGAGTGTGAACTAAAATAACGCCGGGCAACAGCGTCAAGGGTTCGTTAATCGCTATGTCGGAAAGTATATCGGAGAGTTCGTTTAAAACTTCGGGAGTTTTACCGAATTTTTCTTTTAGAATATAATTAAAGGCGTTTTTAATAGGAAGATTGTTTAGATTAAAATAGAAATTTCGGTTTTCGATAAAATGAAATAAAAACTCTGAATTTACCGGAGTTTGAAGTTCTCTTGAGCGCCATTTTTCTTCGGAAGGATATAATATCATAATATTATTGGTTGTAAATTTCTTAGAAAGAATTCCCGGTAATTTGCTTAAAAACGGTTGCCAAGCGGGGCGCGTTATTCTTGCGGAAAATAAGGCTAATATATCGTCCTTTTTTACGATATTTTCAAGAAAGCGATCGACGTTTTTCCAGAAGTTAATAGACAAAGTATCAATCTCGACTTTTTTACTTAAATGGCGAATCAACGAAGAGACTCCGTTTAGCGTATCCTCCTGGGCGACAATCAGTACTTTTGTTTTAAATTGAACGCTAAAATTTGATATAATATTAAATATCTCTTTGCTCCCCTCTTGCTTCTCTACAAACGGCGGAACTATCAATACGATTCTACCGGCGGCGGCGTAAGAGGTAACGATCTTGTTGATTATTAATAACTGAACGCTGTTTTCAACGATAGGATCGACATTATATCCGAATACCTTGCCAAGACTTTTCTCTCTACCGTCCCAGCCGGTTATAACGCAGGATATTCTCAAGTCTCTTACGGCTTTCATTATGCCGGCTCCGACGCTAATATCGACTCTGGTAATCGGAGTAACGCTGATATTCGCCGCTAAAGACTTAGCGACGGCGACGGCGAGAAGTTTCTCAGACTCCATAATTTTATTTTCAACGTTGAAATCGTCCATTACGATATTTATCGGGTAGATCGACTCTGTGGAGTAGTTTTTTGAAAGAATGAACGATAACTCCATAAGGTCTTTGATATGATTTTTATTGTAAATGGGGACGAGAATTCTTAGATTTTGTTCGTTGCGTTCTTCAATCGGTCTATCTTCGGATAAAACGATCTTTTTGCCGAAATATTCTGTTATTATTGGGCCGATAAAACAGGTAATCGTAATGATAATTATGGTTCCGGCAAGGATGGAGTCGTCGAAAAAACCAAAATCGTATCCTATTAATACCACGGCCAAGGTCGCCGCAACGTGATTTACGCTCATACCGTAAACCAAACCGATCTCGTTTTTAGACCATTTCAATATTTTTCCCGAAAAAAAAGCCGCCAAAAATTTTGACGTTAGCGCGACGATAATCATCGTTAGCGATACGAGCCATGTTTTTGGATTGGCAAATAGAATCTTTAAGTCGACAAGCATGCCCACCGAAATTAAAAAAATCGGGATGAATAACGAATTTCCTATAAAGTCGATTCTGTTCATTAAAGCGCTTTTTTTGGGAATAAGCGAGTTTAGTATAAGACCGGCTAAGAAAGCCCCGATAATCGGTTCTAATCCCGCCAGAGGCGCAAGACAGCTGCACGTCAAGACGATGAATAAGACAAAAATATATTCCACTGTCTCATTTTTGGCGAGAGTTTTAAAAAACCATCTTCCAATCAAGGGAACTAGAGAGATTACGGCTAAAGTATAAATCGCCAAAAATAAAAAGAACTTTATCCAAAATAATATGTCGTTTTTTTCATTTGAGGGAGCGGTAATAATCGCTAAAACCAGCATAGCGAGAGTATCGGTAATAATTGTGCCGCCAATAGCCGCGGTCGCTCCGGAGTTATTTACCAGCCCTAATTTGCTGACGATAGAGTACGATAATAAGGTATGAGTTGAAAACATACCGGCCAATAATATAGACGAAGCGACGCTCAATTTTAAAACGAACAAACCGACCAAAGTTCCCATAATCAACGGTATAAAGAAAGTCAGAAGTCCAAAAGTAATCGAACTGGGAATGTTTTTTTTTATCTGAAAAATGTCTACTTCGAGTCCGGCTAGAAACATTATATAAAGAATTCCTACCTTGCTAATCAGATTGATCGCGTCGCCGTTTTCTAGAATACCAAAAGTATTCGGACCGATTATAATGCCGGCGACTATAAGTCCAACGATGCCGGGTAGCTTGATTTTATTGAATATTGCCGGGAATACCAACACAATAAACAGTATAATAGTAAATATAAGTATAGGGTCGGTAATTCCAAATAAATTTATATTCATGGCGCCATTACTATCATTTTTAAGGCGTTTAGTCAAGAAATAAAGATACAAGATATAGGTCATATTTCTTGACATTAGGCGGCTTTTAAATTATAAATTTCTTATATTTAGCGAGCTTCGACGCTTATTTATTTTGCATCGCCGTAAGCGGCGCGGCTTTTATCCTTTTTACAGGTAAGAAAATATTTATTTGGAGGAGTAAATGAAGAGCAAAATTGTCGAGGTTAAAGAATCCAACATACATAACAGGGGGCTTTTTGCTTTGCAGGATATTGACGAAGGGAGATTAATCATCGAATACATCGGAGAGAGAATATCAAAAAAGAAAGCCGATTTGAGAGAGGTAGAAAACGATAAAATAGGAGTTACTTATATTTTTTGCCTAAACGACGACTGTTATATCGACGGCAAATACGGCGGGAATGAGTCGATTTATGTAAATCATAGTTGCGAACCAAACTGTAAAGTTGTCCGAAAAAACGCTAAGATATATTTTTATTCAAAGCGTTTTATAAACAAGGGCGAAGAGTTGACGATCGATTACAGTTACGATAAAGATTCAAAAAAAGAACTTTGCAGATGCGGCAGTCGGAAATGCAGAGGGGTTATTAACGAAGTCTGATTTATCCGTTAATTGCGCCGCGTCGTTCCGTTAAAAATACCAAAATTACAATTTTATTCTTAACATCATATGCGTCGAATTTTTTATCGAGGAGCGCTTGCGTTTCATATGTGTCATTTTTATAGCGGCTGTCTCAATCTGACCTGACGCATATGCGTTAATTTCTATCGAGGCGCGTCGCAAGCCAAAGACTCGATAAGGTCCCGGCATGAGCGGTATTTTAGTATATTCTAAACGGGAATTTTCGCTTTTATTGTAATTCGACGCATATGTGTCAATTTTTTTCGGTATCATATGCGTCAATTTTTCCAAAAGACCGACGGAGAGCTCGGTTGTAATATTTAGCGCTTGACTTTTAATTTGAAAATAAATTATAATATACCAAAGCGTTGAATGAGAAAAACAACGGCCTTGGGAAAACATTCTACAAATATTTTACTGAAAATCGCTCGGGGGGAATTTGTTTGAACTATTCTATATTGTTATTTATAGGGGGATAAAATGAGAAAAGCGTTATACGCATTTTCCGGAGATCCGATTACTTACGGTCATATCGACGTCGTTTCAAGAACGGCGAGCGCTTTAGACGAGGTTATCGTCGGAATAGGGGTAAATCCCGATAAAACATATATGTTTACGCTTGAAGAACGAACGGAAATGGCAAAAAAGGCGTTAAATCATCTGGATAACGTTAAGGTTATGCCGGTATCGGGGCTTTTAGTCGATTTCGCCTACGAACATAAAATTTCCGTCATAGTGAAAGGGGTAAGAAATTCGGAAGACTTCAACTACGAAAATGTTCTTCACCAATGCGGCGTTACGCAAAAACTCGGCATCGATACTTTCATTTTGATAGCCCGTCCCGAACTCGCGCACGTAAGTTCGAGCGCCGTTAAATCGTTGCAAAAAGAGCAGGGTTCGATCGTCGGTTACGTTCCTCTCCATGTAAAGCAGAAACTCGAGGAGAAAATGATGTCGCAATATATAATCGGAATAACCGGCGAACCCGGATCGGGCAAGTCGTATATTAGCGAAAAATTTGTCGAATTCGGAAAAAAAGCCGGAATTGAGGTTCACAACATAGAACTTGATCTCATCAGTCATGAAATTACAAATAATCTTAAAGAACCGGTTTATAAAGACGTTAGAGATCAAATTGCAAAAATATTCGGCGAAGAAGTCCAAAAAAGCGACGGAAGCATTGATAGAAAAATTCTCGGCGAAATAGTATTTAACGATCCCGATAAACTTGATATTCTCGATAAAATAATGTTTACGCCCCTAATGGTTCGTTTACGAAAGGAAATTTACGGCAAAAAAGGGCTGATAATATTCAACGCGGCATTAATTGCCGAAACGGGCATATCCTATATATGCAATAATAACGTGATATTGATAGACGTAAATGAAAAAGTTAAAACTGAAAGATTAACTAGAAGAAATTTATCCGACGAACAGATTAAAAGACGGTTATTGAGCCAATACTCTTTCGATAAGAAAAAAGAGACGCTTGAAAACAAAATAAAAGAGAATAACAACGGCAAACTGTGGATTTACGATAATTCTGACGAAACCGGCGACGATAAAATCGAAATGTTATTCAATAGCATAATTAAAGAGCAAATAGAAAAAAAGGTTTGAAAATTTTTACGACGCTTTATAAACGACGCGCATGCGTCATTTCAAATTATACGATATAACTCCTTTCACAACTCCTTCGATATGAAAAGATTCGGGATCGGCTATGATCGGTTGGTATTCGTCGTTTAAAGAATTTAGCGTTATCTCCGAACCGTCGCTCGTTATTTTTTTGACTAAAACTTTCTCATTATTGACGCATACGGCGATTTCTCCGTTTTCGCAACGATTCGCCTTCATAGCGATCAGCAAATCGCCGTCGTATATTTTCGGTTCCATCGAGTCGCCGGAAGCGGACACCAAAAAAGCTTTATCATACTGGAAGTTTATCATCTTACGCGATACCGGAATTCTATCAATAGGATCGCCCGAAAGTATATAACCGTCCGGTCCGCACTTAGCCATTCCGTATAAATTGAGATATAAAAGAGTAGAATCGACGTCGCCTAGAATCTGATAGTCGGAAGGGTTTTCCGGATTGCGCCTGATATAACCCTTTTTCTCCAACTGTTGTAAATGATGAAAAACGACGCTTGTAGAAGAGAGCGACAGAGCTTCCTGCATTTCTCTGACTGTGAAAGAGTTGTCCGCACTCTTCAATAATTGTAAGATTTTTTCCTGCGTGGGGTGAATTTTTTTCATTTTTACCTCTAAAAAAATAATAAAAAATATTTATAAATTTGTCAATATTTTTATTGACATTGTTCTAGTTTTGTTCTATATTTTACTTGTTATAAGAATTTTATTTACTTCCGGCGTCATACCTCCCCCCAAAAAAGTGTGAAAGCCGGAAGTTTTTTTATAATCTGCCGCTTTTTTAAAACGCTATTTTTATTCGGGCATTATTTTCAGACGTAATTCGGCAAATTATCGATTATTAACGCGAATAGCAGACGCTTTTTGACTGAGATTCGCTCCATTTGCGTCTCAATATCGTTCATATCACCCTTTATCTTTACAGTTTTAATTTTCTTTCCCGCCATACGTATAGATTTTTCCGGCCCGCATTGCGCAACTCCTTCATAAAAAAAATTGTCCATAGTTTTCTCCTTAAAAATATATTTTTATTTTTTTTCTCTTATATATATAACAATTTTTTTTTGGAATTCTTTACAAAAAAGGAAAAATATCGAATATTTTGAGGAAAAATCTCTATATTACCTCAAACTGCGCGGTTTAAAAAACTCAATTGAGCGGAGGTATAAAAAGCGCCTCATCGGTTTTTTGGGGCGAGAAATTACAACTTTTGAGACAGTTTCTTTAAAATGACACATATGCGTCCCATCGATAACGCGCGACAATTGTCGCATAAAAACTCGACGTATATGGAACAAATAAAATGACACATATGGAACAAATATTTTTTAGTCTTCAAAAAACCGATAGGGGATGAAACCGACAACCGGCTGTTGTACTACGCATCTAAACAGGCGTTTATTATCATATTTTAAAACATTTAAGGCAAATATAACCATCTTTACTTTTTGTAAATCCTTCGTATCCGCGATTAATTATTTCATTACACTTAATACATCTTGTCGGCTCAAATTCAGGCGGATTTTCTAATTTATCAAAATTGAAATCATTTGTTGCGTAATATACATAATCTTCAGTTTCAAAATCATCCTTACATTCTTGACATGTTCTCCAATCTCCCGAATGTCCTTCATTATGATGATAAGCGCATAGCGTATATCTCTTATGATTTCTATGACAGCTATTAGCGGCATACGAAAATGCAACGTATGCATCTTCATCGTCGCATATCCATTGATCGCAACATTCAGTTTTAGTAAGGTTTTCAGTTTTCCCACATAAACCGCATTTAGGAATAGATCCGTTTTTATCATTTTTCTGTTTTTTCATATTTTTACCCATAATTAAATATTTTTGTCTGCTTAATTGCATACAATAAGGCGCCCGAATAATCTCGAACAGCTACTACATGAAGATGATATTTCAAATAATAAAATAAATCAACTATAAAATAAAAAAATCTCGTATCCTGTCAGTTTTTTGGGAAATTAAAATTATTTTTTTTATAATAAACTCCAATTTTTTTTCACACAATATTTCGTTCAACGGGGACCTCAGGCTGTTGTCTGAAGGTTTTGGGAATATGAATAATTTTTTATTATTTATTATTTATTATTTTCAAAAATTATCAAATTGCAATTTTTACAATAATAAACTGTTTTGGAATTTTTACCTTTATCCGTACAAAGTATTTCAATTTCATCATTATTATTTTTATTATCAAAAATAGATCCTCGTAAAAACCTCTCAACAAATTTTTCTTTATATTTTTCTTTTAAAAACATCACTCTTGCTCTATAACTTGCTCTAATTTTCAAAATACCTTTTAACATTTCATTTTTACATTTTAAGCAGTTCATTATTAATAATCCTTATCAAGAATAATAAATTTTTATAAATTATACAACTATTAATTAATGGAAAATTTAAAATTTTATTTCCCAAAACTTCCAGACAACTACAATATATCTGAGCCTTAAAACGCCTTATTCATCATTATCTTATAATAATTTAATACTAAAAATATTTCAATATATTTTTAAAAAATATTAGAAAATTTATTAATTTTTTAAAATAAAAAAATATTCTTGACAATTGATATGATATCAATTATCATTTTTTTAACAACGGTAAAAGAAGGTTCATTATGATAGAAAAATCGCTATCTATCTATCTATCTATCTATCTATCTATCTATCTTCTACTAAGAGCGCATCTTTTTAAAACATTTGATATGTTTTTAGTTCCTTATCATAAATCAATAAGGAATAAGCGCTTCGAGTCTCAGATATATCGTAATTACCGGCAAAGGCTGGGCTTGTGTTAAATTATTCTAAAATAAGGAAAATGAAATGAATATTTTTTTATTATTTGCAATCGTAGCTCCCGTGGCGGTTTTGTTTGCTTTCATTGTGGCAAAGATTTTTTTTAAAAAGTCAATCGTTATAATAATTTTTGTTTTTTCCGTAATATTATCATTGGCAATGATTTTGCTAGGTTTAATAGTAGGAAATAAAGGCGCGATTCATTATTTTTGGGCAGTACCTTCCGCAGTAATATTATTCTTATTATACTTATTTGTAATATATTCATTTTTGAAAAAACCTTTTAATAATTTTACTTCTACCTTAAAAAACATCTCTGAAGGAGACGGCGATTTAACTCAAAAAATAGAGATTAAATCTAAAGATGAAATCGGAGAGATGGCAAAATATTTTAACCTTACCTTTGATAAAATACGCGCTCTTGCCGCGCTTGTCAAGCGTCAATCTTCCGCTCTTCAAAATGTCGGAGTAGATCTATCTTCCAATATGGTCGAAACTGCCGCGGCAATTAATGAAATCAGCGCAAATATTCAAAGCATAAAAAATCAAACGGTAAACCAATCTGCAAGCGTTGCCGAAACAAACGTAACTATGGAGCAGATTACGCATGGAATTGATAGATTAAATCAACTGATAGAAAATCAATCGACAAACGTAATCGAATCGTCGTCCGCTATTGAAGAAATGATAACAACTATAGGTAATGTAAATCAGACGCTTATAAAAAATGGGGAGAACATCAAAAAATTGACCGAATCGTCGGAGTCCGGAAGGAACAACCTCAATAAAATTGCAGACGATATTCAGCAAGTTGCAAAAGAGTCGGAGGGGTTGCTTGAAATTAGTAAGGTTATTCAAAATATTGCAAGTCAAACAAATCTTTTAGCAATGAATGCGACAATTGAAGCCGCTCACGCTGGGAACAGCGGTAAAGGTTTTGCAGTTGTAGCGGATGAAGTTAGAAAACTTGCCGAGTCGTCGGGGGTTCAGGCAAAAATGGTGGCGACGGTTCTAAATAAAATTAAATTATCTATTGAAACAATCACGCATTCAACAGAGGATGTATTAAGCAATTTTGACATTATTGAAAATGAAATAAAAACGGTAAGCGAACAGGAAGGTTTTATCCGCTCCGCAATGGAAGAGCAGACAATAGGCAACAAACAAGTTCTTGAAGCGATAGGTCGGCTTAACGATATAACCCAAAAAGTTAAAACAGGTTCGAGCGAGATGTTTACAGGCAGTCGGCAAGTTTTAAAGGAAGCTTCTAATTTAAATAAGATTACTCAGGAAATTACCAGCGGAATGAATGAAATGGCAACCGGAACTGAACAGGTAACAATTGCCGTTAATAAAGTTAATGAATTAACGGAAGACAACAAATTAAGCATTGAAGCGTTAATGAAAGAGGTTGGGAAATTCAAGGTAGATTGACGTTGTAATTGAGACTATAAATAACTTTGCGTATTTAGCCGAATAATAAGCGTATAGGAGATGTTATACGGTAAAAAAAGCAAAGAAAAAACGCTATTTATGCAAAATTTATGGCAGTCTCTTAGCTCGTATTAAGCGCGACGCGGCGGCTATGCGTCCCATATGTGTCAATTTATTTGCGATTAAACCCGCCGCATAAATGCGCCATATGTGTCAAAATTATTCCCCGACTTGTCGTTCCGTTCTGAAGGACGCGCGCGAGATAAAAACGGGAATTCCCGTTTTGAATGTTTTTATATTCTCATAATCGAAAAAAATCGGAGATTACGCGTCCCGCGCGTATGCGAGGGGAAATCGAGGGTTCAATGGATACGCATATTCGTCCATTTTTCATCGAGGAGCGACGCGACTCATATGTGTCAATTTCTATTGGGACGCGGCGGGTCTCATATGCGCCGAATTTTTTTAAGTCAAAATTTCCTCTTTCATATAGCAGAAATAGGGGGATTTTCTATTCAAATCCCACAAATGAATGGAGGAGCCGCGGCAATTTTTCAGATGGCTGCAATCCGCGCATATTTTATCTTTTAGCCACGATTTATCTCTGAAGTTTTTGAAGCGGTTGCGCCAAACGTAAAGCAGATCGTCTTTGGTAATATTTCCTTCGTAAAAAGATTCTCCGTTATTTGAACAACCAGTTATAGTCCCGTCGGATAATATTGAGGCGATGTTTACGCCGGCTCTGCAAAAAAAAGGGGCGTCTCGAACTTTTAAATCCGTTTGCATGGGAAGGTATCCTTCGCAACTTAAATTTATCGTTAATCCTTTGGCTTTATATTTTTTCTTGTTATCTTTTACCCAGTTAATCATTTTCCATGTATTGTTATAATCAAGACGCAGTCTCTCGTTGTTTTTAGCTCTACCAATAGGAAAGATCCGAAACAGGCGCCAATATTGAACTCCGGAATCAAGCAGGATATTTGCGATTGTATCTAATTTATCCAGATTATCTTGAAATACGCAGGTAACGACGTCAAACATATCTATTCCGGAACCGGCGGCAATTTTTATGGAATTTAGAGCTCTTTCGTAGGAAAGTTTGTTGTTTCTTAAAAAATTATGGCTCTCTTCGTCGCCGTCGAGACTTATCGTCATACTTTTTATACCTGAAGCGATAAGCTCTTCCATTTTAGTTTTGTCTAGCAAGAATCCGTTTGTAACTATCCCCCATCCTATGCCGTTAGAGGTAAGAGTTTTGCCTATAAGCGGGAGGTCTCTTCTCAATAGGGGCTCTCCTCCGGTTATGGCGATAAACGGAGGGGGGGCGAATTTTTTCTTTATATATGAGGCGATTTTAAGCCAGCCGTCGGTATCGATTTCCGGATAGGCAGAGTCGCTTTTACAGTCGGAGCCGCAATGGAGACAATCCAGACAACACTTTCTCGTTATCTCAAAAAAAAGGTATAACAATCTACGCTCTTTCGTCTCGATATTTTTGTAGAGGTTATAAAGAAACGTTTTCATCGACGGCTAATAATTTATTTTCTTTCTAGAGTAACGTCGTAATTTAAATTATCCGTTATTGGAAAGCTTTTAGACGCAAAATCGCCGCCGTTTTCCTCGCCGTCGACGTCCGTTATATCTACGGTATATTTATAGTCAAAGTCGATAGAATTATATATAAATTCGCCCGCGCTATCGGTTGTTCCGGTTCGCGAATCAAATGGAATAGTCTCCGAAGGGTTATATAAATTGACCTTAACTTCCAAGCCGGATATCGGAGTATTGCCGTTGTCCTTAACCTTAATTCTAAAAAAGCGATATTCCCCGGCAAGAGAAGGCATACCGTAGCAAGCCGCTATGATTAAACTGCTCGCTCCCGTTACCGCCGCAAGAATGATTTTTTTAATTAATTTCATAACAATCTCCTCGAAATATAATATATTAAGATCTAGCTAATAGTATAGAACAAAAAATGGAAAAATCAACTATTATTTAATTTTTTATATCAAAGTTTCTCTTAAAGCGGATATCTCTTCGCTTTCTATGTAGTCGTCGAAGGTAGTCATTTTATCGATAACGCCTTTCGGTAATATTTCAATTATTCTGTTTGCGATCGTGTGAACGAACTGACGATCTTGCGATACAAACATTATATTTCCTTTGAAATCTATTAGCCCTTCGTTAAGCGAAGAGATAGACTCAAGATCGAGGTGGTTTGTCGGTTCGTCGAGGATCAAAAAGTTTGCTCCCGACAGCATCATTTTCGAAAGCATACACCTGACTTTTTCTCCTCCGGATAGAACTTTTGCGTATTTAAGCGATTCTTCCCCGGAAAATAACATTCGTCCCAAAAAGCCTCTTACAAAAGTCTCTTCTTGATTCTTGGAGAATTGCCTGAGCCAATCGACAAGAGTAAGTTCTACGTCGTCAAAATATTTTGCGTTATCTTTTGGAAAATAAGCGGTAGATATAGTCTGTCCCCATTTAAAAGAGCCGCCGTCCGGTTCGATTTCTCCCATTAAGATTTTGAATAAAACGGTTTTTGCTATACTATTCTCGCCGACAAACGCGATCTTATCGTCTTTACGAACCGTAAGAGATAAGTTATTCAATACTTTTTTACCGTCGATTTTTTTAGAAAGTTTTTCTATATGCAAAATTTCATTGCCGGCGTCTCTTTCAGCCTTGAAAGCGACGTAAGGAAATTTTCTCGAAGACGGTCGGATATCTTCGAGTTTTAAAGCGTCGAGAACTTTCTTTCTCGACGTCGCCTGTTTGGATTTGGATGCGTTTGAGCTAAATCTCTGTATGAATTCCCTCAGTTCTTTGATCTTCTCCTCTTTCTTTTTATTCTCCATTTTTATCTGTCTCTGTAAAATTTCGCTGGATTCGCGCCAAAAATCGTAGTTTCCGACAAAAATCGAGATTTTACCAAAGTCAATATCGGCGATGTGAGTGCATATCTTATTTAAAAAATGCCTGTCGTGAGATACGACTATAACTATATTCTCAAAATCCACTAAGAAATCTTCAAGCCACTTGATAGACGCCAAGTCCAAGTGGTTGGTCGGCTCGTCTAATAACAAAATATCCGGATTGCCGAAAAGAGCTTGAGCTAATAAAACGCGCACCTTTTCGCCGCCGTTCAGTTCCTTCATATATTTTGTAAGAGCGTCTTCCTTTAGTCCCAAACCGCTTAATAATTTACCCGCTTCCGCCTCCGCCTCCCAACCGTTGAGTTCGGCAAATTCCCCCTCCAGTTCGGAGATTCTGATACCTTCGTCGTCGGAAAGGCTCTCCTTTTCATAGAGCGCCTCTCTCTCCTTCATTATCTCGTAGAGTTTTTTATGCCCGAAGATTATCGTATCAAGTACGGCGTATTCGTCAAATTCAAAATGGTCCTGTTTTAAAACGGCAATACGCTTCCCCGGAGTAACGGCTATTTCGCCGACGTCGGGCTCAATCTCTCCCGATAAAATTTTCAAAAACGTGGATTTGCCGGAGCCGTTTGCTCCGATAAGTCCGTAGCAGTTGCCTTCGGTAAATTTTATATTAACGTTCTCAAAAAGAACTCTCTTTCCAAATCTTAAAGTAACGTCGCAAGCAGAAATCATAACTATTATCCTTTGCAAAAAGACCAAAATTGTTTTACTAAAACCTACCGCATAAACAGAATAACGTTATTATTTACAGGAATTTTAATAAACAAGGTCATAATTTACGAGAAATATACTATAATAATCGCAATTTGTCAAACTATACTAAAAAAGGCGCAGTAACCCGTCGAATTTTTTTATTTAGCGCATATGTGTCAAATTATTAATCGAGTAGCGGCGGGGCGTATATGCGCTCATATGCGTCGAATTTTTATGCGACAATTGTCGCGCCTCGATAAAATCGGGAATTCCCGTTTTGAATATACTAAAATGTTTATATATTCTGCTTGCAGCGTAAAATCTATTCGCATTTTGCATATTTATACGCCCCGTCGCGCCTTAACAAAAAAATAACGCATATGTGTCATTTTTTTAATTTAACGCATATGTGTCAAATTATTCTTAGCCCCATATGCGTCGAATTTTCTCCTCGCCCCAAAAAAACCGACGGCGCATTTTTAAGGAATAAATTTTTTATTATAATATAGGCTATATTTTGAAATAAACCAAACAATTAAATTTGGGCTTTATTCTATCACATAAAAAGCGCTGGATAAATCGCTATCGATCCGGAATTCTTTGGTCGATATCGCTTTGAGATTAATTGTCGTCGCTAAAAGTCGTATTAATCGCCATCTTGTAAACGCCGTCGTTTGGCGTCAGATCAAACAAGACGCCGCTTCCGTTATCAAGTAGCGTATATTGCCCAGCAAATACAACGCTCTGTAAGTCCGCCGGTCCGTCGAAGTCCCCGACCGTCGCGCTATTAAGCAAGAAATATTTTCTATTATACAGATATCATTATAATACTTATTCTAAAATAATTCAATATGTAAATTTAAATTTCATAGTAAAAAAAATTATTACGCTTACGGTTAAACAAATTATATCATATCGGGTATAATTTATTCTTAACAAATGTATATTATACCCGATATGGTATAAATGTAATAATATTTATTGAATTTATACCCGATATGATATATAATGATTTGTATGAACAGAAATATTTTTTCAGATTTCTTTAAAGAGCAACGCAAGAAACTTAATTTGACTCAGGAAGAGTTGTCCCTAAAATCCGGCGTTGGGTTAAGATTTATCAGAGACGTAGAGCAGGGAAAAGAGACTATCCGGCTTGATAAATTGAATCAAGTTATGCTTATATTTAATAGTCAGGCGGGTCCCGTATCTTTAAAAAAAACGGACAGTAATAAAGGATAATCGAATAGTTATGAATAGAACGGGGAAAGTTTATATAAACGATATATATACGGGTAAAATTATCGAAACCGACGACGGATATTCGTATGAATACGACGACGATTATCTAAAGTCGGAAAAAGCTCTTCCGGTGAGTTTAACGTTGCCTTTAGAAAATAAAATTTATAAATGTAAAACAATGATTCCTTTTTTTGACGGTCTCATACCCGAAGGGTGGCTTTTAGATATAGCCGCAAAAAATTGGAAATTAGACCCTAAAGACAGAATGGGATTATTATTAACATGTTGCGTCGACTGTATAGGGTCCGTATCTATTATCCGGGAGTAAAAATGAATAATAAATGTCTCTCTTGTTATGAAGAAATCAAAGAAAATACCGATAAAGAGATGCACGATAAATGCTGCAAGAATATTTTTGATTCAAGCGATATTCCTCTTATACAATATTCTATAGATGAAATTGATAAAATTGCAGAAGAAGTTATAAGAAGCAGTTGTAGCGTAACGGGAGTTCAGCCAAAGATATCGCTTGATTTTAACATAAACGATAAAGAAAAAAAAAAGTTGACAATCGTCGGTTTATGGGGCGCTTATATTCTCAAACCGCCGACTTTGTCTTATCCCTTTTTACCGGAAATAGAAGATCTTACTATGCGCCTTGCGGAGTCGTTTAAAATAAAAACGGTTAAACACTCCTTGATAAGATTAAAATCGGGAGAATTGGCTTATATTACTAAAAGAATCGATAGAGTAAAAAAAAATGGAAAATTGGTTAAAGTAAGCATGGAGGATTTCTGCCAACTTTCTGAAAGATTAACGGAAGATAAGTATAAAAGCTCTATCGAGAAAATTGGAAAGATAATAACAAAATTTTCAGATTACCCTTTATTTGATTGTATATTATTATTTGAACTCGTTATATTTTGTTTTCTTACCGGTAACGCAGATATGCACCTAAAGAATTTTTCGTTAATAAGATCCGAGTCCGGGGAAATAAGACTTTCTGATTTTTACGACCTTGTTTCTACAAAATTATTGATTCCGGAAGACGAAGAGGAAACGGCTTTAACAATTAACGGCAAAAAGAAAAATTTAAAGAAAAAGGATTTTAATATCCTTGGCGAAAATCTAGGAATAAAGCAAAATGTTACAGACAAAATTTATAAAAGAGCCGTCGATTCTGAAAATATATTTTATGAAATTATTGATAAAAGTTATTTGAGCGCTAAACTAAAACGCGATTTTAAGAGTCTTATTAAAGGTAAAATCAATATTTTTAAGTAACCCGTCGAATTTTTTTATTTAGCGCATATGTGTCAAATTATTAATCGAGTAGCGGCGGGGCGTATATGCGCTCATATGCGTCGAATTTTTATGCGACAATTGTCGCGCCTCGATAAAATCGGGAATTCCCGTTTTGAATATACTAAAATGTTTATATATTCTGCTTGCAGCGTAAAATCTATTCGCATTTTGCATATTTATACGCCCCGTCGCGCCTTAACAAAAAAATAACGCATATGTGTCATTTTTTTAATTTAACGCATATGTGTCAAATTATTCTTAGCCCCATATGCGTCGAATTTTCTCCTCGCCCCAAAAAAACCGACGGGCGCATTTTTAAGGAATAAATTTTTTTATAAATTGCAATTATATAAATAAAATCGTATAATCTATTGTCGTAAAAAAATTGGAGAGAGTAAGATGCGTTTTAGAAAAACATTCTTCCTTCTATCTATTATCTGTTTAGTAACTTTGTCGCTTTTTGCCGAGAAGATCGACGAGGAGAACGCGCTCGCTTTTCTTTCCGGGAACTATATTCTCATAGGGAAGAAAATCAATTCCAAAAAGACATATTCGGGTAGAATACGGTTGCAGTATAATGAAAAGGAAAAGCGCCTTGATATTAAAAGAGTAGTCGCCGGCGTTATGTCCGAAGGCATAGCGACTATAGAATACGCTTTGTCCGACCAAATACCCGTATTAAAGATCAAATTTACGGAGAAAAACGTCAAGTATGAAGGGGTGTTTTTATGGAGAGGCGATTTGGATAATTTTGGTAGAATTTCCGGTTATATTTACTTTGCCAACGATCAATCGGTAGAAGATCCGGGACTTGAGGCGTATTTTATAAGCCAAGACGATTAAAAAAATAACTCTTTACATATTTCGCAAAATTTGTTTATATTTAATTAAATTTATGATATAAATTAAGTTATTATTATTTTGGAGAAAATTATGGCTAACGCTGACAATATTAAGAGTATAATTAGCGAGATACAGACGCATTACGACAAAAATCTAAATAGTAAATATGTTAAAAATCTCTCTTTAAAGCTCGATATACCGGCGACGATCAACCAGGATAAGAATATCGTTTTAGTTAACGATCTTATATATATCGATTCGAAAGGCTCGATTGAAGATCTTTATAACGGTATTAGGGCGGTTAATTATTACGTCAAAGAGATAGAAAAAAATGTTTTGCCTCATTTATCAAATTATGCGTCCAGCGTTGTATCGACTAACGAAAATGATAAAATTCTACAACAGATGGCTATAAAAAATTATCCGATGAACATTCAGATACTAAAAGACATGATTCAAAAGTTGTTTATTTTTGTTTACGATTTTGATAAACTTAACTTTTCAAAAGAGCCGGCCTATCTGAAGGTGAGAAATTTTAGCGAATTGGAAGAGATGTATCTTTCCGGAAATAAATAAAACATAAGCTGTTTTCTAGTAGTAGATAATATCCGTTCTCTTTTGTTTGTCGTCGTTTCCGTCGAATTCGAAAGTAAAATCGAGAGATATGTTTCTGATCAAATCTTGCGTTATTATCTTAGCGCCTTCGTAAGTAACGTGTTTTCCATCGCTAAGGCGTATTTTTACAAGAACTCCGTCAATTTTTAAATAGTCCGCATATCGTCCCGCGTCCGAGAGTTTTTGAGATATATCGAAAAATTTAACGTTAGCAAAGTTTTTACAGACGTCTGAAAATATTTGATTGAGTTTTAACATTCTCTTGTTGTATCTATCGTCTCTCATAATCGGAACGCCCAACCAATAAACTTTAGTAATATTCTCAGAAAGCAAACTTACGAATTTTTCGGCTCTTTCGCGGTAAATATTATTCCAATTTTCAGAGTTTACAAAATATTTTATTCCGTTTTCTTCGATGTCTTGAGCGTCGTTCATACCCAAAATACATATCGCCAGATCGAAGCGGTATTCGCTTAACAACTTCTCCGTCTCCAGGGGCCAGTTGAAAAAATCAGGTCTCGATAAACCGGAGGAGTAATTTGCTAAAGTATACGTATAAATTGAATTGTTATTAGCTAAAGAGGCGTTTATCATCGACGAAAAGGCTTCTTTCATCATCGAATCTCCTAAAAGCAGGATTTTAAGCTTGTTTTCTCTTGAAAAGTAGGTTTTATCGTCCGACGCGTCCTGAGAATATGATAAATCTTCAACAACCTCCGGAGAGACCTCTTCGACGCCGGAATATTTTAGAAATTTTTCTCTTACTACGGAATACGGTATTCCAAATCCGAGTTTTTCGGAGAATTGATTAATAGGCGATAGTATTTTCATAGCGGCGGTTCGGAAACGACCTATATCGAGTCTTTCCGCCCATTGATATAGCGCTTTTGAGTTAAAAGTAAGGGCAATAACTATTATTATAAATAAAATTAAGTAAACATCAATCAATTTATATTTTTTCATATTATTCCAAATAGTTAAAATTGAAAGTAGATAAAAGGCGCTACCCCTTCCGGCGAAAACGAGCTCATCGCTACAAAAAACAAGCCCGCCGCGACCCCGATAACGGGTATCGGTATTTTTTCAAAAACTTTTTTTACGGTAAACGAAAATTTATCCGGTATAAAATGAACCGCGATACCGGTAAATATCAAAAACAAAACAAACGGGGTAATAGTCGTTATTTCGACGCCAAAATTTGCAAACGATTTGATATACTCCATAGAAGATGTTAGCGTTGGAGATCTGAAGAAAATCCAGCAGAAACAGACAAAATTGAATGTTAAAAATACCGATAGCGCTTGAACTGCAATATTTTTCTTTTGATAGTTTTTTTTATCTTGATTGATCCATCTTTCAACCGCCAGATAACCTCCGTGTAAGCCTCCCCAGATAATAAAATTAAAAGAGGCTCCGTGCCACAGACCGCCGAGCAACATAGTTATCGCTAAATTAATATAAGTTCTAATTTTACCTTTTCTCGATCCGCCGAGCGGAATATAAAGATAATCTTTTAACCAGCTCGATAAAGATATGTGCCACCTTCTCCAAAACTCCTGCAGAGTTTGAGATTTGTAAGGATGATCGAAATTCTTAGGAAATTCGTATCCAAAAAGATGCGCGACGCCGATCGCTATATCGCTATAAGCCGAAAAGTCGCAATATATCTGAACGGCGTACCCGTAAACTGCAAGTAGAACTTCTATCGAAGAGTAAGCTCCGGGATTTGCAAAAACTTTATCGACTAAAAGCGACGCAAGATAATTGGCGACTATCATTTTCTTAAATAATCCGGCAAAAATTAATATCGTCGCCTTATCTAATTTTATATTATTAACGTCCGGAATTTTGTCTAACTGCGGGATAAAGTCTTTAGCCCTGACTATCGGACCTGCGACTAACTGCGGGAAGAAAGATATAAATAGAAGAATATCTATGGGAGATTTGCAGTATCCGATCTCGCCTCTGTAAACGTCGATAACGTAGCTCATCGCTTGAAACGTAAAGAACGATATTCCGACGGGCAGTACAATATTTAATAACGGGATATGAGTATCGATCCCAAAACTCAGGAGCAAATTGTTGAAAGATGTAACAAAAAAGCCGTAATATTTAAAAAAACCTAAAACTGCAAGATTTAAGATTACCGAAATTATTAGCGTAATTTTTTTTAACCTATCGCTTTTAAAAACGCCTATCAAATAACCGAATATATAATTCGACGCGGAGCAGGAAAAAAGCAAGAACATAAATCTCCAATCCCAATATCCGTAGAAAAAGTAACTTGCAATAGTTAGAATGATTTTTCTGAGAAGATTAAATTTTATAGTCGCCCAATTCAACGAGAATACGATTATAAAAAAAAGGGCAAACTCTATAGTCGGAAATAACAAACCCAAAGCCTCGCAAATAACTATTATTCATTATTTTATCAATGCGCCGCTTAATCTAGCAAAAAATAAGATATTAGTAAATATATTTTGAGCGAAAAGAACGCTGTCGGTTTTTTGCGGCGGGAGAAATTGACGCATATGTGTCAAACCAAAGCCGCATATGTGTCAAATTAAAATGACGCATATGATGTTGAGAATAATTTGACACATATGGAACGCATACGTTTCTAGATGAAAAATTCGACGCATATGCGTCAATTTTTTATACGACAATTGTCGCGCGTTATAGACGCGATGAGTCTCGATAAAAACAGGAATTCCCGTTTTGAATATACTAAAATACTAAACACAGTTCATGCCGCGACCTTATCGGGGCTTGCGTCGCTAAGAATAAAACGCCCATATGTGTCAATTTTCTCCCTAAGAATTCTATGCATCATATGTGTCAATTTATTTTTCACCCCGCCGCAAAGATGTTCGTCGTCCTTGATGGGAGAAGAACTCGCTTTTTAAGATAAAAAAATTATTGTTGATTTTTGAGATTATTAATAGTAATTATCAATTAATTTTGATTTTTAAAAGCCAGCCGTCGACGTCGACTACTGGCGGGGCGGAGCGCGAAATGAGGTTTATCGTTAAGAAATCTGATATTTTCGGAACCGTCGATATTCCGGCTTCCAAGTCTCATACGATAAGAGCGTTGTTTTTCGCCGCTCTAGCGGACGGGGAAAGTAAAATAATCAAACCGCTTTTGTCGGAAGACGGGCTTTCGGCGCTTAGGGCAATTCAGACGTTTGGCGCCCGGGTAAAAAAAATTGACGACTACTTTTTGATAAAGGGCGTTTCGGGGCGCCTTCAAATTCCGGATAACGTTATCGACGCGGGCAATTCTGGCACGACGATGAACGTTTCGTTATCTATCGCGTCGCTCGTTAATGGATATACCGTTTTAACGGGGGATTCTCAGATCAGGAATCGGGATATATCTCCGCTGGTTGCGGCTCTTAATAATATAGGAGCTTCCGTTATTACTACAAAAAACAACGGCAAACCCCCGGTTATCGTAAAGGGTAAAGCTACGGGGGGATATACGCGCCTCGACGCGACCAGTTCTCAATTTCTTACTTCGCTTTTAATCGCGTCTCCGCTTATGGAGAGAAATACGACTATTGATCTTAATATTCTCAACGAAGTTCCTTACGTCGAGATCACGCTATGGCGGCTGGACAAACAGGGGATAAAATATCAAAACGACGGTTTTAAGCAGTTTATCATACAAGGGAATCAATCTTATAAATCTTTTGAAGAGACGATACCTGCGGACTTCTCCAGCGCGGTTTTTTTTATGGCGTTAGCGGCAATCGGAGGGGGCGAGATTACCATGAAAAATCTCGATATGACCGATAAACAGGGGGATAAACGCGTTGTCTCTATTTTGCAGGAGATGGGCGCTAAGGTTGCGATAAAGCCCGACGGGATAACGATAAAAGGGGGCGGTCTCAAAGGCGTAGAAATCGATATGAATTCCATACCGGACGCTTTGCCGGCGTTGGCGGTAGTAGGGTGTTTTGCCGAAGGGGAAACGAGATTGCTGAACGTAGTTCAGGCTCGCAATAAGGAGACCGATAGAATAAGAGTAATGCGCGAGGAGCTTACGAAAATGGGCGCCGATATTGAAGAGCTTGAGGACGGGCTTGTAATAAGGAGAAGCAAATTGAAATCGGCGTCGGTCGACGGGCGAGGCGATCACAGAGTAGTTATGGCTCTTGCAATAGCCGGGCTTTGCATAGAGGGGACGACCGCGATTGATACCGCCGAAGCGGCGTCCGTAACATTTCCAAACTTTGCCGAGCTTATAACTAAGATCGGCGGAGATATATCTACAAATTAAAATAATTTTTGGGACGCCGATTTACGGACGGCGCTATATAAAAAAAGAGATAGAACGTATAAGCCGGGTTCTGTGTAAAACAGTCATCTATCTGGACTATTTATTGCTAAATAGTTCTCGCCGCCTACCCGAGCGGTATATAGCGGGACGCTCGTCCGCTCTGCTTGACGTTGCTCCCGACGGGGCTTGCAAGACATAGATATCGCTATCTATTCGGTAAGCTCTTACCTTGCCATTTCACCCTTACCGCGTTTGAAAACAAACGCGGCGGTATATTTTCTGTTGCGCTATCCGTCGCCCGGCCGTTACAACCGGACGCCTGGACGTTATCCAGCGTCGTTCCCTGCGGAGCCCGGACTTTCCTCCGCCGGAGTATAAAAATTATAAACCGGCGGCGACTGTAAGTTCTATCTCTCCATTATCTTTCAAATCCATCGCTTTATTAGCCATTTTATCGGCTAATCCGTTTTGTTCTCTTAAAATATGTTTTATTTCAAAAGAATTTAGTTTGTCGATTAAACTTTTCGCTTCAATATAGTATTTTTTTAAATTTTCGTTTTTTACTTTGTAAACGCCGTTTATCTGGTTGCATAACAGTTCGGAGTCGGAAAAAACTTTTATATTTTTAACGTTATTCTCAAGCGCGACGGTTATACCGATTATCAGGGCGGAATACTCCGCTTCGTTATTGGTTTTTACGCCTAAGTATCTGTAAAAACCGGAGCGTTTGCCGTTGTTATCGAGGATTACTCCCGCTCCGGCGTCCCCCGGATTGCCCCTCGAGCCGCCGTCTATATATATAACCGTTTTGTCGCTAATAATATAGCCGTCTAATATGCCGACGATTTCTTCCTCTTTTACAGAAAAAAACTTCGATAACTCGCGCTTTATGATACTATTATCTCTTGAAGCTGTCAGTATGTCATTAATTGAGGGAGTCGGCATTAAAAGCGCTCTTACTCTTCGGATTCGAAGAAATCGTCGTTATCTTCAAAATCTTCGATATTAAAAATATCCTCGTCGCCCTCGTTATAAAATAGTATTCTCGAACAATTAGGACAAAATTGAATTTTGTTGCCGCTACGAATTTCGTTAATGAATTCCGGCGGCAATATCAAGTGACATCCGTTGCAATGACCTTTAGAAACGGTTACGATTCCCTTGCCGTCTTTGTTTTTTACTATTTTTTCAAATTTATACTTAAAGCCTTCGTCCACGTGTTGAATTAGTTCTTCTTCTTTGGCGTTAAGTTTATCCAATTCGTCTTTAATTTTATCTAATTCGCCGTTGACTCTCTCTTGTTCTTTGGTTATTTCGTCTTCGTGTTGTTTTATAGAAATTTCGTCCTTTTCCAACGCGCTTCTGAGGTCTTCGATTACTCTTTGATCTTGTAAAAGTTGAAATTTGTACTCTTCTTCCTTTTGTATGGAGTAAGTTTTTTCTTTATCCAGCGCTTCGTACTCTCTATGAGATTTAATTACTTTGGTTTTTTCTTCAATGTTTTTTTGTTGAAGATTTAACTCCCCCATTTTTCTCTGATTGGCGTAGATGCTCTCTTCTAACTTTTTAAATTGCGTGTGTTTATTGAGGTAAGATTTTTTTAGTTTATTCAAGATCTCATTTTTTGAGGAGAGAATCTTCGGCAACTCCTCTATTTTTTCTTCCAGTTTAAATTTTTCAGTCAATATAGATTGATACTCCAAAATTTGATCGTAAGTTTCGTTAACGTTCATATTACTCTCCCTTTATTATCCGTTGTCTTTATGATCTTTTAATTTTCTAAGTCGAACCGGATGCCTCAATTTTCTGAGAGCCTTAGCCTCGATTTGTCTTATTCTCTCTCTTGTAACGTTGAAAATATCGCCAACTTGCTCCAGAGTTAAAGAATAACCGTCTTCAAGTCCGTATCTCATTTTTAAAACATCCTGTTCTTTTTTAGTCAAAGTTTTGATTACTTCGCTGAGCTGTTCCTGAAAATCCTTAAATGTGGCAAAATTCGCCGGATTCTCAAACCCTTTATCTTCAATAAACTCGCCAAGGAGACTATCGTCCTCTTCGCCGATGGGCGTCTCAAGGCTTACCGGCTCGCGGGCTACGTTTTTAACCGATTTAACTTTATTTACTTGCCAATCAAGTTCGGCGGCAATCTCTTCGTCGGTCGGCTCTCTCCCCAGTTTTTGCGTTAGTTGGCGGGCTTCGCGCAACACTTTATTAATTTGCTCTATCATGTGGACGGGCACTCTGATAGTTCTCGCTTGATCGCTTATAGACCTTGTTATCGCTTGTCTTATCCACCATGTCGCGTAGGTTGAGAATTTATACCCTTTTCTATATTCAAACTTATCAACAGCTTTTATCAAACCGATATTGCCTTCCTGCACAAGATCGAAGAAGTGAAGACCTCTGTTAGTGTATTTTTTTGCTATGCTTACAACTAAACGTAAATTCGCTTTAACCAATTTGTCTTTTGCGTTATTTACAAGGAACAGACCTTTAGCGACGTCGTTTCCGGCGCTTTTTAGCTCTTCTATGCTGTTGTCGTACTTAAACTCGATAGATTTTAATCCGGATTCGTTATTTTTGTATTTTTTTATCAATTCTTTGATCTTTTCTATCGACATATTAAACTCGTCTTCAAACTGTCTTTTATCTTTCTCTTTTTCAATGGCTTTTGAGAGGTTTTTCAACTCTTTAGTATCCGTAAAACGAAATTTTTTCAATATTTTTGAGGTCGAGGATTCAAGATCTTCGATTTTCTTCACTACTTTAACAATCTCTTCGGCAATGCTTATTTTATCCTGATTATCTATCTCGTGGTTAAACATTATTTCAAACGTCTCTTCTCTAGTCTTATCGATATCGGCTTTTAGAGCTTGTCTCTCCTCTTCGCCGCGGCAGGTTTTTTGCTTGTTTATCAGAGTCTTAAAATAGAGCGCTTTTTTAACGTAATCTTGCAGTATCTCTTTGTATTTGCTTTTAATTCGTTTCTTTTCAGAAGAGTAATCTCTCGAATCCGACCTTATTGGGACGACGGCTTTGTCGAGGTCTATCGGCTCGGCGCTGATTTTTTCGAGAATATTGTAGAACTCGACGATGGTAACGCCGATTTTTCTGATCGAAACGTTTATTAAACGTTCCCCCTCTTCGATCCTTTGAGCGAGATCGACCTCTTCTTCGCCGTCGAGAAGATCAATTCTTCCGATTTCTCTCAGATAAATTCTTATCGGATCGTCGACAAGAGACGCCGCGCCGCCGGTTATCATCTTTTTTTTGCCGGCTTCTTCGGGGGTAATTTTCTTTTTCGAAAACATCTCGACGTCTATATCTTCGATATTCGAAGTATCTTCTTCCAGCACTCTGATTTGATTGTTTTGTAATAAAATAAAAACGTCGTCGATCTTTCCGGCGTTTATGATATCCTGCGGTAAATTTTTATTTATTTCGTCAATCGTCAACTCTTTCTTTTTCAGTCCAAGTTCTAATAAAATTTTAATTTCAGGAAAATCGGTAATATTTGACATTATATTTTAAGCTCCTGTAACTTTTCAAGTTTAACTATCTCGCTAATAATAAGAGTTTTTTCTTCCTGCAACTCTTTGAGAAGTTCTTCCTCTTTATAAAGTTCGCTAAATTTTATTTTCTTATTTATAGAGCTGCTTTTAACTCTATAATAATTCTTTTTTAAATTAATTATTCTATCTACAATATTATTCAATAATATTTTTTCTTTTTGTATATTATCGAACTTCTTATCTTCAATCATTAATTCAATATCAAACAATCTTTCGTTAATACTTTTTTTTAATTCGTCGTTTTCAAATAAATCTATAAAAAATTTCTTTTCATCTTCTCCATCCTTTTCAATCAAAAAGCTGTACGCTTTTTTACCTACATCCGTCGTAAAATATTCGCTCTCCAAAGAGCTTTTTGTTATAACCTCCTTTCGCTTGGCATACTTCAGTAGATATACCAGCAAATCGATTTCTCTCAACAAAGCCGCGTCCGGTTTTAAATCAGGTTCGTTTTCGCTCGAAATATTTGCGGGCGTCGACGCGGCGCTTTCTTTTGGCGCCGAGTTATATCTGGTCTCTTTTGATAGATATTTCTCATACTCCCTAAAGGTAGTCGAATAATCTATATTCAAAAAAGAGGAAACGCTCTCTATAAGATTTTTCCTTATTACTTCGCTATCCCACAACCTAATGTAACCAAAAAGTAAGTACAACGTCCTTATAAGATTGTTAAAATCCTTCAAATCCTTATTTCTGGTATAATAATATAGAAGAAACTCTATCGGAGTAACTTTCTGTTTTTGATAAATATTAAACGCCTCGATCGTATTGGTTTTAAAATAATCGTCCGGATCGAGATTGTTCGGCAAAACCAGTACGGAAGTTTTGACGTTCTCAATGTTCGCCGCCTCGCTAACCCCCTTTATAGCCCCT
Source organism: Spirochaetes bacterium ADurb.Bin133 (assembly GCA_002070605.1). Lineage (GTDB taxonomy): Bacteria > Spirochaetota > GWE2-31-10 > GWE2-31-10 > MWDO01 > MWDO01. The sequence continues at coordinate 38,363 of MWDO01000006.1, forward strand.
TTCATACCAGCTTCGTCCCCGTCGAAAAGAAAAACTATCTCTTCGGCATAGCGCGAAAGAAGTTTGATCTGCTCCTTTGTTATCGCCGTCCCGCATGGGGCTACAATGTTTTTTAATCCGCTTTTAAAACAACTTATCGCGTCCATATAGCCTTCGACTACAAATACGGACTTTTGCGCTTTAATAAAGTCTTTCGATACGGAGATGCCGTATAGATTTTCCCGTTTCCTATAAGCGATAGTCTCCGGCGTGTTTAGGTACTTCGGTTTTGCGTCGGGCTCTAGAGCTCGTCCGCCAAATCCTGCGCATTCCCCTTTATAATTAATAATCGGAAATATAACTCTGTTAAAGAACAACGACCCCAAACCTCTTTTTCCTTGCGAAAAAAGTCCCGTACTAACAAGAAAGTCTGGTTTATAACCTTTTTTAATAAAAAAAGATTCGAGCCTTCCGTATTCTTTCGGAGCGTAACCAATTTTAAATTGATTTATAACATCCGCGTTTATACCGCGCCCCGTTAAATATCTAAGCCCGCCTTCGCCTTCTCTTCTTTTTAGAAGAAAATATTGAAACAACTTAACGACTCTTTCGTTAAATTGAATAACCTCTTCCCTCTTTTTATATTGTTCCGAATCCCTCTCGGTAAAAGAGACGTCTACCCCAGCTCTCGCCGCTAATAACTTTATCGCCTCCGAAAAAGAGACGTTCTCTATCTTCTCAATAAAGCTAATAATATCCCCTTTCTCTCCGCATGAAAAACATCGATATATACCATAATCTTGCGATACGCTAAAAGAGGGATTCTTATCGTTATGAAAAGGGCACAAACCTATCCAATTTTTACCCGACCTTTTTAAGCTACGAACATACTCGCCGACGACTGCAGATATATCCAGCCGATTCTTAATTTCTTTTATGATATCTTTAGAAATCGACAAACTTATGTTCCTCAATATAAAAAGCAATAAGGGGTAGTATAATACATATTGGCGAAAAAATCAAGAATTTTGTGAAGTTTTTTTTTGTAAATCGCTATTTTTTTTGCGGGGTAAAAAATAATTTTACGTAGAATAGGCGTATCTGGGATAATTTTCGATTAGGAGGGCGTATAATAGCCGTTTTTGAGCGGTTATATTTAACAGTTGTGTCATTTTACCCAAAAAGTCGTTTTTCAATTTATCAATCCTTAATTCCTTACCAACAATCTCCAAAAATTCTTCCAACCCGTATTTCATAACGCCGTTATAAAAAAACAGTATAATATCGCGGACTGTCGAAGCCATACCGAATTCGTTATACAAAGAATGCCATCTTTTTATTTGAAGATAGTCCGATTCGCTGATTCTAAGGTATTTATCCAGCCTTTTATTGTCGGTATTATCTATAACGGCGTATTCAGAGCGGCAATTTCCGATTATTCTTTTCATCTTTAGGACTTTTTTGTCAATAAGGCGAAACATAGTTTCAAATAACTCGCTAAACGTATTGATCTTGAACTCTTTTAGTAGAAAATCTATGACAGTATTATTCATAGATTCTGATACTATAAAATGGAATAAGTGTTTTTTGTTTTTCATAAAATTTCCTCCTTTTTCTTTAATATATATAACAACTAAAAGTAGAAAACGCTTTACAAAAATTTGGATAAATTTTTAGAAAATGACAAATAATTTACTAGTTAAAAAAAAATTGACACATATGGAGTATGCGCCGTGACGCGCCCTGATGAAAGCGGGAATTCCCGTTTTGAATATACTAAAACACTAAAACATCCTTCATGCCAAGACCTTATCGGAACCTGCGGCGCTCCCTGGTGAAAATTGACACATATGGCGCTACATACGCCGCGGCGATTTAGAAACTAAACAGATTGTCTTTAGTAATTGTCTTAGACTTCTTTCTAACTACAAGCGCCGACAGAGGTATGTCAAGATCGGTTTTAGGTATATCGATCGTCTCAAGAATAGCGATGTTGTTTTGAAGGTCGGCGTTAAATAGTTTATCCATCGACGACAGATAAGATATTTCAACTCTCGATAATTTTTGTCGTTCATTAATTTTCTGAAAACTAACGATTTCAGCTCCGGCGTCGCGTATAGCGTTTTCAATAGGCTCGACAAAAAGCCACTTTTTATCGTTCCGCTTAGCGTAGGCTAATATCTCTTTTTCTATATCGGTCAAATCTTCCCTAAAAAACCAAAAAGAGGGAATTATAAAAGCTAGTATCCCGCCGACGGATAAATAGGAGATAAATTTAGCCAGATGGGCGTATAAATCCTGAAAACTAACCCCTAACCGCGAAAATACAAAATCAAACTTTTCGGCAAACCCTTGCAAATCAAGTTTCTTTCCGTTAAATTTGAAATTTAATACGTTTAGATTCTTTTTATTTAAAACGCTCTGCAAATATACAAGCCCCGATACAAACGGATCGTCGGATAGAAAGTATCCTTCGTTAAAAAAATCAAGCAGTCGATTGAAATACGGCGAAAAGAAATGAGATATTTCCAAATATTTGTCGGATTTGAGTCCGTCCAGCGGCTCTTTAAAAGGCGCGAGAATATCTTGATACGACGCGGGCGGGTACAACTTGTTTATAGTTTCATAACTATAATTTTCATTTATACTCCCTTTTTCCAGATCAAAAATCATACCGGCTATTATATCTCACCCTCCTTTATGGCGATATTAACTTCAATAGTGCCGAATCTCGAAGCCAAATTAACCGCTATGGTTTTTAGTCTGACGAAGCTGATGCTATATTCCTTGCCGATTATTATCGTAGGGGGGGTTATATGCAAAATTTTATCCTGACCCGAAAGTTGAATTGTAGTTCTACCGGTTATAATATTAGCGACTTCGGCTATCGACGACTCCACGAAGGCGTTGTCTATAACCATGGTACTTTTAGGCGCCAGCGCCTGAGCTATCCTCTGAGCGGTATGATCTTTCAGACTGTAAACTACTTGCCCCTGTATAAATCCGGCAATACCTACGATTATCGATATGTCGTTTGAAGGGGTTGGATCTTCCCTCAAAGATAAGTTTGTCTTTTCGAGTTTGATATTAGCCATCTGCTCAAAAACCTCAATGGCGTTCGATATAAAAGGATTAATCCATTCTGCTTTCATTCATAAACCTCTAATATTTAATAATTATATTTAACCATATAAAAAAAATAACGTCAATAAAATTGTATTTTAATAAAAATATTTTTTTAAGATTTTGGCTTATTAAATTTATTGCGAATAGTAAATATTGTATCCCGTCAGTTTTTTGGGGAATAAAAAATATCTGTTTCATATGTGTCAATTTTATTCTCAACGTCATATGCGTCGAATTTCTCCCCCTCCCCCAAAAAACTGACTAATTACGTAAATATTTATAAATTTTCTTTTCAAAATCTAATTAAAAATATATACTGCCCTATTATGAATAGAGAAAATTTAGCAATTCACAGATTTAGGGACAGTATAGTTGAAACGGTTAGGAACAACAGCGTAGTAGTAATAGAAGCCCCTACCGGATCGGGTAAAACCACGCAGATACCTCAAATTCTTTTCGACGCCGCTCTTAACGGGCAGGGAATAATCGGCGTAACTCAACCGAGGCGCATAGCCGCATGCGGCGTTTCTAATAGGATAGCGTACGAAATGAACGTCGAATTGGGGCGTTTAGTCGGATATAAGATACGATTTGAAGACTATACCTCTCCAAATACCAAAATCAAAATAATGACCGACGGAATTTTACTTGAAGAGTTGAGGAGCGACTTCCTTTTATCCAAATACTCCATTGTTATCGTCGACGAAGCTCACGAGCGCAGTCTGAATATTGACTTCATATTGGGGCTTTTAAAAGATATATTACGGGAGAGACCGGACTTTAAAGTTGTCGTCTCTTCCGCGACTATAAACGCGAAACTTTTCAGCGATTATTTTGACGACGCGCCGATTATTTCAGTCGATACCAAACCGTTTCCTATCGAAATTAAGTATCGCCCTCTTAAAAAGAAAGCGGACTACGAAGAGATGCAATCCGCTATTTATGAAATTGTCGAAAATATAGTATCTACCAACCAAGAAGGGGATATTCTTATATTTTTACCTGGGGAAGATTCGATCAAAGATTGTTGTCGAAGGTTGGAAGCCTTAAACGACGATGAATCTATGGAAATACTTCCGCTCTACGCCAGATTGGGAATAGAGGAGCAAAACAGAGTTTTCGATAAATACAAAAATAAAAGGAAAGTCGTAGTCGCGACAAACATCGCCGAGACTTCGATAACCATCGACGGGATAATATTCGTCATAGATCCCGGATATTCAAAAATTAATTACTACAACCCCCGGACTTTCACGTCGTTTCTTGAAGTTAAGCCGATATCAAAGGCGTCGTGCGACCAAAGAAAAGGGAGAGCCGGGCGCACCGCTCCGGGCGTCGTTTACAGACTATATAGCGAAGAGGATTACAATTCAAGAGAAGAATATACCAAAGAAGAAATATACAGAACGGACCTTTCCGAGGTCGTGCTAAGAATGGCGGATATAGGAATATACAATTACGAGAAATTTGACTTTATTTCTCAACCAAATAGGGGGGCTATCAAATCGGCTGTGGAAACTCTTGTTTCAATCGGAGCTCTCAACGATAGCGATATGATCGCAGAAATCGGCAAAAAGATGGTGGTTTTCCCTTTAACGCCGAGATTGTCGCGCATACTAATCGAGGGGATAAATAACTATCCGGAGATTTTAAATAACCTTATTATAGTAATCTCTTTTTTATCGGCAAAAAGCCCCTTTTTATACCCGGCGGGAGAAGAGATCGAGAGCAGAAACGCTCAAAAAAAACTCTCCATAAAGGGCGGAGATTTTTTCTCATGGATCAATCTTTTTCATAAATATAATAACGCAAAAGATAAGGAAGAATTCGTCAAGAGATACTACCTCGATATTAGAACGATGAAAGAGATATTCAATATTCACAACCAGCTCGTAAGTATGATTTCCGAGAGGAGCGACGTAACCGTCGGGAAGGATTACGACTACAATAAAATAATAAAGTGTATATGCGCGGGGCTAAAACAGTATATCTGCCTAAGAAATAAAAAAAACAAAGGAAACAGTAATAACTATTATTCTGCGACCGAAAAAGAGATACGTATTCACCCCGGTTCTTTTTTATACGGAACGTCTCCGGATTGGATAGTGGGCGGCGAGATTGTGAATACCGGCAGAACGTATATCCGAACGGCCGCTATGGTTCCCGAATCGATTATAAAAGGGGCTTTTTTTGACTTATACGACGTTATAGCCAACAAAAAAGATAAGGTAAAAAAATTTTTACGAGAAGAACAAACCGCTACAAAAGTCAAAGAGAAATTCGTCGACTCCGATAAGATTTTGATACTCGATAAATACTTTGATATAATTGGAGACAAAAAAGTTTCTTACGCTCTGATTCCTTACAATGCGGTAATTCAGTTGAAGTCTCGAAAAGAAAAAGTCCTAAAATATAATTTTAATAATCTTCAAGCGGTTCTTACGTACGGAGAGAGCGTTATACTTAAAGATAAACTCAATTCGCTTCTTCAATATTTCGATAAAATCGATCTGGATAACGGTATAAATAAAAAATGGCCAAAAGGAAAAACTTTTTATTACCCGCAAGATTGGGCGTCGCTTTTTAGATTTATCAAAATATTACTCAAGCCGACGTTTGTTAATAAAAAATCTAAAAATTGCGGATTCTTAACCATAACAGAAAGCGAGAAAGACGTATATAAATTTTATCTTGAAAAAGATTTTTTTACCGCAATCGAAAAATGTCTCGAAGCGGTAGAGAATATTTTTAGTTCAGATCTCGCCGTTTGGAACGACCATGAAAAAAAGATATTAGGCGCCATACACCATAAATTAAATAAACTATCGGAAGAGATGGACGTCTAGCATGAAGATGGTAATCGTCGACAAAGCCAACGAGGGAAAAAAACTATTCCGCTACATCCGAACGCTGGCTCCGTCGATGAAAAACGGCGAAATATTCATGAGCATCCGTAAGGGAAAAATAAAGATCAACAATCGTATCGAAGATCAGGGGTATATATTGAAAAACGGGGACGTCGTTAAGATTTTTTTCCCCGACGAGATAATAAAAAAATATACCGACAACGACCGAAATAAATACCGTTCGATAGATTCTAATATAGACGTAATCTTTGAAGATAAAGATATAATCGTCGTAAACAAACCGGCGGGAATTCTCGTTCATCCTGATAGACGCGAATTTAAAAAAAACTTAGTCGAGTCGGTAAAAGCCTATTTATATAAGAAAAATGAATTCAAGCCCGGCGATTATTTTACCCCGTCGCCCTGTCATAGGCTTGATACAAACACATCCGGTTTGATAATATTTGCAAAGACGCATTTTGCTTTACAAAAAATCTCAACGTTGTTTCGAGAAAGGAACGGCGATAAACTCTATTTGGCTTTAGTATTTGGGAAAATTTCTTCTTCTATATTAATTTCATCGTCTATCGACGCCTCCGAAAATAAAGAGAATAAAGTTGCCGTTAAAGAGGCGCATATTCATAACTTTATCCCTGAAAAATCTAAGTTTATCGAAGAGAATCCCACTCTGTCGGCTACCTATGTCAGACCTTTAAAATACGATTCGCGTCTCTCCTTAGTCGAGATAAATCTCTGGACCGGCAAAAAACACCAGATAAGAGCAAGTCTCGCCGCGGCGCTTCATCCGTTAATCGGCGAGAGAAAGTATTATACGTCCCAATCGCTCTCCCTGTCTCAAATGCTAAACGTCTCAAATTATTATCTGCATTGCTATAAATTGAAGATTAACGGCTACGAAGAGTTTAAAGCCCCAATTCCTAAAAAATTTAGTCAAATTTTATCGGAAATGTTTAAAATAGACGCGGCAAAATTGTAGCTCCCCGTCGGTTTTTTGGTGGAAATAAAAATTAATTTTACGTAGAGTAGGCGTATTTGGGATAATTTTCGATTATGAGCGCGTATAATAGCTGTTTTCGAGCGGTTATATTTAACAGTTGTGTCATTTTACCCAAAAAATCATTTTTCAACTTATCAATCTTCAATTTTTTACCAACAATCTCAAGGAATCCTTCCAATCCGTATTTCGCGACGCCGTTATAGAAAAACAGGATAATCTCGCGGACTGTCGAAGCCATACCGAATTCGTTATACAAGTAATGCCATCTTTTTATCCGAAGATAATCCGCTTCGCTAATTCTAAGATATTTATCCAGCCTTTTATCGTCGGTATTGTCTATAACGGCGTATTCTGAGCGATGATCCCCTATTATTCTTTTCATTTTTGGGATTTTTTTGTTAACGAGGCGAAACATAGTTTCAAATAGTTTGCTGAACGTATTAATTTTGAACTCTTTTAGTAGAAAATCTATGACGTTGTTATTCATAGATTCGGATACTATAAAATGAAATAGATGCTTTTTGTTTTTCATAAAATATTCTCCTTTTCTTTAATATATATAACAACTAAAAAGTGAAAACGCTTTACAAAAATTTGGATAAATTTTTAGAAAATGACAAATATTTTGCTAATTAAAAATATCTGTTTCATATGTGTCAATTTAGATTCTTGCGGAGCTTTGACGCGTATGCGGCGTTTTTTCATCTAGAAACGTATGCGTTCCATATGTGTCAATTTCCTCCCGATAAACCGACGGGCGCGAATTATAATTAATTTTATTTGATTACTAGAACTAAATATGTTAAAACTTAACGTAATTATATAGAATAAAGGTTTATTTCAATGGAAAATTTTAAAGTATCCGTCGTTATTCCGTCGTATAATGAAGAACAGAATATTCCGGTTTTGGCTCAGAGTCTGTCCGGTATTTTGGAGAAATACCCGGATTACGAAATTATTTTTGTGAACGACGGAAGCTCCGACAAAACGCTTGATAATATTAAAAAAACGAGAGAATCAAACGACAAAATACATTACGTCTCGTTTTCGAGGAATTTTGGTCATCAAAACGCGCTTCGAGCCGGTTTAGATGCGGCAAAAGGGGATTGTATAGTATCGATGGACGCCGACATGCAGCATCCGCCGGAGATCATCCCCGATCTTATCGACAAGTGGCTCGAAGGTTGGGACATAGTTTACACCATAAGAGAAGACAGTAAAAAACTCTCCTTTTTTAAAAGAAAATCCGCTTCGATGTTTTACGGTATTATAAATAAACTCGCAAATCTGCAAATAGAAAAAGGCGCGGCGGATTTTAGACTGCTTGATAGAAAAGTTGTCGACGCGTTAAAATTGTTCAGAGAGCGTTCGATTTTTTATAGAGGGATTATCAGTTGGATGGGATTTAAACAACTTGGTATAAGATATAAACCGGCGGATAGACTTTACGGCGAATCCAAATACACTCTTAAAAAGATGTTTGCCTTCGCTCTCAACGGAATAACGTCGTTTAGCGTCGTTCCTTTGCATATTTCTACAGTTTTAGGGATAATCATATCAATATTGTCATTTGCTTATGGATTATACTCGATTATTATTAAGATATTTACTAACAAAACTATTTCGGGCTGGACGTCTATTATGGTAGGCATCTTTTTTTTGGGAGGCATACAGCTCATAATGTTGGGCATCATAGGCGAATATATCGGAAAGCTCTTTATCGAAATAAAGGGGCGTCCCAGCTATATTGTGGAGGAGAAATCTATTGATTAAATACGTACTATTAATTGCCGGAATTATCCCTTCGGCGATGGCTCAGATTTTACTAAAATTTGCGTCGAATTATCCTTTAAAAACCCCTATGTGGTTTTTATTCATCTTTTTGAGTCTGTGCAGTTATGGTTTGTCGTTTATTTTATATACCATAATTTTCAAATATTTTCCGGTAAGCGTGGCAAGCCCCGTAATGACCGTATCGGTAATGTTAGCGGTGTTTATATTCGGCTGGATTATAGGAGAAACAATCTCTCCTCGTCAACTACTCGGATTAGCTTGCGGCGTAGCGTCGATAATATTAATTATTTTTAAATAGGCGGAATATTTTATGAATTTTAAAGATTTTATTTTGCAAAATAAAAACAAGATTATCTCTATTCTTTTTATACTGCCGGTAGCGGTCGTTTTTTGTTGGATAACATTCGACATAAGATTTCGCGTGTATTCCATAAACGAAAACAGATACTATCAAATAATTAATAAGAATAGCGGAAAGCGCCTCGACGTTCCGGGAAGCGCGTCGGGCGATAACGTAAAGATCATTCAGTACGACGCTACGGGAAGCGCCAATCAACTCTGGAAATTTGTTTACGTCAGCAAAGGGCTTTATAAAATAAAAAATAAATACAGCCAAAAATGTTTGGATATTCTAAACGAAAACGGCGTTACTTATCTGGTACAAAATCAGGATAATAACGGATCAAATCAAAAGTGGATTCTTAGAAAATCCGGCGGCGGGTTTTATTTCATAGTCTCTTCCGCGTCTAACAACTATCTCGACGTTCCTCAATCCAGTAAAAACTCCGGAGAGAAAATTATCCTCTACCCGCAAACTAACAACGACAATCAAAAGTGGGAGATAGCGAAAAAGTAAAATATTTTAGAAAAACGTTAGCGAGATATAGACGTTATTTGTCTAACTCGACGACCCGAGCTTCGGGGGCGTTTTTCTTTACCGAAGCGATGCCGTTTTTACATCCGCTAGAGGATGTATAAGATTCGCTTTGTCCTATAATCTCTCCATTAGCCGCTTTTAAAACAAATCTGAATTGATTGTTTTTATCTCTTGAAGTCTCAAATCTCTTATCGTCCTGAGAATTCTTTTTTACAGATTCAACGCCGTTTCTGCATCCCGCTATCGCCTTGTAAGATTCGCCGGTTAGAATGATTTGACCGTTTCTAGCTTTCAATCTATATCTGAACTCCCCTCTCTTATCTTTATAAATCTCAAATTTTCCCGCCATAAAGCCCTCCATAAAATATTTAATTATTTACCGATTGTAGTATTGATTAGAGTATTAGTCAACAAAATTTTAAAAAATTTAGGTAATCCGTCAGTTTTTTGGGGCGGGAAAATTGACACATATGATACGCGCCGCTCCTCGATGAAGAAATCGACGCATATGGAACAAATATTTTTTATTCCCTAAAAAACTGACGGGATAAAAAATTTAGGCGTCGCCGTCGATTTTATTAATTTTATCTTCAATTATTTTTAGTTTTTTTCTTAACGACTCGATCCTTTTTTCAACCTGTTCTTTCTCTAGAAGCAAACGCTCCACCAAATCGTCGGGCTTGGGTTTCTCAAGATATTGAGTTTTGATTACTTCGGGAGTCGAGCCTTCGATAAACGCCGCCTCGACCTCTTTTCTGACCTCTTCGTCTGCGATGCGCGATACTATTTTCATATTCTCAAAGCCGATTTCGGGATTTATATTTAGCGAGGCGAGTTTCATAACAGACCTTGCCGCCGAATTCTGCATGAGCAGGACTCTCTCTACGTAATCTTCAAATCTTACAGCATACTTTTCGCAGAGCATATGCGCGTCGAGCAGAAGTTTGCCGAATTGTTTCATAAGTTCGCCGTTTTTTAATATATAGTCGTTTTTTATTTTATCGGTCAGTTCGGTAAATTCTTTGTTGCTAAAAATCTCGTTGGTATAAATTCCTTTTTTTTCGGCAAGGTCCAGCAAATTGTGGAAAATAGTTTTAAATTCTATGGTATGAGCTCTAGACTGAGCGTATCCTATCGAGCGCGAGCAGTGAACGTGATGGGCGAGTTCGTGAATCGCCGTATACATCATCGAGTTGTCGTTTGAAAAATTTTTGTTATGCAGTATTATCTCTTTTTTTTCGGGATGATAAAGCCCGTTTACTTTTTTACTTTTTTTCCCGGAAAAAAGCAGAGTAAAATCGTCTTTTCCGTCGACTAAGATCAAAAGTTTCTCTTTTACTTGTTCCTGATTCATATTATTTGCCAAACTCCTTTTGTACTCTTAATATCTCGTCTCTCAATACCGCCGCTTTTTCAAACTCAAGATTTTTAGCGGCTTCGAGCATATTTTTTTCTAAAATCTTGACGTATTGAGTTCTGTCGTTTTTGTTAAAAAAATTATACCGCTTCTGTAAATCCTCGATTTCGCCTTGCTCTTCCTTAACTTCGAGGGCTTTTTTTCTATCGAGTATAGATTCGACTTTTTTCACGATCGTCGCAGGGGTTATACCATTTTTTGTATTATAATCAATCTGAATTTCTCTTCTTCTGTTAGTTTCTTCAATCGCCTCTTTCATCGCAATCGACATTTTATCGGCGTACATTATAACTTTGCCGTTAGCGTTTCTCGCCGCCCGCCCGATAGTCTGAATAAGCGACGTCGCCGAACGTAAAAAACCGATCTTATCGGCGTCCAATATGGCGACGAGCGACACTTCGGGTAGATCCAGCCCCTCCCGTAAAAGGTTGATCCCCACAAGAACGTCAAACTCGCCGGCTCTAAGCCCTTGAAGTATCTCGACCCGTTCGATAGTCTCGATCTCGCTATGAAGGTAACGCGTCTTTACCCCCTTTTCCATCAGAAAGTCGGTAAGGTCTTCCGCCATACGTTTGGTTAGCGTTGTTATGAGAATTCTTTCATTTCGAGAAACGACGGCGTCTATCTCTTCAAAGAGATCGTCCATCTGCCCTTCGGTCGGCCGAACGTCGATAGAGGGATCTACTAATCCCGTCGGCCGGATTATCTGCTCCACGATCGCCTGCGAATTGATATGTTCGTATTCTCTCGGCGTCGCCGACACAAAAATTACCTGCCCGATCATACTCTCAAATTCTTTAAAGTATAGAGGTCTGTTGTCCAACGCCGAAGGTAAACGAAAACCGTAATCGACCAGACTGGTTTTCCGCGCTTTATCCCCCTCGTACATCCCGCCGATCTGAGGTATCGTTGCGTGAGATTCGTCGATAACCGTTAAAAATCCTTCGGGAAAAAAGTCTATAAGAGTCGAAGGGCGTTCCCCTCTCTTTCTTTGAGCAAAAAATCTTGAATAATTTTCGATCCCTTTGCAGTATCCCACTTCGAGAAGCATATCCATATCGTATTCCGTTTTAGCTTGAATTCTTCGCGCTTCAAGTTCTTTATTTTGGCTCGTAAAAAATTTGACCCTTTCGTCCAGCTCCTCTTTTATAAAAGGAATAGTTCGCAATACCGTATCTCTCGTCGTTACAAAGTGCTTTGCCGGAAATATCGTGATCTTGTCCAGTTCTTCAATAACCTTATTGTTCAGTATGTCTAGCGCATATATCCCTTCGACGGTATCCCCAAAAAATTCGATTCGAAAACCGCTCTTCGCGTACGCCGGATAGATATCGACAAGGTCGCCGCGTACTCTAAACCTCCCCCTTTCAAGCGCGGCGTCCTCCCTGTCGTATTGAATGCCTACCAAACGTCGAATAAGATCGTCCCTGTCGAGGCGGCCGTCTTTGCGAATCTTTACGCTTAATTTTTTGTAATCTTCGGGATTACCAAGCCCGTAAATGCACGATACCGTCGCGACAATAATAACGTCGTCGCGGGACATTAGAGCGCTAGTCGCCGCAAGCCGCATCATATCGATCTCCTCGTTTATATCGGCGTCTTTCTCGATATACAGGTCTCTCGACGCGACGTACGCCTCCGGTTGGTAGTAGTCGTAATAACTGACGAAATACTCTACCGCGTTATTCGGGAAAAAATCTTTGAACTCTCTATATAACTGCGCCGCCAAAGTCTTGTTGTGGGACAAAACCAGCGTCGGTTTTTGAATTTTTTCTATAACCTTGGCTATGGTAAACGTTTTACCGGAGCCGGTAACCCCCAACAGAGTTTGACCTTTCATACCGCTTGCCAAATTTTCAGACAACAACTTGATAGCGTTTTCCTGATCGCCCGACGGGCCAAACTCCGACGCGATTTCAAATTTTCTCATAGATATTCTACGCTCCGGGAAAGATTATAGTTTATAAACGTCTGTTTGTAAAATATTTTAATAAAAATTATTGTCCCCCGTCGGCGTTTTTGGGTGGAAATAAATTCGACGCATATGTGTCAATTTTCCCATGACAAAAATCGACGTATATGATGTTAAGGATAAAATTGACACATATGATGTCGTAGAGAAAATTGACACATATGAAACAAATATTTTAATCGGTAAATTATTTAACGCTGTCTTCGACGTAGAAAGTATACATTTTTCTGATTTTGTCTTTCCATTTTTGTTTGAATGTTTCGGGGGATATGACTTCGCTTTCCTCGCCGTATTTTAGGACTATCGTCATTATCTCTTCAAAATCGGTAACAGGGAGCGTAATTTCGATGTATTTTCCTCTTTTATTGTCAATACCGTCGGTTATCGTCTGTTCGTCGCATAACGTCTGGTTTCTTAAGATTCTTTCCGCTCTTCCGTAAAATCTTATTTTTACCTCGATTATCTCTTTATCCTTGCTAAAATATATGCCAAATCCGGCGTTTAAAATGGATTCGATCTCCTCTTTTTTATAGGCGGTCGTATAAGGGGTATCAAGATTCGCAACTTCGATAATTCTGGCCAGTTTAAATATCCTCAAATCGCGTTTGTTACGGCAAAAAGCGATAACAAACCAAGCGCCGGTATAGTTTTGAAAATAGAGCGGCTCGATGTTTCTATCGGACGCGGCGCCGTCGAGATTTTCGTATCTGATACGGCAACATTTTTGATCGACAAACGAGTTGACAAGCGCCGAAAATATCTCCAGGTTGAAATTTTCAAAATGCGATAGTTTATACGAGATATTCTCGGAAACGGCTCGATATTTGCGGTTTATGTTTTTCTCAATCGTTTTAATGATGTCTTCGGTAACAAACGGGATATAATAGCCGTTTTTGAGAATATTCTTTATTAATATATACGATAAGAGCGTCTTCTCGTCGGCAAAGTTTAAGAAATCAAACGGCTTGTCGTAATAATAATGTTTTTTCTCTTTGGAATAAACGATCGGAGCGTCGAGAGTATATCTCATAAACTCGATATCCTTCCTCGCCATCCTGTCGGAAATCTCAAACTCGTCGGTAATCTCTTTGAGGATAAGAGAGCCGTACCGCCTTATCCGCTTGTCTATGAAAAATATTCTGGATAAATTACTCATAATAAAATTATATCAATAAAAAAAAATTATTCAATAAATTTATAAAAATTTACGGCAAGGAACATATAGTTCCTATGAAGAGAGTTATATTTAGGATAAATATATTTATAGGAGAATAACATGACAACTCAAACAATGCAAAACGCAATAAAAGAAAAAAAGTCGCTTAGGAGACAAAATAAACGGGTAAAAGTCGTGAAATACGACAAAAATAACAAACTCGCCCCTATAATCGCCGAAGTCAGTATGGAATATAAAAAAATCGTTACTCAACTAAAAGAGTATTTATCCGAATATCTGATCGGCAAAATGAAAACCGATATGAAACAGTTCCTTGATAAAAACTACAATCTCGGGATAATATTCAACCTCGATAAACTGACAGACGGTCTCGACGTTATCAGAGATAAATATCAGGATAAATTTGACCTGTTTCAACAAGATATAATAAAAGTTTCGAATCCCGAAGATTATCTTGAGGAGAGCATTACTACTCTGAATAGCTACGACATTGACGGCAAACTCGAAGAATACGAGCAAGACGATAGATTGCAAAATCTCGTCTATCAATTTCAAAATTTCGTTCGAGACCGATTGCTCGCTTATAATAATGAAAATCCTAAATTAAAAATAACTAAAAAAATTGCCGAGCAAATCCAAGATAGCTATACCCTCGATTTATTACAAAACATCTCCGTCGAAGACCTCTCTTTTAATAAAAAGTTTGAAGAGATCGAAGCGCTTCTAAACGCCGACGACCTCAAAGACAACATAAAAGGGGTCTTTAAAGCGTCTCTTGTGATGCTCAATCTCAAAAACGAAATTCTTGACATCCTGGACGAACTCGGCGGTATTATCAGAGACGAATTTATCAAACTGGAGGAAAAACTTGACGAGGATGGGAAGAGGTTGGGGGAATATTTTAAAAATTAATAAATTTTTTAATATAAAAAAATATTCTTGACAATTGATATGATATTAATTATTATTTTTTTTAACGACGGTAAAAAAGGGATCATTATGATAGAAAAATCGCTATCTATCTATCTATCTATCTATCTATCTATCTATCTATCTGCCTTCTAAATAAGAATATATTTTTTAAAAATAATAAATTATATCAAAAATCATCTGTCAAGTATCAAAAAACAAGTATCAAAAAAAGAGTCTGCTTAGGAATATTGTGGATATTATTAAGCGGAGGAAAATAATATAAATAAAAAATAAGGGGCTAAAATGAGCGTATCTGAAAAAATTAAGGGGATAATAAACAATCGAAAAAAGAATCTCCCGCTAATTGACGAGAAGATTAAATATCTTGAATCGTTAAAAAACGATGTTAAGGAACTTGAAGAATTTATTGGGAGGTTAAAGGAGTTGCCCGATATTGATCCTATAATGGTCGATAATCTGTTTTCTTCATTAAACGGCAATGATTTGACCAGCGAAATATCCAAGATTGTATTAGATTGCGAAGCGGTTAGAAAAAGATTAGATAGAGACAGGATAAATCTTGGGATTAGCGGTCAAGCAAGAGTCGGGAAAAGTACTTTATTGCAAAATATTTCAGGGCTTTCTGACGATGAGGTTCCGACCGGTAAGGGGTTGCCCGTTACGGCGGTTAGAAGTAAAATTTATAATTCAAATTCATATAATAGAGCTATTATTGAATTGAGAACTTTTAATGATTTTAAAAATGACGTTTTAGACGGTTATCATAGCATTTTACCGGAAAGTTATAAATACGCGCCATCGACTATTGAAGAATATCAAAATTTCAGATATCCAAAATTTGAAGATATTGAAAATGAAGTGGACGATAATAAAAAAGCCACAGTTAATGATATATTGCCTAAGTTAATAGAAATGCAGGAGAGATTTTCAACTTATAAAGATTTGCTTAAAGGGGGAGAGTTAGAGATAAAAAATCTTAGCGAACTTCGGCCTTTTGTAGCGTATCCGACAAATAAAGAAAAGGAATCGGGGAATTTTTCGAGGAAAGATCTTGCCGTTAAGGATATAAGAATTGAGGTAAAATTTCCTCAAGTGGACGTTCAAGAACTTGGACTTATTGATTTGCCGGGACTTGGGGAGAACGATCCAAATATTGATAAAATTCATGTGAATGGTTTTAAAAACGAGGTTGATTTTGTAATTATGCTTAAGAAACCAACTGAAACAAAGGGATTTTGGGAAAAACAGGATGTACAATGCCTTGATATGCTAAGCGATGCAAAGGGGCATTTTGGAAAATCCGGAGATTTTGTCGCTATTGGAGTTAATAAGGCGGACGGAGATGATAAAAATATCTTTGACGGTTTAATGAACAATATTAAAAATAGCGTAGGTAAAAATCATAACGTATATGTTTTTAACGCTATTGACGGTAAATCTGTCAGAGAGAATTTACTTAACCCGATTTTAAAAGATATTTCAGAGAAACTACCCGGATTGGATCAAGAGTTGATTGATATTACCTATAATTCTGTAAAAGATACGAGTAAAAGAATATTAAATCGTATAATGGATGTTGACAATTATCTGAAAAGTAATTTTCCGACAATAACAAGTAGCGCGGAAGAGAGAGATAGATTGACAAGAAAGCTTATAGATAATATTTCAAATGATTTACAAATTGAAATTGTGGAACCTCTGTTAAAGAAAGCGAGAAGGAATGAGGACAAAGATAGGGAAGCGGAGGACGAAGGCTTCTTAGAGGAGGTAGAGAAAATTCATAATGAAATTAAAGATTGGATTGTTAATAAATTTGGAATGGACGATTGGGAAGAAGACGCTCTCAAAAAAATGAAAAGGCATCAGGGGTATGCGGAGATTGCAAACGAGAAAATTCAAGGGATAAGGGTAGAGATAAGTAAAAGATACATAAAACTAAACCCCTATTTTAAACTTAAAATCTCATCTTTATGGGACGATATAGTTAATGTATTGAGAAGGCATTTGGGAGAACTTATACCGCTTAATCTTGAGGGAAGAGATGCGTTACAACATCTAAAAGCAAAATTAGAAGAGGCGAGCGAGGAGTGTCCAAAATTGAGCGAAGCTATCGAAAATCTTCTCAATCTTGAAATAGAGTATCGCTCGCATCTCCATCCCAGAGTGAGAGAGGCGCTTGATTGTCTCTTTTTAACAAAAACGGTGGGAGATGAAGAGGTAAGACAAATTGAGGATATAACTCAAAATGAAGAAGGGGTTAGGCTATTACTATCTAAATTGCAAGATTTGGCAAAAAAATCGGCAACAGATATAAAAACTGCTCTTTTTAAAGAGGCGGGGATTACTCTTTTAGTTTTGCATTCGGCTGCCGAACAATTTGAGGATACTATTATTAGAGAAAAAGATATTGATTATGAATATCACAGAATGACTAGATCATATCTTAACGAAATATGGCCCGATAAGTTCAAAGGAATAGACATACACAATAGTAATATATCAAGAATTAACAAAAAGATAAAAGAGATAAGAGATAATATAGAAAATAAATTATAAAAAATATGGGGGTATAATTATGGAAAAAGAATTCAAAATTGGTTTGGTTGGACCGTCAAGAATAGGCAAGACAACTTTAATATCTTCAATACTCGATTCTTCGCAAGATTTATTGAGAGGCGAAAAGGCAAATATTACATTTAACGATTCCGCTACAAAATCAAAGATTAGCGAGTTTAGAAATGAGAGGGCCGGTTTTTTATCTGTTGGAGAGTTTAATCCGGGGGGGCTTAGCAGTACTCAAAACAAATTTATATATAGCTTAAAAATGAACTCGACGGACTCTGATGAAGCTAAAATTGTTATATCTTTTCTCGATTTTCCGGGCGGATGGATTAAAAATGATGTTGAAAAATGGGAAAAAGAATGCCAACCTTTTTTATCGGAAAGCCATATATTGATGTTGCCTATCGATGCTACCGTCATAATGGAAGCAAATACAAATAAAACGAAAGCATTGGTTCCCGGTTTATTATCTATTTCTGAAGTAACGGAAATAGCAAGCGAATGGGCAAAAAGTAGAGCTCAAATGTTTTCAGACGATAAGGCTCTATTACTGCTGTTGCCTGTGAAATGCGAGTCATATTTTAACGACAATGGCGGATTAAAAGACAAATCCGCAGAGCTTCAAAGTAAAGTAAGAAAACTTTACGGCGGACTAATTGAGGTTGTTAGCGGCGAGTTTAAAGATTGTATTGAAAATCTTGAAGTTATTTATTCGCCAATCGATACTTACGGTTGCGTTGAGGTGTGCGATACTATGTGGAGCGATAATAATTTTGAGGCGGAATATAAATTAAGAACTCCCAACAAACTAAATCAAAAAGGGGCGGACACTATGTTGCTTGCTATATCAAAGCTAATAGTAAATCTTGCCTCAGAAAAACAGTCGAGCATAGTTGAAGAGTACTCTAAAAAAGCTAGCGAAGATAAAGGTTTTTTTGGAAATATATGGTTGGCGTTGTCCGGCGAGAGAAAAAGGAGAAAAGAAAACTTAAAAATTGAATCAGATGCGCTAGATAAATATAAAGAGATTTTCAAAACGATTGCGGTTTTGTCTGAAAAGAATTTTAATCCAAGAGTTGAGAAGATTGGAATATAAGAGTTATTATGAAATATATTCGTTTGTCATAAAACAAGGCGGTATAAATTGTTCTTAAGATATCTGAATGAAAAAGAACAAAAATATTTTCTTGAGCTTGCTTATCTTATTGCTAACTGCGATAACGATTTTATCGATGAAGAGAAGATAATGATAGAACAATATAGAGACGAGATGATGTTATCGGAGTTGGAGTATAAAATTCAGGGCAAAGACCTCGATGAAATAGTCGATTTCTTTAAAAACGCAAGCGATATTAAGAAAAATTACATAATATTCGAAGCTCTTGGTATAATTTATAGCGACAATAAATTTGCTGATGAAGAAAAAGAGGTTCTTAATAGATTAAAAGCGGCGTTTAAAATCAACGATAAAAAAATTGACGTTATGGTTAAGAAACTTTTAGAACTTAAAAAGATTTACAACGATTTGATGAAAATATTCGACGAAACAGAGGCGGAAAATATATGATTCCATTAATACTTGTTGGCGCAATTATTTCGTCCACTTCTACCTTAGTAAGAAGACAAATAGAAAAGAATGAAATAAAGAAGCGCATTAGCGAAATTGAGAAAAAAAATGAAGAATATTCTAAATTTAATATCGGAATTGTAGGTCCGTCTCGGATTGGTAAAACATCATTAATCTATAATATAATAGAATTAAGTAATAAAATATTGTCAAATAATGTAATGATAAAACCGGATTATTATACCCTAATTGATATCAACAAATATATTTCTGAAAGGAATAATTTGTTAAACCAATCTGAATTTGTATCCGATGTATTAGAGGCAACAGAAACCGAAAAAGAATATAATTTGTTTATCGAGAAAAATAACGTAAAAATAGGATTTACTCTATATGATTTTAGAGGGGGATTAATCGAAGAGGCGGATGAAAAATTTGATAAATATGAAAAAAAGTTAAAAAATTGTAATGTTATAATCATACCAACAGACGCGACATTGATTATGGAAGCTGATACAAACGATAAAAAAATAAATATTCAGAGATTTTTACATATTGATACCGTGCAAGAGATAATGCAAAATTGGTCGAAAACAAAAATTAATTCCGATTTGCCTCTTTTGGTCATTTTATCGCCAATAAAATGCGAGTCGTATCTTAGTAATGAAAAATCGAATGAATTATTCAATAAGACTCTAAATTGTTATCAAAAAACAATAGATATAATATCTAAAGAACTGAAAAATAAACAAAATATTGAAATTTTTTATTCGCCTATAGAGACTCTTGGTTGTGTGGACATTTCTTGTATAGAATGGATTTATGACAATTCGAATAGAATTTTAAGTTATAAGCAGAAATTTAAAAAAAGAGAACCTTTTAAAGTAAATCCCAAAGGGGGAGATCTTTTGTTATCTCAAATATCGAGAATGTTGCTTAAGATTGCTTTAGAGAAAACGGTAGAAAATCGAAATGAAAATATAAGAGATATAACAAATAAAACAAATGAAATTAAAGATAGTTTTTGGAAAAATTTGGGGTATAACATCTCTTTAGATAAGAAAAAAAACGATGCAAGTTATTTATATTTAACCGATAAGAAAAATGATCTTGAAACAATTATAGGAGAGTTGGAAAAATTGTCAAATAGAGATTTTGAAAAAAATAGTTATTATAAACTATTTAAATTAGAGGAGGGACAACTAAAATGAAAAAATATCTATTAACGAGATCCGAGACTATAGATTATCACTACATTGGGATTAATCCAAAGGAGCCCTGGTTAGACTATGCTCAGCAGACGTCGTTTGAAAGAGGTAGTTTTTATATTGAAAAAAATAATAAAGAGATAAAATTATTTCTTTCCGGTATCCACTCCGGTAATCGTAGAGATAGGGTAAATACTCCTATAAGATATTCGATAGCTATGGACGGCGTTGTTGATGAAAATGAAAAAACTATCATAATAAATCTTATTTCAAAATGGTTAGATAACTATAAAAATAAGACAAAAGGTAAAATAACAGAATCGCTTGATCAGGTTTTTAAAGAGGCGGATATTGAAAATCTTTTTAAAGATTCTATACCGGAAAAAATTTTGCAGAGCGATTTTGATAGCATAAAAAGAGAAAAAAATAAAGAAATAATATCTCAATACTTTGATTTGAAAGACGACTATTATGAGTTGAAAAAGATTACTCAGAAATATGATATAATCGAGTTATATAGTAATATTAGGGCTGTAGGATTAACGGCAACGGATACTGCTAACAAAATTCTCCAAGAAAAAATCGATAATGTATTGGAAAAATTCAAATCGGATGAAAAAATAGAATATAAAAAACCGGAGCATAAAAAATGGATATGGAATATTAATTCAAGCGGTTGTATAGATGAGCTTAAAAATCATATTAGTTATTTAATCAATGAAGATAATCAAAGCGGAAAAATAGTTTTGTTAAACCTTATTGACGATAAGAAATATCTTGAAGATATAAAGAAAAAAGAAATCAACAATGAAAATCTGATTTTAATTATATCAAGCGATAATAATATGAATGAACCGGAACCGATAGAAAAACCTAAAGTGGAAAAGAAATTTGATGATAACGAAAAAAAAAAGGCGGAACAATTGATTTTATCGCCGGCGATGATAGCATTAATAGTAGCAATACCGGCTCTATTTGCGATCATAATATTTGTAAAAACGATAATGTCGATTCTAAAGAGCTAAATCAAAATATGATTGAAAAAGTTGAAAAGTTGAAATTATTTATCCAAAAGAAAATCGATGATTTCCTTTTGGATAAATAACAAGAACGAGACTATAAATAACTTTGCGTAGTAAATTGTCAGTTTTTTGGAGAATAGAAAATATCTGTTTCATATGTGTCAATTTGTTTTTGACACATATGGCGCAATTTATTTATCGAGGGGCGCCGCGTCGTATATGCGTTCATTTCCTCGCCTCAAAAAACTGACGAGTTACGTTGTTAAGCGGTTTATCGCTGATAATATAAGCGAAAATGATAAAAAATAGTGAAAAAAGTTTTAAATTTGTGTTATATTAAAAAAAACGATTTTGGACTTTAATTAAGGGGTCAAATTTTAGCGAGGCAGATTATGAAGGAAATCGAGTTTGTTATCTGGCAGGAAGGTAAATATTACGTTTCGCAATGTCTTAATGTTAATGTTTCATCATTTGGAGAGACTATAGACGAGGCGACGGCAAACTTAAAAGAAGCGGTTGAACTTTATTTTGAAAATGAAACTTTCGATCTTCCCAAGATCAATAAAATAATGT
Organism: Spirochaetes bacterium ADurb.Bin133; assembly: GCA_002070605.1. GTDB lineage: Bacteria > Spirochaetota > GWE2-31-10 > GWE2-31-10 > MWDO01 > MWDO01. The sequence goes on from MWDO01000006.1 coordinate 60,434, forward strand.
TAGGGCGGGAATTAATAAATGCCTAATATTTACTCATCTAAAGAAATTATATTAGTTTTAGAAAAATGTGGATTTAAATTTGTTTCCCAAAAGGGCTCTCATGGGAAATATAAAGATTTGGATGAAAACACGGCAATTGTTCCCATGAATAAAAAAGAAATTCCGGAAGGAACTTTGAGAAGTATTTTGAAGCAAGCAAATATAAGTTTGAAAAACTTTAAGATTAATCTTTAAGAAATCGGTCTTCACAGAATATCGGGGCTTTCGATTTCGGTAGAACAATATTATATTCTGAAAATTTATAAATAACTTTGCGTATTTAGCCAAATAATAAAGCGCATAGGAGATATTATATGGCAAAAAAAGCGTAGAAAGACGCTATTTATGCAAAATTTATTACATTACCTAATTTTTCTTCGAATTTGATTTGTTTCCGCAATTCCCGGCGGCGCGCTTAATCATTGAATGTGGGACGGTCTTAAAAGAAAATGAGATTAGTCCTTTAAATTTTAAAAACAATATGGATAAAATTTTAAAATTAAACCCAAAGCAACTTGTTGGTAAACAAGCAATGATTAACTCATTAGTATGAAAAAATATTTATGTTTATTATTTGACTTATTCTCTAAATAGATGTATATTTAGAGAGTATATTCTCCAAATAATATAGAAAAACGGGAATAAGGATGATTATTAGGCGTAAAATTTTTGATAGAATAAAAGAGGTTTTTCTTAAAGGCAAGATTATTATAATTTACGGAGCGAGACAGGTTGGTAAAACGACTCTGGTAAAAGAGATTATAAAAAACTTTGACGGTAAATCAATTTATTTAAACTGCGACGAGCCCGACATCAGAGACGAATTAACGGATAAAACTTCTACCGAATTAAAATCTTTTATCGGCAATAATACGCTTGTCGTTATAGACGAAGCGCAAAGAATAAAAAATATAGGTATAACTCTGAAATTGCTTGTCGATAATTTTAAGGATATTCAGATTATCGCTACGGGATCGTCGTCGTTTGATTTGTCAAACAGTATTATCGAGCCGCTTACAGGAAGAAAGTTTGAGTTTTTTTTATATCCCATATCTATCAATGAGTTAAGCGGCGAATATAATGCGATTGAGATAAAAAGGTTGATAGAAAAAAGAATAATTTTTGGTATGTATCCTGAAGTTATTACAAACTCGGACATTGGGGAATCTGTTCTGAAAGAGATAACAAAAAGTTATCTTTATAAAGATATTCTACAATTTAACAACATAAGAAATCATTACGCTCTTGAAAAATTATTGAAGGCGTTGGCTTTACAGGCAGGGAACGAAGTTTCCTATACGGAGCTTGCGCAAATTGTCGGCATTGATAAAAAAACTATTGAAACATACATAGAGATACTTGAAAAATCATTTATAGTTTATAGATTAAATCCTTATAGTTCAAATCGGAGGAATGAATTAAAAAGGATGAGAAAAATTTTCTTCTGGGACACGGGTATAAGGAACGCGCTAATAAATAATCTCAATTCTTTTGACATAAGAAACGATGTTGGAACGCTGTGGGAGAATTTTGCTATAAATGAGATGATTAAAAACAGCGCTAACGATGGAATTTCAAAAAATAGTTATTTTTGGAGAAATCTGCAGAAACAAGAAATTGACTATATTGAAGAAATTAATGGTAGTCTGACCTGTTATGAAATAAAGTGGAATAAGGATACCTCAAAAAAGCCGAAGGAGTTTATGGAGAATTACAAAGTTGAAAATATTAATATAATCAATAAACATAATTTTACTGATTATTGGGTATAATTAAGGCGCCCGTCGGTTTTTTGGGGACTAAAAATATTTGTTTCATATGTGTCAAAAAAAAACTGACGAGTTACAAAAATCTTTGCTTTAAGCGTTGACTTAATTAGCATTTTTTGATTTTATATGATTTATATTTTGTAGGGGAGGGAAGCGTCATGGATAAGGATATTGTTGAAATAATAAATCCGTCAATTAATTTAGTAAAGGGATTTTTCTCAAACGCCTGCGGATGCGAGATTAAGTATAAAAATCGTCTCGATCTAGGTATGGTATTGTGCGAAGTTTCGGCTGCATGCTATGCAAAGTACACTACCAATAAAGTACAGGCGGCGCATATTCAGATATGTAAAGAGAATCTTAAAAGTAATAAAGCCCGCGCCGTTATAGTCAACAGCGGTTGCGCTAACGCTTGTACCGGCGAGTTAGGCTTAAAAAACGCCGAAGATATAACAAAAAAAGTCGCCGAGGTTTTTGAACTCGATAGTCCTTCCGACGTATTATTATGCTCGACGGGGGTGATCGGGAGACAGCTCCCTATGGATAAAGTCTTTTCCGGTATTGACAAACTTAAATCCATTATAAGGGAGGAGAATGAGAAAAACTTTGCTCTTGCGATAATGACTACCGACGTCGTCGATAAAATTGTCGGCGTCAAGGTAAAGTCCGCCGGCGGCGAATATACTATCGTCGGAACGGCTAAAGGGTCGGGGATGATACATCCCAATATGGCTACGATGCTGGGATTTGTTTTTACGGACGTTTCCATAAAAGATTACCTTCTAAAAAGAGCTTTTGACGAATCCGTTGAGAAAAGTTTCAATTCGGTAACAATCGACGGCGACACAAGCACAAACGACACGGCTATTATAATGAAAAGCGGATTAGCAAATAACGAAGAGATTATAGATACCGCCGGCGAGGAATACAAGTTATTCTGCGAAGCGTTGAATTTTGTGAATACGGCTCTGGCAAAAAAAATAGCTATCGACGGCGAGGGGGCGACCAAATTTATCGAGATAACGGTAGAGAACGCCGCCTCCGATCAGGACGCTAAAAAAATAGCGATTTCGATAGCCAAATCCAACCTCGTCAAGACCGCTTTTTACGGAGAAGACCCCAACTGGGGCAGAATAATATGCGCCGCCGGTTATAGCGGGGTCGATTTTGACTTTACAAAATGCTCGTTAAAATTTGACGAACTGACGGTATTTAAAGACGGCGAGCCGGCGCAGTATGCGGAAAAGGACGCTAAGAATATTTTGAAGAAAAAAGATATAAAAGTTACGCTGGATATGAACGCCGGTAAGACCGGTAAATGGACGGTATGGACATGCGATTTTTCGATAGATTACGTTAAGATAAACGCCGATTATACCACTTGATAAGGCGTAAGGCTTGAGAAATTTTCTAACGGAGTCGTTATGGATGCGATAATACTATCCGGCGGCGTCGGAAAACGATTCGGCGAAGGAACGCCAAAAACTTTTGCTCTGATCGCCGGCAAACCGCTTCTTTATTATTCGCTATATTCGTTTAACAAATTTAAACATACCGGTAAAATTTATGTGGTAATTAATAGCGCTTGCGAGGAACTTGCGCTGCGTTATAAAAAAAAGTATTTCTCCGGATTTGAAAAGTTCGCCGGATTTATACCGGGCGGCTTGGAGAGAAAAGATTCGGTATATAACGCTTTATCCTTCATAAAAGAGCGCGGCGGCGTCAACTATGTCGCTATACACGACGGAGCGAGACCGTTTATAAAACCCGAACTTATCGAAAAGATATACGCCGAAGCTATCGCGCGCAAAGCCGCCGCTCCCGGTATAAAAGTCGTCGACGCTATTAAAATAGTCGACGACGACGGGATTATTGCGGAGCATCCCGAAAAGTATTTGGCTAGAGCTATACAAACTCCGCAGATATTTGATTTTGAACTTATATACGGCGCTTATAAAAATTCGATAGAATCGGGTAAGATTTTTACCGACGATACCGAATTGTTGAAGGGGACCTCTACTAAAATTAAAATAGTCGAAGGCGACGACGATCTTTTGAAGATCACTTTTCGCGACGATTTAATAAAAGCAAAAAAGATTTACGGAAGGATAAAAAAACTATGGAAATGAGAATCGGCTCAGGTTACGATATTCATAAATTGGTATCAAAAGGAAAATTTATTTTAGGAAATGTGGAAATCCCTTATAATAAAGGGTTTTTGGCTCATTCCGACGGCGACGTACTTATACATTCCATAATCGACTCTCTATTTGGCGCGGCAAATCTCGGCGATATAGGGGCGCATTTCCCGGACAACGACCCAAAATACAAAAATATCGACTCGGCTATACTTCTAAAAGAGACGGTCGAGTTAATAAAAGAACGCAAATACCGCATAATTAATATAGATTCGACGATAATTTGCCAAAAGCCGAGACTTAGATTGTATATCGACAGTATTAAGTTCAGATTATCTGAAATAATCGGAATATCGGTCGATAGAATATCCGTAAAGGCGAAAACTAACGAAGAACTTGACTCGGTCGGCAAGAATAGAGCCGTCGCCGTTTATACGGTATCGCTTTTGGAAGAATCGCTTTGAACTCTAATAAAAGGCAGTTTGATATTTAACTGCGTCCCTTTTTCAACTTTGCTGAAAAATATCTCCCCTTTGTGTTCCCTAATTATACCTTTGCAGATAGCGAGCCCCAGACCAAACCCGCCGGTTTTTCTGTCGCGCGATTTATCTACTCTGTAGAATTTTTCAAAAACTATTTCTAACTGATCGGCGGGTATCCCTATCCCATTGTCGACTATTTTAATAATAATCCAATCGTTCTCTTTTTTAGCGGATATTTGTATCTTATCGGCTTTAGCCTTTATAGAGTTGTGAATAATATTCTGAAAAACTCTGTAGATCTTTTCAACGTCTATCGAGCAAAATAGACCGTATTCGTAATCAAATATATATTCTACATTCTGAATAGTCTTTTGAACGTCCGTTTCTCTCTTCAAATTTTCAAGGAAATAACCAAAATCTGTTTCTTCGGGAAACAAACTCTCTTTATTCAACTCTAAACGCGATATTTCCAGAATCTCGCCGATCATATTGTTTAAAAAGTCGACTTCCTGCAATATAGATCTGTAGTAAACGTCTTGTTCGACTTTTGTAATTTTTAAATCCAGCATCAGCTCCGTATAACCTTTGATGCGGGCGAGCGGGGTGCGAAGTTCGTGGCTGATCGTAGCGAGTAAATCGTCGCGGATCTTTTTGATATTAGTCAACTCGTTCGACATATAGTTGAAAGTCCGGGCAAGATCTCCAAGCTCGTCTTCCGAATCGTATTCGACTTGAACGCCTAAGTTGCCTTCCGCTATTTGTTTTGAACCTTTAGAAATTTTCAAAACCGGCTTTACGATAGAATTTGAAAAGAATATGATAAACGGTATCAAAATGATCGTCGCAATCAAAGTGCCGAGCAGCAAACTCTTCAAAATTATCTGATAATAGTTTAATTTTATCGAAAGTTGTATAGATTTAAACGGAAGATTCTCTGAAAAGCTTATTTCTCGCGTTATTTCAAAGAAATACCTCATTTCTTTCCTATCGTACACTAGTTTAGGAATATCTACGTATTCGATAGTTCCCTCTACGGTCGGAATTTTAAATTTATATCCCGGAAAATTTTTTTCTATAGTTTGCAGTATCTTTTTAGAATCTTTGTCTTTTTTTAATATTTTTTCGCTGAGATCCGGCAACTCAAAAATATTTGTGTTTTTTTCATACAAATTTTCAACTCTGGTCTTAATAACGCTGGTGTTAACGTCTATTATCGACATCTGATTGTCCATCAACTTCTGAAACGTAAGATAGGAAGATATCGAGGTCAACACTACGGAAGATAATAATATAAGAAGATAAAGCAGAACAATCTTTTTTGTTATTGTTACTTTGAAAAAAGATCTATTCAGAAACTTCAAACCTATAACCCGCTCCCCATACCGTTTTAATCGCGCAACAAACGGGGTCTTGGAGTTTCAATTTATTTCGTAAATGGCTTATGTGCATATCGATCGATCTGTCAAAAATCGCGTAATCCCTATCGGAGACGATCTTGAGCAGTTCTTCTCGAGTAAAGGTCTTATTGGGATTGGAAGCGAGAAGATAAAGCAGATCAAACTCGGTCTTTGTCAGTTCGAGCTCCGTGTCCCCTATTTTTAACGTTCTCCTATCGGGTATTATAGTTACGCTGCGATACTGAATATCTTTTTTATTAGAAAAATCTCCGGCGGGAGTAACAAACCTTCTAAGAACCGTCCTGATACGGGCAATCAACTCTCTGATAGAGAAAGGTTTGGTAACGTAGTCGTCGGCGCCCATCTCAAGCCCGATAACCTTATCAACTTCGTCCCCTTTTGCCGTGAGCATTATGATCGGTATGTCAAATTCTTTCTGTATAGCTCTTAGAATATCAAAACCATTTCTGTCGGGCAGCATAACGTCGAGTAAGATCACGTCCGGTTTTGTATCTCTTATGAGTTCCTCGATATTGTTCCCGTCGTTGGCGATCGTAACTTGAAATTCGTATTGCGTAAAATACTTCTCGATAATTTCGGTTAATTTTTTATCGTCGTCGACAACTAAGATTTTCTTTCTAAATTGCATACTACATCCTCAGAAAAATAAATATGTTTTTTTACATATACAACATTCTTGCAAAATTATATAATATAATTTTGCTTTTTTAAAGAAAAAAATATAAATTTGTTATATTTATTAATTATGGAAAAAAAATCTATCGCTTGTTTAGCCGAGAGTCTCGGTATTGATAAAATTTCTTTTGCAAAGGTAGACGATTATATCTATTACGAAAAATATTTTTATAAACAAAATGAATTTCGCGATATTAGATCGCTATTCTCAAACGCTAAAACCGTCGTTTCCGCTCTGTTATCTTATAACTATGAATGGAATATTCCCGCCGACAAACCCGGTTGTATTGCCGAATATACTTCGGCGAATTTTTATAAAATTCTTTCAAAAAAACTTGATAAACTGGCAAAGGGGATAAAACGATTATCGCGCGACAATTGTCGCAACGACAAATTTTACAGGATATTCGTAAACTCCAAACTAAACGACAAACTGGCGGCTTACAGCGGCGGGCTCGGATATATCGCGCGGAATTCGCTCGTAACAAATGCGGAATACGGCTCGAAGTTCGTAATCGGCTCTATATTATTGAATATCGATATTGATCCCGATTTAGTCGCGGCGGTCGATTTATGCAAAGATTGCCGCGCCTGCTTGAACGCATGCCCTACCGGCGCGTTGTCGGATAAAAAGGTAGTAAAAGGGCGGTGTCTCCAGCATATATCAAGTTCGCTTGATTTTAATTACGATTTGATTAAAGAATGGGGGACGAGATTTTACGGATGCGGGGAGTGTCGCGCCGTCTGTCCGTATAATCAAAATTTACAAATCAAAGATTCCGGCGAAGAGTTAATAGGATTTGTGGGGAACAATTTCGACCTGAATAATCTTTTTATATTCAAAAAAGGGGATTATAAAAATTATTTTAAAAATAATCAGATCGGCGCCGGTTGGATAGACGAAGTAATTTTAGCGAGAAATTGTCTTGCAAGTTTCTACAACATAGACCGCAAATTTGTCGAAAAATATTTAAAGGAAATAGAGTTGTTCGGATGGAACGCCGCCGAGACGGAATATTTAAAAAATGTTTGTAAAATTTTACTATCTTTGTAAAGACTTTTTAACTTTTTGTTGTTATATATAATAAAGAAAATTTGGAGGAGAATATGAAAAAATTATTGTTAATATCGGCTGCGGCGGTAATGTTGTCGGGATGTTACGGCGACCCGCTTTTTTTGGTCAGACGCATGGCGAGATCCGACGATATTGAGAAGAAAATGGAGGCTTCAAGACAATACCGTCAAGCGATCGACATTCTTACCGACGCTTATAACTCTTACGGCGGGCTGAACAGGGATATCGGTCAACGCCTCATGATGAACAGAAACTACGCCTTAGCGATTAAGCATCTTGAATTGGCGAAAGAGGTCAGAACTAACGACGGCTCTATATATTACTGGCTCGCCGTTTGTTACGTAAATTTACTAAAGATTGAAAATAAGCCGGAATATATGCCTATAATCGATAATTATTATCAAAACGCTTTAAATATTACGCCGGATAACAAAGAATTTTTATACGCATACGCTCAATTCCTCGTTTATGGAAGCGAGGATTACGATAAAGCTATAGAGACGCTAAAAAAATATATCGTTTTGTTAAAGTCGTCTTTTTACGCCGATGCGTACTTTTTGTTAGGACGGGCGTATTATATGCTGGAACGTTACGAAGAGGCTCTGAGAGTTTACAACGAGCTATACGCTTTTGAGAAAAAACTTACAAAAGAACAGATAGATAAACTCGACGAATTTACCAGAACCGTTAAGGAGTTGATGCAATGAACGAAAACACGATATACGATATAGCATTTTCGTTTGACGAAAGTATAACGCCTCTTGAAAAGACGACTCTATTCTCAAAATATCAATCGTCTCGAAAGATAATGGAGCTTGGCAAATCTACTATAAAGAACATTCTAGGCAGAAATTGGAGCGGTTCGAGATTCAACGTTGAATATTTTGTCTCAGAGGCTAAGAAAATGTCGAATTTCATCGATAACGCCAATATTAGGACTTTACGTTACGACGATCCCGCTTACCCCGAAGGGCTAAAACAGATACCGGATTATCCGTTTTTATTATACTACAAAGGGGATATAACGTTTGACTATTACAGATCGATATCTATAGTAGGAACGCGCGCTCCCTGTTCTAACGGTATACAAGCGGCTGAAATTTATACAAAATATCTTACCGACAAAGGATTTACTATCGTATCGGGGCTTGCCGACGGAATAGACGCGACCGCGCACAGAGCCTGTTGCGATAACAAAGGTAAAACTATCGCGGTATTGGGGTGCGGTATAGACAGAATTTATCCCGCGACAAACAAAAACGTCGCCCGCGATATGCTTGCGAATAACGGCGGTATAATATCCGAATACCCGCCGGGTTATCTCCCCCGCAAGTGGTACTTTCCAAAGCGCAACAGAATCATAGTCGGATTGACGCGGGGGGTGTTGATAGTTCAAGCGCCGGAGCGTTCGGGGAGTCTGATAACGGCTTTTTTGACGACGGACTATAACAGAGATCTCTTTGCGCTAAATCCGCTTGAAGACTCGGATGTTTACAAAGGCAACGCTATGCTGATAAACTCCGGCGCCATAAAAGTAGATAGCCCCGACGATATTCTTAAAGAGTGGGGGTATTATTGAAATAACTTCGCGCCCCTCTTTTTGTGAAAGAGAGGGGCGCGATGTCGAAAGCGCTATCTGCTTTGACTAATTTTTCAGAATTTCGTCAATCAGGCATGCCGCGATAGTATTCCCGAATATCCCCGTAACAGTCGCAATGCTTCCGATAGGGATTCGATTTCTTCCTCTTTTGTAATAATCCTCTTCCTCTATTAGAGGGGTTTTGACGCCTACCGGTTTTTCTTCAGAATATACGCATTTGACTCCGGTCGTAATCCCTTTTTTTCGTAGCCGTTTTCTGATCATTTTGGCAAGCGGACAATTTGTCGCGCCCGTTATATCGCCGTATTTTATCTTGAAAGGATCAAGTTTTCTCGCGGCGCCCATACTGGATATAAATCGGATATTTCTTTTTAATAACTCTAAAATAAGATTAAACTTTGGATTTAAGCTGTCTATCGCGTCGACTACAAAATCCGGCGGATTTTTAAGAATTTCATCCGCCGTCTCGACGTGAAAAAAACCGTCGATCGCTTCGATGTTTGCGTTTTTATTTATATCGAGAAGACGCTTTTTTGCGACGGCGGCTTTTTTCTGCCCAAGCGTCGATTCGAGCGCAAGCAGTTGTCTGTTAAAATTAGTCTCTTTTATAATATCGTGATCGACTATCTTTAAATTAACTATTCCCGATCTCAATAGCGCTTCGCATACGGTATAGCCGACGGCGCCGAGTCCGATAACAGACACATATGCGCCGTTTAATTTTTTAAGCGCCGCCTCCCCAATTAGCGCCTCAAGCCGATCGTAAATCATAGCCTCTCCCCCGTTACCGTCGAATAGTTCGGATTTGCATAAAAGTTCTCGGATACGCGGAACTCTTCAAAGATATAAAAACCGATAATATTCTTTTGATTATCGCAAATCGCTAAGCCGGAAGAGATTAAATTTTTAGGGATTTTCATGTCCTGTAAAATGTCGGCTATTTTTCTCTCTTTGTTTTGAATGAATATCGTATCGCCGTTTGTTAAAATTCTCGCAGTCAACGGGAAACAGTTTTCGTCGCGCTTGAAACAGAAAACGTTTTTATAATCTTGAACGGTTGTTTTTTCTGAAAAGCGAAATCCGTATGTTTTGGTATCGATTTCAATAGGAAGTTTGTTTATTATAACAGAGAGTTTCTCTTTGATAGAGACGTTTGTAAAATAGAGCCGATCGCTTTTACTCTGTATCAGCAGGTTGGATTTGCGGTAAAATACCCTTTTGTTTTTCAGCGTTTTGGACAATATATCTAACATTATCGCATTTGGTTTGGCGGGATATCCGATTTTTTTCAGGATTATCTTTACGACGATCTTTCTAAGCGCCGGTTTAGACCGGGAAAATTTGACGTAATCGATAGAAATATTTTTTTTATCCGCGTAAATAAGAATTCTTTTTAGGGCTTTTTTACCGGCGGCGATTTTAAATTTTCGCTCTTCATCGAAATATCTGAATATAGCGCTAAAATTTTTTCTGAATTCCGGCTTTATTTTTTCCAAAACGGGAATCAGTTCGTTTCGTATTTTGTTTCTGAAATACTTATTTTCAAAATTTGTCTCATCGTCGATATATTTTAGTCCGGCGCGCTCGATATACTCGTCGATCTCTTCTCTCGATACGTTTAAAAGCGGACGGATTATATTTTTCGATTTTTCCGGGATCGACGAAAGTATCTCCGTCCCCGAAGACCTTAAAATATTTATAAAAAAAGTCTCGATTTTATCGTCGAGGTGATGCGCCGTCGCGATATAATCGGCGCTTTCTTTTTGGGTTATTTCGGTAAAATAGCCGTATCTTACGCCTCTTGCGCGCATTTCTATCGATTCGCCGCTTTTTTCTTTCCAAAACGACGGTTCTATAGATTTAACGCGAATTTCGACGTTTCTATCGCTCGCAAAGTTCTCGACAAAGTCGCGCTCTATTTTTGAATCCGCGCCTCTTAGATTGTGATTGACGTAAGCGGCGAGTAGTTTTAGATTGAATTTTTCTTTGTATCTATAAAAAAGGTCGAAAAGCGCGACGCTGTCCCTTCCGCCGGAAAATGCGATAACTATTTTTTTATTATGAATATTATTTTTATTTAAAAAATCTCTAAATTTCCGCTCTATTTCTTTCATTATACCTGTTCATCGCCTCTTTGATCTCCCCCGATACGACTAACTTCAAAGCGTCCTCGACTTTCGGGAAAATGTCGCCCTTCAACGCCGCTATATCTTCTTCGCAGAAATCTCCAAGAACGTAATTTTTGAGACGTTCGTTCGAAAGCGGCGCCCCCACTCCGATCCTTATCCTCGAGTAGTCGTTTGTCCCTAAATTTTGCGTTATACTTTTGAGACCGTTATGCCCCCCTTCGCTTCCGCGCTCGCGGATTCTGATCATAGACAAAGGGAGAGCGACGTCGTCGTATATAATAACGATTTTTCCGCGCTCAATTTTAAAGAAATTCTCCGCTCTAACCACCGCAAGCCCGCTTAGATTCATAAAAGTCTTCGGTTTTATCAAAATATCTTTTTTATTGTCAAATTCTATATAAGTATAAAGGAAGTTATCCTTTTTCTTGAACTTTTCAAGCCCGTATTTATCCGAGAGATAATCCAAAAATATGAATCCCGCGTTATGCCTGTTTCTCGAATACTCCTTCCCGGGATTGCCCAATCCATATATTGCGAACAATTTGATTCTCCAAAAAAATTATTACTCCCAATATAGAGTATTTTGAAAAAAATGTAAATATTTTAAATGAAAGCTCTATAGCGCCCGTCGGTTTTTTGGGGGAATAAGAAATAATTTACTAATTGTTCCATATGTGTCAATTTCTCCCCCGTCAAGAACCCATATGTGTCATTTTCTATCAGGAAGCGCGCCGCGTATGCAGCTCCATATGCGTTGAATTTATTTGTCGAGGCGCGTCGCGTCTCATATGTGTCATTTTTTTTAGTTTGACACATATGCGTCCAAATTCCCAAAAGACCGACGGGAAACAAGATAAACTCAAATATAATTGACTTTTATTGTAATATATGATATGGTTTCCGAAATTTTTACATATCATAGGCGGCGCATCATGACAAAAGAAAAAATGGATTATTACAAAGAACTTTTGATTAAAGAGAGACAAGAGATTATGCAGGAGTTAACGAACGGCGAAGAAACTGCAAGAGATCTCTTTGAGACGGATTCAAGTAACGTCAACGATTCGGTTGACGACGCGTCCTTTACAGTGGCGCATAACATTTTGAGCGTTTTAAATAAAAAAAGTCAACAGTCGCTTTTATCCATTGAGTCGGCTCTCAGAAGAATTGAAGAAGGAACTTTTGGAACGTGCGTTAGTTGCGGAAATGAAATTAATGAGAATAGATTGACCTCTATACCGTGGACTACTTTATGTATTGATTGTAAAAACGAAGCGGAGAAAAGAAAATAACAATTTTCAAACTATAAAAAGAGGCTGTCTCAAAAATTTGAGGCAGCCTTTTTTTCTGATTTATGTCCAAAAAAATCTTTATTTATTAAAAGTTTTCAGTTATTATTCTCAATAAAGGAGCGCGTTACGTCCAAAAAAATTAAGAATAAAAAAAACGACGCAAATAAACCCAAAAAAATTAAGGGCAAGAAAAACATATTTATAAGAATACTAAAGTTTATTCTTGCGCTTTGCGTCGTTTTTGCCGTCGTATATACGGTTTTACCTTACGTCGTACTCTTAAATTCCAAAACTATATTTAAGAAACTTTTCAACAGAGACTTAATAATAAAAAAGTTCAGATACAATCCGTTAAGGACTTCGTTTGAGCTTAGCGGCATAACGCTGAATAACAAAGATACCCGCTTATTAACGATAGATAATCTCAAGGTCGACGTCGACGCGCTAAAAACTATTCAACTAAAACCGACGATTACGAGTCTCTATATCGACGCGCCCGATACTTTTATCGAAAAAAAAGGTAAGTATGATTTTGTTGTTCCGGAATATCTTGAAACAAAGAAGAGCTCTTCCGGCCTGAAAATCCCAATATCTCTTGAGGAGATAGTTTTGATAAACGGCCGGCTAAGTTTACGCGAAAAAGGCGCGAGTACCGATATCCTGAAGGACCTCAACGTACGACTCGCCGGGATAAATACCTCTTCTCCGGAAGAGATAAAACCGATAATTTCCGGAAAGTTTTTTGATAAAAACTTCAATATCAAAGGGATTACGACGATCAAGGAAGATTCGTTGATAAATCAATTCGATATTATGCTAAACAAATTTAATATAGCCCAAATTGCCGATTATATTCCAGATATACAAAACCTCAAAATTAAGTCCGGGGTAATTACGGCAAACGCGAAAGTATCGTTTATCACATATAAAAACCGTAAACCGCGACTGCTTCTGAAAGGAAGCGCGGAAGTAAAAAAATTAAATATTAACGACAACAAAACCGGAGTCCCGATCCTTACTAACGTTAGCGGTTCGGTTTTGATTAACGATTACAATATATTTGGCGACAATCTCGATATGGCGTCGATAAAAGTTACATCGGGCGCTTTAACGTTAAGAATATCGGATATAGGAAAGGAGAGGTCGTCGATTTTTGACAAACCGTCGGGTAAAAATAAATTTGTTTTTAAATTGGACGATCTGCAAATAAAAGGGACGGAGATAGTTATAGACGATCGGATTAACGGAGAGAGAATTCCCGTTACAATAAACTCGCTCTCTTTGCAAAATTTATCGACGGATAAAGATATAAATTCGGCGTTTGCTATGAATCTAAACTCCCGCAATATTTGCGAAAATATCAGATGCGACGGTTTTTTTAACGTTACGAAAAAAACTATAAGTCTAAATTCGGTTAGCGTTGAGAATTTTTTGCCGCTTAAAATAGCATTTCTTAAAACAAAATCTGCTAATTTGGAGAATGTTGAAATTAGAAAATTTTCGGGAAATTTTGACTATTCTCCCGATAAATTTGTAATTAAAGGAAGCGGAGATTTTTTTAATATTAACTATCTTATCGGGAAAAACAAAATCGTCATTGATAAAATATCGGTTGATTCCGGAGATATAGATATAAAAAACAGCATTTATTCCTTTAAGAAACTTAATACGACCGGTTTATCCTTTATAAGCGCTATATTCGCTTTAAATAACCTTAATTTTACTATTAAAGAGAACAAAATTACTTTAAAAAGCGATAGCAAAAATAATAGAACAAAGATTGAATTTCAAAACGCGTTTGGAATAAACGATATAAAAGGAGAATACGTTGAAAAGGAGAAGGTCTGTTTTTATCTCAAAGCCCTTGAGTTAAATCAAAATGCGACCGTAAATCTCGATAAAGTCGTCGATATCCGGACGGACGGTAAGATTTATTTTAAAGACCTTTCGCTTTTTCATAACGACAAAGCGATTATGAAAATAGAAAGTTTCGACTGCGCTCTTCACAATTTTTCGTTAAATCCCGTCCGGCTAAATATTAATTCTATCGCGCTAAATTCTCCGTTTTTCACAGTCGATATAAAAAACGACAAAAAACTGTATCTTTTTTCTCTACAAAATATCGACTTTACTAAAAAAGGCGAGTCGTTGGACTTAAATATCGATTTTGTAAAAGTATTCAACGGTAAAATCCTCTATACCGATTATTCGTTGAATTCTCCGATGTCTCTAACGTTATCGGCAATATCCGGCGAGATAAAAAACCTTCCTTCGTTCGTCTATCCCGAAGGCTCGATTGATATTTCCGGATTAATTAATAACAGAAACTCATTCTACTTCGCAACGACGATAGGCGCAAACTATCTGAACGGAACGCTAAAAAGCGGCGACCTCGTTTTGCCGTCGTTTAATCCATACCTAAACTATTATCTCGGTTACAATATACTCTCCGGCTCCGCCGAAATATCGTCAAGTTTTCATCTGAAAGAGAACGATTTTGACGCGATTTTTGACGCCGATTTTACAAATTTTAAAATCAAGAAAGCCGCCCCGGCGTCGGGAGCGGATCTGTCTAAGATAATCCCCCTGCTTGAAGACGAACAAAACAAATTCTCGCTCTCTATCCCCGTAAAAGGGAAATGGAACGAGCCCTCGATAGATTTTCGTAAAATGTTTTTCAATATTTTTTACGATATAATAAATCGCTCAAACAAAACCTTTACGGGGTCGATTACTGATAAATTTATCAAAGACGGATCTTACGAAATAGTTAATTTCATTCCCGGTACCGACAAAACCTTGCTTGATGCGGACGACATATTTTCCGGAGAAATAAAAACAAAATTTACTAATCCAAAATATTCTTTCTACGTCGAGGGGTATCTTGATAAACAAGCGGATATGCCCTATATAAAAGAAGAAATGCTTAAGGAAAAAATATTTAACTATACGGCGACCCTTCCGGCAAAAGGGAGCGAAGAAGAAACGTCGATTATCAAAAAAATTTATATGGAAACCGCTAAAAAAGAGCCGCCCGCCGATATAAATGCGGAAGATATGAGGAAAGAGCTGTTAAAACTGTTTCAACCGACCGAATCCGACTACCTCAATCTGACATATAAGAGGTTAAATAAAATAAAAGAGATATTAACGACAAAATACGCGGTAAACGAAAACAGGATATTTTTCTCGGAAAAGAATATTTTTGAAAATCCATACGTCGCCGGCATAGGCAACAGTTTGGGTATTGTTTTAAGCGGCGCAATCGATAAATCTAAGTAGCGCCTCTTTATTATCGCGACGCTTTTCCCGTCAGTTTTTTGGGGGATAAAAATATTTACTCCATATGCGTCCAATTTTTCTCGGGGAGCGCCGCGCCGCATATGATGCTAAGGTAAAAGTATTGATTAAATCTGCTAAAGCGGTTATAATTGAACCAAGTTTGGTTAAGTACGATGAAAGATTGTTAGGACGCATGAGCTTCGAGCTCGTACATATGATTAATATATTTAATCAACGGTCAATCTTACATCGAAAGCGACATCATAGGCTTCGAGCCTGTATAGATGGATGATGTTTAGTCGCAATAGCAGATCTTA
>MWDO01000007.1 GCA_002070605.1 Spirochaetes bacterium ADurb.Bin133
TAAAACGGTTTACGCTAAAGCGACCAAAGACGGTATGATCGACTCCGACGTCGTATCGGCGATATATATATGTACAAACGCGGCGACGTCGACGACCACAAGCTCAATCCAAGATGTCTCGACTACGCTCCCCTCGACTACAACCTCGACAAGCGTTAAGACGTCGACTACGATTGACGCATACGCGTCTACGACTACGACGACAACTATACCGAAGGTAAAAGCGCCGACTTTTTCAGTCGAGTCGGGGACAAAGTTTAAATCTCCCGTATTGGTAGACATAAATTGTTCGACGAGAGACGCCGTTATACGATATAGTTACGATAATGTTAATTGGGTTATCGGAACTATACTGCTGATAAGCGAGACTAAAACGGTTTACGCTAAAGCGACTAAAGACGGTATGATCGACTCCGACGTCGTATCGGCGATATATATATGTACCGCCGTCTCGACTACGTCAACTTCGACGTCAACGACGATCGCTCCAACGACTACAACGTCGACTACTACAACAACGACGATTGCTCCGACCACGTCTACGTCTGTCGCTTCAATGACAACTTCGACGTCTACGACGATCGCTCCGTTATACGAAGTAACTTTTAATTCAGACGGAGGAAGTTTTGTAAATTCGCAAACAATAAATTATGGGGGAAAAGTAACTCAACCGATAGATCCTACAAAAACGAATTATATTTTTTCAGGGTGGTACAAAGAATCTACTCTAATCAACCTATGGAACTTTGACTCAGATACTATAACGACTGATACTATACTTTACGCCGGATGGATGCTTGATTCTAATCCCGCTCTATGGGCTAAGAGCGTAACTGCGGGGAATAATACGTCGCTCTTTAATTCCGTCGCAGTAGATAGTTCGGGTAACGTTTACGCGGCGGGGCATCAATACGGAACGGGAAGTTATGCATACGGAGAGGGGGTTAGCGTCGCGGGGAGTGGTTCAAGTAATGTAGTTCTTGTGAAGTATAACTCTTCGGGAAACGCTCTATGGGCTAAGAGCGTAACTGCGGGGAATAATACGTCGCTCTTTAATTCCGTCGCAGTAGATAGTTCGGGTAACGTCTACGCGGCGGGGTATCAAAGCGGAACGGGAAGTTTTACTTACGGAGAGGGGGTAAGCGTCGCGGGGAGCTCTTCATACTATAATGTAGTTCTTGTGAAATACGACTCCTCGGGAACTGCGCTATGGGCGAAAAGCGTAACTGCGGGGACGAGTTCGTCGTGCTTTAATTCCGTCGCGGTCGATAGTTCGGGTAACGTCTACGCGGCGGGGTATCAAAACGGAACGGGAAGTTATACTTATGGAGAGGGGGTTAGCGTCGTGGGGAGTTATTCATACAGCGTCAATGTAGTTCTTGTGAAGTATAACTCTTCCGGAACGGCGCTATGGGCTAAGAGCGTTACGGCGGGGACGAATTGGTCGAAATTTAATTCCGTCGCTGTAGATAGTTCGGGTAACGTTTACGCGGCGGGGCATCAAGATGGTACGGGAAGTTTTACTTACGGCGCAGGGGTTAGCGTCGCGGGGAGTGGTTCAAGTAATGTAGTTCTTGTGAAGTACGACTCCTCGGGAACTGCTCTATGGGCTAAGAGCGTAACTGCGGGGACGAAATTGTCGGAGTTTAATTCCGTCGCGGTCGATAGTTCGGGTAACGTCTACGCGGCGGGGTATCAAAGCGGAACGGGAAGTTATACTTACGGACCCGGAGTCAGCGTCGCGGGGAGCTATGCGGGGCCTGATTATTACGAAGGTAATGTAGTTCTTGTGAAGTATAACTCTTCGGGAGCCGCGCTATGGGCTAAGAGCGTAACGTCGGGGAATAGCAATTCACATTTTTATTCTGTCGCGGTAGATAGTTCGGGTAACGTTTACGCGGCGGGGTATCAATGGGGAACGGGAAGTTTTACTTACGGCGCGGGGGTTAGCGTCGCGGGGAGTGGTTCAAGTAATGTAGTTCTTGTGAAGTATAACTCTTCGGGAACGGCTCTATGGGCTAAGAGCGTAACGGCGGGGACGAATTGGTCGAAATTTAATTCTGTCGCGGTAGATAGTTCGGGTAACGTTTACGCGGCGGGGTATCAAAACGGTACGGGAAGTTATGCATACGGACCCGGAGTCAGCGTCGCGGGGACTTATACACGCGAGAATGTGGTTCTAGTGAAGTACGGCGCGACGCCGTAGGGGCAGTAGCCCCTTCAGGTTGCGCCCTACAGGCGCAACCTGAAGGGGACGGGGAGATATGCATTATAGATTAATGATGAAAAATATTTACGAAATATTGAATAATGGAAAATCTAAAAAACACCTTTTGTTGGGCAATGGTTTTTCAATTGCCGCTAATGCGTTAAAACAAAGCCGCATATGTCAAAAGAAAAATTGACATATGCGGCTTTTTAGCCTTCCCGTCTTCAGGATGCGTAGCGCTCGACCGCAGCAAAACCAACGCTAGTCCATCCGCGGACGTCGGTTGGTTTTGGCGTTATACCCATATGTGTCAAAAAAATTGACACATATGGGTCAATTTTTTTTCTCATCCCAAAAAGACCGACGGGCGCAAAAAATGCGGTACGACTAACTATAGGTGTATTTTTTGTCAAATATTTACAAAAAATTTATATATTTTGCTTGACATTTAGTCGTATATATATAATAACTACAAATATAAAAAAAACTTTGGAGGATTTTATTATGAGAATGGGCAAATATTTATTTTTAACTTTGCTGTTTTTCATTTTTTCAGGATGTTCAAACGTTCTTATTTATGACGACGCGACCGTAGATAATACGTTAAACTCGGACGTTTCGGTCGTTATTGAGGAAGAGGTGTTTACGGGATACGGATACGAGGAAAATCAGGACGCTTTATTGTTGAAATCTTTACAGGAGATGCAAGATAGAGGCGGCGTAGGCAATCCGGATCATGATAAAGAAGGTCAGATTTATTATATAACCAAGTACGGCTACTCGGCTCTGTTGACGTATTCGAGCGCCGTAAATTACGCAAGGGTTTACGATTGGATAGACGTCAACGGCTCTTTGACCAGCCTTAACGAAGCTATCGAGAGCGCAAAATTCAAAGCTAAGTCTGCTAATAGAAACTTGGTCTTGGTCTATATGGCTCAGGGATTAGATTATTGGGCGGCGGACGATACAAAGTTCAAGTCGGTTTACTCTTCGTTGATTAAAGACGCCACTCTTAACGGCAACAAAATAATCGCCACCAGCCACAGTTGGTCGGGACACCTTGTCGCAAGGTTAGTAAAGGATAATCCGTATGTAACGCACTTTGCTTTTAATCCCGCTCACGGTAACTTTAAGAAAGGGGAGAAGGTCGCGGATTACGTCGCCGATTTAAAAGCGACAAAAGCTACGACGTATATTTTAGCCGGCGAAAACGACGTTGTAACTAAACAAGGCGGCGGCGCGGCGTGGAAGGTATGGTGGGGAATAACCGGTTATAACAGCGTCTATTACGCGATTCGAGATACTTATAAAGTTAATCTTATCGTTATTCCGAAATCCGGTCACGGAATAGTAGAGATGATTGAAAACGGCGCGATGACTAAGCTCCTTAGTAAAATTTAATCGATAAAGTAAAGGATGTTGTTAAAAAAGCCAAATCGTTAGCGATTTGGCTTTTTTGTTTTGCGTTTTTTTTCAAGAATTTGATAAAAAAACGGCATTATTTATTGACTGAAAATAAATATTGCGCTATAAAATAAAAGAATTTTATCGCGAGTGTAGTTCAATGGTAGAACTTCAGCCTTCCAAGCTGATAGCGTCGGTTCGATTCCGATCACTCGCTCATTTTTTTGCTTCATTTTCTATCTCATTTCTTTTGCTTTGTTGGAATAAGGTTTTAACTCAAAGTTTTTTCGAGGTTTGTATAAAAACAAGGGAATCGCTTAAAAAATTAGATTTTCCCGGAAAGTTCCAACAACTCTTTACGGCTGAATAATTTTTTAATATCGAGTATTACGAGAAGATTCTCTTCCATCTTTACCACCCCTTGAATATACTCGGCGCCTACGCCCGATATCATTTGAGGAGGCGGTTGTATCTGATTTTTATTAATCTGAACGACTCGGTTGACTTGATCTATAATAACGCCGATAGTCATAGCTTCGACGGTTATAATAATAATTCCTTTTAGCAGTTCTTCGTCCTCGGATAGAGTTACCCGTTCGAAATTGAATCTTTTACCCAAATCTACTATAGGTATAATATCGCCTCTAAGGGTTATAACCCCTTCAACAAAATCCGGAGCGTTAGGAATAGGGGTAATATCAGTATGCCTGATAATTTCGTTGACTTCCATAATATTTATCGCATATAATTCGCTACTTATTTTGAATGATACTAAAGACATATATTGTACATCCGCCATTATCGCCCCCTAAATATTTTTGTATTTTGCATATACAAGAGTAAAATATACAAAACGGTTATTTTTTTTAACTAGCTCATTATAATTCAAAATTGTAGTTAATTCAAGATTTTTTTTATTATAATCATAAAAAAAATAACTTCACAATTATAAAATGTTTTGATAAAATTGACGGAGTACTATTTTAGGAAGAATTTATGAAAATGCTAGCGCTCGACGCCTCTTTTATAAAGGAAGATTTAACAAAAGATTTTAACGGAAAAAATGCGATTGAAAGGATATTTGAACTGGCGCAAAATAACAAATACGACAGATATATATTGTTGCAAAGAGGGGAAATATCTGCGGTTCCCGAAGGGATAAAAAACGTCGTTCTTAAAAGCGATAGGGCTAGGGATATTTTACAAGCGGTTTTTGACGAGTCTAGAAATTGCGACGATATTATAATATTCGACGCGGGTAATCCTTTTTACGATTATGAATTTGTCGAAGAGATGCTGGATCGTCATAACAAATTTATTGCAGATTTTACTTACGCTATGGGGTATCCCGACGGTTTGACTCCAAGGATTGTAAAGAAGGAGATAATTCCGGAGATTGTCAAACTTGTCGAGGAAGACGAAGCGATCGAGAGAGATTGGCTTTTTTATAGTCTGTCTAAAGATATAAATTCTTTTGATATAGAAACTTTTCTAGCCGACGTCGATTTAAGGCTTTTTAGGATCAAATTCGGTTCGAACGACGTTGGAGAGAGAGTTTTTGCGGTGAAATTATTTAAAATATTTGATAATATTCCTAAAATAAAAGAGATAGAGCGTTATTTGTCGGAAAACGCCTCGGAGATTTATACCGTTCCCTATATGGTTAGTTTTGAACTAAATTCAAACCCCGCGCTTGAGTCGATATACGCGCTTCCGACCGAAGAGCCCGGCTCTTTGTTAGACGTTGAAGTCTGTAAAAAAGCTATTCTTCAAATCAAAGAGATTAATCCTGACGCTGCGATTCTTTTCGGGGGGCGCGGGGAGGTATTTGGGCATCCCGGAGTTTTTGAATTGATCGACTTTGTTTCAACAAACGGTATGAGGTTGATACTCGAGTCTGACGGAGTTTCGGAAGTAGGCGATATAATTGAGAATCTTGATAAAATTGATATTGATAAAAATTCTTTTTTTATCGTTTTAAGGTACGACGCTTACGACGAGACGACTTACAATAAGATAAGACCGGATGGGAATTTTGGGGCGCTAAACGCTTTGTTTGCAGAACTTACGAAAAAAGGTTATAAAACTTATAAGGAGGTGACAAGAACCCTCGATAACGAAGTAGAGATTGAGAAATATATAAGAAATACAGATAAAGACGGCAATTCCGAGGTTGATAGTCTGATAATCAGGAAATATTCGACTTATTGCGGAGCGCTTCCGGATAAAAAAGTCGTAGATCTTTCTCCTTTAGAGCGCATACCGTGCTTTCATCTGAGAAGAGAAATATATGTTAAGTCAAACGCGGACGTCCCGATATGCCGTTATAAGCCGGATTGGATTATCGGCAATATTCAAACAAATTCGATTGGAGATATCGCAAAGAAGTTGAACGACGAATACAGAAAAAATTCGAAACTTGAGTATCATGAATTTTGTAAAAATTGCGACGATTATTATATATTTAATTTTTAAATAGCCGAATCCATCCGAAGATTATATAAAAAAGGGCAAAATATGATGAGTTTAAAGAAGACCGGATTGTTTCTGCAAGTCAGATTGAACTCCTGCAGGATGCCGGGTAAGGCATTAATTAATCTTCACGGAAAACCCTTGATCGCCAGAGTTATGGAGAGGTTATCGGTTATTCCCGCGGACGTCAGGGCGCTGTTAACCTCTTCCGAGAGTCTGCCGCTTTTAAAACCTATATCGGATAGTTTGGGGTGGGATATTTTTGCCGGATCGTCGCAAAACGTATTGAAAAGATACGCCGACGCGGCGCTGTATTACGAGGTCGATATTATCATAAGAGCTACGGGAGATAATCCGCTCTTATCGCCCGAGATCGCCATGGAGACGCTGGATTTATTTAATAAAAAAAAGCGGGATTTAGCGTATCTTGCTCCTATACCTTACGGAAGCGGAGTCGAAGTAATATCGAAGGAGGCTCTGCTGGCGGCTAACGAAAACGCGCGGCTCCCTTATCAAATGGAGCACGTTACCCCCTATATTTACGATAATAAAGATAAATTTGTAATAGCTTGCGATAGATATCATGACGACGAAGTCGCAAGAGCCGACGTTAGGATAACTATAGATACAAGAGAAGATTACGAACGATTGAACTACCTTTTAAGGAATATTGGCTCCGCCGCTTCAAATTTAAGTATAATATCGATAACGCGGGGATGGGACGGATTAAAATTTGAAAAATTTAAAAGGGCGCTGATTATACTCGACGGAGAAGACGAAGCCGCCGTTAAATTTGCGTTGGAGTTGTCTTATAAATTGAGTTCAGATTTCAATCTGTTTGCCTCTTTTAAGAAAAATAATTACGAATACACTGATCTAATGTATAATTTTGACATAAAATATATAGAGTATGAAGAATTAAGCTCGATTGTCGCGAACGAAGGGAGTTTTGATAGGATAGCGGTAATCGCCGGCGATACAAGTTTGAACGAAATGAAGTTTTATAAATCTTTAGGACCGGTCGTATCTTTAGGCGATAAGGGCGAGGGGGGAGAGATCGCCGACGTTAGGATCGGAAATAGAGTCGCCGCGTCTAAAAAAAACATAAATTTCAACTTTTATTTTGAAGATACTCCCGGTCCGGAAAGCGGCGCCGATAAAAGAGCTTATTCCAAGAAAATACGTAAAGTTTTGGTAAATTTTACCGGAGACGACTATATAAAACTGACAAGGAACGTCTCAACCGCATTTGCAGAGCTGGGCTACGAAGTTAGTTATACCTCGGATAGCTCTATCGCGGCGTCTAAAAACGATTTATCGGCGCTAAACGTTCCCGCCAAAATTGCGCCGTCGAATTCTTTAAATTTAAACGAATTTGACGCGATCGCAACCTCTTTTAACAGAATTTTTTTTGAATGTATATTGCAAGGGAAACCGGTATTGCTAATAGCGGCAAACTCCTCTCAAGAGAAATTTATAAAATTCTACGACTACAAATATCATATAAGCGATAAAGAGGGGGCGGGGCTAATCAAAGATTTAAAGGTTAATATTGAGAAAATATTGGGTTTAATGAAGTCTGATAAAGTATATCAGCCCGAAGGCGCGTCGATTCTCTCCGAAGTAAAGAATAGAATTTTTAATAACGGGATTATTAACGTCGCCGAGTTTATTAGAGATTGGTCGCCTTCGACGGTTATCTGTCCGTATTGTTGCGATCTTGATAGCGCTCTTTTACATAGAAACGCTCTATGGAATATGTATAAATGTCCGAAATGCGGGCTGTATTATACTATAAATTTTAATGAAAAACAGAATATTTACGTGGAAGATTACTTTTTTGAAGAGTACAAGAGATTATACGGCAAAACATACGAAGAAGACCGCGAAAACATCCGAAAATTAGCTATAAATAGGATAAATATTCTAAAAAAATATATTAATAGCGGTTCGCTTCTTGATTTTGGCAGCGGGATGGGTTTTTTCGCCGAATACGCCGAGGAACAGGGATATAAGACTACGTCTATAGACGTTAGCGCTTACGCCGTCGATTATATGAAAAACAAACTCGGACTAAACGCTATTTGCGCCGATCAGAGTTATCTTGAAAAGAGTCCGGATTTTTACGACGTTATAACCTCTTTTTACGTTATCGAGCATATAAAAGATTTTGAAAAGATGATATTTTTATTTTATCAGCGACTAAGCGCCGACGGCGTTTTGGTATTATCCACCCCCAACGCGGCGGGTTTTTCGATAAAAAGAAGGTTTGAGACGTATGTCGAGAAGCATCCTCAAGATCATTATAGAATTTATTCTACAAAATTTATGAAGTCGTTGTTTAAAAAATATAAATTTAAAAATATTAAGATTAATATTACCGGCATACATCCGGAGCGTATGGTTAAGAATCAGAAGTTGCTAAAATTTAAATCGGTAAAATTCTTTTTGGTTCTTGTATCAAAATTGTTTCATCTTGGAGATACTTTTGAGATATATGCGAGAAAAAAGTAAAAGATAAAAGGTTTTGGTATAAATTTGATTAAAAGACGCCTTTTTATAACGCTTTTTATTTCTATATTTCATATTTGCGCATTGGATAGGGCGTACTATTCGGTAAATCGGATAATATCTTTTCTGAAGCTGGATACGGAATTTAATAATATAAATTCGGCTCTGCTAATCAAAAAGCTTGATAAAACCGTTTATATCTCGAATTTTACCAATTACGTCATAATTGGCGGCGAGAAGTTTTTTTTAAACGACTTTGTTACGTCGGAAATGGGACAATTCTTTATTCCCGTTGACGGCGCGATTGAAATTTTAAAATATTTCTCAAAAGATAACTATCTTTTTTATTTAAGCGAGGGGGATTTGGTATTTGACGACGGGGAAAACGTAAAAAATGCCGTAGAAAAGAATGAATTTCCTCCGGACGATCTATTCGAAAAAAAATCAACGTATAAAGACGATAAGGTAAAAAAGATTAGAGCGATAATTATCGATCCGGGGCACGGAGGCAAGGATCCGGGGTCGGTTGGTTACAACGGATTGAAGGAGAAAGACGTGGTTTTATCGACCGCGCTAATTTTACAAAAAAAGATTAAAGATAAATATCCGGATAAAACGATTATTATGACCAGAGACAGAGACGTTTTTATACCGCTTGAAGAGAGAGCGAATATCGCCAATAGAACTTACGAGAAGTTGGGCGAGACGATTTTTATTTCGATTCACGTTAATTCGTCAAGATCGTCGAAAAGTTACGGTTTTGAAACATGGCACTTAAACGCGGATTATAAACGGGATATTTTGAACAAAGAGTCGATTTCCGACGATAAATCGGTCGCAAACATTGTAAACGCGATGATGATAGAAGAGATATACAAAGAATCAAAAGAGCTTGCGAAAAATATTCAGGACAAACTTGAAGAGAGAATCGGGTACGTTTCAAAAAATAGAGGCATTAAGGAGGAAAAGTATTTTGTTATAAAAAAATCCGTAATGCCGGCGGTTTTAGTTGAAATCGGATTTAACAGCAATAAATATGAAGCAATTAGGTTGACAAATTACAGTTATTTAAATAAAATAGCCGCAGGAATTTTTGACGGATTGATTAAATTTATATCGGATTATGAGAAAACTAAAGGGTTTACAGAGTGAATTTCTTTGAGAATTTAAAATATTTCGGCGTTATTGCGTTAGTTGCATCGATATGCGCGGTTATTTATATTTTTAACGTTGAAAACTACTATCGAGGATTTTTATTTTATCCAGATAAAGATCTTAACGGTTTGCTTGCCGAGAATAGAGCTATAATAAAAGGCTCTAACGAAAAGGAGCGTATAAGAAATATTGTCGAAGAGTTGATAACGGGACCGATAGATCCAAAGTTGGTAAATTTTTTCCCGAAGGAATCGAAATTAAATTCTCTTTGGATCGACGGCCGGACGGTTTTATTGGATTTTAATAGAGAAACGCTATTAAACGTAAACGCCGATAAATATGGTAAATTTTCCGCGGCGTATTTGCTTTTATTTGCGATAACAAATTCGATTTGTTTTCATGAAAAAAGAATCGAAAGGGTAAAATTCTATTTTGACGGCGTTTCCTACAAAAATATTGAAAATATAGAGAATTTTGGAGAGGGATTGAGAAAAGATTTTAAAATATTTTTAAAATAACTTAAAGTTTATAAGGTGAATTTGTCGATTTTTTTTTTAGTGAAAAAATGTGAATTATTTATTGACAACGCTAATAAATATCGTATATAATGGACTTACGATTTTATTATAAAATTAACGAAGGATACATAAAAAGGAGAGAAAGATGAGAAAGATTATTACCCTTCTTATTGGGACTATCGCATTGATGAATATGACCTTTGCTCTTTGCGCTAAAGAGGCGGTGCTTATCGATTTTGACAAATTGAAAGCAAACGGCAACGGTTACGATGCGTCGAAGAGCCTCGCAGAGGACGACGGGGATATGACGGATTTTACGAAACATCCGTTCTATGAGAAGGATCGGAGCGGAAGGTCTGTTCAATTGCCGCAACACATGCCGACTTTAATCGACTATTCGTCGATTGCCGGGTCGAACTTTACGGAAGATGAGACAAATAGGATGAGAGTGTCGCTTTCGGCTTACAACTGGAATGTAATTTTGAATTCCTCTTCAGCTACGGTTTCAAATTTAAGAAAGACGAAAACTATCGAGTGGCACAGTAAAGTTCCGGCTAACAACCTCGGCTTTCTAAAAGAAGACAACACCGACGATAAAGCGGTAATCGACAGGGGCGGTTTTAACGTATTGGGAGTTCGAATTCATTTTCCCGAATCTCCTTTTAACAACTGGGCTTTGATAACGCCTCCGTTTGAAATTCCCGCTTACGAGGATATTATATCCGACTATAAAGGCGAACTTTTAAGCGACGAAGAGATTGAAGAAAATAAGGGTAAAGGTCAAAAATTCCTTAACGGAAGAGGCGTTATCAGAAATATAGACATCATAAAGAGCATGAGCGTAAGAATTTACGGATGCCAGTTCAAGAACTCTTTTGCGGTGCTTTTGAAAGATCAGGATAACGTCGTAACCGAATACGACTTTCCGCAATATCTTGATTTCGACGGTTGGAAAGAGATAAGCTGGAGAAACCCCAACTATATCGACAACGTTCAAAACAGAGCTCTGTACGTCATTCCTCTATATCCGAGATCCGAGCCGTATATCAAACTCGACGGTTTCAGAGTTTATAGACAGGGGGATCAAGTCGGAGGAGACTTTGTGTTTTATTTGAAAGACGTCAAGGTCGTTTACGATGAAGCCGTGATAGAAAAGGAATATCCTATCGATCATGAGAGCGCTTGGGGTATCTTATACGATAGAACTCAAGAAGCAAAGAAGAGAGAGTTTGACAAGATTGGAAGGAGCGAGATATTGAAGTATCTTGAAAGCCAAAAAATGGATCAGTCTGAATAAACGGAAGATTATGTATGCTTTAAAAAAGAGGGTTGATTCCTTATGGAACAGCCCTCTTTTAAATTTAAAATCGTTAAATTCCGAATAAACAAATAAGAGGGATTTTTTATATGGATATTATCAAGGCTATAGTTATCTCAATAGTTCAAGGAATAACGGAATTTTTACCGATCTCTTCCTCGGGGCATATATTATTGCTAAAACGTCTTTTTAATTTTGAAGTAAACGATAACACTTTTGATATCGTAGTACATTTTGGAACGATAATCGCCGTAATAATATATTTTAGAAAGGAAATATACGAACTAATCAAAGCTCTTTTTGTGGAAAAAGTAAATTCCGCGCTATTTGAAAAAGTTATCTCAAGAAAAGATGCGATAAAATTGTGGATCTGCATGATAGTAGCGAATATTCCCGCGGGTATTGTCGGAATATTTTTTGACGAATATCTCGAAACCATATTTGGAACTTTAGGCGAAATAGTTTTTTTAATATTATCAGGTTTGTTTCTTTATACTGCGATTTTACTTTTTTCAACCAGCGTTTTGCGTAATAAAGGAAAAAAAGACTTTTTTTCAATAAGTTATTTGGACGCGGCGATTATCGGAATATTTCAAGCTATTGCGGTGTTGCCCGGCATATCCAGATCCGGTTCGACGATTAGTTCGGCGACATTTATGGGCGTTGAAAGCAAGGACGCCGGTCGATTTTCATTTTTGATCAGCATACCGTTGATTTTGGGCGCTTTTTTATTTAAGATAATAAAAAATTTAAAAATCGATAATTTTACCGATAATAGTAATATCCTTATTATGATAATTGGTTTTATAGTTTCGTCTATTACGGGATACGGCGCGTTGAAAGCGCTATTTAGTATTATAAAAAAAGGGAAATTTTGGGCGTTCGGCGTTTATATGATTATACCGATCGGAGTATCTCTTTTGATATATCTTTTTTAACTGTAACCTAAAACTATAAGATCATATTATTATTATTTTGGGAGGAATAAAAATATTGTGATTAATAAAAAAGCCAAAATTTTTTTTACCTCGATAACGCTTTTTATATCTATAGCGGCTATTATATCTTTGATTGATAGCGCCGTTATGAATTCCAAATATTTTGGGGAGATTTCAAATAAATTTGAAGCGTTTATATACGGACAAATCGGCAGTTTTGGAATTCTTCTCTTTTCATTTTTTATAATAATCTCTGTAATACCGTTGTTAAAAATTGAAAAAAATGTAAAAATTTATTCGCTGATCGGTTTATCGATATTAATGCTGGGCATCCCGCCGTTTTTTGAATATTTACAAATTGGAGACATTAGCGGCGGGCTATATGGTATAAAAGTAAACGAATTAATTAATAAAAGCGGCAGGATACTTCCGAATTTTATATACATCGCAATATTCTTTTTTTCTTTTTTTCTTTTTCTTTTTCCTTACAGATACGGGATTTCTCAATTTGTTTTAAATTTAACAAAATTTAACGATGAAAAAATCGAAAAGCAAAATAAAAACAAATTTAAATATACCTATGTGAACGATATATTTGAAAATAATCGCGTAAAAAACGTTAAAAAAGAAAATATTCCGTGGCTGTCAAAAGTTATTTATGAAAATTCGACAAATCGGGTTGAAAAACCGGTGTTTCCAAAAAAAAGCGACGTCAAGCCGAAAAAGTTTGTTTTAAAGCAGGATAAAAAGTATGAACTTTACGAAGAGGTAGATACGTTTAGCGGTAGAATTCCTAACAAAGTTTACGAAGAGATAAAAAATAGTAAGGTCAAATATTACGATAAAGTAAAAGAAACTTGGCCCGAAAGCTGGAAAGGCGAAAATAAAAATTATCCGGCTTTATCGGATAAAAACAGGACCGATTATATATTAGTAGACGACGCAGACTACCGTTCGGGGAACGGCGATAATCCGGGATATGACGACAAAAAATTATCCGTTATTTTGCTTTCAGACAAAATCGATAGTTCTATAGCAGACGTTGAGGAAATTCAAACCGAACAAGCGATAGACTGCGCGGATTACGTAGACGACGTCGAAGAGATCGGCGACGTCGATTTTGATAGAATATTTGAAAACAACTTTGACAATACGGAAGAGGAGTTCAATAAGGAGGGCTTTTATTCGGGAGAGGCGAAAAACTTTGAAAATGAAAAGGTTAATAAATTTCCGGATATGGGTATGTTGAACGGCGGTAAAAAGTTGAATTTGGGGGAATTTCACGCTGAAGAGCGGGAATCGGCGGTTATACTTGAAGAGACGTTGAAGGAATTCGGTATTAACGCTAAGGTTGTCGATATTATCCACGGTCCGGTCGTTACTCTGTTCAAGATTAATCCCGCTCCCGGCGTAAAATTATCAAAAATTGAAAGTTTGTCGAACAACCTTGCTTTGAGACTCGCCGCTCAATCTATCAGAATAATCGCTCCGATTCCCGGCGAAAAGGTCGTCGGTATTGAGATACCAAACAGGAAAAGAGAAATAGTAAATTTTAAAGAAATCGTTAACAGCAAAACTTTTAGCGAATCAAAATATAATATACCGATCGGTTTGGGAAAGGATATCTACGGGAATATAATTGTAGTCGATCTTTATAAAATGCCGCATATTCTTATCGCGGGAGCTACGGGAGCGGGGAAGTCTGTATGCGTAAATTCGTTTATCTGTTCGATACTGTTTTCTAAACCGCCCGAAGAATTGAAGATGATCTTTATCGATCCAAAAATTGTCGAGTTAAAACCGTACAACGATATACCGCATCTGTTGTGTCCGGTAATTACAGACTCGAAAGAGGCGCTTATAGCTTTGAAATACCTTCTATATGAAATGGAGCGAAGATACTCCTTGCTTGACGAAATGGGGGTTAGGGATATTGTCGAATACAGAAGCGGTCGAAAAACTAAAAAAGCGTATCTTGAAGACCTCCCTTTTATAGTGGCTTTTATAGACGAATTTGCAGACCTTATGACAACTTCGGGGAAAGAAGCGGAGATATTGTTTGCCAGATTAGCCGCAAAAGCCCGAGCCGTTGGAATTCTTTTGGTTCTTGCTACGCAGAGACCTTCCTCCGACGTTATTACCGGGCTGATCAAGGCGAATATTCCGGCTCGGATTGCGTTTCAGGTAATATCTCTGCAAGACAGCAGAATCATAATGGATCAAAAAGGCGCTGAGAAGTTGTTAGGACAGGGGGATATGCTCTATCTTAGTCCGACGCAACCTTTCCCGATAAGAATTCAAGGGGCTTATCTCTCAAAAGAGGAGGTCGATCTTATTGCCGATCATTGGAAGAAAATAGCCGAACCAAACTATATAGATTTGACGGAGGCGATAAAAGAGTATGAAGATACGGATAGCGACGACGACTCTCCGTTCAGCGGGGAGTCTAAGGACCCGTTGTTTGATCAAGCTTTAGAGATTGTTTACCAGATGGGAAAGGCTAGCGCCTCTTATCTACAGAGGCGGCTTAACATAGGATATAACAGAGCGGCGCGCATAGTGGAAGAGATGGAGGAGATGGGGATAGTCGGACCTCAGAGAGGCGCCAAACCGCGCGAGTTAATTGGCAGCGCCGTAAATTTTGATAAATAGTTAAAATTTAAAATCAATCGGTTTTGCTTGAGCCGACAAGCGCGTCTGAAAATTCAAATTATTTTGTATTAATATCGATGTTTTTATCTGCGCTCAGTTTAGCCCAATCGTCGTCTTCCGTCGTTATTATGGTGGAGCAAGTTTCTTTTAAGAATTCTTTCGGCAATACGTCGTCGATTAAATATTTTATCTCCGCTTTATCTTTTTCTTCTATGTAGGTAGTCGGTTCGTCTAACAAAAGAATATCCGGATCGTGAATTATCGAACGCGCTATCAACGTTCTCTTCTCTATAATATTTTCCAGACGCCAACCTAATTTATCCGTATATTTTGAGAGATCAAATTTTTGGATAATTTTTTCGTATCGCGCTTTATAGAAATCGTAGTTTATACTATAATTAAATCTTGCCGGCAGCAAAATATTTTCTTCAACCGTTATGTTTCTTAAAAGCCCCCTTTGAGGATGAGCGTATCCGATCTTTTTTCTTATCTCAAACAGCTTGATTTTGTTAAGAGTTTTTAGATTTTTGTCCAAAACGATAACTCTACCCGAAGAGGGCTTGGCGACGCCTAAGATTAAATATAAAAGAGTAGTGCGGTTTTTATCGTTTTGACCCGTTACGAAGACTTTTTCTCCCTGAAGAATGTCTAAATTCAAATTGATAAATTTATTTTCTTTCTCAAAATCTAATGTTACGTTTTCAAATTTAATTGTCGCTTTATCTTGACGCATAAAAACTTACCGTTATTAACAAATTAACAATAATTATGATGAAAATTGAAGAAATAATCGATTTTATTGTTTTTGAGGCGACCATACTGCGGTCTTTTGCCGCCGTAAGCCCGTTATGAATAGCGATTATAAAAATCGTAAAACCGCCGAATACCGTCTTAATTATCAAAATAATAAAATCCTTCAAATTCATAACGTCGAGGGTTTCGGCGATATATACGTTCATCGGAATATTATATAGCGAATATGTAACAAGCATTCCCGATATAAGCGAAAAAAAAGCAAAATATATCGTTAAAATCGGAACCGATAGAAATCCGGCAAATACCCGGAAAGATCCGAGATATTGGATAGGATTGATGCCGATAATCTCTAAGGTATCTATCTCTCCGTCTATGCTCATCTGAGTCAGCTCGATAGTAATGCCAATCGACGATCTGATGATAACGATTAATGAAGTTATAAGCGGAGCCGTTTCGCGAAAAAGCAGATTTACATACATACTGCCGTATATGTTATCGATACCGAAACTTATTGTCTCAAAAGGAAATAGTATCACCGATAGAGCGCCTATAGAGAGTCCCATAACCAGCGATAACGGCAGAGCTTTTACGCCTACGTTAAATACTTCTTTGTAAAAGAGCATAGAGTAGGTTTTTCTTACTTCTCTTTTATCTCGAACCAGCGCAGATACCGCGTAAGGCAGAATATTAAGAGGGGCGAATATCCCTTCGATAAAAGTTGAAATGCCTCCTCCAATTTTATACATCAATTTATTAATCATTTTTTTCCTTAACGAATTTTATTAAGACAAAGCATATTACGCTAAACGTCTGATTATATCAATTATTTTATAAGAGCGCCAATTTTTTTTATCAACAATTCTCTGTTTATCTCTTTTAGTTCGCACTCCCATATTCTTATAACATTCCATTTTCTATTTGTAAAACGCTTGTTTATAATTTCGTCTCTTATTCTGTTTCTCTCTCTTTTTGCGTCCCAATAATCCGAGTTATCTTTTGGAGTGGTATTCCTGCAATTATGTCCGTGCCAAAAGCATCCGTCGACAAAAATCGCCGTCTTTTTTTTCAAAAACACAAAATCCGGTTTGCCAATCGCTTTATAGTTTCGTCTCCACCCCTTTATATTATTTTCCTTGAAAATTTTGATTAACTTTAACTCGGTGGATCTGTTATTGTTTGATTTGACGGATTTCATTATTTCCGTTCTTTTGTTTTTATCAAATACGTCCATGATAAATTTAGAAAATAATATTGTTTTTAAGGAGTTTTCGTTGAGCGATTTCTATTGACAAATGCAGTTTTTCTTCCAATAATTTAAAATCCGGTAATTTTGTCAAATACTGCGCCACTTTTATATTGCTTTCATCTAACCTCAATAACTCTATATGCTCTTCGTTTTTATCGGCGCATAAAATTAATCCAATGGGAAGATTTTCCCCTTCGACAGTTTCGTGTTTCTCAAGCCATCGTAGATATAATTCCATCTGACCTTTATATTCCGCTTTAAATTTACCAAGTTTAAGCTCAATCGCTACGAGACGTTTTAATCTTCTGTGATAAAATAAAAGGTCGATATAGTAATCGTCGTTATCAATAGTTATTCTTTTTTGACGAGCAAGAAAAGCAAAATCGGTTCCCATTTCTATGATAAAATTTTGTAATTCATATAATATTGCCGATTCAAGGTCTTTTTCAGAGAATTTATCGGATAATCCTAGAAAATCAAGAATATACGGATCGTGAAAAACCATATCGGGAGTTAATTTTTGTTCATTTTTTAAAAGTTCAATATCTTGTCTGATAGTTTCTTCCGATTTTTTACTGATCGCGGTTCTTTCAAATAGCATGGAGTTTATTCTTTCTTGAAGAGTTCGAGTACTCCAATTTTCCAGCTTACACATTTCTATATAAAAATTTCTTTTTAAATCCTCTTCTATATAAATCAATATTTTAATATGAGACCAGCTTAATTGTCTCTGCAACGTAGAGACAATTTCATTATCAGGAAAAATCTCCGCAAAGCGGAGACAATGCCTTAATTGTTTTTCGCTCCAACCTTTGCCGTAATCTTTAGTTAAATTATCAGATAATATTTTTACGATTTGTTTGCCATATTCGGCTCGTTTGTTATTAAGAATTTCTAGATTAATTCTTTTACCTATCTGCCAATAGAGATTGGTTATAGTAGAATTAATAAATAACGCCGTTTCTTTATGACTTGATTCAATCAAGAATTTAACATCAGCATAAACGCTGTTGTTTTCTAATATCTCGCCGCTCATTTTCATTACCCCGGTTTTTTTATTGTCCATGAGAAATTTATAGTATTTATTAAAAAAATATTCAATATATAAAGGTATTTTACGCGTTAAATTATAAATAATTGGGCGGATATTCCGATATTATAAAAAAACCTGAAACGAGAAAGAGATGAAAAACAAAAAGAAGATAAAAAAAGAGAGGCCAAAAGTAATTAAAAAGCCGAAGAAAGAGAAAGTAAGGTCTTTAAAATTTTCATTATTAAAAATATTTTTAATAATATTTGTAATATTCCAAGCGCTTATAGCCTTTTATATAGTATTAGACGCTTCGTTTAATACCTTAAAAAGTATTAAAGTTGCCGAAGAAAATCTTCTTCAGATAAACAAAAAAATGATAAGAGATTACTGTTTAAACGCTTATTCGATAATAGATAGAATTTATAGCGATTTTAAGTTGGAAGAGAAAAAACTGATTCAAAACGGCTCGGACTCTTATATGATAGAGAGGATTGAGGAGGACTATAAAGTAAGAGCTATAAATATTATCAAATATTTCAAATATAACGACGATAACGGATATTTTTGGATTACCGATACGACTTCCCCAATACCTATGGTTATACTTGAGCCGTTAAGTCCCGAGTTAGTCAATACCAATCCGGAAGGGGATCAATTTAATACCGTTAAGGATACAAATCAAAACGTATTTGAAGCGATGAGCGAACTGTGTTTAAAGGATAACGAGGGGTATATTCAGCACAAATGGGTAAAGCCCTTGAAAGACGGCGTAGAGACGGATAAGGATAAAATATCGTTCGGAAAAATTTATTACAACTGGAAATGGATCATAGGCACCGGGTTTTATCTCGACGAAGTAAAGACGAATACAAAGTTAGTCAGAGACGAAGCTGTCAGGCAGGTAGTAAATTTGTCGTTGGTTATAATACCGGGATCGATTGTTTTCTTGATATTTGTCGTTTTTTTGTTGAATTTTTATCTATCGAGACTTTTAGTTAAGCCGTTGAAAGAAATTATTGATAAATCGCAAATTGTCGCTCGGGGGGATCTTACCGTTAGATTTCTGGCGGGTAGAAAAGACGAGATAGGAGATCTTATTAATTCTTTCTCAAATATGGTGGACACTCTCAAAAATTTAAACCAGAAAATATATATAGCGATTATCATTTTAACGAAAAATTTAAGACAACTGTTTCGCTCCTCCAACTCCGTTAAGGACTCGGCTAACACTCAAGCCGTTACCGTCGAGGAGACGCAACGAAATTTTGAGAATATGAATTTGATGGTAGAGACCATAGCTAAAGAGTCGTCAAAAGCTAACGATTATACTTCGCAGGCGTTGAAGAAGGCGAATATCGGTATGGAATCCATGCAAAAACTTGAAGGCGAGATGCTCAAGATAGAAAACAGCTCGTTGGAGATCACGAATATTATCGGAATGATAAACGAGATCGCCGAGCAGACTAACCTTCTGTCGTTAAACGCGTCTATTGAGTCGGCTAGAGCGGGGGAAGCAGGTAAAGGATTTAGCATAGTAGCGGGAGAGATCAGGAAGCTCGCGGAAAAATCGACGCACGCGGCTAATAGAATTCAAGAACTTATCGGGAATAATAATAAAATTATTCAGGAAGGGGTAAAATATTCAAAGAATACGACCGGAATACTGAAAGATATAGCTATGTCTAACGAACTTATAGCCGGTCTTGTAAGAACAATTTCGGACGAGATACAAAAGATGAAAGTCAGTTCGCAAGAGATACTTTCAGCTATCAATCACATATCAGACATCGCTCAAGACAATCTCGGAGACAGCGAAAAGGTATCGCAAGCGATGACGGATTTTGTCGAGCAGACTTTAGAGCTTCAGAAGTTTGTCGGTCAGTTCGACGTGCGTCCCGAGAGCGTCAAAGAAAACCAATCTCATATCGAAGAGATATTAAGAGCTAAATTGATCGAAGTAAATAAAATATTAGCCGAATACGGCTCTCAATTCTTACCAACGGGAAATGTGGTAAAAATAGGAGGAAACAGCGTTCAAGAGCTGCAAATCGGCAATCTGATAGTTACCGGAAACGTCGAGTTAGTCGACGGTATATCGAAAAAAACCAACACTTCCGTAACTATATTCCAGACTATAGACGACGCTCTGATAAGAGTAGCGACAACCGTAAGAAATTTTGACGATACGAGAGCTATCGGCACTATTATAACCAAAGAGAGCAAGGTTTTCCAGACCGTTATGACGGGTAGAGTTTATTTTGGTAGAGCTTTCGTAGTTAATAAGTGGTATGTCGCCGTTTATAAGCCCATAGTCGATGAAACTGGGTATATATTAGGCGCTATATATCTTGGAATACCGGAAGAGATGCAGTCCGGGGACGGATCGACGACCGAGAATAAGTTCTTAACGGCCGACGATACGGACGGAGTCGTAAAGGATGAAACCTTTAGACATAATTTTTAAAATTTTGTAATATTTCTTTTCTTTTTTGACGAAATATCTTATCTTAAAGAAAAATATTCTTAAGGTAAGAAAGAATGAGCGATTCGCAAGATAAAGTATTAATAAATGAGAGAGCAAATTTCCTTTCGTTGGAAAAAAACAGTCTCATAGCCGACGGGAAAGTAGAAAAATTTTCTGCAATTAATTTTGACGTTAAGTATTGGAGACAAGAGAAAAATTTCATTATATCTTTTACCGCTAAGTCGGATATGGATCAAAAAGATAAAGAGTTGAGATTCTATTTTAGATATAAAGATTCGTTAAACCACTGCTATTTTTCTTTAAAAGACGGAAAATTTATAAAATTTTCCGTGATAAAAGACGCCGAGCCGACTTTTCAAACTTCGTGGATAAAAATAACGGATCAAAATCTTTTTAAAGATAAGTATAACTTTTTTCTATCCGTATTTGAAGATACGACTACCGTTATCATAGACGAGACCGTCGTTATGAATATCGATCACACGCCGGACTTAGAGGGCGATATAGGGATTCAGTTTATCAGCGAAAAGAAAACCGAGATTTACAATATAATATTTGAGAATTTTTCCATCTCTACCGAGATACTGAATTTTGAGCATATTTTGAATATGCCTAAACGCCCCGACGTTTTTTTTATGCAGGGTAACGATTTTTACGAGCAAAACAGATACGATCTCTCGTTATATTATTATAATAAAGGGTTATTGTACGGAAGAGCGGACGATAAGATATATAACCGCGTCGGGAATTTATACTATTTATTTGAGCAATATCCGGAAGCGCTTAGTAATTATAGCAAGGCGGCAAAACTAAACGAAGCGGTAGAGGAGTATCGTATAAATTACGGCAGAGCGTTGATCAAAACCAATAGAGATACGGAAGCCATCGAGTTATTGGGGAAGATTGTCGACGGGGATACTAAAGACGTAGATTTATTGACCGACTACTCGACAATATGGTTGAAGAATAACGATTATCAAAAAGGACTGGAGTATCTTAACAGAGCGTATCTGATAGATCCAAACTCGCCGACCGTTTTGATCAAACTTGGAAAGGCTCTCATAGATACCGGCGAGTTAGACGAGGGTAAAGAAAAATTATTGCAAGCGGCGAACTCTATTTCAAAAACCGACCCGGCGGGAGCGGCGATAATTCTAAAATATTCCGTCGATAAAAAACCGGACGTCAAGTCGGTTAAAGCTCTCGCAAAATTGCTTTATGAGAGGCGCGAGTATAGGGAGGTTTACGAATTAATTAAGCAAAGCAGAGTCTCTATATTTCTTGACGAAGAGTTGATTGGCTTACTGCTCGAAGCGGAGATAGAACTTGGTCTGTTAAAAATGGCTTTGACGGAGATCGATAATATAGAAGAAAAAGATTTGAGCCCGAAGCTCTCTTTTTTAAAGGCAAAAATATTAATTCTAAACGGCGACTATAAAAAATCTTTGAAGATTATCGACGACGCTCTTAAAAGAGAGGTCGACAAGGAGTTGTTGAATAAAATTATTTGTCAAAAATTGATATTATTATCAAAGAGCGGAAAGGTTAAAGAGAGTAAAAAATATTTTGAGCGAGCCAATCCCAAATACGACGGTTACGACGACGTTCTTATAGAGTATGGTAAAATATTGACGGATATAAAAGATTTTGACGGAGCTTTGGAAATATTTTCAAATATTAATAAAGACGTCGGTTTGAACGCCGAGGTTTTATACAACATAGGATTGGCGTATCTGGGAAAGGACAAATACGACAAAGCGAAAGAGGCGCTTGGCGCGGCGATGAACGAAGTTAAGGATAGCGGCGTTATTTATAGTTACGTAGTCGCGTGCTATCGTTTAAACGATTTTAGGGAGGCGATAAGTACCATCGAGCTCTATCGGGCTATTCTCCCCAAAGACGGCTCCGTTGAAAATTTATTGGGCAACGTATATCTCTCAAAAGGGGATATTGTTAACGCTCAAAAGTACTACTACAAAGCTTTGGATATCGATAGGGATAACGGCGAATTTGCGTTGAATCTAGCCGAATCGTTTTATAAATCCGGCGATTATAAAAACGCCTATATGATTACAAAACAGCTTATAGACGACAAATCTTTTGATCGGGCGTACTCTCTTCATCTTAGAATAAAGTCTCATCTCTATCAGGATATATCTTGCGACGTTTGCTCTAAGAAGTGGACGATTGAAAAAGAGTCGGTTTATATGGAAGAGATGACGCCGAAAGAGCTCGACGGATTGCCGAAAGACGCTCCGTCGGGGTTTTGTCAAAAATGCGCGAAATATTTTTGCCGGGGGTGTATGGGGGAGGTTTCGGTAGAAGAGGCGGTATGCCCCTATTGTAAAGAGAAGTTAATTTTTAATAACGGCTTAAAAGCGATTGCAAGCAAAATTTTAAAAGGACAATTATGATAGATTTTCATACGCATACATTTTTATCCGACGGAGCGTTGTCCCCCGCGGAGCATGTTAGAAGGGCTTACGTAGCGGGGTATAAAATATTGGGGATAACGGATCACGTCGATTTTTCTAATATAGAATTTGTATTTGAAGGGTTGAAAAGATGCGCCGAAGAGACGAAAGGATCGGGGTGGGATATAGAAGTTATTCCCGGCGTAGAGATAACCCACGTTCCGGCTAAGAAAATTGAAAAAATCGTTAATCTCGCGCGGAATTTAAAAGTTCCTCTTATTATAGTTCACGGCGAATCGCCCATAGAGCCGGTGGAGCCCGGGACCAACAGGGCGGCTATAGAAGCCGGAGTCGATATATTGGCTCATCCCGGGCTGATTACGGACGAGGATGCGAAAAGAGCCAAAGAGACGGGCGTATATCTGGAGATAACGGCAAAGCGCGGACATGGTATGACAAACGGTCATGTGGCGAGACTATGCGATCTTTACGAATGCAAATCGATATTGAGCTCGGACGCGCATATACATACGGAGTTTTTAAACGAAAATACCGCTCGAACCGTACTCAAGGGGAGCGGTATGAGCGACGCTCAATACGGCTTGATTAACGGGAATTTATCCGAGCTTTTTGAGAAAATTAAATTAAAATTTTAAATATAAAACTTATTACTATCCGATTCGGTTAGAGGAAAACTATGAGATTTATTGGAACATTATTATTGACGGCGTCAAACGCTTTACTGCTTTTATTGACCGTTAGGGTTATATTTTCATGGCTTACGCTCCCCCCTTCGCAGTTTACTTATTGGTTGAACAGAATTACCGACCCGATTTTAAATTTTTTCAAGAAAAGATTCCCTATAAGAGTAGGTATTCTGGATTTATCGATTCTTGTACCGTTCTTTATACTTTCGATATTAAATAAGATAGTTATCGACGTTTTTATAAACTTTGCCGTAAATAGAGTCGTTTTTTATATGATTGAAGTTCTTTTCTTTGCGGCGGACTCTTTATTGATAACGATTGTTACAATAATGGTAATTATTGCGATTATACAACTACTAACTAAGATGTTTCTGCCATATTCTTACAATCCTATCGTTAATAGTATTAAATCTATATTAGACCCGATACTGTTACATTTCAGAAGAATTATTCCGATTAAGTCTATTCATAACGAAAAAATTTATTTGGTTCTCTTGATTGCGGTATTAATAATCGCCGGATTTATCGGCAGGTATCTGCTTGCGTTGGTTTTAAATTTGTTAAACGGCGTAGTGAAATTTTAATCGGAGCCAAATGTCGATACTTAACGAACTAAATGTAAAAGTAGAGACGCTTAAGGGCGTCGGTAAAAGAGCCGTTTCCATTTTGAATAGAGCTAATATCTACTCTATCGGCGAGTTGCTGCAATATTTTCCGAGGAAATTTTCCGACAGAACCAAGACTTGTACGTTGGAAGAGGCGGTTAATCGCCCTGAGTCGACAGTCGTCGCCATGGTGGTAGACTACCGTATGATCGGCAGAGGTTATCGTAAATTCCTAAAAATATTAATTAATGACGGGAGTAATTACGGCGCTCTTATCTGTTTTAATAGAAATTTTCTCAAAAACTCTCTTAAAATGGGCGAAAAATATTACATAACGGGGAAATTCAGTTTTAATTACGGCGAATATCAATGTTCTAACTTTGAATATGAGGAGTTGTCGGATAATTATACTCCCAGATTGGTCCCTTTGTATCCTCTTATAAGCGGAATGACTCAGAAATTAATAAGAAATTCGGTCGAGTATTCTTTACAAAAATACTACAATTCTATAGAAAACGATTTGCCGGCGAGATTGATCGCCAAAAGAGGATTGTTAAACAAAAAAGATGTTATTAAAAACCTTCATTACCCCGATAGTCTGGAAAGGTTTTTTCATGCAAAAAAATCTTTCATATACGAAGAATTTTTTTTTCAGCAACTATTTTTGTTAAATAGAAAAAATAAAATTTCAAATATCAGTAAAAGTAGAAAGAGCGTAAAATTTGACTATAAAAACAAAGTCTTATCGGCGCTCCCTTTTAAATTGACCGAATATCAGGAGAAAGCGCTTGAAGAGATAGAAAAAGATCTTTTTTCTCGTAAGGTAATGTCCCGATTGGCTCAAGGGGACGTAGGGTGCGGTAAGACAATTGTCGCGCTTTTATCGATTTTATCGGTTATAGAGTCCGGAGAGCAGACTGCGTATATGGCGCCGACGGAAGTTTTAGCGCGGCAACATTACGACAATATAAAAAGAATATGTTCGGTTGTCGACGTCAAAATCGGATTTCTGACGGGGAACGTTCAAAAAAAAGAGAGAGAAACCGTTTTGTCCGATCTGGCAAACGGAGAGATAGATCTTATAGTGGGGACTCACTCCCTTTTTAGTAAAGACGCGGTTTACAAAAATCTCGGTTACGTCGTTATAGACGAACAACAGCGGTTTGGCGTAGAACAGAGGTTGAATCTGTCGAGCAAAGGGGAACAAGTGGACATATTATTAATGACGGCGACGCCGATTCCTCAATCTTTAGCTCTGGCTCTCTATGGGGACTTAGAGTTGACTATTATGAAAGGTAAGATTAGCGGTAGAATCCCCGTGAAAACTTGGGTAATAGACGACGACGAAGAACGGTTAAAAAAAATGAGGCGGTGGTTAAAAAATATTCTCCTTGAAAACGGCAGGGGGATTTTTGTTTATTCTCAAATCGAAGAGGGGGATAACTCCGAATTGAAAAACCTTGAAGAGGAGTATAGCAAACTCAGTAAAGAGTTTAGCCAATTTGGGACGGGGATTATACATAGCAGGATGACTTCGACGGCGAAAGATGAAATT
Organism: Spirochaetes bacterium ADurb.Bin133; assembly: GCA_002070605.1. Classification (GTDB taxonomy): domain Bacteria; phylum Spirochaetota; class GWE2-31-10; order GWE2-31-10; family MWDO01; genus MWDO01. The sequence continues at coordinate 25,979 of MWDO01000007.1, forward strand.
ATTGAAAAATTTAGGCGCGGGGAGTATAAAATATTAGCCGCAACGACGGTCGTAGAGGTTGGGCTTGATATTCCGGACGCTAACGTAATAGTCGTTGAAAATGCCGAGCGATACGGGCTCTCGACTCTGCACCAGTTGCGCGGTAGGGTGGGGAGAAATAACAGAGAAGCTTATATGATTTTGATAAGTAAATTTAGCGATTTGAGCGAAGAGGGAAAAAAACGGCTTGAGATTATTAAAAATTCTACGGACGGATTTGCCATTGCCGAGCAAGACCTCGAGCTTAGAGGACCGGGCGATTTTTTGGGAACTAAACAATCCGGGCTTCCTAAGTTTAAATACGCCGATTTAAAAACGGATTTTGAGATTTTGAAAGACGCCAAAAACGACGCCGAGAATATCTTTTCTAACGATCCCAACCTTGAAAAAACAGAAAATATTAATACGAAAAAAGCGTTTCTAGAACGGCTTAAATTTAAAGCAAATATTTAAGAAAGATTAGACGGTTCTAACAATAACTCGAAATATTGCAAAATAAACAAAAACTAGGGTATTTACCAATAAATACTAGGGTAAAACTATGTTGCAAAATTTGTAAAAGAGCCTTATATTACAAATCATACAAAAAGTATTATTACTTAAAATTAAAATCAAAATTTTAACGATAAGGAGGCGGCTCGGAATAAAGAAACAAACTAAGCAAACGATTTTGTCGGCGTCGATTTAACGGGGTTAAGTTGATAGCGACGCTCTATGAGATTTTACAATTGGGACGCGACGTCAAAATTGTCGGTAATCTTGACGTCCGGGAGTTATAAACGGCGCCGTTGGCGTCTTTTAAATTTGGTTTTTAACAAGGAAGAAAAAATGAGTAAATTAGTTAAATTATTTGTAGCGCTAACCTTTTTGGTAGGCGTATCTTGCTCTAACGGAGCTTTATTAAACGACAATCAGACTATAGTCGACGAAGATATCGCCGTCGTCGATCAATCCGCCAGTTCCTCCGGTACGGATATTCCGTATAATGGAAGCAACGGGGACGTTATGTTGCAAGCTTTTCATTGGAACTCCAAAAACGGCAAAAATTCGAAGACCTGGTATGATTACCTATACAGCGTAAGAACGAAATTAAGAACCTATTATAACGTTATTTACCTGCCGCCTCCGTCTCAGTCCGCCGACGGATACGGTTATATGCCGAGCGATTGGGCTAACCTTAGTTCAAACTACGGGACTCAAGCTTCTTTAAAATCTTTGATTACCGCTTTACACGCGTCGCCGAAGAAATACGTTTTGGCGGACGTTGTTCTAAATCACAGGTCCGCTAAATCTCAATGTCCTCACGGAGTATGGTGCGGCTACGGTTACGCGGCTAACGCGATGACTTCAAGCGATTTCATTAACGGTTCGTACGATCAGGTTAGCGACTCGGGAGCCAAATCGTGCGGGACTTGTATGACAAGCGGTTATTCGGAAGGTTCGTGGTCTTACGGCGGAAGAACTTATTATAACGAAGATTTTACGGGATCATGCGACGTTAACCACTGGAATTCTTCTACAAGAACAAAAATTAAGACGTGGCTTACATGGCTAAAGAGTTCGACAAACGCAGGATTCGACGGATGGAGATACGATATGATAGGGGGATACGATCCGTTATATTTGGGCGAGTACAATACATCCTCTTCTCCATACCTCTCCGTCGGCGAAAAACCTTCGGGAGATAGACAAATGCTGAGCGACATGGTCAACAGATCCGGCAACAAGACGATGGTATTCGACTTTGCTATGAGAGACAGCCTCTATAGCGCTTTAGCCAGCGTAAACAATATGTATGGAAATTATTTGGGCTCGGTAGGAGCGAATACTAACTACGGACTAATCGGTTGGTGGTCTGAAGCGGCCGTTACGTTTATCCACAATCACGATATCGACTTGAATCACCACAGCGTCGGCAGAAACACCATGCTTTGGGGGGTATCGGGAAGCGCGAAAGGCGTTTCGACTCAAGCGGCGTATGCGTTCATACTAACTCACCCCGGCATACCTTGCGTATTTATCCAAGACTGGGAAGATAGAGGAACTTATATGACCAAGGCTATTAACAATCTTATAAAGATCAGAAAAGCCAACGGCGTTCAGAAAGGGAGTAGAGTTTACGTTGCAAAAGCTGAAAACGGTATATACGCGGCTTATATCGGAACCGAAGGAGCCGAACAAGTCGCCATTAAGATCGGTAAAACGGGTTGGAACAACTACGAATCTTGGACGCCAAATTCGGCTCTTGGTCTTACAAAAGCTTATACTCAATACGAAACCGGCGGACACGCTTACTGCGTATATTACAAGAACGCCGTTACTATCGAATAATCGTATAAATATTACGACGACTTAAAAAAGAGGCGCTCCGTTTGGAGACGCCTCTTTTTTATTTATCAAAGTATTAACGACAAAAAGGCGTCTGTAATAAGAATAATATTAAAAAAAATTTATTAATAAGTTTTAACTAGGGTTTTTCCTAGCTAAAACTAGGGTATATATTTATTGCAAAAACTACAAAAATAGCTTATATTTCAAAACATAGAGAAAGTAATTTTTTTAGATTAAAAACAAAATTTAATAATTAGAAAGGAGGCGCGTAAAAAGAGGCAGACTTTACCGTAGCCGTTTGTTTAGCAAAACAGCTATGGGACGTTTGAAAAAGTCAAACGACCGGATATTGTCGAGATAAGAGATTTGGTCTTTTTGTCTCTATTATATCCGAAGTTGAAAAACGACGCCGTTGGCGTCTTTTAAATTTGGTTTTTAACAAGGAAGAAAAAATGAGTAAATTAGTTAAATTATTTGTAGCGCTGACCTTTTTGGTAGGCGTATCTTGCTCGAACGGAGCTTTATTGAACGACAATCAGGCTGTAGTCGACGAAGAGATCGCGATTGTCGATCAATCCGCCAGTTCCTCCGGTACGGACATTCCGTATAACGGAAGCAACGGGGACGTTATGCTGCAAGCTTTTCATTGGAACTCTAAAAACGGCAAAAATTCGAAGACCTGGTATAACTACCTATACAGCATAAGAGCAAAATTAAGAACCTATTACAACGTCATTTATCTGCCGCCTCCGGCTCAGTCGGCCGACGGATACGGTTATATGCCGGGAGATTGGGCTAATCTTAATTCAGACTATGGGACTCAAGCTTCTTTAAAATCTTTGATTTCCGCTCTGCATGCGTCGCCAAAGAAATACGTCATTGCCGATATAGTAGTCAACCACAGATCCGCTAAATCTAAATGTCCTCACGGAATTTGGTGTAAATACGACTATGCCGCAAACTCAATGGTAGCGGCGGATTTTATAAAAGGTTCGCTCGACGTTATTAACGATTCCGGCTGGAAAGCTTGCAATACTTGTATGAACGGTACGGCCAGCGAAGGTTCGTGGTCTTACGGCGGAAGAACTTACTATAACGAAGATTTTACGGGATCGTGCGATATTAACCACTGGAATTCTTCTACAAGAACAAAAATTAAGACGTGGCTCACATGGCTAAAGAGTTCGACAAACGCAGGATTCGACGGATGGAGATACGACATGATAGGAGGATACGATCCGTTATATTTGGGCGAATACAATACCTCCTCCAAGCCGTACCTCTCCGTCGGCGAGAAGCCTTCGGGAAGCAGACAAATGCTGAGCGACATGGTCAACAGATCCGGCAACAAGACGATGGTATTCGACTTTGCTATGAGAGACAGTCTGTATAGCGCTTTAGCCAGTACAAGCAATATGTACGGAAATTATTTGGGCTCGGTAGGGGCGAATACCAACTACGGACTAATCGGTTGGTGGTCTGAAGCGGCCGTTACGTTTATCCACAATCACGATATCGACTTGAATCACCACAGCGTCGGCAGAAACACCATGCTTTGGGGGGTATCGGGAAGCGCGAAAGGCGTTTCGACTCAAGCGGCGTATGCGTTCATACTAACTCACCCCGGCATACCTTGCGTATTTATCCAAGACTGGGAAGATAGAGGAACTTATATGACCAAGGCTATTAACAATCTTATAAAGATCAGAAAAGCCAACGGCGTTCAGAAAGGGAGTAGAGTTTACGTTGCAAAAGCTGAAAACGGTATATACGCGGCTTATATCGGAAACCAAGGAGCCGAGCAAGTCGCCATTAAGATCGGTAAGACGGGTTGGAACAACTACGAATCTTGGACGCCGAGCGCGTCTCTTGGTCTTACCAAAGCTTATACTCAATACGAAGCCGGCGGACACGCTTACTGCGTATATTACAAGAACGCCGTTACTATCGAATAGTTAAAGTTTAGATTATTTAGCGAAGAGGAGAGTCTTAAACGACCTCCTCTTTTTTTTATAAATTTCTATGAGTTACGTTTAGCGAAGGGTAATAGTTTATTTGACCTTTTTGATTTTTTTTGGTAGATTACGACAAGTTAAGAGGGATAGATGGGGAAAGGTTTATTTGTTACGGCTACTTCGACGGGAATGGGTAAAACCGTTATATCGGCGATATTATGCAGACTATTTTCAGAGATATATAATAAAGTATTATATTATAAACCCGTTCAGACCGGGGCGGTCTATATAGACGGCGAGATCAGATCTCCCGATTCGGAATTTGTATCGAGATTTAATTCTGATAAAAAAAATATTTCCTACCAAAGCGATTATTTGTTTGACAAACCCGCGTCGCCCCATTTGTCGGCGGCGATAGAAAAAAAAGAGATTTGCATAGAGAATATTATCGAAAGTTATAAAAAAAAATCTTATGAATTCGACGCGATTGCGGTCGAGGGAGCCGGAGGACTTTTAGTTCCGTTAAGCGAAAAGGGGGATTTTATTTCCGATATACCTAAAAGGCTAAACCTAAACGTCGCGTTAGTGAGCCGAGCCGGATTGGGAGCTATAAACGACGTTTTATTAAATCTCAATTTCATTAGACAATCTCGCATTAAGGCGGGAGCGGTAATTTTATTAACCGAAGATATTTTACCGACGGATATAGAAGAGGACAATTACAAAACTATAAAAAGATTATCCGGATTGGATAATATTTATCTTTTTCCGAGAATTGTTGGAGTCGATACGGAAAATTATATTTTTGGAGACGTCGAATCAAAATTGAAATATTTTCCTGATAAAAAAACGGTAAGAGGTTGGTTGTCATGATCGGAAAATGGGGCGATATTCTCGCTAAAAAACTAAACGAAAAAAAGAATCGGGATAATTATCGCGCGCTAAATTCTATAGATAAAACGGAAGGCAAGTATATAGAGATAAATAACAAAAAATATATTAATTTTTCAAATAACGACTATTTGGGATTAACAAAGGAGTTATCCGTTATAAGCGCGGGAAACGCCGAAGCTCTTAAATGGGGGGCCGGGACCGGAGCGTCCAGACTCGTTTCCGGAACGTTTACGAACGTTTCAAACCTTGAAAAAAAATTTGCCGGCTGGAATAAAAAAGCGCGCGCGTTAATGTTTAATTCGGGATATAATGCAAATATCGGGATAGTATCAGCTCTAGCCGACGAAAAAACCGTAGTATTTTGCGATAAATTAAACCACGCTTCGATTTATGACGGAATATTTCTATCTAAAGCTAAAATTGAACGATATCCGCATAAAGACGTCGAATTCCTTGAAAAATTATTAATTAAAAATAGAGATGTTGAAAAAAAAATTATAATAACGGACTCGGTATTTAGTATGGAAGGGGATATCGCGCCTCTTATTGAAATTGCCGAGTTATCTCAAAAATATGAAACGTTACTAATCGCGGACGAAGCTCATAGCGCAGGGCTTTTTGGGAACGACTATGCCGGAATAACTTCTATGTATAATTTACAGGATAAAGTAGACGTTATCATAGGGACTTTAGGCAAGAGTTTTGGAGCGTTTGGAGCTTTTGCCGCATGCGATGAAATTCTTTACGACTATTTTATAAACTCTTGCCGCTCGTTTATTTTTACGACCTCGTTGCCGCCGTTTATTATAGGCGCGCTTAACAGGTCTTACGAGATAATTTTAACGGAAAACCGCGGCAAGGAGGTACTGCTGAAAGCGGAAAATTTTGCGGCGCTATTAAAGGAAAACGGAGTCGACGTCGGCGCTTCGCGCTCGCAAATTGTTCCGATTATAGTAAAATCAAATTCAAAATCGATAGAATTAATGAACTTTCTCAAGGAAAAAGGGATATACGCTCCAAGTATTCGTCCCCCTACGGTTCCTCCGAACGCTTCGAGAGTAAGAATTTCGATTACTTATCTTCATACCGACGAAGATATAAGCAAGTTGTCGAGAGAGATAATTAATTGGAGCAAGAAAAACGTTTGATCTAACGAGGGGTTTAATGAAAAATATTATAATTCAAGGATTCGCGTCAAACGAAAGTCTGTTTGAAAAAATAAAAAACGGCGTTTCAGATTGCATAGTTTTGAAAAACGAGCTCTCTTCATATAAAGAGGCGAAATACGGCTTGGATTATTATTCGACTGAAGGTAAAATTAATATTTTCGGCTGGTCTCTCGGTTCGCTGTTTGCTCTAAAGTGGACGTTGGAGAATCCCTCTAAAGTAAATTCTCTCTTTCTTACGGGGGCGACGGCTAGATTTACTCAGACTAACGGATATGAAAACGGCATTTTACTTGATAACTTGTCGAGGATGAAAAAAATGATTAAAATTAGAAAAAAACAGGTTTTAACAGATTTTTATAAAAATATTTTTGAATTTGTTGAAAACAAGGATCAAATAATAAGTTCGTTGCTTGAAACGGCAATATCCGATCAATCGCTGGAAAACGGTCTTAACGAGCTTGCGGAGATTGATTTGTTGAAACGACTGCCCGAAATGGAAGTAAAAACGGCTATCTTTCAAGGCGACAAAGATAATACTACGCCGCTCTATGGAGCAGAGATTATCAGAAATAACGTGAAAAATTCCGCTTTAAGCGTTTATAACGGCGGACATTGTTATTTTTTGGAATATCCCGAAGAGTGTATTGAAAACTGGAGAGATTTTATATGAATAAAGGGCTAATCAGGGATAATTTTGATAAATATGCGGTAAATTACGACAGCGAGGCTAAAATTCAGAGGGATATAGCTTCCGAGTTGATTACTCTTTTACCGGATAGACCGTATAAAAATATATTAGAAATAGGGGTAGGCACGGGGTTTTTTACCGAAGAACTGCTAAAAAAAAATGAATTTTCTGATTTTACGGCAAACGATGTTAGCGCAAATATGATAGAAACTCATAAAAATAAATTCTTTGGTAGAAAGATTAAATATCTGACGGGAAATTTTGAAGAGGCGGCGATAGATAATAAATATGAGCTAATAGCCGGAAGCGCCGTTTTTCAATGGTTTACAGACCTGAATTTAGAAATTAAAAGAATTAACAAATTTTTAAATATTAACGGAGATCTTTTGTTTTCTATTTTTACCGAAGGCACTTTTTACGAATTAGACGAGTCTTTTCGTAAAAGTTACGAAGAATTGGCGTTGCCGTATCGCAGACGCATATTGAATTTTTACAATTTTGACGAGATAACCGGTTTTCTGAAAAATAACGATTTTGACGTAATCAAAATATCCGAAAAAAAAATTGTAATAAATTTTGACAATCCCCTGATTTTTTTGCATTCTATTCGGGACATAGGAGCGGCGAGTTTTGATAGCGAAAAAGTCGGAACGGTCATAATGAGAAAAATGATAAAAAACTATAAAAAGTTATTTTTAAATAAGGTCGGGACAATACCCGCGACTTATAACGTTTTATACTGTCTTGCAAGGAAGAAAAATGACTGAAAAAGAGATACTCGATCTGGATAGGAAGCATATTTGGCATCCCTGTTCTCAAATGAAAGAATACGAAGAATTTCCCGCCATCCCTATTAAAAGAGGCGAAGGAGTATGGCTTTATAAAGAGAACGGCGACAAAATTCTGGACGCGGTATCCTCCTGGTGGGTTAATATTTTTGGACATAGCGCCGAATATATAGCGAATAAAATTGCGGAGCAAGCGCGGACTTTAGAGCATGTAATTTTTGCAAATTATACGCACGAACCCGCCGTAAAATTGGGCGCTTATCTATCGGGGTTGTTCGACGGTAAATTGCCTAGGATATTTTATGGGGATAACGGATCTTCTGGCATAGAGATTGCCCTTAAAATGTCTTATCATTATAGAGTTAATAACGGCGACAAGAAGCGAAAAAAATTTATGTATATTACCGGCGGGTATCACGGAGAAACCGTAGGGGCTCTGTCGGTCGGTTCGATTGAAATATTTAAAGAAGTTTACAAACCAATGCTTTTTAACGCTATTGAATGCCGGGGACCGGATTGTTATAGATGCCCGTTTGGTAAAAATTATACCAATTGCGACGCGGAGTGTTTTGCTCTAGCGGAAAAATTGATAAAAAAGAATTATATATCCGTAACGGCGTTTATAATAGAGCCGATGGTTCAATGCGCCGCAGGAATGAAGATATATTCGCCCAGATATTTGCAGAAATTGAGGGCGGCGTGTAGCGAATACGGCATTCACCTGATATGCGATGAAATCGCCGTGGGATTTGGCAGGACGGGTAAAATGGTCGCCTCTCAACACGCCGGTATTGTTCCGGATCTTGCGGCTGTATCGAAAGGATTGACGGGAGGTTTTTTACCTCTGTCGGCCGTTCTTGTTAAAGAAGAGATTTATATGAATTTTTACGATTCATATCCGTCAAACAAGGCTTTCCTTCATAGTCATTCGTATTCCGGCAATCCCCTCGCTTGCGCGGCGGCTTGCGCGGTATTTGAGCTGTTTGAAAAAGACGACGTTCTTTCTATGATAAACGAAAAAGGCGCCTATATCAAAGAAAAAATTTCGGTTTTAAAGGACAATAAATATATAGGAGATATCAGATCTATCGGGATGATAACTGCGGTTGAAATAGTTAAAGATAAGATAACTAAAGAGCCTTTTGAGTCTTCTATGCGTATAGGGCGCGCTATTTACAGAGAGGCGGAAAAAAAAGGGGTTTTGTTGAGAAATATCGGCGACGTTATATATTTTATGCCGCCGTATATAATAAATCGCGACGAAATGGATTTTATGGTAAAAGTAGCGATTGACGCTATTCTCGATCGCCTAAATAAAATTATTTAAAAATAGAAATCGGGAATTCCCGTTTTGAATATACTAAAATACTTACATATTCTGCTTACGGCGCAAAGTCTATCCGCATTTTGCTATGCGCCCCGCCGCGCCCTGATGAAAAAATTGACACATATGGAACATAAATCGACGCATATGGGACAGATATTTTAATTAGTAAATTATTCGTCTCAATTCAACGCATATGTGTCAATTTAAATTCTTACGGTTTAACGCATATGCGGCGCTTTATTATCATATATCTTGCGCCGTTTGCAAAAATTTGATATACTATCGGTAGTTATGAACGGAAATTTACAGATTTTTCCAAACTCTCCTCTTATGCCGAAAGAGAAGCGTATCGAGATTATTTTGCAAAATAATTTAGCGGCAGACCTATTTCTGTCAATTAATTACAGTTTTGCCGAGGTTTTCTTTGGAAAAATCATAATCTGCTCCGCAAAACTTGGGGTATGCTACCTTGCGCCCGTTACCGACGAGGAAACTGCGCTTAATTTGCTAAAAAAACGCTTCCCCGGCTCGTCGCTAACTTATCAAACGGACGAATTTCAACAATCCGCGTTATCTTATATAAATATCGGTAAAAGCGCGCCGATAAAACTCCATATAAAAGGGACGAATTTTCAACTGTCCGTCTGGCGCGAGTTGTTAAATATCCCTTTTGGCTCCCTATCGACTTACGGCAACGTTGCAGAGAAAATCGGGCGTCCCGGCTCTTCGCGGTCCGTCGGCGCGGCGATAGGACAAAATCCGGTAGCGTACGTTATACCCTGTCATAGAGTAATCAAAAAAAACGGCGACATCGGCGGTTACCGCTGGGGATTGCCGTTAAAGAAAAAATTGATTGAATATGAAATTCAATAAATTAATATTGAAAAAATAAGTAATTAATTTTAACATATCGACTAAGGGGGATTTTATGAAAAAAGCAAGTTTTGTGTTTTTAATAATATTCGCGCTCGCTTTTACCGTTAATGCGAACGTTAAAAATTTAACAAAAACGGAAATTAAAGCTCCGATCTCTTTTGTCAAAACAATAAACGACGCAAATTATAAGAATCTGAGCGTTAAATATTCTTCGGACGGCGATTCGTTTGATTTCAAACAGTATAAAAAACTATTATTTGGGCTCACGGTCGCTTTTGCAACGGCTACATTTACCTTTTTATCGCTGGCGATAATTTTTAGCGTACTTTACGGGGTGTCTGATAAAATGGCCGCCGACGCCAATGCAAATAGCAGATTTTTAGACGAGGCCAATTGGTTATTCTCTAAAAACGGGCTTCTCGTCGGGGTAATCTCAGGCTGGTCGTTATTAACCCTTTTTTCTATTTGCGCTATAATATCGGGTATAATGTATCTAATGTCCGATCCCAATTATACCGTTATTAACGAGTTTAAAAAGAAAGCAGATTTATTAATCGCGCCGGGAGAAAATTCTCTGGGACTCGTAATAGCGCTGAAAGTATAACGCTATAGCGTTATACTTTTTTTATTTTACACACGAAAAATCCTTCCATTATGTTAGAAGGGAGTATTCGAAGACATTTTCTCATATCTCGCGAATATTTGTTCTCTTTCGCTCTTGCAAGTCCCTCCGTTACGTAGTCCCCTTCAAGACGAGGTATGTTTATATTTTCTATTTCGATCTTAAAATCGCCGCTTTCTAATATAGAATTTACCACCCCTTCATTCTCAACGTCATTAATGGCGCAAGTCGAATAAACCACCGTACCGCCCGGTTTTACCGAAGTCAACGCGCTTCTCAATAGTTTTTTCTGAATATTCGAACATCTTTCCGCCATATTTTTCCTCCAATTACCGTAACTTTTCCGATCGTAAATGTTAAATCTCCCATCCCCAGAACAAGGCGCGTCCAACAGAACTCTGTCGTAATAATTTGCTTTTTCAACGCAAAATTTATTACCGTCGGCTTGCGTTACTGTTGTATTAGTAACGCCTAATAAATTTATATTATGTCTTAATCTTTCTATTCTAATAAAATTAGGCTCCACGGCGTCTATTATCCCGGTATTATTCATTAAAGCGGCGATTTGAGTGGTTTTACTCCCCGGAGCGCTCGCAAGATCCAGAATTCTCTCGTTTTGTTCTACTCCCAAAGCTATAGGAGGAAGCATACTAGATAAAGTCTGTAAATAAATTTTACCGGATACCGCCAAATCGGTTTTTAACAATTTAATCCCGTCTTTCTTTTCAAGAATAAAGGCGTTATCGATAAAATTAATCTCCTGGAATTTAAACTTATTATTTCGCAAATAGTCCATTACTTCGCGTTTTGTAGACTTTAACGTATTAAGACGAAATGTCGTACGTCTTTCTATCCTGAACGACTGTATTATCTTATCGTATTGAACGGGGGAAAACAACTCTTTAAAAACGGCTAACGCGTCTCCGGGAATCAGTTTATAAACGTCGCCTATTGGACGCATTGCCATTCGTCCCCCCTATTATGACGAAAAAAGAACTAAACTAATCGCCATAACCATCATACCGGCTATCAACCCCGATATAGCGATATGATGTTGTCCGTACTCCTCAGCCGTCGGTAGCAACTCGTCAAACGATATATAAACCATAATCCCCGCGACGGCTGAAAAAACTATCCCAAAAACCGCATCGTTCATGAAATTCCTTAATAGGAAAAAGCCGATTAACGCCCCAACCGGCTCCGAAAATCCCGATAAAATAGAGTATAACAGAGCTTTTTTTCTGCTTTTAGTCGCGTAATATATCGGGACGGATACGGCAATACCTTCGGGAATATTGTGTATTGCGATAGCAAGCGCGATACTAACTCCAAGCGTCGGATCTTTTATCGCCGCCATAAAAGTTGCAATGCCTTCCGGAAAATTGTGTATTGCTATGGCCAGAGCCGAAAAAAGCCCCATTCGCATAAGCTTTTTACTTTCTCCATCGCTAATCTCTCCGCTATGAACGTTTTTTAACTCGTGAGGATTCTCGTAAGAAGGAACAAGTTTGTCAATGAGAGCGATTATCGCTATCCCGCCAAAAAACGAAACGACCGTTATCCAATACCCCGGTTTAGCGTCGTATATTGATACTAAAGAAGTCTTTGCTTTAAAGAATATCTCCACGAACGATACGTAGATCATTACCCCAGCGGAGAAACCGAGCGACGCGGCTAAAAACTTGGGATTAAACTTTTTTGAAAAAAAAGCCATTAAACTTCCGATGCTCGTCGATAAACCGGCAAATAATGTTACCCCAAAAGCAAATAATACGGAACTTGCGCTAATTACATAATTTTCCATTCTACTCTCCGATCTATTGTATAACTCTTTTTCAAAATTTTGTCAAACCGGTTTTTTAATTCGATTTATTAGGCGAGGCGCCCCGCAGTTTTTTGGGAATTGACACATATGAGATAGATATTTTTAATTAGCAAAATATTTGTCATTTATTTAAAAAATATCTAAATTTTTGTAAAGAGTTTTTTACTTTTAGTTGTTATATATATTAAAGAAAAAGGAGAAAATTTTATGAAAAACAAAAAACATCTATTTCATTTTATAGTATCGGAATCTATGAATACCAATGTCATAGATTTTCTACTAAAAGAGTTCAAAATTAATACGTTCAGCAAACTGTTTGAAACTATGTTTCGCCTCATTGACAAAAAAGTTCTAAAAATGAAGAGAATAATCGGGAATCACAGCTCCGAATACGCCGTTATAGACAATACCGACGATAAAAGGCTGGATAAATACCTTAGAATCAGCGAAGCGGATTATCTTCGAATAAAAAGATGGCACTCTTTGTATAACGAATTCGGCATGGCTTCGACGATTCGCGATATTATCCTGTTTTTTTATAACGGCGTTATGAAGTACGGGTTGGAAGGATTTCTTGAGCTTATTGGTAAGAAATTAAGGGTTGATAAATTGAAGAACGACTTTTTGGATAAAATGACACAACTGTTGAGTATCGCCGCTCGAAAACGGCTATTATACTCGCTCGTAATCGAAAATTATCCCAAATACGTCTGCCGTACGTAAAAATCAACGGCGCTCATGTTCCGAAGGTAAAAAAAAATCCTTCGCTTATTAAAACGAAGGATTTCCCCTGAAAATATCCCTTATTAGCCCTGCAATAATTGAAGAACAGACTGAGATTTTTGATTAGCTTGCGCAAGCATCGCCATAGAGGACTGAACAAGAATTTGATTCTTTGAATATTGAACCATTTCTTCAGCCATATTGGCGTCTCTAATAATAGATTCCGCTTGCTGAATATTCTCAGCTCCTATAAGCAATCCTTTCATCGCATGCTCAAGTCTGTTTTGATATGCTCCCAGGTCGGCGCGTTGTTTGTTGACAATTTTTAGAGCCACGTCGAGCGTTCCAATAGCCGCGTTAGCCGCATCCGGGGTCGATAGAGAGATAAACGTCGCCGCGTGAGGCAATCCGTTAGAGTTCTTCAACTTCAAACCTTGAGAGGTCATAGTTCCTATAAAAACCTGTTCTCTTTGATCCATATTAGCTCCTATATGAAACCACATACTTCCGGTTACGATATTTAACGAACTCTGTTTAGCAAACCTTCCGGTTAGCATATTCATACCGTTGAATTGAGCATGGCTGGCTATCCTGTCTATTTCGTCAATTAATTGACTAACTTCAACTTGGATATACATTCTATCCTCAGCCGAATAAACGCCGTTGGAAGCTTGAACGGCCAACTCTCTAATTCTCTGGATAATATCCTGAGATTCTTGTAAATATCCTTCCGCAGTTTGAATAAGCGATATGCCGTCCTCGGCATTTTTTTCCGCTCTTATCAAACCTCTGATCTGCGACCTCATTTTTTCCGATACGGCCAAACCCGAAGCGTCGTCGCTAGCCCTGTTGATCCTAAATCCCGAGCTTACTTTTTCTAAATTCTTTGTTAAATCATTCCCGTTAAATTTAACATGGCGATTTGCAAACATCGCGCTTAAATTGTGATTAATTATCATTCGAATCCTCCTTGATTCTTGTAAATTTTACGAAGACATCCTTGTCTCCGCGCGCCTTGTTATAAAATTCGGAATTTCAATAAATTCCTTAAGAAAAATCTAAAAATATTTTTAAAATAATTTCTTTTTTTGTAAAGCAAAATCAAAAAAAAGTTGTTAATTATTATAAAGAAAATTTTGGAGGAAAATTATGTTTGGAAAAGCGCTTACTTTTACTCGGATGGGGTTAAATTGCGACATGGTAGAAGCCGAAGTCGATATAAAAAACGGGCTTCCGGCAATTTTTATGGCGGGACTGCTTTCTCAAGAGGTTAAAGAATCTAAAGAAAGAATCAGACCGGCGATACAAAACAGCGGTTTTGAGTTTCCCGTAAAGAAAATTACGATAAATTTATCGCCCGCCGAAATCTCAAAAACCGGAACTCATTACGATCTATCTATCGCTATGGCGATTTTATCAGCGACGGGAGTAATTGATTCTACAGACGGCTGCATCTTTTTTGGCGAGCTCAATTTAAGCGGCGAGATAAAATGGGTTCGGGGAATATTCCCGATGGTTATAGAGGCGTTAAAAAAGGGGTATAATAAAATTTTTATCCCTTACGACAACCTAAGCGAAATAGAATTTATTAACCTGGATAAAATAATTCCGGTAAAAACTTTAAACGAAACCGCCGACATAATTATTAATAATAATTACGATACTTCGCATATAACTACCGCTCGATCAAAAATGTTAACTTCAAGAAAGGTCGGGAATTATTCGGACATTATGGAACAAAGGCATCTTATAGACGCTTTTACAATAGCCGCTTCAGGCGGTCATCACATGATTATCGTAGGTCCTCCGGGGTCCGGTAAAACCATGGCGGCAAGCAGATTACCTTCTATAATGCCGGATCTTACCAGTGAAGAATTTATGGAAATAAATAAAATTTATTCCGTAGCGGCAGAAAACTTAAACGGTTCGATAAATAAAATTCGACCGTTTCGGAATCCTCACAACAGCGCATCGTCGAGAGCGGTAATCGGCGGAGGAGCAAAAATTCTTCCCGGCGAAGTAAGTTTAGCCCATAAAGGAGTTCTGTTTTTAGACGAGTTTCTCGAATTTCATTCCGACTCGCTTCAGTCGCTACGAACAATTATTGAAAATAAAGAGGTCTATATATCTCTTAGAAACGGTTGCGCCATATACCCGGCGGATTTCCTGCTGGTTGCGGCGTGCAATCCATGCGCTTGCGGATTCTACGGAACAAAAAGCGGAACTTGCATCTGTACAAAAAACGAAATAAAAAAATATAGGAAGAAGCTCAACAATCCTCTCGTCGATCGAATTGATCTTCAAGTAAAAGTAGATAGGTTAAATTATCAAGAATTAATTAATGGCGAGAAAAACGTAACTTCCGAGTCCATAAAAGCAAAAGTTATAAAATGTTACGATATTCAACAAAAAAGATATCGCAACGAAAAGTTTAAACTCAACTCTGCAATAACGCCGGATAAAATATCGCAGTATTGTATTATGGAAAAGGGGGGTAATAAGACGTTGGAGAAATTCATGGAGGACAACTTATTAACGGCTAGATCGTGTCATAAAATTCTCAAAATTTCGCGAACCATAGCGGATCTTAGAGAAAACGAGATTATTTCCGTAAACGACATAAATAAAGCCGTATCTCTTAGGTTTTTAGACACAGAAGTAGTCTAATTTTAATATTTTGATTTTTATTGACAAGTTATTAACAATAAAATTATTTTTGTTAATAAATGAATTTCATTAAAATATTTTCAACAAAATAAATATCTTTGTAACTTGTTATAGTATAATGAGATATGCTTAATTTTTAGAACCGATGTAAAATTCGTAATATTCTAAACGAAAAATGCTATATTTCAATAGTTATTAACAAGTTATTCACATAATATTTTATTTGTAGAAAATTAATTATTAATAATATTAATACGTCGTTTTTTTATTATATATCGTAACGCTGAAAAAAAATTATTATAAATGAGTAATATTCATCAGTTTTGTTTCTCAAAATAAGAAAAATGTTTTATAATTGCTTTATCACATCTATGGAGTTGCATAATGTCAAAAAATAAAATAACCGTATTGGGCGCCGGATCGTGGGGAACCACGCTGGCTATTCTACTTACTCAAAAATTTGACGTAACCGTTTGGGAATTTGATAAAGCCGCCGCGGAAGTTCTAAAAACCGAAAGAACCAATAAAAAATTTTTACCCGGAATTATTTTCCCGGAAAATTTGTCTGTAACAAACGATTTGAGCGAGGCGGTAAAAGACGCGGCGTTAGTAACGTTTGCCGTTCCGTCGTTTGCCGTCAGAAGTTTATGCGAAAACGTAAAAAACTTCATAAACAAAGACCAAATCCTTGTAACTGTTATAAAAGGATTGGAAGACGTAACGTTTCTAAGAATGTCGCAGATTATTGACTCGATAATTCCTAATAAGAGAGGGGTCGTAGCTTTATCGGGACCGACGCACGCCGAAGAGGTCGCCAGAGGAATTCCCTCGACGATTGTCGCCGCCTGCCCCGATTTGTCTCTAGCCGAAGAGGTTCAAAAAGCGTTTATGACAGACTCGTTTAGAGTTTATACTAACGAAGATATAATAGGCGTTGAAATTGCGGCGGCTTCTAAAAACGTTATAGCGATAGTAGCCGGTATTTCCGACGGTATAGGTTTTGGCGACAATACAAAGGCGGCTCTCATTACAAGAGGTCTCGCAGAAATCATCAGACTGGGCAAAAAAGTAAACGCTCTGGAAAAAACCTTTTCGGGACTTGCGGGCATCGGAGATCTGATAGTTACCTGTCAATCAAAACATTCAAGAAACAGATACGTCGGCGAAGAGCTTGGCAAAGGCAAATCGATCGACGAAATTATCGGTTCTATGACGATGGTGGCCGAAGGGGTAAAAAACTGCAAATCTATATTACATTTTGCGCAAAAATTTGACGTCGAAATGCCTCTTACGGAAGAACTTTATAGAATAATATATGAAAAGGCCGATCTGAAAGATTCGCTTAAAAGACTGCTTGGAAGAAAAGAGAAATATGAACACTGGGAATAACAAAAAAAAATTCTACACAATCGGAGAAGTATCCGATATAACCGGGGTAAAACCGAGCGTATTGAGGTTTTGGGAGGAGGAGTTTGAAGAGTTATCCCCCGCTAAAACTAAATTTGGGCATAGGGCTTACTCCAAAAGTAATATAGATCTGATTATTACTATAAAAAAGCTGTTATACGAAGAAAAATTTACAATAAAAGGGGCAAAATCTTATCTTAAAAAAAATAAATCCGAAGTTGATTTAAAAATTATCAAAGATAAACTCATGGACGTTTTATCAATTTTAAAAGAGAACGATAACATTACGGAGGGAGCTAATATGAAGAACGATTCAAACAAGAACCTTAACGAAGATGAATTTATCAATGCAATTAAAAATACGGGAAACGGCGACGTTTTCTATTTCTGGAACGAGCTAAGTCCAAACGATAAAAAGAAACTTATTGGGGATCTGCAATCGATAGATTTTACTCAAATAGACGATTTTTACCAAAATTCTTATCTCAATAGAAAGAAGGAAGATGTACTATTTGAGCCTACCGATTATTTATCGGTAAACGAAAGAGACGCTTCGTTAAAAAACATCGGAGTAGATTCGCTATTGAAAGGGGAGGTCGCGATACTTACTGTCGCCGGCGGTCAGGCGTCGCGGCTTGATTACGACTATCCAAAAGGTTGTTATCCGATATCGCCGGTAAAACGTAAATCTTTATTTCAGATTTTTGCAGAAAAAATTTATTTTTACTCAAAATTTTATAAGTCGGACCTTACTTGGCTGATTATGACCAGCGAATATAACTATTCCGAAACTGTGAAATTTTTTGAAGAAAACGATTATTTTAATTTATCAAAAGATAAAATTCTTTTTTTCAAACAAGGGGCGCTTCCGACTATTACTACCGACAACAAGTTAATACTAAAAGATAAAATGGAAATTTATAAAAATCCCGACGGTCACGGCGGTATTTTAACCGCGTTATTAAAAACCGGACTTTTGGCGGAACTTAAATCAAAAAACGTTAAATATATATCGTATTTTCAAGTCGATAATCCTTTAGTAGATATGGCCGATCCATACTTTATCGGTTATCATATAAAGAATAATTTTGAAGTAACTACAAAAGTTATTAAAAAACTTTATCCCGGGGAGAAATTGGGCTCTATCGGCAAAAAGAACGGAGTAAACGGCGTTATTGAATACTCCGATATGCCCGACGAATTGGCGAACCAAAAAAAGGAGAACGGCGAACTAAAATATCTTATGGGATCGATCGGCATACATATATTCAATACCGAGTTTTTAATTAATTTCACCGAGAAACTTCCGGTTCACGCCGCTTTAAAAAAAGTCGACGGCTATAAAAAAGATCAAAACGGGAATTTTGTTTTGTCCGAATTAGATGCTATCAAATTTGAAACGTTTGTGTTCGACTCAATTACTTTAGCCCGGAGAAGCGGCTTTTTTGAAACGGAGAGAGCCGAAGAGTTTTATCCTCTTAAAAATAAGACGGGATTGGATTCGATAGAAACTTGCATATCGGGTCAAAAAGAGGCTTTTAGAGGTTGGTTGATTAAGTCGGGTATTATCGACGAAGCGGCGACAGTTAATAATATTGAAATCAGCCCGCTTTTTGCTCCTACTAAAGAGATTTTTCTTGAAAAATATTCGCTTTCATCCGATAAATTAAAGAGCAAAGTTTTTAATAAAGATGGAAGTCTGAAAGATGAAATTTATATCGAATAGCAAAAGTCTGTTTTTTTTATCGTTTATCGTATTATACGGCGCTAATTCTTTTTACGCCGCCGTTTATACGGAGTCCGTAGTAAATCGCAAGCTTTTTTTTAACGAAACGTATCAGGATTGGGAGAGATACGTTGGAAAAGAGGTGTTGTATAAAGATAATAAGTCGGGCTTAAAATGTTTGAACTCGCCGCCAAAATATATTTTGAAAAGCGAATTCAATTCGTTAATTAACAAACTCTCCTCAAGCGACAAGTCTCTGGTATTAAAATATTACGGCGAAGACTCCAAATATTTTATTATGAAAGACCTTACGGATATGAAAATTATCAAACAGATTGATAAGATTTTTGAAGGCGTTGATTATACTAAGCGCGATTATATAATGTTTTTCTTTAATATTAACCCTGAAAGTAAAAAAATATCTTATTTCGGCAGTATTTACTACAGATTCGATTGCGCTAAGGAGTTAGTTGAGAGTAAAGTATTCTTTCACGACTCCAATTTGTCTTACCTCCAGTTTGATATAACTAAAGAGAATAAATTCGACCTATATTTATTTGGCAAGTTGTATCGAAAAAATCTTAACTATTACTTCCCTTTGGATTCTCTCAAATATATAAGTTTCTCCTCAATAAACTCATTATTGTCGGAAAATAGAATTTCTGATGAAATTCTTATAACCAAAGACGATTCTGTGATAAAAAATAAGTTTATTGAAAAAGTTATTACCCCTTCGCTAAATCCAAATTACTATAAGGACGGGGCGCTCAATCAGTTTGGCGAATACGTAAATATATCGGACGGTAAAATCCAAACCGGCAAATCTCCCGGCATAAATTGTAGCGGTTTTGTGAAAGAGATAACGGATAATCTTATAAGATTAAAAGATCCAAAATTTAAACGGTTAACCGTCGAAGAATGTAAAGAAAAGAGATACGAGGATAGAAAAGATAATTCATATGCGGCTTACGACGACGATCTTGATCCTTTTTTTGGCGTAGATTGGACAAAAAATTTAGTCGATCGTATAAATTACCATTATGATTACAAAATTATTAAAGCCGAGGCGGTAAACAAAGATAAATATTCGCAATACTTTGAAGAGAGCGGTTACTATTTTAAAGATATGCAAGAGATAATATTTAGAGATCAGCAAAAAGATTCCTCTTATTTTTATTTTATCGTTTTTAATAAACTTAGGAATACAAAACCGATGATACCGACCTTTTATCATATAGCCGCGGTCGTTCCTGTCTTTACGGCAAATAAATTTGAACTTAAAATTTACGAAAGCGGAGCAGAAACAAGTTACGTCAATATACTAAAGAGAATGATTCCGAAGAATATAAGTTACAATAGATTTAATAAAGATATTATTAATAAGCTTACTAATCAAGATGAAATAGATCTGGTAAAAAAAGCGTTTAAATTAACAAATTACTCTTACTTTATCGATAAGACTCTAACCGATAACGAGATAGGCAGAATAAGAAATATTTTTGACAATATTGATTTTGAAAAAGAAAAAGCGGCGATTTATAAAATACCTATTCCTATAAACTATATAAATAAATAGCAAAACGCCTGTTAACCCGTCGTTTGAAAGTCATTGCAAACGAATTTAACCCTAGATTTCGCGTCCCGCGCGTATGCGAGGGGAAATCGAGGGTTAAATTTCTTTATAACGTTCGCGCGCTTAATTTGATTACAAAGATATTCTAATTCCCATATTTGCCGACGGAGTTTTATCGTCGATTGAAGAACTAAACGATATTTTGTTTTCATTTAACCATCTTTTTAAATAAACGCTCGATAGCGAAAACAAGACTATACCGACAATTACTCCTATCGCCCCCTGAGCCGCCCAAGCGAGAAGAAAGGGGGCGTACGTAAGAATATAAAGAAATCCCGGACCCATCGCTACCGCTAAAGGGACTAACACCTGAACTGAAACGTATAGCGTAATAGCGCTAGGGATCATTATCGCAAATCCTATGGTTCGAAGTTTTTTAAATGTTTGATAATTTGAACTTTTTTTACTTTCTGTTTTAGCCGCATAATTCTCAATGTTTCTCTTTAAATTAAATTTGTTATCTACTTTAAAAGATATAGTACTACTATCGTAAGCGACGTTTTTAGCAATCTTTTGATTGGAAAATGAGAGAAACGCGGTAAATATCAATAAGATAGGTACAAATAATATTTTATTCATAACGTCCTCCTTTACGTTAAAATTTTACTGAAACTGCAACGTTAAGTTTGTTATCGAGATCGTATCCTAAAGAAACGTCGTAATCGCCGTATTTTTGTTTTAATTTTTTTAAATACGAGTCGGCGTGAACGTAAACCGGAATACATGCGATCAAGAAGATCAAACCGGTAACCGAGGCGACCAAAATGCTCGAAAGCATAGCGCCCGTGATGGGATTCCAGAAATACGCCGGATTGTTGTTATAATACAAGCTTGACCCATACATCTGATAAAATATAGGAGACATCGCTATCGCCGACGTAATAGATAATCCCGAGACGATAATACCCGGTATCAAAAGAGCCGTTCCGGAGCGTCTGGCGTATCTATATGCGATATACAAGGGGTCTTGTTCCGGTTCCGCATAATATTCGCCTTCGTCCCTTTTTTTCCCTTCAACCGGCTTGTCCGTTTCTTTTGATTTAACTTTAGTTTTGTATTTACTTCGAATATCTTCCGCATCTTTTTCAAGTTCGCTCTCGACTTTATCGTATTCAGATTTTATTGAGTTATTATATTCCGTCTCGCCGGCAAATATGTTTTTTACTTTATCCTTTGAGATTGTTACTTCGCCGTATTCCGTTTGAAGATAAATTTTATCGCTTTCGGTTTTTTGAATCTGCCCTTTAACAACCGTTCCGTCTTGGAGAACTACTATTTCAGCTCTGAGATACGCGGTCAAAAACAGCATAAATATCAAAAACAACAAATTTCTACTCATACTAAAAACCTCCTTAATAGATAGTTAAAATGATCGTTATTTATTTTTATGCTATATAATTTAGCATAAAATTTAAATAAATTCAGAAAAATTGTTAAACAATTTTGCATAAAGTTAAACAATATTACAATTATTGCGCGACGCGGTAATAACTAGAGCGCATATTTTCAGGAAACATCGTAAATAATGAAGATATTCGGAGCTCGACCCGCGTATAAATTTAGTGAAATTCGCCCCAATTTTCGCCTATCTCTATAGAAGTTTTTAACTTCAATTTAAAATTAAAATCGTTTTCCATACACTCTTTTATAATTTTGACCGCTATCTCTTTTTCGTCGAAGGGCGCGTCAAATATTAACTCGTCGTGCACCTGTAATATTAGTCGCGCTTTCAGATTATTCTTCAAAAACGCTCGATTAATTTTAATCATAGCGATTTTGATCAAGTCCGCCGCCGTTCCCTGTATTACGGTGTTTACCGCCATCCGTTCGCCGTACGCCGCGTCGTTTTTATTACGGCTATTAATTTCCGGAATCGTCCTTATCCTGCCCCAGTAAGTCTCCGCGTACCCTTTCTCCCTACAAGCGGCTTTGAGTTTCTCAACGTATGTTTTAACGCCGTTATATTTTTCAAAATAAAGCTTAATAAAATTTGCCGCTTCCTTTCTGGGGATATTGAGATCGTCTGCCAGAGCAAAAGCGCTTTGACCGTAAAGCACGCCAAAATTGACGGTCTTGGCGATATTGCGCTCCGATTTTGATACTTCGGCTACGTTTTTATTAAAAATTAGAGACGCCGTTCGATAATGAATATCTTCCCCTTTATTAAACGCGTCGAATAGATTTTCGTCCCGAGAAAACTCCGCCAATAAAAACAGTTCGATTTGAGAATAATCCGCCGAAATCAAAGCTTTCCCTTTGTCGGGAATAAACGCTTTTCTGATCTTCCTACCTACCTCCGTCTTAACGGGAATATTTTGAAGATTGGGCTCTTTACTCGACAACCGTCCCGTTTGCGTCCCCGTTTGCATAAACGACGTGTGAATTTTTCCGGAACGCCCATTAATCATCGCGGGAAGAGCGTCGGCGTATGTCGATTTTATTTTTGATAAAAGACGGCGTTCCAATAAAAGCCCGACAAACGGATGAAAAACAGCAAGTTTTTTTAAAACGTCGGCGTCGGTCGAAGGACCGGTCTTAGTTTTTTTCAAAACAGGCAATCCGAATTTATTAAACAGTATGTCGGCTATCTGTTTTGGAGAATTCGGGTTAAATTCCTCCCCAACGGTATCGATCATTTTAGAAGTTAAATTATCAATATCTTTTTCCAGAACCGCCGACAACTCGTCGAGATAATTTTTATCAACGTTTACTCCGTAATACTCCATCTCCAAGAGAACTATAAGAAGTTCCATCTCGATAATATAAAACAGATCTCTGATTTTCGCCTTTTCGTCGAGTTTAGTCTTGAGGTATTCGTAAAGTTTAAAAGTAATATAGGCGTCCTGTCCCGAATAGTTTACGAGACGGTCGATAGCGACGTCCAATAGCGAGAATTTCTTCGGATCGCCTACCGCCTCCTTGTAATCCATAGTTTTAAAATTGAGATACTTAGATACAAGTTCTTTAAGCCCAAGAGAGTTATTTGCCGCGTCGAGACAGTATTCGGCGAGTAGAGTGTCAAAATAATTCTTCGATAAATTAATCCCAAAAGTTTTTAAGAATTTCAGATCAAATTTGATGTTATGCCCAATTTTTTGAATCGACGAATCTTCAAATATTCTCTTGAGCTCGGTTTTATACTGCTCGATTTCGTTATCGCCAAGCTCGATATCCGCTTCCTTTTTTTGGAATTCGGACAAAGTAATCGGAACGACGAACGAATCGTCGCCCGTCGATACGCTTATAGATATAATCTTATCGTTGAAGAAATCCAATCCGGTCGTCTCAAGATCAAAGCTGAATAGTTTGATATTTATGATTTTATCTATTTTCTCCCTTAGCAAATCGACGTTTTTGATAAGATAAAATTTGTTCTCTTTGATAACGTCGATAACGTCGATTTCGTCTATTTCTAACGCCGGCTCGTTTTTGGCATCGTCGATCTTGCTATCCGTTTGTTTTTTTTCGTCGCGCGAAAATGCGCCGCGCTCTAACGAGTCGTTAAATTCTCTGATCTTTTGGACGATAGATTTCAAACTCTCGTCCTCAAGCGTTTTGAGCGCGCTATCGAGGTCAAGCGGCTTGACTCGCAAATACTCTATGTCCAGATCAAGCGGCGCGTTCTTCTCGATTGTAGCCAATTTTTTACTTAAAAACGCGCTATCGCGACCGATTTTGATTTTTTCTTTTATCTTTGGCGATAAATTTTCTATATTTTTGTAAATTCCTTCGACAGAGCCGAATTTTTGAAGAAGATCGGTCGCGTATTTATCGCCTATACCGGTTACCCCGGGTATATTATCGGAAGCGTCTCCTCTCAACGCCAGATAATCGACGACTTGATCTGGCTTAATCCCCATATTATTTACAATATACTCCTCGTCGATAACGACAAATTCGCCGGTTTTGGAAGGATTGTATATTTTTACCTTTTTGTTAACAAGTTGGCGGAGGTCTTTATCCGAGGATAATATCAAGACCTCGACGTCGTCGATAGAACCGAGTCTGTTTGCGACCGTCCCGATAACGTCGTCCGCTTCAAAGCCCTCTTTATAGAGGTGAGGAATATTAAGTTTCTCCAACAAATTTATGATCTTTGGTATCTGATAAACCAGATCCTCCGGTGGCGCAGGTCTGTTCGCCTTATACGCCGGATATATGTCGCTACGGAAACATTTGCCTCCACCTTCGAGAGCGGCGAGGAAGTAATCCGGCTTCTCTCTGTTTAGTAAACCCAAAAGCGAACTAAAAAAGCCGTATAGCGCGGAAGTGTTCTCTCCGCGCTTATTAGTAAGCCGAAGAGAATAGTAAAATTTAAAGATGATACCAAACGAATCGATAAGTAGAATTTTTTTCATATACGTTATTGTATAAAAGAAAATTCTTTCTTTGTCAAAATTTATTTTTACAACCCGCGACCATACAAGCGACGATTGCTCCATAGGGCGCGGGCAAAAATAGAACTATCCGCTGATGTCGATATAATGAGACTCGACTCTTTTGTAAGAATTTACGCCAACGTTGAGTTTTTGCTTGTTTTTTAGATTTAGCTTTACCCCTTTGATTACCGTATCAAGAATTTCTTTGTTTTTCTCGGACTTTATCGCAACTTGAGTAGATAATTTTTTGATGCCGTTTTTTAACTCCGCGATGGCAGAGTCCTTCTTGTAAGGGGAATTTGAATAAATAACTTCAAGCGGATCTAAAATCTTTTTAAAAGAATTAAGTTCGTCGATAATATTTTTTTCCGCTTCTATATGTCTAATAAGTCTATCGGCGTCTTGAGATTTAATATCGCTCTCTTCCATTTCCAAAATAGCCAAATAATTCTGTAATTTTTCTTTTTGCGATAACAAATTTTCTCTAATCCTCTTAGCTAATAAATTAGGTTGCAATGTTGACCCCTCCTCTGTTTTCATTTGTAACGTTGGAAGTTTTGGACGCTTGATCCCACGCATCCCTCAAATCTTGAAGATATTTTTTAACTTCATATAACTGGTCTTTACTTTTTTTAATATTCGCTTCGGTCAATTTTTTGTTGATATACATATAAATACTCAGCAGTCTCTCCGATATCTCCCCAACTTCCATATTCAGAGAAGAGATCAACTCCACGATAATGTCTTGAGCGCGAATAATGTTAATATGAACTTTTTCAATTGATTTTGTCGCCATAGCTTCAATGGCAAGATTTATAAATTTAATCGCTCCGTCGTATAACATTACTATCAGCTTGCTCTGACTTGCAGAATCAATCTGAGTTTTTTTATATTGTTGGTAAGGATTGTGTCCGATCAAATTAGCCTCCTAAAACTTCTAGTATATTATCGGAAATTTAACTATTTTCTAAAAAATATTCAATAATAATAACTTTGTTTTACCAAATAATCATAAATCGAAGAAATCTAGCGTTGAGAAATAATCTTCGATTGTTTCGGCTCTACGTATAAGCTTGATTGAACCGTCCTCTTTTAACAAAAGTTCGGCGCTTCTCAATTTGCCGTTGTAATTATATCCCATCGCATACCCGTGAGCTCCCGTATCGTGAATAACGAGAATATCGCCGTCGTCGATTTTAGGCAAATTTCTGTCGATCGCAAATTTATCGCTGTTTTCGCAAAGCGAGCCGACGACGTCGTATTTGTTATCAAGCGGCGCGTCCTCTTTTCCTAATACCGTTATGTGATGATACGCGCCGTATATGGCCGGTCTCATCAAATTTGCCGAACAAGCGTCTACTCCGATATAATTTTTATAAATATTTTTATGATGGATCGCCGTCGTTACCAAATAACCGTAAGGACCGGTAATCATTCTACCGCATTCCGAATATATTTTTAGCGGGTCTAAGCCGTTTGGAACAACTATCTTATCGTATAATTGCCGTATCTCTTCGCCGAGTTTCTCAAGGTCCACCGCTTCCTGTTCGGGCTTGTAAGGAATCCCGATACCGCCGCTGAGATTGACAAATTCAATTTTTATATCGATTTTATTTTTTAATTCTACCGCCAACTCAAAAAGCATCTTCGCAGTTTCAACGTAACTCGCTCTGTTTAGTTCGTTCGATATAACAAACGAGTGAATGCCAAAGCGTTTCGCTCCAAGCTCTCGAACTTCTTTATACGCTTCAAAAACCTGATCTTTTGTCAATCCGTATTTTGACTCGACGGGGTTGCCTATTATGGCGTTGCCCGTTCGCAAAGGTCCGGGGTTGTATCTGAAGCAGATGAGTTCCGGAATGCCGGCGTGTTTTTTGAGATACGGTATATGAGTTATATCGTCAAGATTTATTATCGCTCCAAGTTCTTTCGCTTTGATATACTCCTCTTTTGGCGTCTGATTCGACGTGAACATTATGTTTTCGCCGGTTATGCCGACTTTTTCCGACATTATAAGCTCCGGCAACGAACTGCAATCCGCTCCGGCTCCATGATTCTTAAGAATTTTTAGGATAGAGGGATTGGGACACGCCTTAACGGCGAAATATTCTTTAAAAATCCCCCAACTAAACGCCTTTTGAAATCTTTTTAAGTTTGCTATAATCGCTTTTTCGTCGTAAATATGAAACGGCGTCGGGTATTTTTCTATTACTTTTTTTATGAAATCTTTTGTAAATGGCAGCTTTTTTTTATTCATGATTTAGTCCTTAAAATTTTATCAAGATTTATAAATTATCGTCCCTTTGGAATATAGTTTCTCAATACTATAAAACTCTCTCTCCTGTTTCTGGAAAATGTGAACTATTACGTCCTTTGCGTCTATCAATATCCAGGGATTGTTGAGTTCGACATTTTTTTTGTACATGAAGTCTTTATAATCGCTATCCAGAAAATATTCGACGGTATATCTGCCGAGACTTCCCGCGTGGACGTTAGAGTTCGCCGTAACGACGATAACGTAATCCGCGATAGTCGTAACCTCTTTTACGTCGATAGCGACAATATCCCCCGCTTTTTTTGAATCCAAAAGGTCGATTAAATTTTTTATTAAATCCGTCATAATTGAATTTTATATTATAAATTTTGTAAAAATGCAATATTTAAACGGCAAAAAATTTGCGCCCCGGCGGTAGAACATGCCCGTCATACAAAAAGAGGCTGCCTTTTGAGACAGCCTCTTTCTCTTAAAAATAGCAAACTATTATCTGAATAAATTCTCTAAAAACTTGATAATAGCGGTATTAAGCCCGATGCATGTTCCGACAAACACTATGCTGACCATACTCATTAGTTTTATAAGTATGTTTATACAAGGACCGGAGGTATCTTTGAAAGGATCGCCGACGGTGTCCCCGACGACCGCCGCTTTATGCGCGTCGCTTTTCTTACCGCCAAACTGTCCCCCTTCTATATATTTTTTAGCGTTATCCCATGCGCCGCCGGCGTTCGCCATCATAACGGCAAGAACAAATCCGGAACAAGTCGCGCCGGCGAGAAGTCCCAATACGGTTCCGGGACCAAATACTATTCCGATAATAATAGGAGAAAAGATCGCAAGCAACGAAGGAACTAGCATCTCTTTTTGAGCGCCTATCGTGCTTATCTGAACGCATCTGGCGTAGTCCGGTTTATCTTTCCCATCCATAATGCCCGGCTTCTCTTTGAATTGCCTTCTAACTTCTTCGACCATAGATTGCGCCGCTCTACCGACGGCTCCCATCGACATAGACGAGAAAACAAACGGCAAGACCGCTCCAAAGAATATGCCTATAAGTATCATAGGATTAAGAATATTTGCCAATATTTCGTTGCCGCTGATTAATGCCGAGTTTGCCGGCAGTAAAGATTTGAATTCAAATATTTTATTGCCGTATTCCGCTAACAAAGCCAGAGCCGTCAACGCGGCGCTCCCTATAGCGAATCCTTTACCGGTCGCCGCCGTCGTATTGCCAAGCGAGTCCAGAGCGTCGGTTCGTTTTCTGACTTCGGCGGGTAAGCCGGCCATCTCGGCTATACCGCCGGCGTTGTCGGCAACGGGACCGTAAGCGTCTGTGGCTAAAGTTATTCCAAGCGTGCTCAACATACCGACCGCGGCGAGCCCTATTCCATACAGCCCCATCATACCGCCGCCGACAAAATAGTACGAGCAGACCATGCTTATAACGACCGTTATTACCGGAATTGCCGTAGACATCATGCCAAGCGAAAGACCGCCGATAATGATAGTCGCCGGACCGGTTAAAGAGGTTTTAGCAAGATTTTGGGTAGGTCTATAGTTATCCGAGGTAAAATATTCCGTAAAATAACCTATGACGTTGCCGGCAATTAATCCCGCCATTATCGCGGCCCACAATCCGAGAGCTTTTAATCCTAATAAACCCCAAACTATAAAAAACGACGCGATCGCTATTAAAACGGTGCTTGAATAAACGCCCGCTCTTAACGCGGCTAATAGAGTTTTTTGCGAAGCGTCGTCTTTCGCTTTTACAAAAAACGCGCCGATTATCGAACATATAACGCCGACTACTCCGATTATAGCGGGCAGTTGGATATACTTTAGAATGTCGCCTTCATTCCCGGCGAGCGATAAGGCGGCGATAGAGCCCAGAGCCATAGTGGCTATGATCGAGCCGACGTAACTTTCGTAAAGGTCCGCGCCCATACCGGCGACGTCTCCTACGTTATCGCCGACGTTATCGGCTATTGTCGCGGGGTTCCTCGGATCGTCTTCGGGAATGCCCGCTTCTACTTTACCGACGAGATCCGCTCCGACGTCGGCGGCTTTGGTATATATACCTCCGCCAAGTCGCGCAAAAAGAGCCATCGACGAAGCTCCCATTCCGAACGTTATCATAATCGGGGGAATTTCGTCGATAGTCTCTATGCCGATCCCCAAAGGCATAAACACATACCTCAGCAATATCCACCATAGCGATATATCAAGCAATCCCAATCCTACTACTACCATTCCCATTACCGTCCCGGAGTTGAATGCGACTCTTAAACCTGAATTTAACGATTCGCTCGCCGCTTGCGCCGTTCGGCAGTTTGCTTTGGTCGCGACTTTCATTCCGATAAAACCGGAAAGTCCCGAGAAAAATCCCCCCGTAATAAAGGCGAAAGGGACGAAGCCCGAAAGCCACGGTTTGCCCTTGACGAACAGAGGTAAAATCCAAGCGATGAAACCGAGAATAATAAATAGCAAGATAAAAAACAGCCCGACAATTTTGTATTGCTGTTTCAAATACGCCATAGCGCCTTCCTGAATGTATTTAGAAATTTCCTGCATCCGCTCGGTTCCGGGACTCTTTTTCAAGATCCCGACCGCTAAAATTAATGCAAAAATTAGCGCTATAGAAGAACCGAGAGCATTTAGAAACATAAAATCAAAAGAACCTTTAGTTTCAGAAAATGCAAAGAAAGGAACCAGCGCCAGAAATGAAACAGAAAATAATAACTTTTTCATCCGAGATACTCCTTTACATCGTTATCAAACGTTTGATGGTAACGATTTTGAATAAAAATATTATTTATTCTCTTATTTCTATAAAAATAAGTCAAGAAATTTATATCGATTATGTCGTCTTTAACAAAATCTAATTAATAGTTCTTATATCCGCCGGACAGGAGTTTTTCTTCTATCCAAGGATTGTATTTATCTTCCCAGTCCAATCCAAGCAGCTTTGCCAGATGAACGGTCGTCGCTCTTAAGCGGTTAGAAAAAGTCGTAGGGCTTAGTTTCTTTAGCGCAAGGTCTATGCGTATCCTTATAGGACTGACGGTATAGTAAAAAAAACCTTCTTTTTCTTCGTCGTAAATAAAATAAGAGATGGATTTGAATTCCTCCTTTTTATTGACGTAAACCAGATAAGTTATCGGTTGGGTACAAGTATTTACAACGACGAAGGAGTTTCCTTCATTATAAACTTCGCTTCTGAACGTCAGTTTGCCGAACTTGTTATCCTCCTGAAAAAAATAGTTGGTCGATTTTGGAGGTATAGCCGTAAACTTTTTGTCGTTAATTCGCTTTTTGCTTTTCTCGGACTCTACTCGATAACAACTTACCATTAACTCTTGAACCTGACCGATTCTTCTTGAATAATATTTCATCCCTTGAAGTTTTGAGTACGCGACTATCGTATTGTAAAAATTTAATTTAGATTCGTCGGTTATTTTATACGGAATAAACGCTTTTTCGTCCGAAATCATCTCGTAAATCGAGAAATCTTCGTTCGCGTATCGAGACGGGGGAACGTATATGGAATTATCCGTATTTTCGTTCCATGCGTTATATTTTATGCTCATTCGCGTTACGATCTCGCCCGCTAGAGTTCTCTCAATATCTTTCTCCGAAAAAAAAGTATCGACGGTCAAAGGTTTTAAATTTTCTTCGGTATAGGCAAAAGATAACGTAAAAAGAATTATCAAAATTAACGTCGTTTTTTTCATATAATCGACTCCTTGTCGCCATAAATTTTACTATACATAATATACTATTTTCGTATTATTTCAAATATTTTACTTTTTAACGACAGTTAATTTTACATTTTTATCAAGTTTTATCGTTCTCTCCAAAGTTCCGCCGGCGTTTTTGGAAACGAGATAGAATCTATTGGACGAACTGTTTAAAGATCTTAATTTTCTTTCCAAGCCGACGGGGGAGTATTTGTAAATATAAGGACCGACCTGACCGTTTCGCGTATAATTGTAAAGATTTATCGAACCAAGTTCGTAACTAACTCCTTTGTCGGAATCGGACGTCATCCACGCCGCATTGTTGCTGTTGTATCTATACGGCTCGCTTGCCGCTAAGTCTGATAATATAACCGCGGCGCCCCAATTTTGCAAGGTTTTAAAAAAGTCGTCGGAGTATCCCGATTTTGCTAGCGCGTCGTCGATCGCTCTATAATCGGTAAACGGGCTTTGGACAATCAATTTGAAGAAACCTACCCCTCCGTAGTTCCTCGCGAGGTATGCGCCGTAAGAGTAACTGCTTGAGTAACTTCTTAATACGTCGTCTCCGGTCAGCCATGTAGAAACGGAGTCGTCGTCGTACTCGTTATACAAAGGCAGTCGACCATATATATTGCCCGGCGAACCGTGCGTAGGATCATAGTAATTTACCCCTCTCGGACCGTTCGCTCCGATTTTATTTGAAACAAAATCTTCCGTTACTAAAGAACACATCTCCTCAAGCCAAATTTCGCTGCTTCTCTGAAGTTTATTCAAAATAAATTTTTGATAAAAATGTATCATGTGCTGAAATTCGTGCGATAATACGGATATAGTAGATTGAGGCCAATAATCGGTAATTTGCCAGACGCCGTCCCCCGGTTTTCCGTCCGCAGTCGTATGGTTGGCAAACATTACCGCGTCTATATAAAACATTATTCTTTGATTGGAAAAACCGGTCTGTTCAGTTTTAATAAGCGAATCTTTTGAGTGGAAGTAACCCATAACTATAGAATTTTTAGGGACGTCGTCTTCTTCGATATCGCAAAGTAAAATCGTAATATTATCGTTTGGTTCGATATAATATCTGTTGTCATGAGCTCCCCACTCCTCTCCGTATATACCCGTAACCCAATCGTAAATATCGTTACCCGGTCCCGCCGACAAAAACTTGGCGGCTAACGTTTCGACCATTTCCTTAGTAACGTAAAAACTTTTAGCAGTCGCTCCGGCAGTTTTCCAGCAGTTATCGGCGACATATATCGAAAGAGTTTTAGTTTTATTCATATCGGTCGTTACCTCTCTACAGCTTCTGCAGGTCGCCCGAACGACTCCTTCCGTCGTAGAATTTGTAGTATAAAAAATTTGCGACGCCCCAACATAATCGTTTAACAATGTTCTACTTGTAAATCTGCCGTTATCTGACTTTATCTTGTCAAAATCTATAAATTTCGAAGGGTTTTGATTGAACTCTTTTACTTTATAGTTATCGACTACTCTTAGTTCATTAATATCTTCGGTATTTCGTACGGAATTAACGGGGGCGTCGTTAGTCGAGTAAGAGGCGTCGACCGTAGGATTGGAACGAGACGAATCGACGCTTACGTTTGTGAATATAAAATAAACGTCGTTATTGTAAAGATTTGATATTTTATACTTGAGATTAACGTAATCGGAAGTAGTTTCTACATGAAAAACGTCAAACCGATTTGCAGTCGCAACGTTTGAAGCCGATTCGTCTATATAATTTATCTCAACAACTTCGTCGATCGGAAACAGAAAACCGCAAGAATTCAACGTAAACGCTATTAATGCAAAAATCAGTAAATAAACGAAGTTTTTGAAATTCATAATCTGTCCTTATTA
Source organism: Spirochaetes bacterium ADurb.Bin133 (assembly GCA_002070605.1). Taxonomy (GTDB): domain Bacteria; phylum Spirochaetota; class GWE2-31-10; order GWE2-31-10; family MWDO01; genus MWDO01. The sequence continues at coordinate 58,906 of MWDO01000007.1, forward strand.
GCGCGCCTATTAATTATAGCGCAAATTTAAAAAAAATCGCAATATAAAATAATATTATTGAAAAAAATAAAATATTATTATATAAAAAACAAAATAAATTTAGGAAGTTATATGGAATATCAAAATATATTTTCAGACTCGGCTTCAAAAATGAAAGCTTCAAAAATCAGAGAACTAATGAAATACGCCTCTATGCCGGGCGTTATATCTTTCGGCGGAGGCTCGCCGGATCCGCTTAATTTCCCGTTTGCCGAAGTTAAAGATATTATAAATAAATGGGATGACAAAAAAGCCGGCGCGGCGATGCAATACGGAGGGACCGAAGGTTATCCGCCGTTAATCGAAAAAATCGCGGAGAGAATGAAGGATAAAAAAAATATAGATCTGACCGGACAAAAAATTCAAATAACTACGGGCGGTCAACAGGGGGTTTTTCTTTTATCAAAGATACTTCTAAATCCCGACGATATAGTATTAGTAGAAGAGCCGAGTTTTATCGGAGCTATGGCTTCGTTTTTGTCGCATCAAGCGCGGTTGGTCGGCGTTCCGCTTAAAAACGACGGAGTAGATTGCGAAGCTTTAGAGCAAACGGTAATCGACCTTGCTAAGTCTAATAAAAAACCAAAATTTTTTTATACGATTCCTAATTTTCAAAATCCGGGCGGCTCGACTCTTTCAATGGAAAAAAGAAAAAAGATTTACGAAATATCTAAAAAATACGACTTGATAGTTCTGGAAGACGATCCTTACGGAGATTTGTATTTTAACGGAGAAGAGAAAGATTATCTCCCTATAAAGTCTCTTGGAGCGGACGCCCCGATCGTTTATATGGGGAGTTTCTCTAAGATACTTTGTCCGGGATTTAGACTTGGGTGGTTATTGGGAGACGGGGCGCTTATAGATAAAGCGGCGCTTGCTAAGCAATCTGTCGACGCCTGTTCGACAAGTTTTGGGCAATTTGTCGCCTACGATTATCTCGCTTCGGGGGCTATCGACGGTTACTTATCAAAAATGAGATCTGTTTATCGAGCTAAAAAAGATTTTATGATCGAAGCGATTCGTAAATACTTTCCAAAAGAGGCGCGCTATACCGAACCAAACGGCGGATTTTTTATCTACGTAGATCTTCCCGAGGGGGTAAGCGGCGAAGCTCTGTTTAAAAAAACTATGGAAAAGAAGATCGCTTTTGTTACCGGCGAAGCTTTTCATATAGATCCCGTCGAAGGAGATAAACATATAAGACTCTCGTTTTCAAATTCTTCCAAAGAAGAGATTGAGAAAGGCATTGCCGTCATCGCCGAAGAGATGAATAACGCGCTAAACAATTGATCTCCGGTAAGTTTAGTTACGCTTTTTTTGTGGTATTTATACGAGGCGGTCTCCGCCCCGAATATACCGTTGCCCCGCTCGGCTTAATTTAGATGCAATTCCGGATTTATTCGCCCCTAATAGAGCAGTTAATTCCAAGAGATAACGCAATATTTTTCATCTCTTCAAGTATCTTAAAAGGATAAGGCTTGATTCGTTCAAATTCAGGATCAAGAGAGTTAAAAGGTCTGAATTGAGAGAGTACGTATCTCTTTGAATTAACAATTAGTTGGCAGATCTTCTCTATATCTTCGATATCGACTATACCGGGAACGACCGTCGTCCTGAATTCGTGATCAACGCCGGAGGTTATAATATAATCTATAGTTTTTAATATATTCTCTTTATAATCATCCGTTCCCTTGTATCCCAGAACGTCGTATTTTTCAATAGACGTTTTGATATCCATAGCGATATAGTCGACGTCGAGAGTTTTAAGCGATTCGCATAGTATACCGTTTGTGTCGATTTTTACTCTGAGACCGAGAGAATGTATATCGTCTATAACTTTTTTTAAATCGTCGCAATAAAGAAGCGGTTCGCCTCCGGATATGCAGACTCCCCCTAAGACGTTTTTCCTTTTAGTAAGATGCTCGAATATCTCGCCCCATTCGATAGGCTCTATTGCGAAGCCGTCGTCGACAAGCTCCCTATTATGACAAAAGGGGCAACGCAAATTGCACCCTTTTGTAAATATTATCGAAGCGACCCTCCCGGGATAGTCTATGAGAGTAGTTTTCTTTAAACTATAAAACTTCAATCACACCGCCGCCGACGCTTTTTCTTCCGAAACAAAAATGGTTTTCAGTTCTTCTACCGAACTTACTCTTCCTATTACGTTATCTTTCGAATCAAAAAGTATTACGGTAGGGGTAGCGAGCACGTTATATTTAGCGGCAATCCCCATTCCAAGATCCGAACTCACGTCAAAATCCTCTCCGGGAACGTTAACGTTTTCCATAAACCTGACTACCGGAGGACAATTAATGCAGAATTGGCTATGAAAAAGCTTATAAAAAGCGACGTTCTCTAAGTTTGCGTCGATTTTTATAGCGCATTCTCTACCGCCGTCGGCTTCAACTTTCACGGTCTTAATAGAATCAATTTTTTGAGATATTTGACTCTTTTCTACGTTAAAAGTTACTCTGTCGCCGTACTCCTCTTTTTTGCCTCTGTTCCAATTTACTACGGAGCGATGATAACCTACTATACGCGTATAGACTTCGGTTTCCGTCCCCTTTACCTCTTCGTACTTGGACTCCAGCAAAGAAATCCGGTCGTCAATCTCTTTTAAAGTTTTCATTTTTCTCCCCTCCCAAAAATCATTTATTTACAAGAGCAAATCGCTCTTTTTTTAACTCATTAATTTCTTTTAGTATTTCGTCTCTTTCTCTATCGGCGCACTTCTCGCAAAAAAAATGCTCTCCATTGATGTATCCGTGAACCGGGCAGACCGAAAACGTCGGCGTTATTGTAAAATACGGAATTTTATAATTATAAGCGATAGCTTTGACAAGGTCTTTGCACGCTTTCCAGTCGCTTATCGCCTCTCCGAGATAGCCGTGAAATACCGTTCCGCCGGTATATTTAATTTGCAACTCCTCTTGCATATCGAGAGCTTCAAATATATCGCTGGTATAATTGACCGGAAGTTGGCTCGAATTTGTATAATACGGCTCTTTGTCTCCGCTTGTAACGATATCGGGATATCTCTCCTTGTCGCGCTTTGCCAATCTATAACTTGTGCTTTCGGCCGGAGTCGCCTCGAGATTAAAAAGGTCTCCGGTCTCTTCCTGGTAGTCCGCCATACGTTTCCTCATAAAATCAAGTATCTCTAAGGCAAACTCTTTGCCCTCTTTAGTCGTTATATCTTTATTCATAAAATTAATCAAACACTCGTTCATACCGTTTATGCCTATGGTTGAAAAGTGTCCGTCGAATCTTTTTAGATACTTCTTGGTATAAGGAAAAAGCCCGTTTTCCATAAGACGATTAATTACTTTTCTTTTCGTCGATAAAGACTCGGCGGCAAGATTCATAAAGTAGTTTAGCCGCGCAAAAAACTCGTTTTTATTTTTGGACAAATATCCGATACGCGGCAAGTTGATCGTTACTACTCCGATAGAACCGGTAAGCTCGTCCGCGCCGAATAGTCCACCCCCCTTCTTTCTCAATTCTCTCTTATCCAGTTGCAGACGACAACACATAGACCTGACGTCGCTCGGATTCAGCTCGCTATTTATAAAATTCTGAAAATATGGAGTGCCGTATTTAGCCGTCATCTCAAAAAGAAGTTTGGCGTTTTCCGAATCCCAATCAAAATCTCTCGTTATATTATACGTCGGTATAGGATACTGAAATCCTCTCCCGTTTGCGTCCCCTTCAAGCATTATTTCGATAAACGCTTTGTTTATCATATCCATCTCTTTTTGATAATCGCCGTAGGTCGAATCGAGTTTGATCCCCCCTACGATCGCCGGCTTGTCTTTTAAGTCTTCCGGGGGAGTCCAGTCCAGAGTGATGTTGGTAAAAGGCGCTTGACTGCCCCATCTCGACGGAGTGTTTACTCCGAATACGAAGCTCTGTATCGCCTGCTTAACTTCGGGATAAGTAAGATTATCGACTCGGACAAACGGAGCGAGATACGTATCGAAGCTTGAAAACGCCTGAGCTCCCGCCCATTCATTTTGCATTATACCCAGAAAATTTACTATCTGAAAAACCAAAGTATAAACGTGTTTAGCCGGCTTAGAACTGATCTTTCCTTTAATACCGCCAAGCCCCTCTTCAATAAGCTGCCTGAGCGACCAGCCGGCGCAATATCCGCTAAACATACTGAGATCGTGTATATGAAAATCGGCGTTTCTGTGAGCGTCGGCGACCTCTTTGGAGTAGATATTTTTCAACCAATAATTGGCGGTAATCGCTCCGGAGTTGTGCAAAATCAGCCCTCCGAGAGAGTAGTTCACGTTGGAATTCTCGTTGACGCGCCAATCCATCTGGCTGAGATATCCGTCCATAGTGGAGTCTATATCAAGCATTAACTGCTTTGCGCTTCTCGCCGCCGCCCTTTTGGCTCTATATATTATAAACGCCTTAGCGAGGGCGACCTGCCTCTCCTCTATTAAGACGGTTTCTACTATATCCTGAATCTCCTCGATTGCCGGCGCGGAATTTTTATGCCTCTTTCCCATGAATTTTTCAAGTTTTTCCTCGGTCAGATCGGTAAGTCTCTCAATTAATTCCGGATCCTCTTCGCCGACTTCTTTTGCCGCTTTATTTATAGCGTCGAAAATTTTACTTCTATCGTAAATTTCAAGTTGACCGTCTCTTTTGATGATATGTTTTATTATAGACTCGCTTTTACCGCTTTTTGTCAGACCAAGAAATTCTTTCCTCCAGTCTACCAAAGTCCCCTCGCTCATTTTACCGCCCTCCCCGCCGTCTTATAAAGCCGACGCCATTATATATCTATATTTTTATCTCTTTAATAAAATCTTCTATATCGTCGAATTTAATATACACCGACGCAAATCTAATATACGCGACTTTATCGATGTTGTAAAGTCCCTCCATTACCAGCTTGCCGACGACCGCCGACGATATCTCTTCGGAATCCCCCGATCTAGCTATACATTTATCCTCTATGTCGGCTAACAAATTTTCAATAACTTTCCTCGAAATCGGTCTTTTCTCCGTAGCTTTATTTATACCGCCTAACAACTTCTCCGTACTAAAATCTTCTCTTCTGCCGTCCCTTTTTACGACCTTCAATACCCTCTCTTTTATATGTTCGTAAGAGGTAAATCTGGCGCCGCATTTGATACACTCTCTTCTTCTTCTAATAGAGCTTCCATCCAAAAACTGCCGAGATTCTAAAACTTTGTCTTCAAGATACCCGCATTTAGGACATTTCATATAGTTTTCCAACCACGCTATATATAGCGTCTCAAATCTCAGGATATAAATATACTACATTATATATGGTATGTCAACATAAATATTGTAAATTATTTCAAAATATATATTGACAAAAATTTTAAATTGATGTAGAAATAAATAAATATGTATTTATATAGTAGGCCTTTTGGTTTTGTAGAATTATTCAAATCTCTTTCAGATGAGAACAGATTGCGGATTATTCGGCTGTTATTGGACGGTATTTTTAACGTCGCCGAGATTCATTTCATTATCGGCGGAAAACAGTCGAACGTATCGCATCATCTGAAGATTTTACAAAAAAATTCTCTAATCAGTTGCAAAAAAGAGGGGCTTCAAAACTATTATAAACTGTCGGATTTTAAGGAAAACAGATTATTGAAAAATATAATTCAATCGATAAAAGAAAATCAACAGGCGATAAATTTCTTTAACGAAGATATGAAGAGAAAAGAGCTCGTTATCATGGAAAGAAGGAATTTTGCGGAAAAGTATTTTAACGACCTCGGAGGGGGGATCGACGCTCTTCAAGAGGAGGCGTTTAAAAATTTATATACCGTGGAAGAGACTTTGCCGCTTCTTAACGGTAAGTACAAAACTATAGTCGATATAGGTTGCGGCTCGGGAAGAAATCTTACGGCGCTTAGCGCTTACGCCGAAAAAGTTATCGGGGTGGATATTTCTCAAAAGATGTTGCAACTTTCAGACCATATTTGCAAAAAAGGGGGATTTAACTACGAACTTATAAACGGCGATTTTTTGAACCTTCCGATCGACGACAATAGCGTCGACGTAGCGTTTATTAATATGACTCTGCATCATATATCGACGCCCGAACTGGCTTTAAAAGAGATAAACAGGATATTAACAAAAAAAGGTAAGATGCTGTTGATAGATCTGCTAGCTCACAACGACTACAAAATGAGAGATAAACAGGCTGATTTATGGCTGGGATTTAACGAGGATTATATATTAGATTTGTGCGCTTTACACAATTTTAAGATACTAAAGAAGATAATAAAGAAAAATAATATTTCCGATAAAAAGGTTATTATAGTTTTTGCCGAGAAAAAATAAACCGATGTTATCGGTTAACTATATAAAAATTTAAATTTAAGGATTTAATATGACGGATTATAAAATAGCCGATATCAAGTTGGCTGAATGGGGAAGAAAAGAGATCGAAATCGCCGAAAAAGAGATGCCGGGTCTTATGGCAATCAGAGAGAAATATTCGAAGGAAAAGCCGCTAGAGGGCGTAAGAATTACCGGTTCGCTGCACATGACGATTCAGACGGCGGTTCTTATCGAAACGCTAAAATCTCTCGGAGCAAACGTCAGATGGGCGAGTTGCAATATATTCTCGACGCAAGATCATGCGGCGGCGGCTATAGCTCAAGCGGGAATTCCCGTTTTTGCATGGAAAGGCGAAACTCTCGAAGAGTATTGGGAATGTACGGATAGAGCTTTATCCTTTCCCGGCGGTCTCGGACCTCAGTTGATAGTCGACGACGGCGGAGACGCGACCCTTCTACTTCATTTGGGATATAAAGCGGAAAAAGACCCATCCATATTGGACAAGAAAACGGAGAATAAAGAAGAACAAATAATCTTAAATTTACTAAAAAATGAACTGAAGAAAAATAATAAAAGATGGCATAGCGTCGTAGCGGAATGCAAGGGGGTCAGCGAAGAGACTACTACGGGGGTTCACAGACTTTACAAAATGATGGAGAAAAACGAGCTTCTGTTTCCCGCTATAAACGTTAACGACTCGGTAACAAAGTCGAAATTTGACAATCTTTACGGCTGTAGAGAGTCTCTTGTCGACGGCATTAAAAGAGCGACCGACGTTATGGTTGCCGGAAAAGTCGCCGTCGTTTGCGGTTACGGAGACGTCGGCAAGGGGAGCGCCCAATCGTTAAGAGGGCTGGGGTGCCGCGTCGTAATTACCGAGATCGATCCGATCTGCGCTCTACAAGCGGCTATGGAAGGATATGAAGTTAAAACCGTAGAAGATACGCTTGGAGTCGGCGATATATACGTAACGACGACCGGAAACAGAGATGTTATCAGAATCGAGCATATGAACAAAATGAAAGATCAGGCGATCGTATGCAACATCGGTCACTTTGACAATGAAATCCAAGTAGATAAACTAAATAATTATCCGGGTATCAAAAAAATAAATATCAAACCGCAAGTTGATAAATATATTTTCCCGGACGGACGCGAAATTTTTATGCTCGCCGAAGGAAGATTGGTTAATCTCGGCTGCGCGACGGGACATCCCTCGTTCGTTATGTCTAACAGTTTTTCAAACCAGACTTTAGCTCAAATAGATTTGTGGAAAAATAGAGACGTTTATGAGAAAAAAGTATATATGCTGTCAAAAATATTGGACGAAGAGGTGGCGCGTCTTCATTTAGAAAAGATCGGAGTTAAATTAACCAGACTTACAAAAGAGCAAGCTGATTATATCGGAGTAAAGATTGAAGGACCTTACAAACCGGAACACTACAAATATTAATAAAAGGTAGCTCAATCAAGGAGGAGATATGTTTAAAGTTTTAGTAGCGGATTCGATCGCCAACGAGGGATTGGAAGTTTTTAAGAAATATAAGGATATTCAAGTCGACGTAAAGACCGGACTATCCCCGGAAGATTTATCAAAGATCATTGGCGAATACGACGGGCTTGTCGTTAGAAGCGCGACTCAATTCAGAGGGGACGTCGTTAACAAAGCGGTAAAGATGAAAGCCGTCGGTAGAGCGGGAGCCGGAGTCGATAATATAGACGTCTCTTTATCGTCGAAAAAAGGTATCGTCGTTATGAACACCCCCGGAGGCAATTCTGAAGCCGCCGCAGAGTTAGCCGTAGCCATGATAACCGCTCTTTCAAGAAATATTGTGGCGGCGTCTATCAGTATGAAAAACGGCAAATGGGAAAAGAGTAAGTTTGATAAAATCAGCGTCGAAGTGGCAGGCAAAACTCTCGGCGTATTGGGAGTCGGCAATATAGGAAGCATCGTCGCCGATAGAGCGCTCGGTCTTAAAATGAACGTAGTTGTTTACGATCCGTATCTCCCCGATGAAAAAGCTACGCTTATGGGGGTAAAAAAAGTAGCTACAATGGACGAAGTTTACGAAGTTGCGGACTATATAACGCTGCATTTGCCTAAGAACGAACAAACGGTAAACCTAATCAACAAAGAGACCATAGCTAAAATGAAAGACGGCGTTTATATCGTAAACTGCGCAAGAGGCGGGATTGTAAACGAAGCGGATCTGTTGGAAGCTCTCAATTCGGGAAAAGTTAGAGCGGCGGGATTGGACGTTTTTGATAAAGAACCGGTAGATCCTGAAAATCCGCTTGTCAAGCACCCTAACGTTATCTGTACGCCTCACCTAGGAGCCAGCACCGTAGAAGCTCAAGTAAACGTAGCGATAGCTATAGCGATGCAGATTGGGGATTATTTGACTAAAGGGGAGATAAAAAACGCCGTGAACATTCCAAACATAGACACGGCTACCAGAGAGATTATCTCTCCTTATATTAAGCTGGCGAAAAACATCGGCGATTTGTACAGACAATTTGCAAATATGAGCATAACTAATATCGAAATCGAATACGCCGGAGAGGTTAATAATCTTCCGACGACGCCTATAACCTGCTCTCTGTTAATCGGACTATTGAAAGATATATCGAACGGCATTAATTTTGTCAACGCTCCGGTTATAGCGAAAGATATGGGAATGAAGATTACCGAAAATAAAAAAAGCGAATCAGACGACTACGCTTCGCAAATAACCTTTACCGCGCAACACAAAGAGGGTAAAACCGTTATATCCGGAGCGGTGTTTAAGGAGGGGATATACAGAGTCGTTCGCATAGACGATTTTAACGTCGATTTTATACCGGAAGGTCATCTGTTGCTTACAATTAATTCCGACAAACCCGGATTTATCGGCGAAATAGGAACTATCATCGGCAAAGAAAAACTAAACATAGCAAACATGGAGCTAGGCAGAAATAGCGATAGAACCGAAGCGATGAGTTTCATCCAGATCGACGGAGATATTCCCGATACTTTGATCCCAAAAATTTATGAAAATGTTTCGGCGTTAAAGAAAATTTTTAAAATTACTATGGACTAAATAAAAAAGCGGAGGAGAAAAATCCGCCTAATTACGACAATCCCCTTTTGTAGTTTAAAGTTTTTATTGCTCGGCTACAAAAGGGGATTTTTATTTCTATTCTGTTTTTAACGGCGCCCGTCGGTTTTTTGGGGGATAAAAAATATTTATCTCATATGTGTCAAAATTTTCGCCGGGGAGCGCTTGCGGCGCATGTAGCTCCATATGTGTCAATTTTCTTTCGAGGAGCGGCGTGGCGCATGTAGCATCATATGTGTCAAATTTGTTTTTGACACATATGGGTAATAACGCCAAAACCGACCGACGTCCACGGACGGACTAGCGTTGGCGATCGCTATGGTCGAGCGCTACGCATCCTTGCGCATTCGACATTTCGCGCCTCCTGCGCTCAAGACGGCGAAAGAGCCGACCGACGTCCACGGACGGACTAGCGCGCGGCGGGGTCGAGCGTTACGCATCCTGAAGACGGGAAGGCTAAAAAGCCGCATATGTCAATTTTTCTTTTGACATATGCGGCTTTGTTTTAACGCATTAGCGGCAATTGAAAAACCATTGCCCAACAAAAGGTGTTTTTTAGATTTTCCATTATTCAATATTTCGTAAATATTTTTCATCATTAATCTATAATGCATATCTCCCCGTCCCCTTCAGGTTGCGCCTGTAGGGCGCAACCTGAAGGGGCTACTGCCCCTACGGCGTCGCGCCGTACTTCACTAGAACCACATTCTCGCGTGTATAAGTCCCCGCGACGCTGACTCCGGGTCCGTATGCATAACTTCCCGTACCGTTTTGATACCCCGCCGCGTAAACGTTACCCGAACTATCTACCGCGACAGAATTAAATTTCGACCAATTCGTCCCCGCCGTTACGCTCTTAGCCCATAGAGCCGTTCCCGAAGAGTTATACTTCACAAGAACTACATTACTTGAACCACTCCCCGCGACGCTAACCCCCGCGCCGTAAGTAAAACTTCCCGTTCCCCATTGATACCCCGCCGCGTAAACGTTACCCGAACTATCTACCGCGACAGAATAAAAATGTGAATTGCTATTCCCCGACGTTACGCTCTTAGCCCATAGCGCGGCTCCCGAAGAGTTATACTTCACAAGAACTACATTACCTTCGTAATAATCAGGCCCCGCATAGCTCCCCGCGACGCTGACTCCGGGTCCGTAAGTATAACTTCCCGTTCCGCTTTGATACCCCGCCGCGTAGACGTTACCCGAACTATCGACCGCGACGGAATTAAACTCCGACAATTTCGTCCCCGCAGTTACGCTCTTAGCCCATAGAGCAGTTCCCGAGGAGTCGTACTTCACAAGAACTACATTACTTGAACCACTCCCCGCGACGCTAACCCCTGCGCCGTAAGTAAAACTTCCCGTACCATCTTGATGCCCCGCCGCGTAAACGTTACCCGAACTATCTACAGCGACGGAATTAAATTTCGACCAATTCGTCCCCGCCGTAACGCTCTTAGCCCATAGCGCCGTTCCGGAAGAGTTATACTTCACAAGAACTACATTGACGCTGTATGAATAACTCCCCACGACGCTAACCCCCTCTCCATAAGTATAACTTCCCGTTCCGTTTTGATACCCCGCCGCGTAGACGTTACCCGAACTATCGACCGCGACGGAATTAAAGCACGACGAACTCGTCCCCGCAGTTACGCTTTTCGCCCATAGCGCAGTTCCCGAGGAGTCGTATTTCACAAGAACTACATTATAGTATGAAGAGCTCCCCGCGACGCTTACCCCCTCTCCGTAAGTAAAACTTCCCGTTCCGCTTTGATACCCCGCCGCGTAGACGTTACCCGAACTATCTACTGCGACGGAATTAAAGAGCGACGTATTATTCCCCGCAGTTACGCTCTTAGCCCATAGAGCGTTTCCCGAAGAGTTATACTTCACAAGAACTACATTACTTGAACCACTCCCCGCGACGCTAACCCCCTCTCCGTATGCATAACTTCCCGTTCCGTATTGATGCCCCGCCGCGTAAACGTTACCCGAACTATCTACTGCGACGGAATTAAAGAGCGACGTATTATTCCCCGCAGTTACGCTCTTAGCCCATAGAGCGGGATTAGAATCAAGCATCCATCCGGCGTAAAGTATAGTATCAGTCGTTATAGTATCTGAGTCAAAGTTCCATAGGTTGATTAGAGTAGATTCTTTGTACCACCCTGAAAAAATATAATTCGTTTTTGTAGGATCTATCGGTTGAGTTACTTTTCCCCCATAATTTATTGTTTGCGAATTTACAAAACTTCCTCCGTCTGAATTAAAAGTTACTTCGTATAACGGAGCGATCGTCGTAGACGTCGAAGTTGTCATTGAAGCGACAGACGTAGACGTGGTCGGAGCAATCGTCGTTGTTGTAGTAGTCGACGTTGTAGTCGTTGGAGCGATCGTCGTTGACGTCGAAGTTGACGTAGTCGAGACGGCGGTACATATATATATCGCCGATACGACGTCGGAGTCGATCATACCGTCTTTAGTCGCTTTAGCGTAAACCGTTTTAGTCTCGCTTATCAGCAGTATAGTTCCGATAACCCAATTAACATTATCGTAACTATATCGTATAACGGCGTCTCTCGTCGAACAATTTATGTCTACCAATACGGGAGATTTAAACTTTGTCCCCGACTCGACTGAAAAAGTCGGCGCTTTTACCTTCGGTATAGTTGTCGTCGTAGTCGTAGACGCGTATGCGTCAATCGTAGTCGACGTCTTAACGCTTGTCGAGGTTGTAGTCGAGGGGAGCGTAGTCGAGACATCTTGGATTGAGCTTGTGGTCGTCGACGTCGCCGCGTTTGTACATATATATATCGCCGATACGACGTCGGAGTCGATCATACCGTCTTTGGTCGCTTTAGCGTAAACCGTTTTA
>MWDO01000008.1 GCA_002070605.1 Spirochaetes bacterium ADurb.Bin133
GATTAAATATATTAATCATATGTACGAGCTCGAAGCTCATGCGTCCTAACAATCTTTCATCGTACTTAACCAAACTTGGTTCAATTATAACCGCTTTAGCAGATTTAATCAATACTTTTACCTTAGCATCATATGGGACGCTATATTTTTAATAAATAAATTAAAAAAAACGACGGCGCATAATATTCTCTATATTTGTTGAAAATTTAGATTTGTTATTCTATAATTAGGCTGCGGAATATGCAGATGAAAAACGCCGGTAAAAAGAAGAGCAACTATTTTTTTATTGTTATCTCTCTATTTTTCTTCCTATTTATGATATTTATATTTTGGAATTTGTCTTCGAGAATGTTTGAAAACGCCGTCGTTATGATAGCGATGGATAATACTCAGAAATTAAGGAGCGCTTTGACTATCGTAAACGACAATTCGGAAGCCGCGGCGTTTACAAAAGACGTCAACGCTACCGCTAAGATCATTAAAACGGAGTCGATTTTAAAACTTTTCAGTTTAAACATATATTCGGCGGACAAAAAGTTGTTATATACCTGGGGGAGAAAGATCGACGTTATTAAGAACTTGAGCGTCGACGATCTCCGGGATAAGGATATAGTATATAATAAGACTTATATAACAAACAGCGTCAAACTAACTTATCAAACTATATTCTCCGTCAAAAAGAAAAACTCCGTCGAGGCGTATGTCGAAATATTATACGATCTGACCTCTTTAAAAAACGCTCTATTCTCCGAACGATTGTCTATCTACGTGTTTGTAATTTTAGTAAATTTCTTGATAACGATGTTTTTGTGCATAATGATACTGAATTTACGTATGCATTTGGATAAAAAGGAGAAGCAGATCTCCACGCTTTCGACCATAGACGATTTAACCGGACTGAATTCAAAAGAAAATTTTACTAAATTGGTAAAAAAAGAGATGGAGCGTATCGAAAGAAACGGCGGCAAACTTACTCTGATGATATTCGACATAGACGATTTTCTATCGATAAACAAAAATTTTGGCGACGAATTCGGCGATCTTGTTATACAGACTTTATCAAAGATTGTTTTGGACAATTTTAGAACTTTCGATATAGTCGGAAGATTTGGCGGCGACGAGTTTGCCGTAATTATGGTGGATTCGGATCTGGACGAGGGGTATATCGCGTCGGAAAGGTGTAGAAAATCCATCGAGGATAATAAATTCTACGAAGGGACTAATGAAATCGCTATAACAATAAGCGCGGGGCTTTCAACTATCGCAATTGATAAAAATATTCCGCTTGAAGACAAAAGCCCCAATAAAACCGGCATATATCGAAATCTCATATTTACCGCGCTTAACAATCTGGCAATCGCCAAAAAAAACGGGAAGAATAGGATCGAAAAATAGGCGTTAAAATCCCGTTTTTTCGTCAAGTCCCAATAAAATATTCATATTTTGCAGAGCCGCTCCCGACGCCCCTTTTCCTAAATTGTCGAGTCTTGATATAATCAAAATTTGCTCGTCGTTGCCCAATACGTATATCTCAAGTTTGTTCGTATCGTTACATCCCGTTTCGTTAAGGAATCCGTTATCGAGACTTTTTGACATATCAAAAGGCGCTATCTCTATAAAGTATTCGTTTTTATAGTATTCCGAGAAATATTGATGAATCTCTTCAGGTTTCATCTTTTTATTAAGTTCTCGGCGTAAAAGCGGAACCGCCACGTTCATACCTTTATAATACGACGCTACTATCGGGGTAAATAGCGGCTCGAAATCCAGAGAACATCTTATCTTCATCTCCGGCAGATGTTTGTGGTTTAGCCCCAACGCGTAAAACCTCGGACTCGATAGTTTCTCTTTAAGAGAGACGTCGTCCGACTCGTACTGTTCGATGAGTTTCTTCCCCCCTCCGCTATAACCGGAAATACCAAAGCTTGTAATAGGGTATTTTGGCGAAATAATATCTCCCGCTATCAACGGATAAACTCCCGCGATAAATCCCGTCGCGTAACAGCCCGGATTAGATACCCTTTTAGAATTCCTGATATCGTCTCTATGCCTAGCGCTTAATTCGGGAAATCCGTAAGCCCAATCCAAATCAGTCCTATACGCCGTACTCGCGTCGATAACTTTAACATTGTCGTTATCTATAAATGAAACCGCCTCTCTTGACGCGACGTCCGGCAAACACAAAATCGTTATATCCGATTGGTTTATTAATTTTTTTCGTTCAGACGGCTCCTTTCTTTTTGCCGGATCTATCGAGATAACTTCGACATCAGCTCGCTTTGAAAGTCTCTCATTTATCTGTAACCCGGTCGTGCCTTCCTGTCCGTCGATAAAAATCTTTTTGCTCATTTCATAATCTCCCCGAATATTTTTTTTTATAAGAAACATATTTTATTGCTTTGTAATAATATTAACATATAAACCGCTATTTGTAAAGAGAGAAAATTTATTTAAAACCCGTCAGTTTCTTGGGGCGGGAAATAAATTCGACGCATATGGAGCTATACGCGCCGCGGCTACTCCCCGATAAAAATTTGACACATATGGAACTGCATACCGCCGCGCCGTTCCTTGACGAAATGACACATATGGAGCTATATACGCCGCGCCGCTCCTTAGGCGAAATGACACATATGATGCGGTAGAAACCTTAGGAGAGAAATTGACGCATATGCTCCTTGCAATCAAATTGACACATATGCGACGCAATGTTCCTCGATGAAAATTTGACACATATGGCGTTAAAATTAAAATGACGCATATGTTTCTTAATAGCTTCCGCGCGCGACAATTGTCGCGCCGTTATTCTCAACTCCAAATTTTCTTTCCAAAATTTGTGTTTTTTTTTGTTTTTTTTTGGTATATATCTGTTCAGTTATTATAGGAGACGGTATGCTGTTATCGAAATATTTTTTTAAGACAATAAAAGAGATTCCAAACGACGCCGAACTAAAAAGCCACAGGTTGTTGATAAGAGGCGGTTATATCAAACAGGTTAGCGCCGGCATATTTTCTTATATGCCGATGGCGGTCAGAGTTTTTCGCAAAATCGAAAATATTATAAGAGAAGAGATGAACGCCGTCGACGGATTTGAAGTTAATATGCCGGTCGCTCTTCCCGCCGCTCTTTGGAGCGAAACGGGGAGATACGAAGCGGTAGGAGATGAACTGTTAAAATTTGAGGATAGAACGGGTAGAAAGATGTTGTTGGCGATGACTCACGAGGAAGCCGTTACCGATTTGGCTAGATACGTCGTCAACTCGTATAAACAGTTGCCTCTTATGCTTTATCAGATTCAGACAAAATTCAGAGACGAGCCGAGAGTCAGAGGCGGACTTATCAGAGCGCGCGAATTTGTGATGAAGGACGCATACTCTTTTCATACGGACGAGGAGTCTCTCAACGGATATTACGATAGAGTTCATAAAGCGTATGAAAATATATTTAGACGATGCGGACTTTCGGTAGTAAGCGTCGCGTCGGACGTCGGTATGATGGGGGGGAGCGGCGCTCACGAATTTATGGCGTTAGTCGATAGCGGCGAAGATACCATTATACTGTGCAATAAATGCGATTACAAAGCGAATAAAGAGGTCGCGAAAGCCAAAAGGGATTATTTAAAGGAAGAAACTTTGCCGCCTGAAATGGTAGTGACTCCAAATAAAGCGACTATTGAAGAAGTGTCGAGTTATCTCAATATTACGCCAAGCCAAACTCTGAAAGCGGTAGTTTATAGCGTCGATAATAAGATAGTCCTCTGCGCTATCAGGGGCGATCTCGAAATTAATGAGACAAAACTCAAGAATTATTTAAAGGTAAAAAATCTGGTTTTTGCTTCAGACGAGGAACTTGCTAAAAACGGAATAGTTAAAGGTTTTACGACGCCGGTAGGTTTGTCGAACGTCCGAATAATCGTCGACGAGTCGGTCGCCTTATCCTCAAATTTAGTCGCCGGAAGTAATAAAAAAGATTACCACACTAAAAATATTAATTTCGGAAGGGATTTTACAACTAAAGAGATCGTAGATATATCTTCCGTTAAGGACGGAGAAAAATGCCCCCTTTGCGGCGCGCCTCTATCGGTTGAGAGGGGGATCGAGGTCGGGAATATTTTCAAACTGGGAACAAAATATTCAAAAGCGATGAAATCTAAATATCTGGACGAACAGGGAAAAGATAACGATATAGTTATGGGATGTTACGGAATCGGCGTAGGGCGATTAATGGCGAGCGTCGTCGAGGCAACCGCTCATGAAAAGCAAATTATCTGGCCTATACCCATCGCCCCTTTTGCAGTCGAGCTTGTGGGAATATTTAAAGATACCGACGCCGATATTATGAAATTGTGCTTAGATCTATATAAAGAACTTTCCGATAAAGGAATCGAGGTTCTCTACGACGATAGAATAGCGTCCGCCGGCATAAAACTGAACGACGCCGACCTGATCGGATCTCCGATAAGAATAAATATCGGTTCGAGATCGCTGGCTAACGGCGGCGCGGAGATTTCCATAAACGGAGGAGAACCGACAATTGTCGCGCTTAATAAAATCGCCAACGTCGTATCGTATAATCTAAAATCATAGATTCGTTAAAACAAATAAAAAGCGGCAATAATTCTTTCAAGAATTTGTAGCCGCTTTTTTGTAGAGTTATTATAACTGCCCTCTTAAAAGCTAAAAGTAAACTTTCCGGGGAAAATGTGGTTCAGCAGGAAGACTACGTATAGTCCCATTATAATAAGAGCTTCCGCCCGGCTAAATTTCATACCCGTAGTAATAAATATCTGTATCACGACGCCGGCAAGTATAAGAAACGGCAGGTCGAAGTTAAGAATACTAACGTCGGTTAAATCCAGCGGCATTATGATGCAACATATTCCCAATACTACCAGCGCCGTAAAAATATTTGAGGAATATATCTCGCCTATAGAAATCTCGGCTTTTTTCTTGAAAGTCGCGCTGAGGGCGATAGCCATTTCCGGCAGAGACGTTCCAAATGCAAAAAAAATCGCGCCGAGAGCAAGGTCGGGAATTCCCATAATTTTACCTAAAGCCTGACCGTTATTAAGAGCGAGATCTGCGCCGAATATAATTCCAAAAATGGCGACGACTTCCATCAAGAAATTTAACCATATCTTTTTGTTTTTCTTTTTAGTTCCGTCCTCTTCCGAAGCGTCGCTTTTTTCAGCCGCCGCTTGTCTTATTACCGTTACTATATACGGTATATACATAACGACCAATATTATTCCGTCGATTCTGCTAAGGCGCTTATCCATAGCGAGTATCAGCACCGCGACTGAAGATAGTATCATCCAACTGCTCTCTCTATCCTTAATTTCGGGTTTGATGCTCATAGGGGTAATAAGCGCGCATAACGCCGATACAAATGTGAGAGTAACAAAGTTTGAACCGACTACGTTGCCTATAGATATATCCGCATTGCCTTTTGCCGCGGCAAACGCCGATATTGATAATTCCGGCAAAGAAGACAACACGCTGACCCCAAGTATTGTGATAACTAATTCTTTTACTCCAAAATAATTTGCAATCGGCGTTATATTTCGTATAACTACCTCCGAGGATAGCCACAACAACCCGACGCCGACAATAAAAAGAAGTACGTTTAGAAAAACCATATTAAACCTCCGGAGCGTAATTATATTTTTTTGATAAAAAAAAAGCAATCATAATAAATAAAAATTTGCTCCCGGTCGGTTTTTTGGAAAATAACGCATATGCGTCCAATTTATTTGTCGGAGAACGACGCGGCCCATATGTGTCAATATATTTTTTTGACACATATGGGCTTTTTTATTTATCGGGGAGCGGCGCGCCGCGTATGTTGCTCCATATGTGTCAAATTTATTTGTCGGAGAACGACGCGAATCCCGATAAGGTCCCGGTATGAAAGAGTCTTTAGTATTTTAGTATATTCAAAACGGGAATTCCCGCTTTTATCGGGGCGCGGCCCATATGTGTCAATATTTATGCGACAATTGTCGCGTCTTATCGACGCGTCGCATATGCGCCAAATTCCTCCGCCAAAAAACCGACGGGCGCGGGTAAAATAATAGTTTGCTATAAAATAAGACTTTCTGACTAAATAATATTATTTATTATTGTACAAATCCATAAATTCATTAGTAGAGAGTCCTGCTTGCCTAATAATGGCTCTAAGAGTTCCTCTATCAAGCTCTTTATGGTTAGGAATAGTAGTCTGAGCGTAGGGATTATTTCTCTTGTAAATCAAATGACTGCCATGTTGACGAACAAAGATAAAACCGATTTTTTCAAAAATAGCGGCGCATTCTTTGCCTGATATTTTTGGTAAACCGCTCATACGGCGATTAGAATAGAATCGAAGTTTTCAGAAGGAATAGGCATATTATCTTGTTTTAATGCTAAAATATACCCTTCAATAGCCTCTTTAATATTAGAGATAGCCTCTTCTTTCGTTTTACCCTGACTAATACATCCCGGCAAACTTGGACACTCGGCTACATAATATCCGTCTTCTCCCGGATAAATTATAACTTGCCTCATAGTTTTAACTCCTCGTATAATATGAATATATACAAAACATCAGGAAAATCAAGTTGTTTTTTTAATTAATTTGTACCCGTCGGTTTTTTGGAAAATAACGCATATGCGTCCAATTTATTTGTCGGAGAACGACGCGGCCCATATGCGTCAATTTTTTTTTGACACATATGGGCTTTTTTATTTATCGAGGAGCGGCGCGGCGCATATGTGTCAATATTTATGCGACAATTGTCGCGCCTTATCGACGCGTCGCATATGCGCCAAATTCCTCCCCCAAAAAACCGACGGGGTATTAAAAATTAATATAAATTTAAAGACTATTTTATTGTTATATTTGATAAAAAATGATATTTTTAGATAATATTTTTTATACGGGAGACTATTATGAAAAAAATTGTCAAGTTTTTAGCGATCGCCTACGCGGTCATAATGTTAGCGGGATGTAACGGTCAAAAATTATTTATTTATAATTGGACTTACTACATACCCGACGAGGTTCTGAAAGGTTTTGAGAAAGAATACAACTGTAAAATTGTGTACGATATGTTTACCTCCAACGAGGAGATGTTTACCAAATTAAAAGCCGGAGCGACCGGATATGATTTGACGTTTCCTTCGGGGGATTACGTATCGATCATGATTAAGGAGGGAATGCTCCAACGTATTGATATGACTAAGATCCCCAATTTTCAATATGTGGAGAAGTCGGTTCTCGAAAAGATCAAATTTGACAGAGATCAGGAGTATAGCGTTCCATTCATGATGGCGGGATCCGGCGTTGCGATAAATACCGACGTCGTAAAGGACTACAAAAAAGATATGTCCGTTTTTTCTAACCCCGCTTACTCCGGAAGAATGACTTTGCTCGACGATATGAGAGAGGTATTCGGATACGCTCTAAAAGCTTTGGGGTATTCGGTAAACTCAGTCGACGCCAAACAACTTG
Source organism: Spirochaetes bacterium ADurb.Bin133 (assembly GCA_002070605.1). Classification (GTDB taxonomy): domain Bacteria; phylum Spirochaetota; class GWE2-31-10; order GWE2-31-10; family MWDO01; genus MWDO01. Next base: position 7,493 of record MWDO01000008.1, read on the forward strand.
AAGAGGCAAAAGATTTGATTATGGAATGGAAAAAAAATATATTGAAATTTGACGCCGAGTCCTTTGGAAAAGGTTTTGCCGCAGGAGAGTTTGTCGCCGTCCAAGGTTACGCCGAGAACGTATTTTTAGAATTGGACGAAGCCGGTAGAAATCGAACGGTATTTTTTATCCCCGAATCCGGCGGTCCTATGTATATGGACTGTATGGTGCTCTTAAACGGAGCGAAAAACGTCGAATTAGCGTACCAATTTATGAATTATATTCATAGACCGGACGTCTACGCGAAGATATGCGATTTTTTGATGTTGCCGTCTATTAATATCGAGGCGAGAAATTATACAAAAGTTAAAACAAATTATACCATTGAAGATTTGAAAAATTCCGAATTAAAAGAGAACATCGGAGACGCTTTGGAGTTGTATAACAAATTTTGGCAGGATATAAGAATTGGCAATTAATATTCTTAATATTTTGGAGAGTTTATGAAAAAATATAGAAGCGGAATTACTACCGAGGGACGCGCCCGCGCGGGCGCGAGGGCTTTGTGGAGAGCCAACGGGATGACCGAAGAGGATTTTGGCAAACCGATAATCGCTATTGTTAATTCCTACACTAATTTTGTACCCGGACACGTTCATCTCAAAGAGATCGGAGAGATGTTGAAAAAATTGATAAAAGAAAAGGGCGGATTTCCCGTCGAATTCAACACTATCGCGATCGACGACGGTATCGCTATGGGACACGGCGGAATGTTGTACTCCCTGCCGTCGAGAGATTTGATCGCCGACAGCGTCGAGTATATGATGCAAGCTCACATGGCGGACGCTATGATATGTATCCCTAATTGCGATAAGGTTGTTCCGGGGATGCTCATGGCTAGTATGCGGCTCAATATTCCGACGATATTCGTTTCCGGCGGTCCTATGGAAGCGGGAGTTTATAAAGGAGATAAATACGATCTCATAGACGTTATGAGACTCGGCGGGGACTCCAATTTCAGCGAAAAAGAGCTAAACGAGATAGAAAAAGTTAGTTGCCCGACTTGCGGTAGTTGTAGCGGAATGTTTACGGCAAACTCGATGAATTGTCTCACTGAAGCGATCGGTATGGGACTGCCGGGCAACGGTACGTTGATAGCGACTCACAGCTTAAGGAAAAAACTTTTCGAGGAGTCGGTAGATAGAATTCTTGATATGACGAAAGAGTATTACGAAAAAGGCAACGATAAGGTAGCGCCAAAATCGATCGTTACAAGAGATTCTCTTTTAAACGCTATGTCGCTCGATATCGCTATGGGCGGTTCTACCAATACGGTTTTACACCTATTGGCGATAGCAAACGAAGCCGGAGCGGATTTTACGATGAAAGATATCGACGCGCTTTCAAGAGATATACCTAATATTTGCAAGGTTTCCCCTTCGTCGGCGTATCGCGTCGAGGACGTTAACCGCGCCGGCGGCGTCGCCTCGATAATGGGCGAACTTCTCAGAATGGGAAAATTAAAAAAAGATTGTTTGACCGTTTTGGGTAAAACGATAGAACAAGTTATCAGAGAGAACGATATCGGCGGAAACTACCCCGAGTTGAAAGAGGAGGCTAAGGCGAGGGCTTTAGCCGCTCCCGGCGGAGTAAGGAATCTTGTCGCTTATTCGCAAAGTAATATGTATAAATCAACCGATACGGATAGAGTAAAAGGATGTATCAGGAATTTTGAAAATTGTTACAATAAAGAGGGGGGACTCGCCGTCTTATTCGGAAATATAGCTCAAAACGGTTGCATAGTAAAGACCGCCGGCGTCGACGAATCGATATATAGATTTACCGGAAACGCCAGAGTTTTTGAGTCTCAAGAAGCGGCAAGCGACGCTATTTTATCCGACAAGATAAGGGAGGGGGATATAGTTATCATACGTTACGAAGGTCCAAAAGGGGGACCCGGGATGCAGGAGATGCTATATCCGACGACCTATCTCAAATCAAAGAATCTTGATAAAAAATGCGCTCTACTCACCGACGGTAGATTTAGCGGCGGCACGGCGGGGCTAAGCATAGGCCACGTATCTCCCGAGGCGGCGAGCGGCGGAAATATAGCGCTAGTCGAAGACGGCGATAAAATAAAGATCGACATATATAAAAGATCTATAAATCTTGCCGTTAGCGACGAAGAATTGAATAAAAGAAGAGCTAAAATAGAAAAATCGGGAGGGTTTGTTCCAAAACGAGAAAGAATTGTCTCAAAAACGCTTAAACTATACTCTTTATTCGTTACAAGCGCCGATAAGGGCGCCGTAAGAGACTGGGATAAGATAGAAAGATCATGAGTATAAAATTTGGCAATACGGTTTTTCTACGTAACGGCGTTTTGGCGTCGGGAATACTCGGCGTAACCGGATACTCGATGTTGAAGGTCGCGGAAGACGGCGCCGGCGGCGTTACGTGCAAGTCCATATCGAAAATAGAGAGAAAAGGTCATCCTACTCCGGTAGTTCAGGTTTTTAACTCCGGAGTTATTAACGCCGTCGGGCTCTCGTCGACCGGCGTCGAACGTACGACGAGCGAATTAAAAATTTTGAAAGACAAAAGCGACGCGGTCGTTATCGCCTCGATATTTGCCGGGACAGTCGAAGAGTTTGGCGAAACCGCATCCATGATAGATGAAAATATTTGCGATATGATAGAGGTCAATATATCGTGTCCAAACGTCGCCGACGAATTCGGACTTCCGTTTGCAAGCGACCCAAAAATTTCAGGCGAGATAACCCGCGTCGCGAAAAACAGTACCAAACTCCCCGTAATTATTAAACTTTCTCCAAACTACCCCAATATTTGCGAAGTAGCCAAGTCTTGCGAAGCGAACGGAGCCGACGGCATAACGGCTATTAACACTCTCGGTCCCGGTATGCTTATAGACGTTCATACGTATAAACCCAAATTGTCCAATAAAAAAGGGGGCGTTAGCGGTCCGGCGATATTCCCCGTAGCTCTCCGCATAGTTTACGATCTTTATAAGGCTATCAAAATTCCTATCATAGGAATGGGCGGCGTAACGGAAGCGGAAGACGCTATCCAAATGATAGCCGCCGGCGCGACCCTATACGGCGTCGGAACGGGAATACTATACAAAGGAACGTCGATATTCAAAAATATAAACGCGGCGCTCGATAACTACCTCGCGGAGAAGAAGATGAAATACGAAGAACTTATCGGGATAGCTCATAGAATTTGAAACGTTTATTAAAAAAGACATTTAACGCATATGCGTCGATTTTGATTTTAGGAAACGCATACGTCAGTTTAGCGCCGGAGGTTTATTTATGTCATGTAAGCATAGATTCTATAATTTGCTAAACCCGAAAACTGAAGATTTAAAATATTTATTTATTGGAACATTTAACCCGGAATGGAATTCTAAAAATGACAATAATGCTGAATATTTTTATGGAAGATCGACTAATAATTTTTGGTGTATTCTTCCGCATACTTTCGACGATAATTGTCTAATAGATAAAAGTATTACAGAATGGACTGAATATTGCGCTTTAAAAAACATTGGAATAACTGATATAATTAGAGAAATTACTAATGCAGAGATAACAAATAACGAACATTACAATTTAATAACAAGAGGTTATTCAGACAATAATTTAGATAAAAGAAATGGAAATGATTATATTTTTACGATAGATTTTAATACTTCAATTATTTTAGAAATTATCAGAAGAAATAAAAAAACATTACAAGGCGCGTATTTTACTAGAAAAACTGATAGCGGAATTCCAAGAATATGGGAGCAATGGATTTTAATAAAAAATTATTGCAATGAAAATAATATTAATTGTAATGAATTAATTACGCCTTCTAATTATGGACCGGGAATAAAGAAAAGTATAATAAAATGGAAAGAAATTATATTTCCCGCCCCAATAGGGAATTGACGCATATGTGTCAAAAATAAAATTGACGCATACGCTACGCAATGCGCCCCGATGAAAAATTGACACATATGATATAGAAAATAAAATTAACGCATATGAGACAAATATTCTTAATCAGTAAATTATTTTTACTCCCCAAAAAACCGACGGATTACGTTTTACAGTTGATTTATTTTACTATTTGGGATATTATTCATAGCAGAACGGCTGTTTAGAATTATATGAGAGCCTTCTTGTATGCCGGGAATGTTAGACGCCATAAATTATTAAGGGACTATATATGAATAAAGAAAAAATTGTAAAAATATGTAACATAATAGCTTTGATATCAATAATTTTATTAATTTACTGGGTGTTTATTTTTATAAATATTACTGTTTTTGGATTTAAAGTATTTAAAGAAAATATTACGCAATCTTTTTATTTAAGTATTCTGGGTATATTATCGTTATTAATTGGAACATTAATAATAAATATTATGTTAAATCTGACAAGAATCGCCGATTATATTTCAAATAAAAATAATGAAATAAAAAAAACAATAAACAAAAAGTTTATAGGCATTTTTATTGTTACATTTCCGATAATTTTTTCTTTACTATTTTTAGGCGATATAATGACTGCAAATAAGAAAAAACAATTTATAATTAATGCCGGTAATAATATTAGAGCAAATTATAAGGATGAGATCAGCCAATTAATGAATTATGAATTTGATAAAAAATATATTAGCGCCGCAACAGAAATATTAGGTTATTTATCAAAAAGCGATGAAAGTATAAAGAGAATACAATTGATAATTAATGATAATTATAACGACGATAGCGTATATTTGATTTTTGGAAATAATTATTTTACTAACGATGATAAAAATATTAATGACATTAATAAAGTAGATTATATTTTTAAATGCTCTTCAGATGAAAAAAAATATTTAAGAGAAATTTTTAACGATAAGAAAGTAAATATAAGATTTAGTAAATACGACGGTAAATATGAATTATATTATCCAATCGAATATAACAATAAAATTATTATACTATATTTTACCGACTATCAAGAATATGGAAAATTTGGTTCATAATTTACGAAGCCTTAACTAAACATGTATTTATTAATCTTTCTTGTCGATAGAGTCAGCGCCGAGGTTGCGATAATCAGGGCTACCGAGAGCGCGTTGACCACCGGCGAGACGCCAAATCTTATCATCGAGTAAATATGAAGAGGCAGAGTCGAAGAACCGGGGCCTGATACAAAAAACGTTATAACAAAATCGTCAAGGGAGAGCGTTATCGCTATGAGAAATCCCGATATAATTCCGGGTATCGTCATCGGTATTATAACTTTCAACAGCGCGTCGATCTCTCTGGCGCCAAGATCGTAAGCCGCTTCGATAATCGAGTAGTCGAATTCGGACAACCTTGAAATAACAATTAACAATACAAAGGGAATATTAAAAGTAACGTGAGCAAGAAATATTGTGAATAATCCCAATTTTATCTTTATCCATGAGAAAAATATCAAGAGAGCCACGCCGATAGTTATTTCCGGTAAAATTAGCGGTAGATAGGAAACAATTTGTATGTATCTCTTTAATTTAAAGTTATACCAGTATAGGCCGATAGCGCCTAACGTTCCCAGAATAGTCGATACCGTTGCAGAGGAGATCGCTATGATTATCGAATTTAAAAACGAGTTCCAGAGACTGCCGCTATCAAATATAAGGCTTTTATACCATTTCAGCGATACTCCGGTAAAGTTCATGGTCTTTGATTCGTTAAACGAAGAAACTATAAGAACCAAAAGAGGGAGATAAAAAAATAACAGCGTAATTATGAAAAATATAAGCGAAACCTTAAAATTCTTTTTTTTATTTTTAGAAACTTTTACGTTATTGATCATTTGATTCCTCGCTTTAACTCTCTTAACTCTTCAGTTTTACTCTTATTGAAGTTGGAAAACAACAACACCCCTATTGTGGTCATAATAGTGAGCGCTACGGATATGGAAGAGGCGAGAGGCCAGTTGCGCATAACGGTAAGTTCGCGGGCTATGATCGTCCCGACCATAACGGAGTCTTTGCCCCCTATAATTTGAGGAACGGCGTAGTTGCCGAACGTCGGTATGAATGTAAAAAGAATCGCCGTAGTTATACCGGATTTGATATTCGGCAATAAGACTTTATAGATGGACTGCGCCTTCGACGCTCCCAGGTCCCGCGCCGCTTCGAGCAACGAGAAATCAAATTTCTCAATGGTCGAATATAGCGGCAATATCGCAAAAGGAAGCGATACGTACGTCAAAACCGTTATTACAGACCATTGATTGTATAAAAACTGAACGTAATTCTCAATTACGCCTAATTTTATCAATATATTATTAACTAAACCGTTGTTTCCTAAGATCGCTATCCACGCGTAAATCCTGATGAGAAAATTTGTCCAAAAAGGGATTATTATCAAAAATATCCAGAAATCCTTTTTTTTACTTCGCGCTATGTAGTAAGCCGACGGAATAGCGAATATTATAATAAATATTGTCGTGATAACAGATATAAACAGAGTAGACGTCAGCGTTTTTAGAAATAAAGGATTAAATAGCGCTTTGTAGGCGTCTAATGATAATTTAAATTCTACGCCGCCGTATAAACCTTTTTTGAAAAAACTTATCGCTACTATTATCAATATCGGGATGGTAAAAAATACCGTTAGCCAAAGGGTTAACGGTAAAGTGTATATTTGACCGTAATTTTTTTTCATTTTTTGACCTCTATTTGACCTCTATTTGACCTCTATTTGACCTCTATAAGAAAACTGTCTTTAGCGTACCACCATATTAATACGTTCTCTTTCCAGCTAAACGGCGTATCGTCCATAAAGTATTTGATGTGTTGTTTGAATACCTTAAAAGTTACGCCGTTAACGTCAAGAGTAACGTAGTATTTTGTTTGAAAGCCCGAATAGATAAGTTCGTCGATACGTCCCGTTAAGACGTTGATCGGCAGGTCGGTATCGGTAGGACGCTCTCTGGATATTCTGATCTTTTCCGGTCTAATCGTAACTTTTACCGTATCGCCTATAGAGACCTCTTTGTCTTTGAATATTTTAAAATCGCCAAAACTATCCGTTTCTATAGTTATAATGTCGTCGTCGACATTTTTAACGGTACCTTTTATATTATTAGTTTCGCCTATAAAATTCGCTATAAACAGGTTAGCGGGGTTTTCATATATTTCAAACGGCGTCCCTACTTGAAGAATCTCGGCGCGATCCATAACGGCGATCCTGTCTGAAACGCTCAGCGCTTCTTGTTGATCGTGAGTAACGTAGATAAAAGTTATACCGATCTCGTCGTGTATAGCGTCTAGTTCGATCAAAAGTTGCTGTCTCAATTTTGCGTCGAGAGCGCTGAGCGGTTCGTCCAGCAGAAGAACGCTCGGTTCGTTAATCAAAGCCCGGGCTATCGCGACTCTCTGTTTTTGACCGCCGGATAGTTGCGAAGGCATCTTTTTTACATGCTCTTCAAGTTTGACAAGAGCCAGATATTCGGTTACTTTTTTTCTTATTTTTTCGTTTGATTCTTTTTTGAGTCTCATAGAGAACGCCACGTTCTCAAATACGCTGAGATGGGGAAAAAGAGCGTAATTTTGAAACACGGTATTAACATGTCTGTTATTAGGCGATTTATTTATGATATTTTTTCCATCAAGATAAACCGCTCCTTCGGTCGGATATTCAAATCCGGCGATTATTCTAAGAAGCGTAGTTTTACCGCACCCCGAAGGTCCCAGCAATGAAAAGAACTCGCCGGGCTTTATTTTTAAATTTGCGTTTCTCAAGACTCTTACAGAATCAAAGTCCTTACTTACGTTATCGATAATCAATTCTCCGCCAATCAATTTATTACTCTCCTAAAATTTAATGCTATTTCAATTTAATACTATTTCAGCTCGCGAATAACCCCGGCGATTATTTCGAATAGATCGTCTAACTCCTCGTATTCGACGCTTGAAAACGCTATTCGCAGATCTTCTCCCAATGCGATTGTTCCGACGCCGTATTTTTCCAAAGCCGACGCTCTTACTTTTTCGGCGGTCGTTCCTTTTGGTTTGATACACATAAAATACCCAGAATTAAAAGGATAAACTTCCCAAAGGTCTTTATATTTATCTTTATAGACTATTTCTTTGACTTTATTAGCTCTTTTCTTTAAAATTTCAAACTTTTCTATCTTTTCTTTGACATATACCTCTCCGCCGCCCATTATATCAAGAAAAATCGATTGGGACAATAGAGAACAATTGGATATCGATGTTCTTATACAAGCCGTCGTTTTCTTTTCCAAAACGGCGTAGGCGTCGGCGTTTTTGTAGAAATCGGAGAAGGTTATAAAGCCGATTCTCAATCCCCATGCGTAATCCTCTTTTGAGAAGCCGTCGATTTTTAGCGCGGCGACGTTTTTATGCAATCCCGTCATTCTTGAAAAGATCGACCCGTCTATTAAGTCGTCTTCGTAAAAAAGTCCGTAATAGGCGTCGTCGCAAGCTACCAATATTTTTTTTCCGTCGTCGGCGCGTTTTTTAATTACCGCCGTTATTTCGTCGACCTCTTTTAGCGTAGGCGAATACCCGGTAGGATTATTCGGAAAATTAAAAAGTAAAACAATTTTATCTTTTTTTGAATTTGCTATAGCTTGGTCAAGCCCGTCGACGTTAAAACCGGTCGATTTTTTATTAAAAAGAGGATAATTAACAACGCGCGCTTTGTATCTCTCTTCAAACATAAGGTTGTAGTTTTCCCACAATTTGTCCGGAATAATAATTTCGTCGTTTTCTCCCAAAAACAGATCGGCAAAAAGCATTATACCGTGAGTCAATCCGTTGGTAACCACCGGCATACTTATCATATCTTGAGATTTGATAAGACTGTTTTCAAGTAGAATCTTATTCTTCCACTTTTTTCGCAATTCCTGAACTCCGGAAGCCGGAGCGTACGGAAATATCTGATCGGGTTTGAGAATGTTGAAATATTTATTCAACGAATTGAGGAATATCGGCATCTTTTTTGATTCGGCTATACCGATCGTAGCGTTATATTTTGTCGCCTTCTCTTTAGCCTCGGCGGATTGAACGATTATACCTTTCGGCATATAAATATTTTTACCAAAATCGCTTAACATAAAATAAAATATATCGGATTTTTCTTTGAGAATTTTATTCATCTCTATCGCCGTTTCTTTCATAACAGACTCCTTTCCAAATTTGATTTAACATACGATATAGAAGCGTCAATCATAGCGTGATAATCTCCATCCCTATAAAATTTTGCAAGAACAAGGTCGCTTAGATTGTCGGGGAAAATCCCCCCCTTATATAACGTTTTGCATTCAAGCGTCAACTCGGCGTCTTTTAACGAAGAGGTCTTAACTTCGCGCGATTTTAGTTTCTTCAACCTCGTTTCGGCAAATTTATCAATATACCTGCCGGAGTTTGACCCGCAAAATTGTAAAACGTCGTTGTATTCGTCGGGCATAACGTTTATCGTGAATTCGTTGTGAAATTTCAGCAACTCAAAAGAATATCTCGTAGGACGAACCAAAATAGATACTACGGGTTCATTCCAGATTACGCCGAATTGAAGCCACCCCAAAGTTATAACGTTTTCTCTGGTCTCTTCGCTTCCGCAAACTAATAGAACTCCGGGAGAGGGGAGTTTTTTCATCATATAAGGGATAAAATCCCATAAAACCGAAACGTTGATTTTATTCATAAAAATTACCCATAATTTTTTGAAATCTCGCGATTATATATTATTAGAGCTTTAAAGTAAATATTTTTTTTATTATTAATTTAAAATTGACTTTTTCGTTTATTATAAGTATATAATTATTAAGAATAATAAAATTTTTACGAGAATGTTAATAGGGGTTATCCGTTTACTAAATATTTATTGCGAGGGCGTATTATGTCGTCTTTAGATGATATTAAAAAAAAGTTGAGTATAGACGAGCTTGACAAGGACACCAGATCTGCAATGTTCAACAAGTTTGTAGAGAAGGGGGGACAGGTTATTACCGAAAAGAAGTCCGGCGGAGCTATCAAATTCAACCGGGACAGACAGCGGGCGATAAGCGAACATATTACAAGAAAACAAGAAGAACTCAAGTCAAGGAGTTCGATCTTAACCGAAGGCGGCTCTTCGGAGAGTAAAAAAGATAAAAAAAAGCGTCCCAGTTTTTTTGTGTTTTTGAAAGGCGTTTTTCTGGGGTATTTTACTTTTTCAAAAAGTTTTAATAAAAAATTCGCCGCCTCTATGAAGGAGGAGATAAGCGATATATTATCTACTCTGAATTTCATCGCCGGTCAATTGATAAGTCTGGATATGGATAAAAAAATTGGAGCCGTCGAAATATTAAATAAAACCAATATTTTTGCGTACGAACTTTTAATGAGAATTTATAATCTTTTTAAAGTAAATAGTATTACTAGAATTCAGACTTTTTTTGTCAGATATAACAATATATTGTGCCCGGGAATAATCGACGATATAAGAATTATTTATAAAGAGCTCGTCGTTATATACCCTTATTGGGAGAGCATAAAAGAGGCTTTGTGGAAAGGCGTTTTAGTCTATCAGGAGATTACTTCAAAAGAACCGGTTATTAATAAATTAAAAATAAACAGGTTCATAGATACGATATTCAACTATTTTTTACCGGGATTTCATATTACTTTATCGTATAACCTATGCGAGAACGTTCCATACGAGTACAACTATATGAAGGAGTTCGCTAAAATAGACCAAAAAGAGGATATCGGCTCTTTAACAAAGGAGTACGAAGAGGAAAAGAAAAAATATATCGAACAGAAAGAAAAAGAAAAAAATGAGATGAAACAGGCGTTTCAAGAATCCGTCGATAAAAGAGAGATGGAAAAAATTCCTAAATATACTCAAAAAGGGTTAGCTTTAATAGATTCGATAGTGGATAGAATTCCCGCGCTTTATAAGACGGATCAGAGACTGCAGGTATATGAGATTAACGAGAAAGCCCTCTATTTCTTTGTTATATTCGACGAGTTTGATAAGGAGTACTCGTTTATATTGACTACTTCGCAAATAAAATTAACCCCCAGACTCGAAGCGGGTAAACGCGTAGATATCAAAGCCGATTTTGACGAGTTAAATATAAAATACAACGAAATAAACTCGTTTATTCGAGAATATACTCTTCTTTTGGAGCAATATCGTAAAGTAAGCGAAGATTTCAAGAATTCTCCTCTCGCTTTACAACAAAAACAGGCAAACATAAATTTAAAAAGAGCTCAGACTTTTAACGAAATGAGAAGTAGAGCGTCGATGTTTTTGAAGAAATTCGATATCGCTTTACAAAAATTGATAAACGATTATAACGGCGAGAAGTTATTAATGCAAAATCCGGACGATACGCTGCATTTTCAGTTAGAACTCGGCGAAAAAAGGAAATTTGAAAACATAAAAATCATAAACGCAATAGCGGCGGCTTTCAGCTTTACGTCCGGCATATACTATTATCTCAATTACGATAGATTAAGCCAAAAAGGCATATACGTAGAAGAGAGAAAAGAGCCCGATAACGCCCCAAAATCGACTTCGGATAGTATCGAGAATAACGATGAAGAAATTCGCGATATGTCAAAAAGCGAGAAGCCGGACGCATAAGCGGCAATTTACCCTGACGACCCTGACGAGTACGGGCGAATCGTCGCTTATGCGTCGGTTAACATCATATGTGTCAAATTTTACGCGACAATTGTCGCGCGGCGCATATGCGTCAAATTTTCTCATCGAGGAGCGCTTGCGCCCATATGTGTCAAATTTATTTCTCCGCCCCAAAAAACCGGGGGCGCTATAATTATTACTCTTTTATTTCAATTTTATTATAATTGTGTTATCATAACCCAAAATTTTAGCGGGAAAATTCATGGCGAATCTCAGATCTATATTCAGATTAAGAATAGCTTTATTTTTTATTGTCGCCGTTTCTATTTTGATAATTATCAGAGTTTTATATCTCTCGTCGATTAACCCGGATAGTTATCAATCTCTCGATAAAGGGGAGTATACCCTCGAAAGAGGCAATATTTACGACAGTACCGGAATACTTTTAGCCGCCAGCGATATACTAAAATCAGTTTATTCCAATCCCAAAGAGGTTCAGAATAAAGAAGAAACGGCTCTGTCGCTTTCAAAGATATTAGGTCTTACAAAAACGGAGTTATACGACAAACTTCAAAGTAAAAAAAGTTTTATATGGTTGAAAAGGCACGTTAGTCCCGAACAAGAGTCGCAGATAAAAGAGTTAAATTTAAAGGGAATATATCTTAAAGAGGAGTATAAAAGATTCTACCCCAACAAAAACCTCGCTTCGCACATTTTGGGATTTTGCAACATCGACAGCAGAGGGGTCGAGGGGATAGAAAAAAGCATGGATTCATACTTGCTAACGGAGATATCCGGAGCGGAAGATGCGTCTAAAAAAAAGTATTTTAACGTTAATTTGACGATAGACGCCAATATTCAGGCTTTTACGGAATATGTTCTTAAAAACGGGGCGCTTAGAGAGAATTCCGATATCGCGACTCTCATTTTTTTAGACGGTAAGAGCGGCGATATTATCTCGATGGCAAATTATCCCGATTTTGATCCCAATTTTTTTACGCGGTATAATCAGGAGACGTTTAGAAACGCTTCTATATTTTATCAATACGAGCCGGGGTCTGTATTTAAGATATTTTCTCTATCGCCGTGTCTGGATAGCGGTTTGATAACGGAGAATACTTATTTTTTTTGCGACGGATTGTTTGATAACGTAAGCGGGGTCAAGATCAGATGCTCCGGCATTCACGGCTCGGTAAATCTTTCAGGCATAATGAAATACTCCTGTAACGAGGGGACTTTACAGGCGATAGAGCTGATCTCGTCGGAGAGTCTATATTTGAACTTAAAGAAATTCGGCTTTGGAGAATCCTCCTCAATACTTTTACCCGGAGAACAGCCCGGTTCGTTAAAAAAATTAAAAAATTGGTCTATTAACTCAAAATATACGATTCCGATAGGTCAGGAGGTCGGCGTAAACGCTTTGCAAATGGTCAGAGCGGCTACCGTATTTGTAAACGACGGAACGATGGTTGAAACTAATATCGTTAAAAGCATAACCGATAGAGATAATAAAATAATCAAAGAATTTGGCAGAAAAGAGATAAGAGATATTCTAAAAAAAGGGACTTCCAGAAGAATTCTTGATACCTTAATTGAAGCCACAATGACGGGAGGAACGGCGCGACGTTTAAACATCGAGGGAATTCAGTTTGCCGCAAAGTCCGGAACTGCTCAGATATTTGACAAAGAGTTGGGGAGATATTCGGACGACGAAGTAACCTCCTCCTTACTGGTTTTTTTTCCGTTTGAGAATCCGCGATATATTATATATATGGTATATCACAAACCGAAAGGAAGAATCAGATGGGGCGGGAATATTTGTTCGGTTTTACTTAACGAATTTATCAGCGGAATTATCGGGTATTATAGAATAGGATCCGAGGAGGAGTATTCTCTATCCGAAAAGGACGTAGTTATTGATAAACGGTATAAACTAATAGAAAAAACCCCTTTTATAATGCCGGACTTGAGCGGCATACCGGCCGGCGACGCTCTGGATATCTTATCTAAAGTCAACGTTAAGGTAAAGGTCGCCGGTATGGGGATAGTTTACGCGCACGATCCGCAGAAAGGCGCTACTATTAAGACGGGCGACGAGATAATTCTATATCTCAAATAGGTACTGGACAATTATAAAAAAATTTATTATACTGCGATAAAAATGACTAGGATTAATATGAAAGAAAAGAGTTTTGAGAGTTCGCTATCTTCGCTTGAAAAGATTACCGGCAGACTGGAAGAGGGCGCTTTGCCTCTCGACGAAGCGTTGAAGTTATTTGAAGAGGGGGTTAAACTAAGCAGATATTGCGAGGAACAGCTCAATAAAGCCAGAGAAAAGATTGAAATATTGAAAAACTGCGATATACCCGCCGAAGATGAAGAAAACGACGAAAATGAAGATATAAAAAATAGCGGCGGCGCTATTGCCGCAACCGACGAAAAAAAACCAAAAACAGCCAAAAAAAAACAAAAGAAAAGCGAACCGATCGATGAGGAAAATTTGCTATTTTAAATCTTGAAAAAAAAGAGATCTTCGGAAGAGTATTTTCGACGGATAAAAATAAAATATACATTTTTCAGAATAATTCCGTTAGCGAATTTTTTATCCCTGAGAACGCCGGTAACGATTTTGAGTCGATAGACGTCGGAGATATTGTTAAGATAAATTTTTCTATCGAAAACGGAGATTATTACGCTCGTTCGGTAATTTTACTCAATAGACCGATGCTAAATCCCGTAACAGATCCGGATTCGTTCCTAAACAGATATTTAAGAAACAACGTCGGCTTTAATATCGCTAACCGCGAAAAATATTTTAAATATATCAGAGAATTCTTTAGCGAAAGAGAATTTATCGAGCTTCACACTCCTACGTTGACCGAATCTCCCGGTATAGAGACCTATATCGAGCCGTTTCAAACTACCTATTACGCTTATAATAACGATAAAATTCATTATTATTTACCGACGTCGCCTGAATTCTCGTTAAAAGAAGCGCTAACGCTGGGATACGACAATATTTATGAAATAGCGAAAGTTTTCAGAAACTCCGGCGAGAAATCGCAGTATCATAGCCCCGAGTTTTTTATGCTCGAATGGTACAGAGCCTACGCAAACTACGAAGCGATAATCGAAGACTGCTCGCGCTTGTTAAAATATTTATCTCTTAGAATTTACAATAACCCGATAATAAAGCATAAAAGAGGCGTAATAGATTTGTCGGACGCAAAAACAGTTGCCGTAAAAGAACTTTTCGAAGAGTATGGGATAAACCTAGACCTCTACTCCTCCGATCCGGCGAAGTTTATAAAAGAGGTCAACTCGCATTATAGCTGCGATCTGTCGGACGTCCAAAAAGACGACGTTTTTTTTAAATTTTTTATGGATAAAATAGAACCGACTTTGGGATACGATAAACCTGTTTTTGTATGTTCTTATCCGATAGATATGTGCGGTTTATCCAACGTATGTAAAAACAGCGCTCTTTACGGCGAGCGGTTTGAACTCTATATTCTTGGAATAGAGTGCGCCAACGGCTTCGGCGAACTAACCGACCCGGTAAAACAGAAAGAAAACTTTGAAAAAACGCTGAAATTCAGAAATAAAAATGCAATATACAAACTTTCTATGCCAAATAGGTTTATTAAAGCTCTAAAATACGGTATTCCTCCCTGTTCGGGAGTAGCCCTTGGATTAGAGCGGCTTTTTATGATACTATTCGACGTAGATTCTATAGAATATACCAGAATATGCGAAATATAATTTTAATAGCGCTCGTCGGTTCTTTTGGGGGAATAAAAAAATTGACACATATGGAACTGCATGCGGCGGCGCGCCTCGACGAGATTTTGACACATATGGAGCTACATGCGACGCGCCGCGCCTTATCGCCGCATCTCATATGTGTCAATTTATTCGTCGAGGAGCGGCGCGCTCCCCGATAAAATCCCGATATGAAGGACGATTTAGTGTTTTAGTATATTCAAAACGGGAATTCCCACTTTTATCATGGCGCATCGCATTTTTTTACTCAACATCAAAGATTACTTCGATTTCTCCTTTACTAAGATATTTAGAATTATTAGATTCTAAATATTCAGAATAATCGTCACTTTCATCAATTATCGCTTTTATTTTATATCTTCCTTTTTTATCAAAAATATTAGCAAACAATTGGAAAGTTGTATAAATATTTTGACCGCTTGTTAGATTTGAATAACTTATTCTTTTTAACAATATATTTTCATCTGAAGATAAATCAGTTCTATAAATAGTAATAATTGCATTATCAACAGATATATTTCCATTGTTGCCATATTCAATTTCGCCAAGTAAAAAGGATTTTTTATCTTTAGGTTCTAAAACAAATTCGGCATTTTTAACTTTTGAAATGTTATCATTCTCCAAAGTAATATTAAAATCGAATGATGAAATGAATAAATCATAATCGGCAGGAATTATAGTTGTTGCTGTAATAATAGAAGTTTTACTAGAATCAGAATCATCTATACCGGCGCATGAAACCAACAGCGCTAAAAAAAAGAAAAAACATCTTTTCATTTTCACTCCTCCTCTATTCTTTTTTATAAAGTTGTATAAAATAAAAATGTTTGTCCCATATGTGTCAATTTCTATTCTTAACGTTATATATGGTATTATGGTAAAAGTCAACGATAGTCTTTTTTTTCATCATTTAGAAAATATCTCAAAAAAAAATCATTCTTTTGCGCCATATTTTTTTAAAAGTTTTATTATTTTTTTATAATTCTTTTTCTTCTTCATCCTATCATATACCAATATTTTTTTTTGATTTGCATAACTTAACGCCAAATTTTTGTTATCTTTTTTTATCGATACGTCGGCTCCATTTTTTAATAATAATTCAACATTCTTCAATTGATCAAGGCAAACCGCTAGCGTTAACGCAGTCTCGCCGTCTGTAGCTTGATCATTTATTTTTACCCCTTTTTTTATTAATAGATCGACTACTTCATACATTTTATCATCGCCTGAAGCAAACATTAATGGAGTGTAATCGGCTAAATATGTTCTTCCAAATTTTCCATAAGTTTTTACATTTATATCGGCGCCATTATTTATCAAATAAATAGCTATTTGTTTATGTCTAAAAATTAATGCTTCCATTAACGCAGATCTTCCGCTTTGCGGTTTAATATTAACGTCGGCTCCATTTTTTAATAATAATTCGATTACTTCTTTTACAGGATAAATTTTTGCAACCGAATAAATTAATGCAGTTTTATTGCTTTCATCGGTATACGACCGGGGAATATATAAATCGATAGTATTAATATACGGTCTTGGTATATTATATTTAAAACTTAACTTTTCTAATAATGCAGTATCCTGTAAGTTCATATTTCGTTTAGTCGTCGCGTTTACGTCGGCGCCGTTTGATATTAAAAAATTGATTGCGTTTATATCAATTTTACCGGATCGTTTGCAAACCTCAATTAAGGGAGTCGTATCATTTCTCGGACAATAATTAATATCAACTCCTTTTTTTAGTAAAATTTTTCCTATTTCTAAATTATTATTTAACATTGCGCATATAAATGGAGTTAAATTATCCAATCCCTTTTTAAAAGAATACATATCTATTGTAATCTCATTTGTTTCAGCATTAATATCCGCGCCGTTATTGATTAAAAGTTTAATTATTTCATTTGATGAATTAATTCTAACGGCATATATAAGCGGCGTCTCTCCATATTTATTTTTGAAATTAATATTCATATATCTATTTAAAATCCAACATTCTAATTCAGATATATTATTATTTTCAATTAATTTTAACATATCATAATCGTAATCTTGAGATAAAACAAAAAATGAACAATAAAATAAGATATAAAATATTAATGTTTTTTTCATTTATACTCGCCGTTTTATATTTTCTGAACTAAAAATTGATATAAATAGACCATATATTCATGATATAAAAAAACATATCGCCCGTCAAGAAAAAAACTTAATAGATATTTTTTAATATGGTATTGTTTATAATCGATATTTTTAAATATTTATTCGAACTATTTTGCGCGGTATTAACAATTATATATTTTACGCCTCTTATCTCTTTTTCGTCGTAAAAATGAAGATGTCCGCACATATAGTATTTTACGCCGTATTTTTCCAATACGTCGTACAAAAAATAGGCGTCTTCCGGATAGGATAACGCCGTCGGACTTTGAAATTCTTTATCCGTCGGACTATAATGACTGAAAACGAATTTATTTATCGAATTCGACGCGGATAAGGTATCAATAATCCAGTTTTTCTGGTCGGAGCCTATCGTTCCGTTAGCGGTGTCCGTAAAAATAAAATGATTATCCCCTATTTTAAAGTCATAAACGGTTCTGCCCAAAATACTTCGCCACTCCGCATAGCCGTTATTGTATAAATCGTGGTTGCCTATAACGTAATAAACCGGAACGTTGACGTTTTTTAAGTCCTCAAGCAGGTAGTCGTACTGGTGTTTTAGTCCCGATTGAGCGACGTCGCCGCAAACTACGATAAACGATATTTCGTCAAATCTGTCGTCGGCTGAAATATCTTTAAAATATTTCTCGTCGCCGTCGTAATAATGCAAATCCGCAATAACCAAAAAACTAAAATTTGACGTATCGGCGACGTACGGGGGAAGAATAACCGGAAGATTGTCCTTATCGATAAACCGCTCCCTAACGTTTTGGCTTCTGCTTGAAACGATCCCCAAAAAGTCTACATATTCGCATGAAACCGCAAATAAAATTACCGCAAATAAAACAATTTTAAAAATCCAATTCATACCCGATTCCCGATTTGATCCAGAATTTATTTATATATCCGGCAAAAGGCAAAGCTCCGGCAACGCCGTAACCTATATCGAAGTTGAAGGAGATATTTTTCGGCATATAAAACCTGTTTTTATATTCAAATTGCAGGTAATTTGACGAAAAAATCTCCATATCGTCTCTATTGCCAAAACGAAAGGCGAACGTATAAAATTTGGCGGGATTAAACGCTATTTCTATATCAAACAAAAAAAAGAACTGAAAAAGAAAATCCTCTTTATAAGTAATTTTTTGATCAAAAATATTCAGGTCGACAAACTGAAACGCCGCGCCGGTTTTTATACTAAAATCAACCCATTTGATTAGATCGACGTAAAAATTTGTTAAAACTACGATATTACTCTCTCCGATCTTAAAATCGTTAAAATCCCTGTAAATATAATATATTTCGACCGACATAAAAAAAACAGGATTCATCTCCCACCCCGCCCTGAATACGTCGGGTTCAAGTCCGTTTCTCGTATGTTTCAGTCCAAAATCAAAATTAAATAGTTTTGATAATTTAATACCGATAGAAGTATCGTAAACAAATCCAAAACGCATACCGTCGACGTATTCAAATCCGCTCTCCAGTCTGAAATCCAACGAAGTCGGAGCAAAAAGATAATCGCTTACTCCGGCTAACTTCTTATATCTAATCCCGAATTCCCAATTTGGGTTATCGTATTTTAGAGAATTTAAAATTATAGCCGTAAAAAGAAAAAATAAAATAAAAAAATTTTTCATACCGCTATCTCGTGAAAACAACTACTATCGAAAAGAGCAGTATTGTTATAATTGAAAATAAAATATTAAAAACCGAAAAAATTATCATTAATACTCTCTTAGTTATAATTTCATAAAGCCGGATACTAGCGCAAATATTTGCAATAGCAAACATAAAAAGGACGGAATCTGTGAAAATAATCATTTTAAGTATCATAGTAAGAGTATTTTGACTAAAATTCTGAAATCCGCCAATTCCGTAGAGAAACAACAGAATTATCTTATATAAAAAGAGGACTAAAAATATCTTTTTCACATAAATATATAGTTTCTCTAATATCATATAAATCCGTTAAATATAGTTTGGGTCAAACAAAACCATCAGTATCTCTCCGGAATCAAAAGTTATCTCAAGTTTATCCTCAACCGCGACGTTGCTTACGCTTTGATCCGATACGTCCAAATTACTTTGCGCGTAGTTATATCTACTCCCTTTTATAAAGATATTTATTATCTTTCCCAGAGGAAATAGAGAAAAACGCCTGTTTTTAACTTTATTTATTGTAATACCCTTATTAATAAGCGTTATTTCGCTATTATCTGTAATTATCGATATATTTAACTCTTCGTATTTCTTTAACAAAAAAATATTGGCTAAACTATGATCGACGTAACTCCCCGTCGAGGCGAACATATAAATCTTATCCGGATTCAACGTCCGCGCTTCCGCTATAGCCAGCTCGGAGTCTGTAAAATCTTTATCCGGAGGAAACGCTTTTTTAGGGACGTCCGGATACATATCAACCAATTTGGAATCGACGCTGTCAAAATCCCCGATTATTAACGACGGCGCGATACCCGCTTCGTTCAAAATTTTAAGCCCGCCGTCGACCGCTATAATAAACCCCGCGCCGGCGGAGTATCTTCTCAACTTTTCGACGCTAAAATTCTCGCCGGCGCATACGATTACTACCTCTTTCATTTACGCTCTCAATATCTCGTTGGGTTTCAATTTTGACGCTCGAAAAACCGGAATAAACGCCGAAGTTACCGTCATTAATAATACTACAAACGCTATCGAAAGGGTTTCAAAAAACCCGATCTTTATCACAAACGAAGTCTGATAATATATCGAAGTATCGTAAATAACTACCGGTTGAAACGATAAACCCGGAACGGCAAACTCCAATAAATATTCGATATATGCGAGGGATACGTTGATTATCTTTTCTAAAATTACAAAAATATTCGAGACGTTTGCGCCTATAAAAAATCCCAAGACGACTCCGAAAAAACAACCTAAAAATCCGATTATTACGCTTTCTAATGTAAAAATCATATTTATATCTTCCGGACTAGCTCCTATCGCCTTTAATATCGATATATCTCTCTTTTTCTCAGCTAACGAGAGTTTCAAAGCTCCATAGGTATTTAAAGAAACCATAATAAAAATAATCATAAAAAGAAATATTATCATTACTTTTTCAAGTTTCAACGCCGCAAAATACCCTTTATTCATCTCTTCGGCGCTTAATACGCGGTAGCCGTCTCCAAGAAATCCTTTTATATCCCGGATTATATACTTTTGAGCGCTTCTGTTTTTTAATTTGATCCCGACGTTGTCTATGGATATTTTCCCCGTCAAAGGTAAAAGCGAGTATATCGAAATAAATCCCCAATATCTGTCGTAATCGTAACTTCCGGTCTCAAATATCCCGCTTATATTAAAAGGAATCCCTTTACTCTTATAACTTCTCAGACTTATATCGGGCGATAGTAGAAGTTCGTCTCCGCCTCTGACCGTTACCCTTTCGCTAAGCGGCTCGCCGATTAATATATCGTATTCTCCAAGTTGAAATTTACCGTTGACAATCCGGAAATATTTATTAAATCTACTATCCTTTGCAATCTCGTCAGGGTCTAGCGCCCTCAGTTTTAAAATCTGTATTTCCTGAAATATATTTCTATCGACCTGAAAAATAATCTCTCTATCGCTATAAGGAACGACCGACTCGATTTGCTCAAATTTTTCGTATAAAGACTTTTTCATATCCGCAATCTCGGATACAGTAAAAGATTTGTCGTCTTTCTTTGAAATATTTATATGCGAAGAGCCGATCTCAACTCTTTTAGAGATATGATTATCCTGAAAGCCGTTCATTATAGAAATAACGACAATCATAACGGATAATCCGATGGATAATCCCAAAAAAAGAGAGATAAATATCAAACTACCTCTATTTCGACTTCTATCGTTCATATATCTCTTAGCGACAAACAGCCTGAATTTCAGCGTATCTATAGTTTTTTTTATATTTTCCTTTTTATAATTCAAACGCCGTTTCCTACGAATTTAAGTATAGAAAATTATAATTTAATCGATCAGTTTTGTCAAATTTTATAAGAATATTTTACCGACTGCGCCTCGTCGATTTTTTTTAGGGAGAGATTGACGCATATGATGTTAAGAATAATTTAACGCATATGCGGCGCTATATTTTATCTTAATTTTGACACATATGCGACGCATATGAGAGGCAATACTCCTCGATAGAAAATGACACATATGAGTCGGATTGCGGCGTCTCTTAATTTAACGCATATGATGTTGTAAAAAGTGAAAAATAAATTGACGCGTATGACGTTAATTTTTACGCGACAATTGTCGCGCGTTATCAACGCGTCCCATATGCGTCAATTTATTTTCGGTATCATATGTGTCATTTTCTTCCCCCGCTCCAAAATACCGACCGGAGTTCTTACCGACTGTTTATTTTATTTGACAAAAGGCAAATATTTAAGTATATTTTTTTTCTGTCCAAATACCCGTAGCTCGTAATAAAATAAAACGAGCCGGATTGGAGATGAGATTATGAAAATAAAAAAAGATTTTAATCCAAAAAAACTGTTTGAACTTCTTACCCCGGTAGAGATCAATCCGGATATATCCTATCTTACCGACAATCAAAAAATTATCATAGATTATTTAATCGAGGTAGCCGATATTATCGACGAGATATATTTATTGCAAAAAAACCGAGATAATTTGGTCATAAAGGAGAAGATTCGCGCGCTAAACGATCCGGATATCTCTTTATATTTTAAAGTTATGAGCGGTCCTTTCGACGGTTTTAACGACAATATCCCGTTTATAGAAGGAGTCGAGTATAACGATAAAGCGGGATTCTACCCGGAAGACTTGACGGTAAAAGAGTTCGAGGATTTTCTGTTAAAACGCCCCGAATTAAAAGACGATCTGATCTCGCCGTATACCGTAATAGTAAGAGAGCCCGACGGCTCGTTGAAAGCGGTAAAATATTGCGACGTTTATAAAAATTATCTGCAAAAAGCGGGCGACGCTCTAATGAAAGCTTCCGAGCTCTCCGAAAATCCGTCGGTTAAATCGTATTTACAAGCTCTTTTTGCCGCATTTCAAAACAACGATTTTTATAACGCCGACATCCGCTGGCTGCAACTTGTCGATAACGACATTGAGTCTATTATAGGTCCTCATGAATTTTACGACGATAAATTTATGGGATATAAGACGTCGTTTACCGCATTTGTCGCTATAAAAAACAGAACGGAGTTTAAAAAATTAAGAGCGATTCTCAAACTTCTTGATACGCTTCAACAAAGCCTCCCTATACCGGAACATTACAAAAAAAACATAAAGAGCTCTAATTCTCAAATTCAGGTTATAAACTTGATATACGCCGGCGGCGACGCGCGAGGTCCGATACAAACCGCGGCTTTTAATCTTCCAAACTCTCATAAGGTAAAATCCGAATTTGGAAGTAAAAAAGCGCTTATTTATAACGTTATAGAGGCAAAATTTAACACGATATTAAAACCGATTGCCAACAAGTTTTTAGACGAAAAAGACGCCGAAAAAGTAACCTTCTCCGCATATTTCAACTTTATCCTTATGCATGAAGTAAGTCACGAGCTTGGCATAGGAGTTATAAAAGACGAAGAGGGCAATCCTAAAGATATAAGCTACTTTCTCAAAGACCTCTATTCTACTATAGAGGAGACAAAAGCCGACGTTATGGGAATGTATTTGACCTTTTATTTGTTAAAGAATTGTTTTATTACAGACTGCTCTTTTATTGAAACTGTAGTTACTTATATGATGAGTTTATTTAGGTCGATGAGATTTGGCAAAGAAAACGTCCACTGCATATCAAACATTATTCAATGGAATTTTCTCAGAAAAGAAGAGGTTTTTATACCAAAAAACGATAATAAATTCTCCATCGATTTACATAAATTTGAAAAAGTCGTCGAAAAACTTCTGACAATAATTTTGACCTTACAAGCCGAAGGAAGTTATAAAAAATCAAAAGATTTTATTGAAGAATACTCTTACATAGACGACGAACTAAAGAGCAGTTTAGAACTTTTAGTATCTCTTCCGATTGATATTCTACCGATATATCCTAAAACCGACGAAAATCCGTAGTATAATTTGAGACTTATTGAAACTTCCAATACTATCTATTCCGCGCAAAAGATAAAGAATCCGCGCTCCGGCGCTTTTTTTACAATATTATTGAGCGGAGCGCGACGGAAGACTGATAATTATATCTCCTATTTCCGGCAATACATCTTCGTTCTTCAATTTAACAACTTTAGACGCGGACATATTTTTTTCAACCGTAACGACCTGAGCCGCCCCGATAGTTTTTTTATTAAATCCCAAAACTTTTCCCGCCGAATCCGTCAAGGGATCGCCTACCCTAAGTATAAATAGGTAGTCTCCCTTTTTTATTCCGTGAGTCTCCGACGCGGTGGTCATAATCTCGTCGTCGCTCGTCCCGATAACTTCGCCCATTATAGGAATCTTCTCTTCTATATAGTTGATTACTTGCATCGTCGCTTTATCGAGCGCCGATCTATATTGCGGCGAAAGGTCTACGTCCTCTCCGGTCGCTCCGATAGCGTTTATAGGTCTGCTGGTAAGATTTCTCGGACCTTGAATAATCATCCCCTCGGCGCTTACAAAAAGATTTTCCTCCTCTTCCGCCTTAATTATATTTGTGAACTCAATAACGCCTGTATTCGCGTTTGTTACGGTTAGAGATACTTCGACGGCTACTTTCAATGAAAAATACCCGCCCATCTGAGTAACTATGGGGTAAGACTGCGTTATTTTACCGACGACCGTGTAACCGGCTATCCTGAGATTTCCCATTTCGATAGTCGCGTCCCCTTCGGAAAACTCGTCGTAACCGAGCTTCATTTGTTCTTCAAGAACCGCTTTTATATCGCTGTCGCTACCAAGCATCGTAAATCTGCCGGTATTCGCCAACTCGGCTTTAACCTTCTCATCCATTTTAAATTCGTAATCGTCTATGGCTTTGAGAAACGCCTTGGAAATATCAAACCTCATCACCCGCAAAACCGGTTTAACAAATTTCATTTTTTTCTTGTTTTTTATTCCTAGAACAAAGTCCGAATCAAAACCGGATGGAACGACTAAATCCTCGACTACTTTTGGAAGAGCGCCTTTCTTTTCTTTTCCCTTTTTTTCAGTAGTTTGGCATGAAAATAACAAAATTATAAAAATAAAAAATAATATTCGCGATATATTCTTCATAATAATCCCTTTTAAATTTTAATATATTTTTGCAGTTCTACTACTTTGTCGAATAATTTTCTATTCTTCTGTAAATACGTCTCGTACCTTTTCTGATAAAATTTACCGTACGCAGAAATATTATCAAGATCCATTTTGGTCATACTGGAAAATTTAGGATCGGAAGGGACATTTTTCGCCACATATTCTGCGATTTTTTTAGAAATTTCAAACGGATCCAAAGAGAGAGTTATCGCGGCGGTTTCCAGCGTCATCGCGGCAAACATCTCCACGATAGCGACAACCTGTAAAGCGCACCCCGCTCCTATAGCGTTAACAAATTCGCCGCCTGTTCTTATTCTCTCTAACGCCTCTTTATTTGACTGCTTGATTTCGTCAAGATAAGATTTGTTAGCAAGCAAAAAATTAACCATTATCTCTTTATCGTTCATTCTTTTATTCTTCTTTTTAAACTGCTTTATACCTTCCAGCAAAGCGTCTTTAGAAGAGGTATTTAGAAGCATCCCTTCAAGTTCGATAATCATATTCTCTAAATACTGATTTTGAGCGACTTCGTACGCTTGAAAAAGCAAAGAAGCCGTCATTATTTTGTCGTATATTTCAGACCCCAATCTTAAAGAATAAAACTCCTCGTCTTTCAAAGAGTTTTTCAACACCGTTACTCCGTCTCTTACGGCGATATTGCCCTTTCTGCCAAAGATCAGTCCGAATTCGTTTGGCTCGGCCGGTTCGTAAACAGGAATCCCGCCTCCGCCCTTAGCAATATAACTTCTGATATCTCTAGGCGTCTCCACTCGTCCTTCGATAAGCGTCGCCATCCCGTTTTTATCAAACTCAATATTCTTCACGACATATACCGGATTGTAGTTATCGGATTCCAAAACGCATTCGTATATACTTAAAGCCGCCTCGCCTCCGGTAATACCGGACATAGCGTAAGCTATCTCGTCCAACAAAGTCTCGGGAGTTAATCTTGTCCCGTATTTTCTCATGGTTTTAATACCGGGAATTACCCCTTTCTTTAACTCAACCGAATTCGCCGTAGTCTCGCATAAAAATGAAAATAAAATCGACAAAATTATAAAAAACGTCGTCGTCCTAGTACCTCTTTTCATAAATCTTCTCCTTATTACTTATCATTATTTATCGTTGTCCCTATACTAAACGAAATAATTTTTTTTATCAACAATTTTCGAAATTTTTACAAAAATTTCAAACAGAGAAAACGGCGCATATGTGTCAAAATAAATTTGACACATATGCGTCGGGCGCGCGGGACGCGTAATCTCCAATTCTTTTTAATTATGAGAATATAAAAATATTCAAAACGGGAATTCCCGTTTTTATCTCGTGCGCGTCCTTCAGAACGGAACGACAAGTCGGGGAATAATTTTGACACATACGGGGCTTTTTTTGACACATATGCGTCAAATTATTTCCCATCCCCCAACCCCAAAAAACCGACGGGCTACCTAAATAATTCAGATAATAATTGACAGGCGAAGATTTTTTTTATAGATTATGCCAATGAGCTGGATAATAAAAGCCGAAAATATCGGTAAAAAATATATCATATCTCATCAAAAAAAACAACGTTATCAAACCATTCAAGAAGAGACTATAAAATTGGCAAAAAAAGGGGTAAAAAAAATACTATCCCCTTTTATATCAAAATACAGAGATAATACTCCTCGAAAAGAGGATTTTTGGGCGCTTAGAGACATAAACTTCGAAATAGAACAAGGGGATAGAGTCGGCATTATCGGCAGAAACGGCGCCGGCAAATCAACTTTACTCAAAATACTATCGCGAATAACCGAGCCGACGACCGGTAAATTTACCGCTAAAGGTAGAATAGCGAGTCTGCTCGAAGTCGGAACGGGATTTCATCCGGAACTTACCGGACGCGAGAATATTTTCCTAAACGGCTCCATTCTTGGAATGTCGAGAGCCGAAATAAAAAAGAAATTCGACGAAATAGTCGCCTTTGCCGAAGTAGAAAAGTTCCTCGACACGCCCGTTAAACGATACTCCTCCGGCATGTACGTTCGCCTCGCTTTCGCCGTCGCCGCGCATCTCGAACCGGAAATCCTTATCGTTGACGAAGTTCTCGCCGTCGGCGACGCGCAATTTCAGAAAAAATGCCTCGGCAAAATGGAAGAAGTGAGCAAAGGCGAAGGACGAACGGTGCTTTTTGTCAGTCATAATATGGGCGCGATTCAAAATTTGTGTAATAATTGTATTGTACTAGATAAGGGTAAAATTTTGGTTAGGTCGAAAACTTCGGAAGCTATATCCTATTATTCATCGTTAGGGTTAAGTAATTCGTTAGGAGAAGTTATTCTGGAAAATCATAAAAATAGATTATCAGGAATGCAAAAAATTTTAAAAAAAGTAACATTAAAATCAGTTGACGGCAATATTAAAAATGATTTTTTTCAAAATGAGGATATTTGTATAGAAATTGAATATGAAACTAATAATTATGAACATCTTGCCGGAGCAGGTTTTATAATTTATTCGATTGAAGGAGTTAGAGTAGGCGGCGGAAATACTTATATGAATTTTCAGCCGCCTCATATAATACCCAATAAAGGAAAAATACAGTTTATAATAAAAAGGGAGCAAATAAATATTGGAAATTTTAGCGTAACTGTATCTTTAGGAGATCATCAGGGCGGACTAGTCGATAAAGTTGAAACCGCTATTGATTTTTCAATTTTGCAATACGATATTTATGGAACGGGATATTTACTTAGAAAAGAAGACGGAATAATGTCTTTGAATTTTAATTCAAAAATTTTTACTGAATAAAATGAGAAAATTTATAAAAAAAATCATATTAAACATCTCTAGTAATATATTTAATTTTTTAGACAAGAAAGTATTGAAACGATATTATAAAACTATAAATTTAATTAATTATTATACAAATACCGGCGCTTTAAACTCTTTCAATTTTGATTATAATAATATAATGGTTCGCGCTCTTAACTATGTTCAGTCGATGAAAATCGGAAAAAAAATTGGCGAATATAAATTTGCCGGCTCTTGTAAAAACCCTAACATATATTCTTCAGCTTATGCTTGTATGATATATTCTTTATACAATAAATTAAATAATTTTTCAGAAAAAGAAAAAAACGAATGGAGAAATTATTTTGATTCTTTTCAATCGGAAAGCGACGGATATTTCTATGATAACTCTTTATTAAATGATAATTATAACAAATTAGATTGGTGGGGAAAAAGACATTTGGTTCTTCATTTAATAACATGCTATAATAACTTAGGTTTTGTTCCAAAATATAAATTCTTTTTTTTAGAAGAATATTATGACTTAAATAAATTTGAAGAACGATTAGACTCTATGTTTATGCAATATGAAAAAAAACTCTCATTAGATATTGATAATTTTATCATGAACATAGGCGCATTACTTCAATATTCTCGCGATACGTGGAAAGATCATAAAGCTGAAGAGTCGGTTAAATGGCTATTAGAGTATCTTGAAAATAAAATAAATAAAAATACAGGATTATGGACAAATTGCGATATTTCTACCTTATCCAATTTATCAAGAACAGTACAATTTGCATATCATTTATATCCTCTGTTTTTATATGATAATTATCAAATTAATCTAAAAGAAAAAATTATTGATAATGTATTAAAAACTCAAAATATATTCGGAGGATACGGGGTTTCTTTAAATTCCAGCGCTTGCGAAGATATAGACTCAATTTATTTATTAATCAAATTATCAGAAAAAAATAATTATAAAAAAGAGTCAATTCGTAATTCTTTACAAAAAGCTCTTCCTTGGATTTTAGCAAATATGAATGAAGACGGGGGCTTTGTTTTTAAAAGAGATGAACCGCTTATTTATGGGCATAAAGAAATGAGCAGTATTGAAAATGAAAGCAATATGTTTGCAACATGGTTTAGAACATTATCTTTAGCTTATTTAATAAAATTTTTAAATATCAAAAATGATTACAAAATTAATCGTTGTCCGGGAATGGAGTTTTAATGAAAAACATTCTTTTAGAACACATACCTTGCGATTTATGCGGAAGTAATAACTATAAAATTCGTTATCGAAAACCCGATACCTCGCTATGGCTAAATCAATTTGAATATCCCGTGGTAGAGCGTATAAATTGCGGGCTTGTTTTTGTTAATCCAAGACCTACGGAAAAATCAATGGCTGATTTTTATACAAAAAATTATCATGAAAATAGAGACGGTCGCGAAACAGGAACTTTTTATTATAAATTTTTGTTTAAATCAGGGGGAAATTGGCAAAAAATATATTTTAAAAAATTAAATATCATCCAAAAAATAGCGGGAAGAATTGGTTATTATTTTGATAAAATTATTTTTAATAGTCATTGGGAAGCCAAAAATAAGAAATCAGGCATAATGATTGTTGAATTTCAAAAAAAGGAATATATTTGAATACAATAAAAAGCGCCTTTAATAAAATTAATGATTATATAATTAATTTGCTTTTACGACGAAATAAGTTTAGAGATATTAATAAAATTACTACTCATCTTACAATTCAAGAAAAATATTTATTATATAAATTATCTTCTAAAACGACCGGTATATTTGTCGAAATCGGTTCTTATATTGGC
Source organism: Spirochaetes bacterium ADurb.Bin133 (assembly GCA_002070605.1). Lineage (GTDB taxonomy): Bacteria > Spirochaetota > GWE2-31-10 > GWE2-31-10 > MWDO01 > MWDO01. Next base: position 36,932 of record MWDO01000008.1, read on the forward strand.
GCGTCGTCATGTTTTATTTCTGAGGGAATTTTAACATCAAAAAAACAAAGCAAACTATATTGTATTGACACATGGGAAAATCAAGCAATGACCGAGGGATTAAAAGAAACATATAATCAATTTATAAGTAATACTAAACAGTATAAAAATATAATTATACCGATAAAAGATTTCAGCTATAATGCGATTAAATATTTTATTGAAAATAATATAAAAATTGATTTCCTATTTATAGACGGCGACCACAGTTACGAGGGGGTTAAAAAAGATTGGGATTTATATTCCCCCCTGTTAAAACCCAACAGCATAGTTTTATTTCATGATATAGGCTGGGCTAAAGGGGTAGAAAGAGTTATTAATGAAGAAGTAAAAAGAAATTTAAAAAAACATGGTTCGTTGCCCAATCTTTTTTGGGGTTGGATAAAAAAAGTCAAAATAAATTAAAAAAGGAATTAATATGATAAATAAGATCAAATTATTATTAAAACAAAAGTTAAAAAATTTTATCAGAGCAACGCTCTTAGAAGAAATAGATGGTTTGACGCAAATTCAATCTCAAATGAAAGAATTTAATAATGCCGACGAGGATATGTTATATTCAAAAGTTATAAAATCAACTTCAATAGAAAATATAATTGATAGATTTAAGAAATTAAATATCCCGGTTATTTATGAAAAAATTGATATTATTGATTTTAACAATTGGAGAAAAAAATATAAAGAAATAGATAAATATTATAGATATTTAAGCGACGTTTATATTGAAAAAGTATTAGAACATTATTTAACAATGAAATTTTTAGACATAAAAAAGAAGGACACATTGATAGATATTGCCGCTCTCGGCAGTCCTTATGCAAAAACATTAAAAAAACGCTTAGGAAACAGGTGTTTTTCTCAGGATTTAGTTTATGAAAAAGGAATAAAAAAAGATAAAATAGGAGGAGATGCCGGTTTTATGCCAATATCCGACTGTTTCGCCGATGTATTGACTCTTCATTGCGCTTACGAATGTTTTCAGAGCGATTCAGATATTAATTTTATAAAAGAAACTCAAAGAGTATTAAGCAATAAAGGCAGATTGGGAATAGTTCCGCTTTATGTAGACGACGTTTATTTTGTAATGACTGGACCAAAATATGATAAAAGAAAAGTTAAAGCGGAAGATGGCGCTAGATGGATATGGAGGGATGATAAATGTCAATCGGAACCATTCAGCAGACACTATAATCCCGAATCTTTTAAAGAAAGAATTATTAATAATATTTCAAATATGAAATATAAAATTATTCATTTCACAAATATCAAAGAGCTGGAAAAATATTATAATAATCAAAGAATATACTGTAATTTTATGTTTGTTTGTGAAAAACAATAAAGGATTTAATTATTGCAAATATCAGTCATAATACCTACAAGAAATAGAGCATCTTTACTAAGTAGAACGTTAAATTCAATTGTTGGGCAAACTTTAAAGCAAACTGAATTTGAAACGCTAGTAATCGATAATGGCTCAAAAGACGATACAAAAAAAACAGTCGATTCGTTTATAAATAAGATTGCTAATTTAAAATATTTTTACGAAGAAACGCCGGGACTTCACGTCGGAAGGCATCGAGGATTAAAAGAAGCTCAATCCGATATTTTGGTATATGCCGACGACGATATTGAAGCGTTTCCAACATGGCTTGAGGCGCTCAAAGAAAGTTTCAAAGACGATAAGGTAGTTTTAGTAGGCGGTAAAATTTTACCAAAATGGGAAGGCGAGGTTCCAGATTGGATAACTAAAATGTGGGAGAAAAAAAACAACTTAGGACAATGTCTTGGTTATTTAAGCATACTTGATTTCGGCGATAATAATATTGAAATCCCCGCCGGTTTTGTCTTTGGATGCAATTTTTCAATTAGAAAAAACATATTAATTGAAGCGGGCGGATTTCATCCCGACGGAATGCCGCAAGAACTAATTAAATTTAGAGGCGACGGGGAATCATATGTGTCAAAATTCATTGAGGAAAAAAAACTCAAAACAATTTATAATCCAGACGCTTCAGTATATCACATTATTACAAAAGAAAGATTAACAATTGAATATTTTTGTAAAAGAGCTTATAATCAAGGAATATCAGATTCTTATACGTATTTAAGAAATAATAAATCTAGTTTAAAAACTAAGAGGGAAAATACTAAAATTATTTTAAAAAATATTATTAAAAGATTATATCTGTTTATTAAAAAAGATAAAGAATCATTAAAAATATTTAAAAATTACTTAAATGGATTTGAATTTCATAAACGCGAATTTAAGCGGGACATAAATTTAAAAGAGTGGGTCTATAAAAAAAATTATTTATAAGGCGATTTAATGAATGAAAAATTTATTTTGATTATTCAATACGATTTTCCCATTTCGTCTATTACTACGGATTTAATAAAATCTCTTAATGAGAACGGTTATAAAGTTTTTCTGGTTCTTTGTTATTGCAAAGAGGGATTATTTATCGAGGTTAAATCTATAAATACTAAAGATAATGAACTTTTGATAATTAATTCATTTTTCCTGTTTAAGAGGATACTTAATAAATTATACTCAATCTTTATATCTAAAAATATCAGGTTATCAAAATTTATTTTCAAACTATTTAGAATCGATAAAAATATTATCAATTATTTTATTGTTAAAAAAATTTTAGATTACCTAAAAAAGAAAGGCGCTAAAATATCCTCTGTAATAGGCATTGAAAAAAAAGGAGTTATATACGGCGGTATAATTTCGCAAATATTAAAAAAACCATTATTATATTACAGTTTAGAATTATACACAGACGAACATCCAAATAATAGAAACAATCTAATAGCTCAAAAAATATTAGAACTTGAAAAGAAATATCATAAAATTAGTATTGCGACAATTATTCAAGATGAAGATAGAGCGGATTTTCTATATAATAATAATCTAATTGACGACAAAAATGTTAAAATTATTATTCCCGTATACAATAAGGGAAAGATAATTGAAAAGAGAACTAATTATTTTTATGACAAATTTAATATCAATAAAGATAAAAAAATTATCTTATACTTTGGAGTAATTAACAAATATCGAAATATTAATGAAATAATTAATAACGCAAATAGAGAAGATTATATTTTATTATTACACGGTTTAATATCAAACGATTATTATAATTCTATAAATAAAGAAAAAAACATTATCATTTCTAAAGATATGGTTGAGGAAAGTAAAATTTTTGATTTGATTTCCTCCTGCCATATTGGCTTAGCGATTTACAGACAGGATATTGTTAACGATAGATTAACAGTTTTTTCTTCAACCAAAATTGCCCAATATTTAAAATGCGGAATACCTATAATCGGCTGGAATAATAGCAACTATCAAAAATTATTTAACGAATTTAAATGCGGAGAATTAATAAACTCTTTTGAATCTTTAGACAACGCGATATCAACTATTTTAAAAAACTACGACGAATACAAATCCAACGCTTTTGCGGCATATAACAAGTATTATAACATCGATTTTACCATTAAAAATTTGACTTCATATTTAGAGAAAAATTTATAATCTCTATTTCCGACAGACAATCAGCGCATACCAACTGTTAAAATCGGGCTTTTTATCGGTAGATAGCCACTCTAGAGCGGTAATTTCGTCAAATCCGGCTTGTTTTAGCGCAAACTCCAATTCGGGAATAAAAAAATATCTCATTTTGTGAGTTTCATAAATTTTTTCAATAGTTTTTGATTTGGTATCTTCTACTATTACTTCATAATTGACGGCGACAACATTTTCGTTCGGAAATAAATCGGGGGTTGCAATGCGAATTATATTAGATTCATTATCGCTCATTTTCTTAGTCCTAACCGCCGGTCTGTCCGTTAATACTCCGGGACCGTACCAAAAGTCAAAAATAAAGATTCCCTCGCCTTCCAGATGGTCGTAAGCGTTTTTGAAAGTTTTAAATAAATTATCGTTAGTAGTTTGATAACTAATAACGTGAAAAAGAGAGATTACGCAGTCAAATTTTTTATTTAATTTGAAATTTGCCGAATCGCAACAATAATAATCAACGTTACTATTTATCTTTAATTTTTTTGCGACGTTAATCATATCCTGAGAAATATCAATTCCGGTAAGATAATACCCCTTTTGCGATAGTAAAATATCGTGATTGCCCGAGCCGCAACCGATATCTAAAATACGATTTACTTTAATTGAAGAATATTTTTTTATCAACGAATCTACGTAATCTACTTCATCCCGGTAGTTTTTATCTTTATATAGAAGATCGTAATATTTTGCATACGCTCCAAATTGAGGAAGGTTCATTTTTTATACCCTTTTATAATATCGCATATATATTTGATTTTATCCTCGGTAAGGGAGCTTGCCGAAGGAAGATAAAAACCGTTTTTTGAAAGATTTTCGGTTACCGGATAGCCCCCCGAGCAGTCGCATCCGTATTTTCGCAACGAGGGCTGCTTGCTCATTCCAACAAAAAATAGCCGCGTATCGATCTTATTATTGTTCAGATGATTTATTAACTCGTCTCTTGTTCTACCATATTTATCCTCTTCGATCGACAAACCGTTCATCCAATAGACGTTGAGAGAATCTCGAGTCGTTTCCTGTAAAACAATCCCTTCGATTTCAGATAAATATTTTTTATAGAGATTCCCGTTTTTAATTCTCAACTCTTTGTAATAATCCGCTTTTTCGACCTGAGCGAGTCCGATTGCCGCGTGAATATTCGACATTCTGTAATTATAACCGACGTCGTTATGTATATAATTTCTATTTCCATCCAGAGGGAAACAGAGATTTTTATAGTATCGCGCTTTATCATAAAACTCTTCGCTGTTAGTCGTTATCATCCCCCCCTCGCCGGTAGTTAAGTTTTTATTTGCAAAAAAACTAAAAGCGGTAATATCGGCTAACGCTCCCGTTTTTATCCTTTTAAATTCGGCGCCGACAGACTCCGCCGCATCTTCGATTATTAAAAGATTATACTTCTGCGCTATTCGATTTATTTTATCATAATCGCAGGGATTGCCGAAAATCGAGACCGGCATAATAGCTTTAGTTTTCTCGGTAATTTTTTCTTCTATCAAGTCGGCGTTAATATTCCAAGTTTTTTTATCGGCGTCGACAAAGACCGGCTTAGCGCCCGTATAGCATACGGCGAAAGCGCTCGCAATCATAGTAAAATCGGGAATAATTACTTCGTCCCCCTTTCCGACTCCTAAACTGACTAAAGCGAGATGAAGCGCCATAGTTCCATTAATAACGCAAACGGCATACTTAGCTCCGCAATATTCGGCAAATTTTTCTTCGAATAATTTGATATATTTTCCCGACGAAGATATCCAACCGCTTTGTAGAGCTTCTAATACGTAATCTTTTTCGTTACCGTTGAGATAAGGTTCGCAAACAGGTATAAATTTATCCATTTTTCAACTCTTTATAAATTAGAATTTAGGCTCTTTAATAACGCAGTTAAACCTTGTTTTATCCTGATCGCCGGCGTAAGGACCTTGCTTAACTTCGATCATCTCTATCTCCTCAATTACTTCAAAACCATGCCCTCCGCTCGAAAGTAAAATTATATCTCCGGATTGAAGAATTCTACTTTTTAAGTAATTTTGACAATCGTCGAAAAAATCTACTCTTATTTTACCTTTTTTTATGAATAAAACTTCTTTTGTATATTTCACCTCTCTACTTACGGGATTGTGAACGTGGGGTTGTATAAGTTTACCTTTTGGATGTTTCATATATGCAAGCTGTTGCGAAAAATCGTCCGGCGTAAAAAAATGAATTCCGTCTTTTGAAAATGAACTATATATTATTATCGCAAGTATTTCATCGTTAAATTTTATCTCTTCGAGCATTCTAAATCCTTTTTTCTTTCTAACAATAATATTTTATTGATTAATATGCAACTTTTTTTTGCCTACATTGCGCTCCGCCGTATTTTAACTGTCTATGATTTATTATATTAAAAAAATCGCGATAACGCAAATATATTCAAACAGCTTAAAGCGCCCCGTCGGTTTTTTGGAGCGAGAGAAAATGACGCATATGCGTCAAAATAAAACACAAAAAAAAATCGGCATTAACGGAAAAAAAAGATTGACTTTTATCGATATATAAGATATATTGTTATCAACGACGCAGGATAGAGTAGTTGGCAGCTCGTCGGGCTCATAACCCGGAGGTCGTAGGTTCAAATCCTACTCCTGCTAATATAAAGCTCCTATTTCTAAAAAAACCGGCGGTTTGTCAAACCCCCGGTTTTTTTATTTTAAATCTGTTTGTAAATATCGACTAAATCATTGATTAAGAATTAGCCGGCGCGACAGGATTTTCCATCTTTAATTTTTCATAGAAATTCGCATAAGTCAAAGACATATACGGCGCAAGATAAATGTAAGCGATAGAAAACGTTATTCCGCAGAGTACAAACCACCAAAAAAAGCTCAATCCAAGGACAAAATACTCCCATTTATGCCCTTTCATCATCTGCTCGCTCATTTTCATAGCTTCCTGAGGTTTAATATTCGGATTATCTCTCATTACGTAAAAAGTCTGCGAAAGCGCAAGCGATTTGATAATACCGGGAACCATTAGAGCTAAAGACCACAAAATTACCTTCAATCCTATCAAGAGATAAGCGATCAAACTGTTAGTAAAATTATTAAACCCTTCAAATAAATTTGCAAACTTAGGATCGTTATTTCTAACGACGTTCAATAAAAAAATCGAAAGCCCCAACGCTAACGGACCGCCTAAAACTAGGGGACCGATAAAGGTAGCCGACGACGTTCCTAAAATGATAGAATTTACCAAAATAACTCCCAAAACAAGCCAGAACTTACCTTTCAGCTGACCTTTAGCGGCTTGTTTAATCTCTTTTCTTACGATAGCCATATTTTTTCCTTAAATGTTAAATTCTACGCGCTGCAAACTAGCGTATTGAGTTTAGTATAACAATAAAACTTTCCATTTGTCAATAAATTTGATAAATTAAATGATAAATCGTCAGTTTTTTTGGGAAATAAAAAATATTTTGTCCCATATGTGTCATTTTTTTTTCATCAAGGCACGGCGGATCATACATGCGTCGCATATGCGTTAATTTAAGGGGCGTCGCAATCCGTCTCATATGTGTCAAAAAAAGCCCGTATGTGTCAAATTTATTCCCCGACTTGTCGTTCCGTTCTGAAGGACGCGCGCGAGATAAAAACGGGAATTCCCATTTTGAATATTTTTATATTCTCATAATCAAAAAGAATTGGAGATTACGCGTCCCGCGCGCCCGACCCATATGTGTCAAAAAAAATTCGACGCATATGCGTCAATTTTATTTCCCAACAGTTATAATTTCATTCTGCGCCGGATATCAAGGTTTTAGCTACTTCTTTATTTTACCTTTTACAACGATAAGAAAAATTTGGGAGAGAATATTGGTTCGTTCGTAGGATTTATATCCCAAGAGGTCGCAAAACTCCTGAAGACTGTTTACGTCGCGCGAGTTGAAATAGAAGTTGCCGTCGCCGATGATTTTTATCTCATACTCGCGCCCTTCAAGTTTTTTAAGTTTACGTTGAAAATCAAAAATAACCGAGCTAAATTTATCGTCGCCTTTATTTCTAAAATAGTTATAAAATTTATTTATAGGTTTCTTGAGATATACAAGCTCGGAAAAAACAAATCCGCCCGTATTTTTTAATACTCTTTTGATCTCCTTGAGCAGAAATCCGTTTCTTGAAGGATCGCCTAATATATTTTTACCGATTACAAGGTCTATCGAAGCGCTCTTTAAGAGCCCTTCATTAATTTCGCCGTTTATTATCTGAATATTTTTAGACCTGAATTCGTTTCTCAAATTTAACGCCCTTGAGAGGTCTTTTTCAAAAATAGTCATAGAGAGATTTTTATACCTTTTAGCCAATATTTGCTTAATTAAAGCCGTTTCCGGAGAGTTTAGGCATAAAATATTAGAATTGTCCCTTACATAAGGCTTAATGTCTTCGTAATTAGGAATCGTTCTTTCGCGAGATAAAGAGTTGCGATTTTCGTTATTGCTACGAATATCAATATTTTTTAATAAATTCGGCATATAATAATCCCTATAATATACACTATATACTGATTATCGTAATAATCCAAATTTTAACAAAATATTTAATCTTTTCCTAATAAAATTTTACGTAATACTTTAGAATCCGATATTTGCCCCTGAATTTCGTCGAGAGCCTGAGTTCTTACCGCTAAACTTGTAAGAACTTTCCATGCAATTTCGGGTCTTCTGGATATCAAATCAAGAAAACCGCTCCTGTCGAGCTGATTTACAATCGCCTCGTCGCTCGCCACCATTATCGTCGCGGCTCTTTCGACGCCGATAATCATAGAAATTTCGCCAAAAACGTCTCCCTCGCGTAAAAACCCGCAATCTATTATAACGCCGTTGACCGCTCTCTGTACCGCCAATTTACCTTTTTCAAGCACATAAAGATATTTATCCTTAGTATCTCCTTGTCTTATAACTAATTCGCCTTTATACAAAGTTTTTTTCATAATAACTCCCGTTATCTTTATCTTTTAGTCGATTACTATAAAATTTATTTGATCAAATCCGGCGTTACTACCGTTTCTCTTTCGCAATAGTAACAACGAACCGTCGTCTTATTCATATCGGCTCTTTCCACTATAAACTTTGTATCGCAATCTCGATAATTATTTGTAACGCATATCGGATTTGGACATCTCAATATCGAATTTATTACTTCGGGCATATCGATTTTTCTTTTTTCAACCACCGCCCCGTCTTTTATAATGTTTATCGAAGCGTTAGGAGAAAATAGCGCAATAATATCCGTATGACTTTTCTCCAAATAAACGTTCTCAATTTTAATAATATCTTTTTTACCGATTTTTGAGGAATCAAAATTCATTCCTATCGATATTATCCCCTGCTCTTTAATACCGAGAATATCGATAATTTTCAAAGCCATCGGCGAGGATATATGATCTATCACCGTGCCGTTTTGAATTTTAAATACTCTATAAGGTCTCTCTTCGCTCATTGTATCGCCCCCGTAACTAGTCCTAATATCGCTTGCCGAACGGGTATTCCGTTATGCGCCTGCTCAAAATATATGGCGTTTTCAAGTTTATCTATAGACGGATCTATCTCGTCTAATCTCGGTAAAGGATGCATTATTTTTACTTTGGGATTTAAAACGCCCATCGTTTCTTCGGTTATCTTATAAGACCCCGCCACTTTTTCGTATTCCTGAAGATCGCCAAATCTCTCTTTTTGTATTCTCGTAACGTATAAAACGTCGAGATCCTGTCCAACCTCTTCGATAGAAGAGGTCTCGACAAATTTTATTCCGGAGCCCTCCAAATAATTTTTAAAATCAATTGGTATTCTGAGAAGTTTTGGAGAAATCAAAGTTATTTTAACGTTGTAATAGGATAGCGCCATTGATAACGAATGAGCGGTCCTGCCGTATTTGAGATCCCCCATCAACCCTATATTCAACCCGTCTATTTTACCAAACTGCTCCTTGATAGTATAAAGGTCAAGCAGAGTCTGAGTAGGATGTTGATTGGCTCCGTCCCCCGCGTTGATAACCGGTTTTGACGAGACTTCCGACGCCGCTCTCGCCGCCCCCTCGTACGGATGACGAATAACGATCGCGTCGCAATACCCGCATACGGTTTTAATAGAATCCTTGAGCGTCTCCCCTTTTTGTATCGAAGAACTCGACGGATCGGCTATCCCAAAATATTTACCCCCTAACAAAGATATAGCCGAATCAAATGAGAGCCGAGTCCTCGTAGATGGTTCAAAAAACAGACTGGCGAGAGTTTTCCCTCGAAGAGCGTCGGGATATTTATTGTTTTTTACTTCGTAAGTTTTCTTTAATATATATTCAATCTCATCCTTTTTTAAATCTCTAAAAGAAATTATGCTTTTACCCTTAAAATTCATATTGCTTACCTTTTAACGCTTATTTTGGACAAAAAAAAATGTCTTTCCCTATAAGGAAAGACATTCCGCCCTGTCGATATAAAAATGTATCTCTCTAAAAATTACTAACTTCATATCAAACATAGTATAACATTTTTCCTCACCGGTCAAGAACTATTTATTTGTATCCTGTCAGTTTTTTGGGGAATAAAAAATATTTGTCCCATATGTGTCAATTTTTTTGAGACAGGCTCGCGTTATCCATTTCCTTACCCCAAAAAACTGACGGATTACATTTATTTATAAAATTTTATTGATGTCATTCAAAAAATGAAAGTTTAATAAGATGTTATAAAATATGTTAAGTATGAAGCATCTTATTTTAATATCTAATATTTTCCTTATTATGCGCTTTGCGCGTCCGCTGAAAATTACGGCGCTTTCAAACCTTTCCTTTAAAATAAAAAGGACAATCGATAAATAACGGTTTCTATGAATAATAGAGTAAATTCTGGACAATTTGAGCGTAAAGAACTCTCTTTTTTTCCGATGTTCTCATCATATGTGTCAAAACGCCCCTTAAATCATGTATAATCTTTTGAATATTTATTTTTCCCTCAATTAATTCTAAATATTTCTCCGCTCCGTATTTAACTATACCTTCATAGAAAAAATTGATTATATCTCTTAAAATAACGGATATTCCGTATTCATTAAACATATAATGCCATTTTTTCAACATTTTATACTTATTATCATTTAATCTAACATATTTATGTATTCTTGACGTATCTTCAGTATCTATATATTCGTATTCCGACTTATGATCGCCTATTACTTTTTTTAAATTTTGAATATTTTTTGACATTTTTTCCATAATAAAATCGAATAGCTCGCGATTACTACCAATATTAAGCGTCTTTCTTAAATACTTAATATGCGAATCAATTCTTTTTGACGCAACAAAATGAAAAAGACGATTTGTTTTAACCATTTCATACTCCTTAAAATTATTTAAATCTATATATAAATAACAATAATTTTTTTTTTTGATTTACAAATTCTTAAAAAAAATTTGAAATATTTTTTTGATATTATAGAAATAAAAAAAATGATATTCATATGTGTCTAAACAAATTCGATATCTACGCTCCCGCAAAATTATCCTCGTCAAAGGTAAAATTACCGCTTTTTTAAATCGTTAAAATCCGATAAATATAGACAGATTTATTTTTTTTTGCTACAATGTCGTTGTAAATGAGAACCGTTAGAAGGCAGTATTTCTTATATATTGCGTTTGCCCTTGTATCTATGGGCGTGAATATATCTGTTCAGATAATCGCTGAATTAGTAATGTCAACTTTTGATATAGTTTTTTTTCAACAAAAAATATATGGAAATATAACTTACGGTTTTGGATTAAAAATTTTATGCGCGACAATTGTCGCATTTTTATTTAAATTTTTAATCGATAAACATTTTATTTTTCAAAATAAAAAGGATGGGATTACTAAAAACATTAGACAGTTATTTGTTTACGGTTTTTTCGCAATTTTCACAACTTTGATTTTTTGGGGAACCGTTTTCATTTTCAAACTTTTTTTAGAGAAAATTATCTGGGAAATAATCGGATCTATAATCGGTTTATCGGTCGGTTATACTTTAAAGTTTTTCCTCGATAAAAAATATGTATTTGTTTAGATATATTTTTGTTTATACGATAGCCGATAAGGTTTGTTTTAAATTGTAATTATAAACAAGAAGAAGTAAAAAAATAGAGGGGTTTATAAAATGGAAAAAAAAATTTCAGATAAGGATTTCGTTAATTCCATCGGAATTTGTTTAGGCGCCACGACGATGTCTATAGTAGAGATTTCGTCTAAAGGGGGCAAAATAGTTATTGAAAACGTTATTACCAAAGAGCACAGCGGCGATCCTAAGGGAACTTTGACCCATCATCTTGACAATTACGACCTCGAAGAAAAATACGTCGGGGTAACGGGTAGGAAATTCAGAGAATTTATAGATATGCCCTCTATAACCGAGCCCGAAGCGGTTGAGTTTGCTTATGAATTTTTGAATAGAGATAATAGTCAAAACATCGACGCCATAGTATCGGCCGGCGGCGAAACGTTTATGGTCTACGAGATCGATAAAAAAGGTAAAATATCGAGAGTTTCGTCGGGAAACAAATGCGCTTCGGGCACGGGCGAATTTTATATGCAGCAGATAAAAAGAATGAACGTCTCGGTCGAAGAGGCGATAGCGTTATCAAGAACTTCGACTAATCCGCATCAACTATCCGGCCGATGCTCGGTTTTCTGCAAATCGGACTGCACGCACGCGTTAAACAAGGGGGAGAGTATCGCCGACGTCGCCGCGGGACTTGCGCGTATGATTGCAAAAAAGATCCACGAGTTGATTGTAAAACTTAATTCAAAAAAAGTTATGATTGTCGGAGGAACGACCCAAAACGACGCGGTAATCCAATTCGTCAAAGAGATGATAGGCGAAGACGTCCAAACTCCGAAGGAAGCGCCCTATTTTGAGGCTCTCGGCGCGTCGCTTTGGGCGCTAAAAAACAAACGTCATAAGACTTTTGAAAAAGGTAAATATTATAAAGATAAAAAATCATCCTTCACGTTTTTAAGACCGCTGAAAGATTACGTCGATATGGTAGATTTCAAATCTATGCCGTATGAAAATCCCAAAGACGGCGATAGGTGCATAGTCGGTCTGGACGTCGGTTCTACCACTACAAAAGCGGTTTTATTTAGAATAGAAGACGAAAAGATATTGAAATCGATCTACCTCAGGACTAACGGCAATCCTGTAGAAGCGTCCAGAAATTGTTATAAATCTCTCTACGAACAGTTGAACGGAATCAAAGTAAATATCGTCGGAGTCGGCGTAACCGGTTCGGGGCGATATATTTCGGGGATTCACGCCGACACGGACGGAGTTATCAACGAGATCATAGCTCACGCCAGAGCCGCCGCTCATTTTGACCCGGAAGTAGATACGATATTTGAGATCGGCGGACAGGATGCAAAATACACATATCTGGTCAATTCGGTCGCGTCGGACTACGCTATGAACGAAGCCTGCTCCGCCGGCACGGGGAGCTTCCTGGAGGAGTCGGCTTACGAATCGCTCGGCGTCAAAATGGAGGATATAGCCGATATTGCTTTAAAATCGACAAATCCGCCGAATTTTTCGGATCAATGCGCCGCCTTTATCTCCTCAGATATCAATACCGCTTTTCAAGAAGGAATCTCAAAAGAGAATATTATCGCCGGTCTGGTATATTCGATCTGCATTAACTACGTGAACAGAGTAAAAGGCGCGCGACAAACCGGAAACAAAGTCTTTATGCAGGGCGGGGTATGCTATAACAGAGCCGTTCCCGTAGCTATGGCGGCGATTACGGGTAAAAAAATCGTCGTTCCTCCGGAACCGGGGTTAATGGGAGCTTACGGCGTCGCGCTTGAAATAAAAAATATGTTAAACACCGGTTTATTGAAAGAGAAAAGTTTTGATATTGAAACTCTTGCGAAAAGAGAGGTCGAATACGGCAAACCTTTTATTTGTCAAGGGCATCTGGAAAATTGCGACCGAAAATGCGAAATCGCTATGATTCATATTGAGGATAAAAAAATTCCATTCGGCGGCGCTTGCAATAAATATTATAACATTAAACATAAGCTTAAATACGACATAGACAAACTAAATCACACGTCGTATCGGAACGAGCTTTTATTCGAAAAATACATGGAGCCGGGCAAAAACGTAAAACCGGACGCTAAAGTCGTCGGAATTAACAAATCCTTTCAGATACATACGTTGCTTCCGTTGTTTTATAATTTTTTTACCGAACTCGGTTTGAAAGTCGTAATGCCGGATACCGTCAGACAGAGCGGGATAGATAAGGGAATGACTAGTTTCTGTCTGTCGGGACAGGTATCGCTTGGATTGTTCGAAGATTTACTTTTGAAAAAACCCGATTATATATTTAGTCCTCAAATTATGGAGATGCATGTTTCCGAGCAGAAGGAGTATCGAAAAGAATTCCAGACGGTGTGTATGTTTATTCAAGGGGAGCCTTTTTACCAGAAAGCGACCTTCTTGAGGGGGGTAAAGAACGGTCCGAAGATGATTACCCCCGCGCTGAATTTTATGAAAGGATTCGACGCGGAAGAGAATAAATTTGTTAAAATTGCCGTAGATTTGGGATTCAGCCAAAGCGAAGGTAAGAGAGCTTTCAACGTAGCTTTTAACAAACAACTCTCATTTTTTAAAGATATGAAGGCGGAAGGACGCAGAATATTGGAAGAATTAGAAAAAGATCCAAGCAAAACCGCCGTAGTCCTATTCGGCAGACCGTATAACGCATTCGCGCTTGAGACTAATAAAGGAGTCCCTTTTAAATTTGCCTCCAGAGGCGTCGAGATAATTCCTTACGATTTTCTTCCTTACGAAGAGGAGGAAAATTATAAAGGGACTTACTGGGAAATGGGACAAAGGATAATTAAAGCGGCGCGGATCGTAAAGAGGCATCCGCAATTGTTCGGTTGTTATTTGACTAACTTCTTATGCGCTCTCGACTCTATGATGGTTCCGCACTTTAGAGACGTCATGGCGACCAAACCTTCTCTTACTATAGAGGTCGACGGGCATACTGCCGACGCCGGCGTAAACACCCGAATCGAAGCGTTTATGGACGTAGTAAAAAATTATATTAAAATCCGGGATAAAATAACCGAAAAAGTCTCGGATTTCAAAAGAGCGGAGACTTATATCGACGGACAGGGCAAAGCTTGGTATATCGATTCGGACGGGAATAAATTGTCGTTTACTAAAGATAATATCAAGGCGCTCGTTCCGTCGATGGGCGATCTTTTTAATCTCGGAGTCGCCGCGGCGCTTAAAAAACAAAAATGGAACGCATACGCCCTGCCCGTCTGCGACAGAGAAGTTCTCGATCTCGGAAGATCCGTAACCACCAGTAAAGAGTGTCTCCCAATCATCAACATTGTAGGAGAAGTATTAAAATATCTCAAATACAGAGAGGACAAAAACGAAAAAGTCGCGGTATTCCTTGTATCGGCGGGGGGATGTTGCCGCGTCGGTCAGTATGAAATCTTAATGAAAACCGTTATAGACAAACTCAAATTGAGAAACGTCGGCGTCATTACGCTTGCTAACGACAACGGTTACGCCGGCTTGGGGGTTAGTTTCAGACTGGACGTAGCCAAAATCATTTACGCCGCCGACGTTCTCGACGATATACGATCCGCTATCAAAGCAATGGCGATAGATAAAGAGACGGGGATGAAAATATTCGACGAAGAGGTCAAAAAAATAATTGGCAGTATCGACGGCTCAAATAAAACTCCCTTTTTTAAACAGTTAAGAAATTCTTCAAAAATATTCTCAAAAATAAAACTTGAACGTCCGATCTCCGAAGCCAAATATATCGGGGTAGTCGGCGAAATTTTTGTGAGAAGGGATCATTTCTCGCTTATGGGAATTCCCGATAAACTGGCTCAGGCGGGATTCGTTATGCTCGACGCGCACGTTACCGAATGGAACAGATACGTCGATTTCTTGCGGCAAACCAAAATGTTTGAGATGAAAACCACCCTTCTTGGAAAAATCGAATCCAAGGTATCCGACTATATTCAAGACGTATATGAAAAGAAGATAAAGAAAATTTTTGAAAAAAGCGGTTTGTATGAAATGGAGATGATTGATATAAAAAAATTTATGAATCATTCAAAACATATATTCCCATACACGCTTACCGGAGAACCGGGACTCTCGTCGGGGGCGTCTCTATATCACCTGATTAACAAGTGGTGCGGCGTTATAAACGTAGGACCGTTCGGATGTATGAATAGCCGAATGACGGAAGCCGTATTAACCCCGGAAATGTCCGTAGAGGGAAAAGAGATCGCGGCAAACATAGCGGGCGAAACCGTCGATATTGCCAATTATAAAGAAAATATCGACGTTCTCCCTTTCCTAAGCATAGAATGCGACGGCAATCCGTTCTCGCAAATACTGGAAGCCCGGTTTGAAACGTTTATTCTACAAGCCGAAAGACTATATAAAATTATGACGAGCGAACGAAATAAAAAATAGTATTGGATATATAAATGGATATAAATAAAGAAGTTATTTGCGTAACTTGTAATAGCAAATTAACTAAAATTAAAAACGATGTTGGAGACGACGGTATATTTATATGTAATTCTTGCGACGATCTTTTCCCTATTATAAACTCAATATATGTTATGCTTTGTCCGGAAGATGCTTTTTATAATATAGAATATAATTTTTTTATAAAAAACGAAAAGTTTTTAAATAAAAACAATTTATTTTATAGATATAAAAAAAGACTAGAATTAATAGAAAAATATTCTATTAATCAATCGTGGGAAAAAGAAGACGTTAAATATTGGGATTCAAAATATAATCAAAGAAGTATAATAAGCGCGTCTGAAATTAAACCCGCTTTAAAAATCGGCGGAATTCGATTGTATAGAAGAAATAAATATTTTTTTAATAAGATAAAAGAAATTTTAAAACAAAAAAATATTACTTTGTTAGAAATAGGATGCGGCGAAGGCGATACCGTTTTAAATTGTTTAAATCCGTATTATTATAATTATTATTACATCGCAAGCGATTATTCATTTAACGCCCTTTTATATCTGCAAAATATTTATAAAGGTCTAAATAATGTTCAGCTTATACAATGCTCGGGTTCAAAACTTCCATTTGCAGATAACGCAATTGATGCGATCGTCGGTTTAGGGATTTTACATCATATGCCAAAAAAAGAAGAAGAACTAAAAAATATTATACCTAAAATTAGTCAACATGGATATTTCATGACCTTTGAGGCTTTTGTCAAAGATTCAAAACTACCGTCTGTTTTCAAAAATATTTATGATAAATGGATTGAACCGGATAAAAGCGCTCATGAAGAAAGAATCGACCTTAAAAATTTTATTAGGATTTCAAATCAACTCGGGAAACTAGAATTTATTAAATACGAACACACGCCCTTATTAACAGTACTTAATAAAATTTTTGGAAAATATATAAATAATAATTTAGTTCTAACTAAATTATTATTTATATTAGACGATATGGTTATCTATTCAATTGGAAAGATTATTAGACTATTTAAACCCGGAGCATGTTACGCTATAATAAAAAAAGCGGGATTTTTATAACCTGTCGGTTTTTTGGAAATAGAATTTGACACATATGTATCGATTTTTTTTGGCGACGCAAGCCCCGATAAGGTCTCGACATGAAGGACGTTTGGTATTTTAGTATATTCAAAACGGGAATTCCCGATTTGATCGGGGCGTAGCGCGACGCATGTAGCTCCATATGTGTCATTTTTCATCGGGGAGCGACCCGGCGGTTATGTAACCCATATGTGTCATTTTTTAAGAGACAGTCCCAACCCTGACGCATATGCGTCCAATTTTATTTCCCGCCCCAAAAAACCGACGAGGTACGACGGTAGTTAAATTTTTCTTGCCAATATCCAGAGTTGTTCGTCGCCGCCGCCAAAATCCGCTTCATTATCGCTCTTTAAGATTTCAAAACCGTTCGATTCCAATAACTCTATATATTTATCCGCGCCGTAACCGCTCCACGCCATTTTGACGTTTCCGCAAAAATCGTAGTCTATCTCCGTTTCGCCGGTATCTTCGACGCCGGTCGTGATCAATAATAGAGCGTCGGCGGCGCGCAAATAATCGTAAATCATTGCGATTACCGCTTGATGCTCCTCTCTCGGAATGTGAAATAGAGAATATAACGCTACGACCGCGTCAAAACTGCCGTTATCAAATTTATGTTTGGTATAATCTCCCGTTATAAAAGTCCCGGTTTTTACATTTTTTTGAGCGGTTAGAACATGATTTTCGGCGAGATCGATACCGGTAATTTTATGACCTTTATCCGCAAGATATAGGTCGTAAGGAAGCCCCGTTCCGCATCCCAAATCCAATATGTTAGAATTCTTTGGCAATTTTTCGACGAGAATATCAAAATATTTTTTCTCAAAATTATTTAATTTATCGTTTCTACCAAAGTATTTGGCGTATTTCCCAAGATTATACCCATTTCTGACTATTTCTTTCATATCTTCGCCGTTTATCTTTGTCATAAGCGCTCTTTTAAACGTATTTTCGGACAACTAATATTTTCTTCGTAATTTAGAATAAAGTTTTTGATTTTACCGCAAAGAATTTTTATATCGTAAATAAAAACTAATTGCCGAATACCCCTCTATCCATAACGGCGGTCGTATGATAATCGCCGGTAGCGGAATCTACAAATTCAGGATCGTTTTTTGAACAGGCGGTTTCGTTGAAAGTTCCCGTCCCAGCCTTTCCCGTCTGATAAGTCGAATCGCCGATTGAAAGCGTCGAGTCGTCATCGGCGACGTTAAAGTCTGCGTTGTCATTGCTATAATTATTCCAAAAGATAGATTTAGAGATTTCTACAACCGAATCTTTCTCAACGTAAACCGCATTACCAACGCTTCCGTCGGCTCCAACGTTATCGGCAATCGTACAGTAAGAAAGCGTCGTTTTCGCAAATGTCGACCCGCGAGGACCGTCTACGTAAAGTCCTGCGCCTCCTCCTCTGTCTGAAGAATTCTTAAAGATCAATTCGCGCTCCATACGAACGTTAGCCCCCTCGTCTATAAACAAACCGCCGCCAATTAAAGGAGCCGAATTCCCCGTATAGATATTATGCGATAAGGTAAGATATATATCGTTTGTATAATCGGCGCCGCCGCCGTCGACAATCATCCCGCCGCCCCAACCGTATCCGGCAGTTTCGCCGATGCGGTTATTGCGAATTATATTATGCGAAACCGTCCCTCTCCTTACGCTGAGATATACGCCTCCGCCGTGATCGGAATGTCCGATATTATTTTCAACGATATTCTCGCTGATAAAAACAGACTCGGTCGTATCTCTAAGATCGACGGTTATACCGGCGCCCTTACCGCATTGATTATTACGGACGCTGTTTCTTATTATTATCGGCGAAACCCCTCTCGTAAGTATTCCGCCTCCGTAATCTCCGTTACCGGAAAGACCGCGATTATTTTCGATAATGTTGTTTGATATCTCGACGTCGATCTTTCCGCCGTTGCCTAAAGAAGTATAGGAAACTCCCCTTGTTCCGCCGTCGATAGTAAATCCGTCAATCTTGGAATAAATTCGTACCCCATCGCCTCCGCTAAATTCCATCGAAACAACGTCGGCAGTTCCGTTTCCGGCGATTCTGGATACGTAAGCCGATATATTTCTGTTATTAAAATTTCCGCTTTGATAACCCCCGAATATTCGCAGAGCTTTATCTCCCGGTATGATAATATTTTCAGCGTAAATCCCCTGCGATACTTTTATTATGTCGTCGGACGACGCAAAATCGATAGAACTCTGTATAGTTTTGAAAGGATTAAGCTCCGAACCCTCTCCGCTCTGCGCGTTGGAAGCGTCGACAAAAATTATAGTTCCGCTGAAAGGCAAAACCGTTACGGTAAACGTAGTCGGAGTACTTGAGGACTTTTGATCGGAAACGGTCAGTTGAATTTCATAATCGCCGTCGCGATCCGCGGCTATAGAAGTATTTACAGTATTATCAGAGGAAAGAGCCGCGTCTGAACCGGTCGGTTTCGACAATATCTGCCAGGAATAATTTAACGGATCGTTATCGGCGTCGTAACTTTCGCTTCCGTCTAGAACGACCGTCGCTCCGCTCTTGACAAACTGACTAGCCTTGATTTTTGCGACAGGCTTTGTATTTGCGACAGGTTCCGTAGTATCGTCTGAATCCGGACCGGTAATTTCTTTCGGCGAACACCCCGTAAAAATTATAGAGACTATTATTAGAGATAAAACAATCTTAGTTATCTTTTTCATAAATTAATAATATATATAGAAAAAAATCTAATTTCTGTCAATATCAAAATTTAGTCGGCTTTTTGGGGGATAACAAATAATTGTTACATATGTGTCAATTTCTATCGAGGAGCGCTTGCGTCGCATATGCGTCAATTTCCTACTTAAGCATCATATGTGTCAAAACCCCGCAAGAACCTAAAATGCCGCGCATATCTCATTTTAAGAGACAGTCTCAACCCTAACGTATATGCGTCGATTTTTATGCGACAATTACTACGCTTTGCTTTTATGAAAAAATATACAGTTTACTTATCTTTTTGTTTAATTTTTTAGTATACTTGAACCGACAGAAAAATAAAAACAACCGAGGATATAGTTATAAAAATATTAGAATTTGGAGATACGCAAAACAGAAAAATTGTTTTTGTAAACGGGTTTCAAATGCCGTATCAAATATGGAATCCATATATTGAACGCTATAAAAAAGATTTTCATGTCATAGTTCCGATATTGCCCGGACACAATCCGAAGCAAAAAGAGGATTTTATTTCATTTGCTAAAACGGCGCAAGAGTTTGAACAGTATTATATTTCTCGCTATGGAGAAAGCGCGTACGCAATATATGCTATATCGATGGGCGGCGTTTTAGCTGCGACGTTATGGCAGAACAAAAAGCTGAAAATTGAAAAACTGCTTTTTGACGGTTCGCCTCTTGCGCCGGTTAACTCTTTTGTAAGGAAGACGATACTTCGATTTTATTTGAACGTAACGCGCAAATCGCAACAACGCGATGTAAAAACGGTCAAGCAAATTGAAAAAATGTTTCCGCCGAAATATGTCGATGATTTTCTAGACATACTTGATAACATGACCGATGCAACAATAAAAAACTGCGTTGAGGGGGCGACGCATTTCAAATTGCAAGAAACTATAGATGCCGGAAATACTAAAATCTATTTCTATCACGGAACAAAAATGAATGAAAAACTTGCAAAAAAATCAGCGCAACTTATATCGAAATATTACAAAAACAGCGTTGTAAAAATTTTCAAAGAAAGAGGACATTGCGAAACTATGATGCGGTATCCGGAACAAATGATAAAGGAGCTGGATGAGGCGTTGATGTAAAAGCTTTTTTATTTATTTTCTGGCAATCGCAATTAAACTGGGGATTTTCCCAAAAACTGACGGATTACCTATAAAATATAATATTTCAAAAAGAAAAATATTTAACGTATATGCGTCGATTTTTATGCGACAATTGTCGCGCGTTATCGACGCGACGCATATGCGTTAAACTAAAAACGCATATGTGTCAATTTTTCCTCGCCTCAAAAAACTTCCGGACAGAAGCAGTTATGGTTATGAAAACAGCTCGGAATGAGAGCCGGTTCTTTCGAATCTAATTTTGTCCTCATCAATAAATCTATAAATTAAGAGCCAGTCAGATTCAATATGACATTCTCTACGACCTATATGATTCCCAATTAAAATATGGTCTCTGTGTTTTTCTTCTAGTTGTTCTGAGTTGGCAAGTTGAGTCATTATCTTTTTGATTTTTTCCATATCTTTTTGACCTGATTTGAATATTTTTTTATAATCTTTTTCGAATTGTTTGGTAGTTTGAATAATTAACATTATTTTTCCATTTTCTGAAAAAAATTATCCAAAGATGAATAAGCGTTTATATTCTGATTGTTATCAGAATCTTTAAAAGTTTGTTCCGTTATCTCATTTGGAATTTTAATATTTTCTTTATATTTTAAGAAGAGTATATAATCGAGAATAGAATTAGCCTTGTTGTCAGGAATGTCGTCTATTTCCAAAAGAATTCTTTTTTTTATTGAAGTAGTCATAAATCAAACCTCTTGTTTAAATATACAAACAAATTGCAAAAAAATCAATATGGCAAAGTCAATATTTTTTCTACAAATAACTGTAATCCGTCGGCTTTTTGGGGGATAGAAATTTTAATCTACCTTTTCTCCAGGAAAAACGACGCGTCTTTAGAAAATATCTCGGAATCGTCGTTTTCTGAAATTATCGCCTCAAAGTTGGCGTGTCTTATAAAATATCCGGGGAAACTATACGACTCAATCGAAACCGACTTTTTATCGGCGAGCCCGTCTCTTATATAAAAAGTCGCGTCGTTTTTATACGTTTCGTTTTCTTCAAATTTGGCTAAAACCATCTTGTAAGAAGAGTGTTTTAGAAAATATCCCGAAAAATTCACAGACTCAAACGATACCCCTTTGGGATCGGAAAGCCCTTTGACTATTTTGAAAGAGCCGTCGTTAACGTCGATTTCCGTATTCAAAACCGTCAATATCGCGTTGTAATACGAATGTCTCATATACATTTCCGGGAAATTATACGATCTGAACGAATACGTTTTGTCGTACGAAAACTTAAAAAACGAACATGAAGATAAGGTAAAAAAAACTAAAATAATTAAAACAGTTCTTTTCATACTGACATTCTATTAAATAATATTTTTATTGTCAAATTAATTTTAATATTGTATGTTTATGTAGAAATATTTTATAAATTAAGGAGTATTTTATGATACTAATAGTGGGCGGAGCCGGTTATATCGGATCGCATATCAATAAGACTCTCGCTAAGTCGGGCTATAAAACGCTCGTCTACGACAATCTGATTTACGGTCATAGAGAAGCGGTCAAATGGGGCGAGTTCGTTCTCGGCGACGCCGGAGATATAGATCAACTCCGATTAGTATTTTCAAAATATAAGATAAGAGCGGTTATGCACTTTGCCGCGTTCGCTTACGTCGGCGAGTCGGTTACAGATCCGGAAAAATATTATATCAACAACGTGTCAAACGCCGCTACTTTACTGAAAGTTATGCGGGAATATAACGTAAAAAATTTTATATTCTCCTCCACCTGCGCGACCTACGGAATTCCGCAGACCGACATTCTATACGAAGACCATCCGCAAAACCCGATCAATCCTTACGGTTACACCAAACTTGTTATTGAGAATATGTTAAAGGATTACGGCAACGCGTACGGTTTGAAATACGTCGCGCTAAGATACTTCAACGCTTCCGGCGCCGATCCGGACTGCGAGATCGGAGAGCGGCACGATCCGGAAACTCACCTGATACCGTTAGTACTCGACGCGGCGATCGGCAAAAATAAAAACGTTAAAATTTTCGGGACGGACTACCCCACTCCCGACGGAACGTGTATCAGAGACTACATTCACGTGAACGATCTGGCGGACGCGCATATGTTGTCGCTCGAACATCTCTTAGAAGGGGGAGAGAGCCAGATATTCAACCTCGGCAACGGAAACGGTTTTTCAGTCCGCGAAGTTATAAAATCGGCGGAAAAAGTTACCGGTAAAAAAATACTCGCTATTGAAGATAAACGAAGAGCCGGCGACCCCCCGAAACTCGTCGGCAGCTCGGACAAAATAAAGAAAACGCTCGGTTGGTCGCCGAAGTACGCAAATATCGACGATATTATTAAAACGGCGTGGGAATGGCATAAGAAGTTGAACGCCTCTAAATAGTTGAAAAATATGAAGTTATTAACCAATTTTTTATCATATATAAAATCTAAAATTTCAATGCTGTTTATATTATACGTAGCTCTTGCAGGAGTCGCGACAATTGTCGATTTTACCGTATTGTTCGTAATGACTTCGGTTTTTAATATATGGTATCTCTTATCCGCGACAATATCCTATTTTTGCGGGATGTTGACGAATTTTACCCTAAATAAAATATTTAATTTCAAAAACAAAAGCAAACTTGTATTCAGACAATTTTTACTTTTTTCAATTGTCGCATTAATAGGTCTTGGTTTAAACAATCTAATCCTTTATTTGCTTGTGGACGTCGTAAAAACGCATATTAATATTGCTCCCCAATACGATGAAATCTGGCTTTTTTTTGCAAAATGCGTATCCGTTTTTATCGTAATGTTTTGGAGTTTCTTAGGACATAAGAAGCTGACTTTTAATCTGTTAAAATGAATTAATACATAAATTTTAATACTATAAGGGAATAAAAATGAATAAAAAAACGGCTATAATAATCGGAGCGGGACCCGCCGGAGTAACCGCCGCATACGAACTTCTGGAGAGAACGGACGTAATCCCGATAATATTCGACGAAAATCCTATTGTCGGCGGTATTTCCCGAACGGTAGATTATAAAGGGTACAAAATAGATTACGGACCTCACAGATTCTTTTCAAAATCCGACAGAGTGATGAACCTATGGCAGAAAATTCTACCGTTGCAAGGCAAACTTGCAAAAGACGACGTTATTTTGAACAGAGATATACCTTTATCGACAAAGCCCGGCGCCCCGGATCCGAATATCGACAATAAAGTATTGCTCTATAAAAATCGGTTGACGCGAATTCTTTATCTGAGAAAATTTTTTAACTACCCTATCGCTCTTAATTTTAATACTATCGCCAATCTTGGTTTTTTTAGAATGATAAAGATCGGATTTAGCTATTTGCGCATCAAACTTTTCCCGATTAGAAAAGAAAAAAACCTCGAAGACTTTTTTACAAATAGATTCGGCAGGCAGTTATATCTTACTTTTTTCAAAGACTATACCGAAAAAGTGTGGGGCGTCGACTGTAAAGATATACCGCCGGAGTGGGGGGCTCAAAGAGTAAAAGGGCTATCGATAACCAAAGTTCTAAAACAGGCGCTATCCGATATTTTCCGCAAAAAGAAAGATAACTCCATCGATCAAAAGAAAACGGAAACGAGCTTAATAGAGAGATTTATGTATCCCAAATACGGCGCCGGTCAGATGTATTCGGAAATTTGTTCGGAAGCGGTCAAAAAAGGCGCCGAATTATTTCTCAATCATAAAATCGTAAAAATTTTATGCGATAAAGATAGAGTCGTAGGCGTTGAAGCTAAAAATCTCAAAACCAACGAGGTAAAAAAGTATTTCGGGGATATAATATTTTCTACGATGCCGATCAAAGAGTTATTCGACTCGATGGACGCGGATATACCCGATAACGTAAAAAATATTTCCGACGGATTGGTATATCGGGACTATATGCAGATAGGTCTTCTCTTTAAAGATATGAAGCTAAAAAATAAAACTAATATCAAATCGCTTAACGACGTTATCCCCGACAACTGGATTTACGTTCAGGAGCCGGACGTAAAAATCGGAAGGCTTGATATGTTTAATAATTTCAGCGTCTATATGCTCGAAGATATGAATAAAGTTTGGCTTGGCGCGGAGTATTTCTGTAACGCCGGCGACGAACTCTGGAATAAATCCGATAAAGATATGATCGACTTTGTAGTATCCGAGCTTGAAAAAATCAATCTGGTAAGAAAAGAGGACCTTCTGGACGGAATCGTTCTCAAACAAGAGAAGGCGTATCCCGCCTATTTTGGAACATACGACAAGTTTGACGAATTGAAGGAGTATATTAATAAGTTCGAGAATCTGTTTTTGATCGGCAGAAACGGAATGCACAAATACAACAATATGGATCACTCTATGCTGACCGCTATGACCGCCGTCGATAACATTGTCGCGAATATTAAAACAAAAGAGAACATCTGGGCGGTCAATACGGAAGAAGAGTATCATGAAGAGAGGAAATAGAAAAGATATAATTTTAATTACATTAAATATAATATTAATCGTCGTTTCTGTTATAGGAATAAGGTTCTATAAAAATATTCCAATTAGAATAAATGAAAAAAACATAACAAAAACAAAATTTATTTTTGGACGGGACGACGGCTCTATTATATCAACAAATGTTTTTCTGCTAAAAAACGGTAGAATAAGGGGAATTATTGGAAATAACGAATTTTATTGGACTTATAAAAACAGTAATATAATATTTCTTGACAAAAATAAAAACAAAACTACTATTTTTAATGAGAAAAATAGTATACTTGAGGGAAAATTTTTATTAGACGATAGAATCGTCCATACGTTAACCCCCGTTAGATCTGATAATATATTTTTATATATAATTATATTGATGTTTTTCTTTTTTATTAATTTGTTAGTTTTCAAGATTTGTCAAATAAATATTAAAAATACCGCTCTATTCTTACTAAAAAATAGATTTTTGATCGCTCTATTATTTCTTATTCTCTATGTAGTATACTCTATTTTACCAATTTTTAACGCCGGCGTAATCGGCAGCTGGGATTTTGTTAAACATCTATATAGAGCGGAATTTCTTGCAAAGTATTTGGACGTTAACGGATTTAGTCTCGAACAATATAATGGATTTCAGGTATTTCTTTTTTATTTCCCCGGATTTTCCCTTCTTATCGCCGTTTTACATCTTTTAACGTTAAAACTGATTCCTGTAATTGTTATATATAAGTTTTTAATTCTATTCACATACGTTGCGCTACCCGCCGGGATTTATTTTTTAATGAAGATTTTTAACTTTAAAAAAACAAGTCGCCTGATAGCCGCGCTTTTTGTTTTTACATTTAATACTGCTTACGGATTTGGGTTTTCTTCTACATTTAAAATAGGGCTTGACGTTCAATTTTTTTCAGTATCATTAATTACTTTTGCGATAGGAGTCTATTATAAATATGTTTTATTGATGAAAGAGAGAAAGATTGTTTATACGCTTCTCATTTCTTTATTTTTCGCTTTTATAATACTCGTCCATCTTCAGACAGGAATTTATCTTGGAATATTACTTATTTTGTTAAATATCTTATTTTTTCTTAAGATTGAAAACAAAATAAATTATACGATTCATAATGGAATTGTAATAATTACGACTCTTTTATTAATTTCGTTTTGGTTAATTCCAATGTATATTAATTATGATTTATACGGAATGTCGACAGCCTTTGGTCGTCCTACTATCGATATTCTCATAAAAGATTTTATTGCAGGAAATTTTTTGTCTACAAACAATTATATTTCATATTTTGTTATTCTAGGATTAGTTTTTCTTGTTTTAAGAAAAAAAGAGTTAAATATTTTTATTTCGCTATCTATTTTAATAACTTTAGTTCTTTCATTTAAATTTTTTACGCCGAACAATAAAACTCTTTTAAGTTTAATGGGCATTCTTGAAAACAGGACTTTTTCGCCGTTATGTCTCTGGTTTTCGATAGTCGCCGGTAACTTTATTGGAGAATTTTATTTAATTATAAAAAGGATAATTTTTTTAATCTATAGATATTTTATTAAATTTTTTAAAAACCCCGCTTTAATTAAAATCATGAACTATTCAACTCGGTTTGCTCTCATTTCGCTCCAAATTGTTTTTATAATATTTTCATTTAATATTGTTCGGCAATATTTTAAAAAAAGCTCTCATTTGATTAGAACTGAATCAGACATTAAAAACGCAAAATTTTTTAAATTAATGGACGATAGTATCCAATTCATAAAGAAAAACGTCAATGATAAAGGTAAATTAGCGATGCAAATAACGGATTTTACTCCTATGCATCAAGAAATCAACGTTTATTATCAACTTAGAACAGGATTGCCTATTTTTGGAGGAGGACATAGCGAATCTTCTAAGGTTGCCTGTTTGTATTTTAGATATTTTAGCAACGACGCTATAAAAAACGCTAGCGCTTTAGAACTATACGATATTCTTAAAAAATTTAATATCAAATATTTTATCGTAAAAAATGAATCGTATTCTAATAAATTTGATATTGATTCAAATTATATACGATTATATTCAAATGAATTGTTAAAGTTATATGAAATAAAAGGAGTTAATCAATATTATATATCAAATAACAATAATTTATCCGTATTAAATTCAAAATTCGAGACGGAAATATCAAGACCAAAATTATATTGGGAAATTGACAACTATGTCCCGGATAACAAAATTGATTTTACTTTAAGTTATTCTCCTTTGTTAAGAGTAAAGCTAAACGACGAATATGTTAAAACAAATTCCGGTAAAGATTACAACGTCTATATTAATGTTATAAAAGTCGGATATAATAAAATAGAAATTTGTTATAAATTAAATTGGATTTATATCCTGTTTAATACTATATCAACTTTGACATTAATTTTTATAATAATATTTTTTTTGCTTCAAATATTAAAAAAAAAAGAATATTACCCTTTTTCAAATAAAGTAATAACGACGGTAAGTAAAAATTATGGGAAACCAAATAAATAAATTGCTAAGTAAATTTAAAATATTATTTGTTAAAAATAAAACAAGGATTATTAACTCAATTAAGTTTTCATCCCCAATAATTCTCGCAATCGTTCTTTTATCTTTTATTTCATTAAAACTTTTAAATAACTTTATAACTGCAAAGGAAGAAACTCCTATTAAAAACTTATCGACCATAAATTGGACTTTTGGAAGAACCGACGGTTCGATAATATCGGAAAAAATTATTTTTAAAAGGGACGGAAAGATAAAATATAGTCCGAGTTATAACGAGGTTTTTTGGAAAATTGAAAACGGCGCTCTTACTCTTATGAACGGAGCGAAACAAGCTACTACGGTTTTCGACAAAATCTATAAAAAAGACGGCTTTTGGGTTATGGAAGGCAAATTTCTTTTCGATAAAAATATTACTCATAAAATAATCGAAACTGAAAGATCCGATAAGAAATTTTATTTTTTAATAATTACAGTTTGTATATTATCTCTATCGGCGTTATTACATTTTTCAGGTTTATTAAAAACAGACAAAGCTAATATTTTTACGCAAACGCTGTTTCTTTCTATTTTTACCGCAACGCTTTTTATATACTCCGTCGATATACGAACCCCTTTTAACAATCGGACAAACGAGTGGCTAACGGGCGCTTCGATAAAATTTACCAATATGTGGATTAGAGAAAACCCCTTTAAACTTGGCTTCGGTATGTTCTTTAACCCGGATTCGATAGAATTTAAAGACCTGAAAAGCCGGGAGGTTTATTCGAGCTATCCGCCGGGCGTAATTATTCCGCTATATTTTCTTGGACTCGTCAAAGGAGAAGTCGATTCAAATATAATCATGATATTCAATCTTCTAAACCAATTTTTAATAAGTCTGACGCTTGGATTAATTATATTTTTCTTTCTGATAAGAATTAATTTCGATTATTTCAAGTCTTTTTTACTGTCAATTATCCCTGTAACGTTCTATTTATTATCGCCCGTTACTTTATATTTTCATCATATAGTTTACTTCAGCGATATGGCGATAATTTTACCATTCGTTTTGTATGTTTTATTAGAAGTCGTAAAAGATTTCGACAATAAAGTTCTTAACAAAATCGCCGATATTCTATCTCCGATTGTTTTATTTTACGGAGTATTTACCGACTATTTTTTTGTCTTTGTAGCGCTCGCCGTATATATTAAAAAATTGATATTTTTTGAATTCGGTAGAAATATTGTTACAATAGTCAAAAAATCGTTCTTTTTCGCTCTACCCGCTATTGCAGCCGCCTTAATATTCATAATACAGGTTTTTGCTTTAGGCGGCGTTAAACGATTAGTAGATATTTTTATGTTTAGGACCGGTCTGGATAAAAACGAAGCCGCCGACGCTTTTTTTGATAAATTCTGGCTCGGACATTTCAAAGCGGGATATTCGGAAATTCTTTTATATTTATTCTGGTTTAGTATCTCAATTTTTGCGGCAATATCGGCGTATTACTTCGCTATTTTTTTAATACGGAAAAAAAGCGTTCCGGTAAACTTAAAAAAGATTTTATCATTAATTTGGATTATAACCGCCCCCTGTATTTTACAAGTATATTTTTTAAAAAATCACTCTACGATACATTTTTTTTCGATATTGAAATTTGCCATCCCCATCGGAACGGTCTCGTTATTACTAATATGGATCGCTATATATATATCCGTAAAAAACGACGTTTTTAACTCTCAAAAATCCGAATTCAAACTATTTTATCCGCTTTTTGCAGTTTATTTTATATTCTTTTCTATTTACATAGAGGCAAATTACGGTAAATTCAGAAGATTTTACCCTCCATATCGCGATTTTAAACTCGAAAAGTTCGTTAAAAATAACTGCGATTATAAAGACGTCGTTTTTTCCACTTTCGCAGTTATTAATCCCGACCCTCCTCAGTATCTGGCGGCGGCGGAAAAACGAATTTATAAAATAAACTCGCTAGCCGAAATTCGCAACAAAGTGGAAAAAATAGATAAAGAATATGTCGTCAATTTACTAATCAAAACGGACAAACCGCCGCCGCCCGATTTACAATATCTATGCGATAAAAGCGAAAATGTATTGCAATACGACGAATTTGCCTTATACAAGATTTTCAAAAAAACTTTTTTGGATTTAAACGACCAATATGTTCCTCAATAATTTACCGATAAAAAATATTTGACACATATGCGTCAATATCATACGCGTTATTTCTCAAAAAAGCCGACGGCTTTTTTATTTTAATAAAACGAGTAAATAGTTGAAAATTATTTATAAATATGGTAAATATATTCAACAATATAAAGAGGCGCTATGAAATTTAAACTCCGGTCGATTAGACAATCTATCGTTACAAAAATTATAGTCTCTTCCATTACGATAGTTTTGGTATCCATGTTCGTTTTTGTGAAAATTCAAAACAGGAATTTGATAGGCAAAGAGAGACTCCCATACGACAATATTCAGACTATAACGTGGAAATTCGGCAGGGCGGACGGATCGGTTATTTCCGAAAAGATTCGATTGCAAAAAGACGGAAAAATCATCGGCTATCAGAGCGCAAACGAAAAAACTTGGGGCAAAAAAAACGGCGTTATCGTCTTTTACAACGCCAATAAGGTAATCACGACCAAATTTGATAACTACAAGAAAATTAAAGGTATATGGTACTTAAGCGGAACTTTTCTTCTCGACTCCAATATAATTCATACGCTTAAAGAGGCGGGAAGGTCCAACGTCGGCGCCGAATCCATTCTGTTTATTGCCGCGTTAACCGCCTTGATAATTTTGATAATCCTATCGACAAATGAAATCAAGCGAATATATGTCGCCGTATCAAATTTTCTCGCTATGAAAAAAATCCGCGCCGTCGCGTTTTACGCCGTTTTATCTGCGGCGATCTTGGCGTTATTGGCGATAATCTTCTTTGTTCCGCCAAATATGGACGAATACCTCCCGTATCATCAAATAGCTCGTTTTTTTTACCCAAATTCCGTCGAACATACCTTTAGAGAACCGTGCGACGACTCTTTCGATATAAAAATATTTGGAGTCAAACTGCCGCTTCGCTCGTACCCCTACTGCGGATTTTCCGAGGGATTAAGATATTTGCCGTTTTTCCTTATATCCAAATCGTATATCTCCGCCAGAATTATGAAATTAATCCTAATTCTATTAATGTTCTATTTAATCGTCCGGCTTACAAAAACTAAACCGATCTACGTTTTAGCGTTAACTTTATTTAACCTGCCGCTTATGTTTCAAATGTTAATCGACACCGGACCTGTCGCTTATCAGATATGCCTGACCACGCTGATTCCATTTTTGTTATCTCGAACCAAAAATGTAGCGGTCGCCTGCGCGGTCGGACTTCTCGTATATTTCGGATTTGAGACAAAAGCCATATTTGCAATCTCTCTTATCCCAATATCTATAATAACCTTGATCTATATCTGGGACGACTTTTTTAAGTCGGATAAAAATGGGAAAATCAAAACAATAATCGCTCTCTCTTCTGCGGTATTGGTATTTTTGACGCTATCTATCGTAACTTTTACCGGTAAAACCAAATCGGGAAGTTTCTACTTCAAAAGCGTCGTCGGAAGACCGGCAATAAGCGTATTTAATATTGCCGAACAGACCGAGCATTTCAAAAACAATCTATCGATATATTTCAAATCTTTTCTCAATTTCGGACATAGAGTATTTCAGACCAAAAACAGCCCCGACTTTTTCACTACCGTTATATTATCTTCTTATCTGGCGCTTATTGCGTCGACGTTCGCGGTATTTATAAAAAGAAAAACGCTTGATAAAAACAAATTTCTCAAATATCATAGCGCTCTGGCGTTGAGACTCTTCAGAAACAAGAGTTTCGGCGAAAAATCGATTATAGTCCCGCGCCGTAAATCGATATTTGATATAGTCTACAGAGGAAGAAATAGAGAGATTATTGATAAAATAAACGCTATTCCGACTTTTAACAAAGATTGCGCTCTTTTTATCGCAAATATAATCAGTTTTATCTTTGTAGCGTGGTTTGTCAACAGATCGTCCGAGTCGTGGGCGGGACATCATATCATACTATCCTTTCCGTTTCTGATTATGGGGCTGATATACGCCGTAAAAATACTCAAAAATTATTTTCCGAAGTTTGCCGTTATTATGATAACAATCGCGGCAATTTCTAATATTATACTTGGGGTAAGTCTTCTGCAAAAAAATCCCCATCCGACCGACGACCGAAGTAAAATCAAAATTCTCAATTATCTAAACGACGGCGCTCTTTCAAAAAATAACATATACGTCGTTATCGACTGGGGGATGTACTACATTCAATCGCTATACGGACCGAAAGATCAAACCGTGTTGTATATCGACCCGTTGAATAGCGTATCCCAAATAAACAGCGTTAAAAAAATAGCCGCAAAAGGAGATAAAAACGTTATTTTTATTTTAAGAACCAATTACGGCTACCATAGCGGTCTGGATCTGATAAAAAAGAATTTCGATAAAGTAGATAGAATCCAAACCGCGAATTTGTTATCAAACGATCTATGGCAAATCTGGCGGGCAAACGTTAAATAAATCGGCGCCTGATACGCAGGACGACGATTTGACGCATACGCGGCGCGTCGATAGCGCGACAATTGTCGTATAAAATTTGACACATATGATGCTAAGGTAAAAGTATTGATTAAATCTGCTAAAGCGGTTATAATTGAACCAAGTTTGGTTAAGTACGATGAAAGATTGTT
>MWDO01000009.1 GCA_002070605.1 Spirochaetes bacterium ADurb.Bin133
CCGATTATTCTCTTCATTTTTGAGATTTTTTTGTCAATAAGGCGAAACATAGTTTCAAATAACTCGCTGAACGTATTAATTTTGAACTCTTTTAGTAGAAAATCTATGACGTTCTTATTCATAGACTCTGATACTATAAAGTGAAATAGATGTTTTTTGTTTTTCATAAAGTTTTCTCCTTTTTCTTTTATATATATAACAACTAAAAGTAGAAAACTCTTTACAAAAATTTGTATAAATTTTTAATAAATGACAAATAATTTACCAATCAAAAACATCTGTTCCATATGTGTCAATTTTCTTCCACCTCTAAAAAACTAACGGGGCGCCCAATCTTATTATACCAAACTTGCCCGCTATTCTATCAAAGAAAAGAATAATCAATATATTATATAGTCGTCGTCTTTTGGAAAAAACATCTTTTGAATGGGATTTATCTTAAATATAATTAGAAGATATAAAAATGCAAACAAAAATCCGAAGAGGTGCGTTATATGAGCAATACCGTTAACGGTATTGGTAATTTCGAAAGCCAACTCGACGACGGCGAAAATAAGAATAGCCCATTTTACTTTTAGAGGTATAAAGAAAAACAATAATACTCTGACATTAGGAAAATATCCTCCAAAGGCGAGCAGTACTCCGAATATCGCTCCCGACGCTCCGATCAGACTTACCTTCGAATCCGTTATTACATAAAAAATAGCGCTGGCGACGTTCGCTAATACACCCGTTGTCAGATAAAAGAAAGTAAAACGTGCGCTACCCCATTTCTGTTCCAGGGGTTTGCCAAATATATAAAGCCCGTACATATTAAATATAAGATGTCCCAGCCCGCCGTGTATAAACATAGCTGTTAGAAGTTGCCATACCGCTCCGTCGTTTATAGATAGGTAGCCGTTAGGATTATTAATATTTAAATTTAGAAAAAAAGATTCTAAATACAAGAGATGAGGTATTCGCGCTAAAAAATATACCATCCACGGGATAAAAAAAATAACGTTGATAATAATAATAATTTCTATAGCGCCAAACCGGCGTCTGCTTTGATTGTACATATCGAATTAATAATAAAACGTTAATTAAAAGTCAAGATTTATTCTCAACATATATCGTCAACGGATCGCCGGGCTCTATAACGTCAGGATCGATTATATATTTATTAATATTATGCAAAAAAGGCCATCTAAATGCATCATCTAAAAACTTGGCAGATATATCCCACAGAGTGTCCCCTTTTTTTATAGT
Source organism: Spirochaetes bacterium ADurb.Bin133 (assembly GCA_002070605.1). Taxonomy (GTDB): domain Bacteria; phylum Spirochaetota; class GWE2-31-10; order GWE2-31-10; family MWDO01; genus MWDO01. The sequence goes on from MWDO01000009.1 coordinate 1,249, forward strand.
ATATTTAAACTTCTTATAAATTTTACCGTTGTATTCAATCAATTCCTCTTTATACTCCCCCTCTTTCAGTTCGGGGTCTTTATCGCCGCGAATCTTTATAACCAGATCCTCCTCTTTTGTAGCGTAGACGTTTTCATCTTCCATATCAATATTTTCTTTAGTAACAATATCGTTAGTCGTATCGGCGTCTCCGGAGAGGTCGTTATTATGCTGTTTCCTCATCTCATTTTTTGATTTTTGATTGTCAATGAAACTTTTAATATCGTTTCTGCAAAAAGTAAATAATATTCCAAATAAAATAAAAAGAGCCGACAATATCCCCAAAATAATAAAAATCATCTTTAGATTTTTTTTTATAGAAAATTGTCCCTCCTTTTTTGATACGTACCGACCGGTTATAGATTTCTGTAACGCTTCGTTTGGGATAAACTCGACGTTTTTGACGTTACGCCCCGATACGTATGCCGACGTTTTTCTGAATACGCCAAAATTTGAAAGAGGATGCTCGTTCTCTTTTTTTAAAGACTCGATTATACCTTTTGTTACCAAGCTTTCGAGGTCTTTTCCTTTTTTTATGTTATCCTTTGAAATTATTTTATTTTTATACAAATATTCTATAAATTTATGATTGAGATTTTTAGCCGCCATTACAACCTCCTTCTATATTCCAACGCCAATTTCAGATTTGAAAGCGGCGCTAGGCGTAAAAATTATTTTGCTTTCAGCCTTGGATTTATCGTCCTTCGGCTCGGTTTTTACAATAGAAAAAACGCCTATTCCGTTTATTTCAACGCTCCCATCTTCAGCTAAGGTTTTTGCAATATATTTCCAGAAAGAATCGTATAATTTGGCTCCCGATTTTTCATTTATCTGCAATTCCTCAATTAAAATAGCTATAGATTTGCTCAAACTCATAACTCGCCTCCATATAGATAGTATACAAATATTTGAGATATTGCAAATTAAAATTTTATTTTATTAAATTTAAATTAATTTTACTTGATTTTTTATAGTATTTTATTTTATACTCTCTTAAGAGAATATTATGGATAATAAAGTTAAAAAAATAGTTATCGTCGAGGACGAATCTCTTGTCGCCGAAGAACTTAAAAGTATGTTATTGTCGTTAAAATATCAAGTAGAAGGAATTTTTTCTACCGGAGAGGAGTTGATAAACTTTCTTAAAGGCAATATTCCGGATATAATTTTGATGGATGTAAAGATTAAAGGGGATATCGACGGCATTAAAACGGCGGATATGATTATGCATCTGAATATTCCCGTTTTATTTATGACAGCTTATTGCGACGAAGAGACTTTACATAGAGCGAAACTGACCGAGCCGTACGGATACATTTTTAAGCCCTTTACTGAAAGAGAACTTTTTACAAATATCGAGATAGCTCTCTATAAAAATAAAATGGAAAAACAACTTGAAAACAGCGAAAGATGGATATCCGCAATATTGAATAGCATTGGAGACGCTATTATCGCTACAGACTCCAAAGGTTTTATAAAATTTATGAATCCCACCGCCGAAAAATTGACCGGCTGGAAGCAAGACGAGTCCAAAGGTAAAAAGATGAATACCCTATTTCAGATAATAGAAGATAAAGAAAGCGTAAAAACTAAAGTTGTCAGCGCTGTTGAGAATATTGAGTTATCGGACAATCTTACATTAATATCAAGAAACGGCGATAAAATAAAAATTCACGAAAATGCGACTCCGATAAAAGACGGTTTGGGAAACATTATAGGAATCGTACTGGTTTTTCATGAAGTGAAAAAACGAAAATAAATATTTAGAATTCAAAATCAAAAAATTTGGAACTGCTCGACGAAAGATCTACCGAACCAACCGCAATTCCGGCGAGCGCGTAGTTTCTTTTCCATACTATTTCTACGACGACAAAACCGGAATTGGCGGAAAGTCAATTGATTATTATAATTATTAAAAGCCTAAAGACAAGCCATGCGCGTTTATTTGCATATTCTAAACGGGAATTCCCAATTTATTAGCGCTATTTTCTAAAATTTTTTCTTCTTTTTGTAAATCGTTTTCATCTTTTAGTTGTTAATTATATATGAGAGTTTTTTGCTTTCTAATACTTTTCGAGGATGGATAAAATGAAATACGATTTTTCTTTAACAATTAATAACGATATTAGGGATTCGATCCATAATGTTCAAAAATTCTTTGATACAAATCGAACGTCTACAACTATTACTAAGATTATTAACCTTATGTACCCCTATATCAAACGTTACCTTTTAGTAACGGAAGAATATATCCCGATTTATGAAAATATTTCATGGGATCAAAAAATTCACATTTGCATTGACTATAAGGTTTATCTTCTATTAAAAAAAATACACGACGATACTAATTCTTATAGCATAGCCTTTATTATTAGAAGAATTCTCGATTTTTTCATAGATAATATATCTAAACATCAAAATATAGAGTCTTTTCTCTCCTATTTAGTAATTTTATGTAAGAAAAATGAAACTTCTACTAAAAAGGAACAGTTTGACGTATGGGAATTTATGAGAATTCATGGATTGAAGAAGATGGGGAGATTGATCTTGGATAAAGAAAAACGGGAATTCCCGTTAGACTCCCCCCACTTATCGATCACACACAACAAATACTACCGCTCGATAGGGATTTCATTCGTCTCGAGCGGCTTTTCGGGCTGGTAAATATAGAATTATCGTCGGACGAGATGAAAAATGAATTACCAAAAGCGCTTTTTATTTTCAATTAAAAATATTTGTTCCATAATGCGTTAATTTCTCTTACCTCAAAAAACCGACGGGGCAAAAAAAGATTTTTATTCATTGACAATTGGGGCGTTATTAATTATAATTTGCGTAATTCTTTGGGAGAGGAAAAATAATGTCTATTCCGTTACACAATTACGATGAGGAAAAGATTAAAACTCTAAGTTCCCTTGAACACATTAGACTTCGTAGCGGTATGTATATTGGCAGGATAGGGGACGGCTCAAACTACGACGACGGCATATACGTCCTTTTAAAAGAGGCTGTAGATAACTCTGTAGACGAGTATATTATGGGGTACGGAGATAGGATAATTGTCGAGATTAAAGATAAAACTTTCGCCGTTAGAGATTACGGCCGCGGTATTCCTCTGGGCAAGTTAATCGAGTGCGTGTCGACTATTAATACCGGCGCGAAATACAACGACGATGTGTTCCAATTTTCCGTCGGGCTCAACGGAGTCGGTACGAAAGCGGTCAACGCTTTATCAAAAAAATTTATAGCGGCAAGTTATAGGAACGGCGAATGTCGTATGGTAACGTTTGAACGGGGCGTTTTAAAGAGCGACAAGACTATTAAAGATAACAAGCCCGACGGGACGTTGATACAATTTATTCCCGACGACGAGATATTTGGCGATTTTCAGGTTGTAGACGATATTATTAAAAAAAGAATGTATCATTACGCTTATTTGAATTCCGGGCTAAAATTATTTTATAATAAAAGGGCTTTTGAGAGCTCAAACGGATTAAAGGATTTGCTGGAAAGCGAAGTCGGTTCTGATAAAATATACGATATAGTCCGTTTTAAAGATAAATATTTGGAGTATTCTTTTTGTCATACCAATAATTATGGCGAGACATATTTCTCTTTTGTCAACGGACAACATACCGGCGACGGCGGTACGCATCAATCTGCGTTTAGGGAGGGGGTTCTAAAAGCGATTAATGAATATTCCGACAAAAGTTTTAACAGCGTCGACGTTAGAGAGGGATTTGTGGGCGCCGTCGCGATTAAGTTGAAAGACCCTATATTTGAGTCGCAAACAAAAAACAAACTTGGCAATACCGATATTAAATCTAAGATAATAAACGAAGTTAAAGATTCTCTTCTTGTTTATCTTCATAGGAATAAAGTTGTCGGCGATAAGATTATTGAAAAGATAAAATTCAACGAAAATTTACGAAGCGATCTTCAACAAGTTCAAAAAGAGGCGAGAGAAAAAGCCAAAAAGATTCAGTTAAATATCCCCAAATTGAAAGATTGTAAAAAGCATTTTTGCGATAACGATAAGCTGGGAGAAAACTCTACGATTTTTATAACGGAGGGGCAATCTGCGTCGGGGAGCATAGTGTCCAGTAGAGACGTTTATACTCAGGCGGTTTATTCGCTGCGCGGTAAACCTTTAAATGTTTTTGGTATGAGAAAGGACGCCATTTACAAGAATGAAGAGTTGTATAATTTGATGAGGGCTCTGGGGATAGAAGATGGAATCGAGGGGCTAAGATATAATAAAATAGTTATAGCTACCGACGCAGACGTCGACGGATTTCATATCAGGAATTTATTGTTAACATATTTTCTCGTATATTTTGAGTTTGTCGTTCTTGCCGGTCATCTTTATATACTTGAGACTCCGTTGTTTCGAGTTAGAAACAAAAAAGAGACTATTTATTGTTTTTCCGAAGAGGAAAAACTAAACGCTATAAAAAAACTCGGGAAGAATCCGGAGATAACGCGGTTCAAGGGGTTGGGAGAGATATCCCCGAAAGAATTCGGGCAATTTATCGGAAAAGATATCAAACTACAAAATGTTAAAGTAGAACAGACGACCGAAGTTAAGAAGTCGTTAAATTTCTTTATGGGTAAAAACAGTCCCGAAAGAAAAGAATACATTATGACAAATTTGGTTTAATTTTAAAACTCAATATTCGGCTTAATATTCCCGTCGGATAGTATCTCGTCGAGCGTATATTTAAAAACTATAACTCTTTTATCGTCAGATATGCTTTCAACGGCGGATTGTTTCCATTTTGGATCGATAATAATCGCTTTAGGGAGAACGTACTTAAATTTCATAGGTAGGTTTTGAGAATAATTTTTTATCGTTTGCAAACCAGGATGTTTGAAGTCAATTTTTTTTAATATTTTGATAACTCTCTCTTTTTCTTCGATTTTTAATTTTTGGTCCTTTTCGAAATCGCTATAAAGACTTGTAAAAAAATAATTGTCTTTTGATTGAGACATTTTATATACGGATAATAAAAAATCGCGATCTTTATCAGAGCGTTTTAGCTTTGCCAGTATTTCTTTGTCGAACGTATCGACTTTAATAACGGCGGGGAGGTATGCGTCGTAAAAATTTTTACCGGCAAAATACGAGCCTAGAAATCCCGACGATATAAAAGTTTCAATTTTTGTCGATTTTTTATTTTCAGTAATTATGAAGGGAAAAAATACCGAGATATATTTTTGCGTATTCTCGACCGGATATTTGAACGATAAAGAAAACTTTACGTTGGCGCCGTTTTGATATCCGGATTTTTTGTAGTTAATTAAAGAGAATTCGACGTTTTTATCAAAATATTTCTTCAATTCCTCTTCGTCTAAAATTATAGTCAATAGTCTATCTACAGTAGAGAGTTCGTCGATATTTGTTATCAAGGAAAAGAAGTCGTCGTAGTAAGAGATGTCGAAGTTTATTGTTCCGGCGCGGCTTTGATTGTCGAGTATTATCTCCTGAGTATAACAGTTGGCAAACAGAAAACAGACGGCGATTAGGAAAAATGTTTTATGAAACGGTTTCATCTAAGTTTATCGGAATTTTAATAATTATGGTAGTTCCTTTGTCTTTGGCGCTTTCTATCCCGATCTCTCCTTTGTGATTTAGAATAATTTTCTTAGAAATTGCCATACCCAACCCCGTTCCGTTAGGTTTACCGTAAGTTACAAACGGCTCGAACAATTTACTTTTGATATTATCCTCAATTCCGCATCCGGTGTCGGTCAGGGAGAAAACGACAAAATCGCCGTCCAGTCGCGAGCTTATCGAAAAAGCGCCCCCATTCGGCATAGCGTCTCTTGCGTTAGTAGCAATATTCATAAATACTCTTGTCAATTTTTCAGAGTCGCAAACTATATCTCCTTCGTATTGTAAGTTTGAAGAGATGGAAATATTATTTTCTCTAAACAAAGGATAAATAAACTCTATAAAATTGAGAGTAAAAGCGTTTATGTTTGTCTTTTTGAAATTTAAGTTGGATTCGCCTCGAGAGAAGTCCAAAAGTTCCTGCGCCATACTGACTAGTCTGTTAATCGATTCTGTAATTTTTTTGACATACCCCATATTTTCCGGGGATTTATACCCTATAAGCTCCGCATACCCTTTTATAACCGCCATAGGGTTTTTGATATCGTGTATAATGCCGTTAGCCATAGATCCGATAGTGGTAAGACGTTCGCTATCTTGTATCTCTTTCAGCAAGCGAGTAGTCTCGATAGCCTTTGCCGTCTGATTTGCGATGATAGTAAGAACGCGAAGATCGTCGGTTTCAAATATTTCATCGTCGTCGAGTTTGTTGATTACCTCGATAGCGCCGATTATTTTATCGTTAAAAATCATTGGAGCGCACATAATCGCATTTGTCGGAAAATTTGCGTCTTTAGAAAATTTATCGTTCCATCTCGGTTCGTTTTTCAAATCGTTGGCTATAATCGGTTTGCCTGTCTGGACTACCCATCCGACGATTCCTTCGCCGACTTTTAGGCGTATTTTTATAACTTCGTCAATTTTATCCGATTGAGTTTTTTTCACGTAAAGTTCGTCGGATTCGTAATTTTGTTTTAAGAATATCGTGCAATCCTTAGCGTGAATGATATTCGCCGTTTCATGGATGATAACCGACAGGAGTTCGTCAAGATTGTAAAGAGCGCTGGTTGATTTCTCCAGTTCGTAAACTACGGACAACTCTCTTTCTCTCTCTTTTAAAAGCCCCTTGGTTTTTGCGAGTTCTTTCTCATTTTCTTCAAAAATATTTTTTAAATAATTAATGTTATTTTTTATATTAGCGCAAAACGACGGCGCATTTTCGGTTTTTAAATCGTCGATATCTTTTAGTATGTCGTTGAAAACAGTATCCGCTTTATTCGTCATAAATTGAAAATCCCTATAATAATATCGTCAAGATTATAATAAAATATTGCGCTTTTTGCAAGAAATAAAATATTTTATATTGTAACTCGTCGGTTTTTTGGGGTTTAATAGTTAAAAATATCTGACACATATGCGTCGAATTTATTTATCAAGGAGCGGCGCGGCGCATATGCGTCGAATTTTTTCATCAAGGAGCGGCGCGGCGGCTATGCAGCTCCATATGTGTCAATTTCCTCTCCACAAAAAAACCGACGGGCGTTTTTATATTTACAAAATATCGTTTCATTTAAAATCTTTTATATGGAAATTTTGTTTTTAATGTATTATAATAGTATGTTGAGAGATTAAAGCAAATACTATGGATAATAATAAAAAAAGCATTTTATATATTGAAGACGAATCTACAAACAGGCTTTTGGTTCGTAAAATTCTTGAACTGGAAGGATATACCGTTTTTGAAGCGGAGGACGGTATAACAGGTATAGAAATTGCCGAAAGGGAAAACATAGACCTGATAATTTTAGACATTAATATGGCCGGTATGAACGGGTACGAGATTGCGACTAGAATTAAAGCGATGGACAACCTTAAAAACATTCCGTTGATAGCTTTCACCGCAAACATTATGAAACGCGCGAGAGGAAGAGCGTTGATAGCGGGATGCGACGGGTATATGACAAAACCTATTGCAAGAGGCGTATTTGTCCAAAATATAAACGAATATCTTAATGGAAAAAGGGATTTCATTGAAAGCGAAAAGATACCTGAGATAATAAAAGAGTATAACGTAGAGTTGGTTAAGCATTTAGAAAAAGAGGTTAGAGAACTAAAAAGAGTAAACGAAGAGATGAGGGAGTTAGATAAAATGAAGTCGGATTTTATCTCGATAGCTTCTCATGAATTGCGCACGCCGTTAGTTACTATAGTCGGCTATTTGGGTTTGGCTCTTTCAGATAGGCTTGGCGATTTAACTCAACAACAGCGCAAAGCGCTTAGCGTGGTAGAAAGAAACGCCAAAAAACTTGAAAGGATAGTAAAAGATCTGTTTACTTTATCGCAATTCGAAAAGCGGTCGTCTATTATTTTGACGGAAATGTCAAATCCTATACAGATAGTCGAGGCGGTTTTGGAAGATCAAGCGTTAATACTCGCCGATAGAGAACTGGAAGCTAAACTTATAATCGACGGAGTTATTCCGGAAATCGAGTGCGATCCGGATAGAATAAGTCAGGTAGTGTCTAATATTCTCAATAATTCTATAAAATATACGGAAAACGGCGGTTCTATATATTTAACTATCAAATACCCTTCCGACAGTATATCAAGAATATCGCAACTTGATCATAATCAATATCTGGATATTATTATTGAAGATACCGGTATCGGAATCCCCGAATCCAAGTTTATTAAAGTATTTGAAAAATTTGTAGAGCTATCGGATATTGAAAAGCATCACTCCTCCGATACCGAATTTATGGGGGGAGGTACGGGATTGGGTCTGCCGATTTGTAAAGCGATTATTGAACAGCACAAAGGGTATATCTGGGCGGAGAAAAGAGAAGAACGCGGAACAAGGTTAACGGTAATACTTCCTATATGCCAAAAAGAGGTGCGCCCGATTATTTAGTCTAGCGCTATAGGCAGCGAGATGCAAAATCCATGGTTGGTTTTTATTCGGGCGTCTTTATTAATTTCATACCAGTCTTTAAGATAATAATATTTTGTATTTCCGTTAAAAATTTCGACAAATTTTTCTACAAATATTGGCCCTAACCCTCTTCGAATTTTAATAGTCTCGTCTACTGAAAAATAATCTCCTTTTATATGAACCGGTTCCGACGAATCCGAATAGCGTAAAAGCAAATTGTTATTCTCTTTTTTGATAGATATAAAAATATCTTTGGAACTAATCGATTTGAATCCTTTTAAGGAAAATTGAAAAAGATTTTCAAGAATTTTGTTTAATATCTCTAAGGAGTGACGAACCGTGATTTCGTTTTCAGAAAAAATATTTAAAGATATCTTTTTATCGGTTATAGTTTCATTTTTTGTTTTAAAAAAGTTTTGAATCGCTTGCGTCACTTCAAACTCGCTCTCGTCTAAGTCGATTTTTTCCATAGAAAAATAGTCGATGTTCGACAACATCTCCTCTATGAACATTCCGGAATGAAAAATATTTCTTAGATAACCTCTTACTTCGTCGTTAACCGTTTCGTCTATTTGTATTATCGAAGAAAACCCTATGATAATATTTAACGGATTACGAATATCGTGAATTAATTGAGGCATCGCTTTTCCGAATAATTCATCGTATTTTGATTTATCGCCCATGAGTCTATATTATATAATTTTATTTTATTAGTCAATATTTCTATAACGAATTATAAAATATTTACCGGAAAGAGTACTTTATTTATAAGGTAAACATATTGCCGTAAGTTTTACCTTATTTCGTTTGAGCGCCGCGACGGCGTCGTCCTGAGAAATTTTACCTCTCGGTTTGGGATGAGCCGGCGCGTCCGCTATCAAAAACGCAAGCCGGGTATTGGATTGAAAATCCAGCTCGTTTATTTTATAAATCGCTTCGTAGACCGCTTCGGGGATATCGTCCCCGCCGGCAACCGCGATAGAATTTATGAAAATATCGTATTCAGAGCCTACGGACGTAAATGGATAAATTTTATTGAGATAGGCGTCGCCGTAATCTCTATACAAAATAAGCGCTATTCGCAAATGCGAATTTCTTTCCAGCGCGGTTTGTTTTAATTTTTGAAAAGATTGTTTGAAAACGGGAATTTCTTCTTTCATCGATAGAGTGGCGTCTACGATGAATACGACGTCGATCGTTTCGTCTGAATTTATTTTATCAACAAAAGCGTCGGTGAAAACATCGCTAAGATTGTCCTCTTCTGTTTTGACGACTAACTCGCCGTCGCTTTTATCGGCAATATTTTGAAAGTTGTCCGGCATATTAGTCGCGAATTTGCCGGCGTTGAATTTCAATTTAAGCGTTATCCATTGATCTTTAAATTCTCCCGAATAATCGGCAAAATGTTTCTCAAAAATTCTTAGATTTATTTTTACGCCGGGAGCTATACGCAGTTCCCCTTTTCTTTGCCAATCGTATCCGAAGATTACTTTTTTCGGAAGAAAAAAATGAAAAGCTTCTTTTAAAACTTTATGCGGTTCGGGGGTAGAATCTACCAAAAAAAAAACGTCGTATTGAGTTTGAAGAACTTTGTCGTCTAAAATTCGCAGTTCGTTGCCGTTGCAATGATGGAAAATCTCGGTCCTAAGTCCGTAATTTGTTTTTTTTAGAGAAGGGTCTTTTTGAGATTCGGTTAGCAGTATGGAGTTAAAACCGGGCTTTTTTTTAACGTAAAGATCGTAACCGCCGTCGGCTTTTTCAAATATATATTCGTCGTCTTTGATAAAACCAATTTCCGGGTATAGATATAAGTTGAATAAAGTAAAAAAAAATACTATCATTAAAAAATATTTTTTTGACACATATGTATAATCGGAATAAATCTCTATGATAATGAGCTCTTACGCTAAGAAAAACATCGTTCTTTCATCTATAATTTTTATCTATTTGTCGTTATCTATAATTTTCGTCTTACCGATTATAATTTATATTCTGTTTTTTCCCGGGAAGGAGGTCGTTTTTTTAACGCCTTTAGCCGCGACGTTTAATTTTAATTTCAATATTCCAAGTTTAGTCTTCTTAACCGTCTCTATCTCTTTAGTTATGGTTGTTGATATAATATTTATTCAGGATTCGGAAAACCTAAAAAAAAACAGGATTATAAACGAGGTTTTTCCGGATGAAACAAAATTATATTCAAAATTTATCGTAAGTTTTTTAAGCGGTTTTTTTGAAGAGATTTTTTTTAGGGGATATTTGTTTTACCTTCCGTCTCTGTTTTTAGGAGAATTATTTTATAATAAAGCAGTTTATATCGTCGTAATAGTCTTGATATCGGTTATATTTGGAATGTTGCACATTAATCAGGGAAAGAAGGCCGCGGCGTTAAGCGGAGCGGTATCGATAATATTTTTTATATCTATAAAACTTTCCTCTTCTATATGGCTTCCGATCATTTACCATTTTTTATTTAATTTTATACAACTCTCCGTCGTATTGCCTTATAATAGAAAGAAGAGCCGCGTTAGTATATAATCCCGGTATAACCGACAAAACTGCTGTCTTCGCTAACGTCGTAACTTGTACTGTATCCGATTAATTGTCCTTTTGACGCGTTTTTCTTTTGAGCGGCTACTATTGAAGCGAACGCGGCTCCCGCCGAACAGGCGGAATTGTTTTCTAAGGCGTATTTTAACGATTCTTCGCCCTGCAAATCGAGAAGCAAATCGATATATTTTTTATCGTTAACGTTTCTTACCCAATCAATGCCTTTCATCGATTTATCGCGATGATAGAAATTATATCTTGGTCCGTAATGAGTCAAATCGGTCGATCCGATGAAAATAGCCCTATAATTGAATTTTTCATACAACTTTTCAACGATCTCCCTCGCTTTCCGGTTTGGAGGGAGGTAAATAGCCGTTATAGTAGGGTTCCCAAAAAAATATTTAATTATGGGTAATAAAATCTCAATCGTATTATCTTCGTAATAAGGCAACGGATGAATGTTGAAATTCTCAAGAACGAAGGCTAGAATTTCTTTGTTGTTCTCAAGCGTTCCGAAGGGGGTCTCGGCAAAGTCAAAAGTTTCTACGACGGGAAGGTTCATCTCTCCTAAGTGCCCGCCGAAAATAAAGATATGAGCAATATCGCCGTTTTTCTCTTTCATCAGTCTGATTGTATTTACGGCCAAATTACCGCAAAAATACCATCCGGCGTGCGGAACTATCGCCGAAATAGGAGTTATTCCTTCCAAAAAAATATCGTTATTGATATGACGCTGAATATCGTTTTTGCAACTATTTTTTGAAGAAGAGTACCAGCCGCTCATAGATAATAACATAGGCCTATTCATAAAAAACTCCTTAGTTGTTATTTTTTTATACGACTCTCTTATAACGGTCGCCGCGCTTTTTCGAAAATAGCGAAAAAGAAATTTCTTACCGTCCATTATAGTATAATAAACGAAATAATTAAAGTAAAATATTTTTTAAAAAAAACTCAATATTTCAAGATTATAAAACAATATGCCGAGACTTTACAGTCGATTGGAGATGAAATGAGATTCTATTTGTTAATTTCGGTATTATTTGTTTTTTCTTTAGACGTTTTTTCTACTACCGAATCTTATAAATATCACACCTTAAAAGAGGGGGAGACGCTTTGGAGAATCAGTAAAAATTACAAGGTCTCTCTAGATAGGCTATGTAAATTAAACAATATCAAGGACGTTACAAAAGTCCGAAAGGGATTTGTGATAAAAATTCCAACCGGCGCCGTAACAAGCGACAAAAAAAAGGTTCGTGAATATTTTAATTTTACTTCTCCTTTGAAAGGGGACGTCAAGCCGTTTGTTACGCCGAATTTTAAAGGGGTGATAATATTTGGAAATAAGCCGCAAGAGCCGGTAAAAAGCGTTTCAGAAGGAACGGTAGGATTTATCGACAATTTAGACGGCTACGGCTTGAGCGTAATAATAAAAAATAAAAGCAACGTTTTGACGATCTATTCCGGATTTTCGGTCGTATATGTAAAAAACGGCGAAAATATCAAGAAAGATCAAATTATAGGTAAAATCGGAATATTACCGCGATACGGCAAAAATGGGATATTCTTTGCGATGAAAAAAGATAATAAATATTTAAGATATGAAACTAGTAAAGCTCAATTTTTTTACGAATAATTCCGCATATTATTTAGCGGTAGAGGTTGAAAATTTAGCTTCTATAGAATAGATATCGAGCTTTATATCTCCGGATAAGTCTGCCGTGAATTTGTCCAAACCAAAATCGCTCGCCTTGATGTAAAGCTCCAAATCGTCGTTTGTCGACATAGGCCAATAGTTTATTAAAGTTTTACCGTTATGCCATAAAGATACCGGGGCGGAGGGATCGGAAGGCGCTTCCGGCATAGTTAGGATTATCGAATTATTAAAACTATCTACCTCCCAATACCCCGGATTTTCTTTGCTTACTATATCTATGGCGACGTCGCCGCTTGCGTCGTAACCTTTAATATAGAATTTATCCTTTCCCGTACGGTTATCTTCGAAAGTCAAACTGATATTTTTAAGCCGAACGCCGAATAAATCGCCGAATATTGGGCTATAGACGTCGGGGCTAAGATCGTTTGTTCCTATCCATTTCTTGTAACTATCGTAGAGTTCGTTGTATTGATAGAAAATAACCTCGCTGAGAGGCCACGACTTTTGTATCTTTAACGGATCAAGTATTACTCCGCAAGAGATAAATAAAGCCGTAATAACTAACGTCTGCAAAATCGCTATAATTTTCTTCATCTGAATAACCTTAGTATCATATGCGTCATTTTATCCTTAACATCATATGTGTCAATTCTATCCCCCATATGCGTCAATTTCCAAAAAACCGACGGGCGCTCTAGAGACCGATTTGATCGGCGACCTCCTTCATGGAATCTACGCCTATTTCGACAAATTCCTCCAAAGTCAGTCCAATTTTTTCGCAAAGTAAAATATTTTCGCGGCTAACGTTTGCGGCGAAAAGTTTCTCCTTCATCCGTTTAACTACCGATTTTGGTTTAACGCCGGCTACTTTTTTATCGGGGTAGACTTTAGCCGTCGCCGCTATAAGCCCGGTCAGACTCTCGGCTGCCGTCAGCGCAAAATCGATAAAGTTAGTTCTTACCGTTCCGTTGCCCTCTTCGTTATGAGATTTGATCGCTTGGACTACAAGTTCGTTAACGCCAAGTTTGGAAAGCCAATCTCCCCCTATTAATCCGTGTTTGTCCATAACGGGTCCAATCTCGTCGAGGTCTATATCGTGCAGAAGCCCCGTATAGTAATAATTTTGCTCGTTAAGACCAAATTTCTTAGCGATACCTTTCATAACGGCTCCGCTCGATATGGAATGCGATATCAGACTCTCTTTTTTAATTTTTTCGGCAAATAACTTATCTAACTTATCGTATTCGACTCCCAAATCGTCTATGTCTATAGGGGGGAGCTTTGTAGAATCGCCGCTCTTTTTTGAATCGACCTTTGGGAAATTACAATTATCGTTTTTAGAAGCGGCGTTATCTAACGGCTCATCCTTTTTGTCCGTTTCGCATTCTGAATCTATCGGTCTCATCAAAGGAAATAAAACGACTTCTCTTAAATTTTCTTGATTAGTCAAAAGAGCTACAAATCTATCTATACCCATTCCAAAACCTGAGATAGGGGGCATTCCGTATTCCATACAGATTATAAAGTCCTCTTCCATAATCATAGCTTCTTCGTCCCCTTTTTCTCGTTCGGCTGCCTGTTTTAGCAATCTCTCTCTTTGATCGATAGGATCTATAAGCTCTGAATATGCGTTGACTACTTCCCAACCGTTCACAACCAGTTGAAATCTATCGGCGATTAGGGGCTCGTTATCGTTTCTTCTGGCTAGAGGAGAGAGGTCGATCGGATGATGAATCAGAAATTGAGGATTAATCATCTTAGGTCTCGCCACTTTTTTGTAAAGTTGATCAATAAGATTGCCTCTGCCTATTCTATTGAAATCAACCCCCTCAAGAATAATCTTTTTCTCTTTGATAATTTTCACGAGATCGTCTTTCTCGGGATATTGGTCGATATCTATATCGGCGTGGCGCAATATCAGATCGCGAAAACTTGTTCTGGGCCATTCGCCGTCGAAATCTATCTTCGTCCCCATATAATCAAGCTGTAAACCGCCGTGAACTTCTAAAAGTATCTGTTTAATTAACTTTTCAGTAAAATTCATATTGTCTATATAATTCCAATAAGCGGCGTAGTATTCGACCATTGTGAATTCCTGCAGATGACTCGGATCTATACCTTCGTTTCTAAAACATCTGCCCATATCGTAAACCCGGTCAAAACCGCCGGCTATCAGACGTTTTAAGTAAGTTTCGGGAGCTATACGAAGATACATATCAATATCTAACGTGTTATGGTGAGTTTTGAATGGTTTGGCAAGAGCTCCCGAAGGTTTGACCTGTAACATCGGGGTTTCAACCTCTACAAAGTCGTTATCGTTAAGAAATTTTCTAATAACGTTTATAAGTTTGGTTCTTTTTAAAAATCTGCTTCTGGTCTCGGGATTCATAATAAGATCGAGATATCTTTGTCTTGAACGGGACTCAAGATCCGTAATTCCGTGAAATTTCTCGGGAAGAGGTCTGATAGACTTTGATAAAAGTTCGTATTTATCGACTCTTAGCGTAAGCTCCCCCTTTTCAGTGCGGTATATCTCTCCGTAAACCGATATAAAGTCTCCAACGTCTATCATTTTTTCAAAAAACTTAAAGTTTTCTTCATCAAGATTTTTTTTATTTAAAGATATTTGTATCCGATCGTAAAAATCTTGAATAGTCGCGAAAATTAATTTCCCAAACGATCTTTTCAACACAAGTCTTCCGGCTAGATTAATATTGTTTGCGCCGACGTTTAATTTACGCGCTTCGGCAATATTGCAGGTTCTTTCGCATCTGTCTAGATATGGATTCCTTCCCGCCTCTCTGATTTTTTCGACCTTTTGGATTCTTACGTCTCTTTCGTCGCTTGGATTCATATATATTCCTTATAAAATAGTATTTTTTTATATTTCTAAAAACTTAAGTTTATCTTTAAAAATAGCGATCTACTCTCGATAGCCGCCTGAAGAAACGGCGCCGTATTTTTATCATAATTTTAATAAAAAGTCTATAATTCAATTTAAAAATCTGGCGCCCGTCGGTCTTTTGGGGTAAGGAAATGGATAACGCGAGTCTGTCTCAAAAAAAAATTGACACATATGGAGCTATACCCGCCGCGGCGCGTCCCGATAGAAATTGACACATATGGAGCTATACGCGCCGACAAAATTTGACACATATGGGTCTCATAACCGCCGCGGGCGTTCTCCGATGAAAATTGACACATATGCGTCGCTATGTTCCCTGCTGAAAAATTGACACATATGGAGCTACATACGCCACGGCTACTCCCCGATGAATAAATTGACACATATGGAGCTATACTCGCCGCGCCGCTCCCCGATGAATAAATTGACACATATGGGTCTCATAACCGCCGCGGGCGTTCTCCGATGAAAATTGACACATATGGAGCTATACTCGCCGCGCCGCTTCCTGATGAAAATTTGACACATATGAAACGCTGAAAAGCCGTACTTCAAAAATAAATCAGAGCGGCGTCGTATAGGATCGTAAATCCGAGAGATTTGTAAACGGATATAGCGGGGATGTTCTCTTTTTTGACGTATAGATATACGGAATCTTTTTTATCCAGAAGTTTGCCGGTTAGGGAGGATACGCATATTTTTGATAATCCCCGATTTCTGAAATTCTTTAGCGTATAGACGCCGCCGATTTGATACGAATTTTGCGATTCGGCGTTGACGTTTGCTTTCGATACCGCTAAACCTCCTTCGTTGAAGACGGCGTAATTTATTCTCTTAGATAACAACTTTTTGTACGCCGTCATTTCATAATCGTAGGGGTAGTAAGAATCGTCGTTGTAGACCTCTTCCAGATGGTAATTGTAATGAAGATTTTTTAAGCTTTCAAAATCTTTATCGGAGCATTTGACGCAGTCGTACGGATATTTTATCGGCTTATCCGGTATAAAGGAATGTATGTCGGTTTTCATAAAATGATATTTTATTATGTTTCTCGGCTTTGACGATAAATTTTTCAGAATTAGGTTCAGAAATTTTTCTTCTATGTACATAGAATGTAAATTTACCGGACTTTTTTTGATTATATCGACAATTTTTGTCATATCTTCGGGGTTTTTTATATAAAAGTTTCCCGAATTTGTATACGCCGCCATTGAATATATCAAATTATTTTGATATAAAGGGTTCAGATGCGTTCCGTTCGGGATTTTATGGTAATTTCCGTTAAATTTATCAAGAATTTGAATAAAAAAATTGTCGTTTTTTAGGAGATAATCTATAATCTCTTTTGTTTCTTGAGATTTAATAGGCGTTACCCGACAGCTCGTCGACGTATTCCATGGCGAACTTCGCCGCTTTTGCTCCGTCCCCGCAAGCGCAGACGATCTGTCTGTACGCGTCGGCTCGAACGTCTCCGGCGGCATAAAACCCTTTGATCGCCGTTTTCATATCTTTATCGATAACGACGTAGCCTTTTTCGTCCTTTATGCTCTTATCCAAAAAATTAGTATTTGGATCGAGACCAACGAATATAAAAACGCCGTCGACGTTAATTTCTTGAATATTATTTGTCAAAGTATTTTTCAATACGACCGATTTGACCGACGCGTCCCCTTTGATCTCCTCTAAGGTTGAGTTATAAATAAACGAAATATTTGAAATAGACTCGGCTTGTTTTATGAGAGATTCGACCGCTCTAAATCTATCTCTTCTGTGAACTACCGCTACCGACTTCGCCAATCGCGCTAGAAATATCGCCTCCGTTAGCGCCGTATCGCCGCCGCCGACGATAACTACGTTTTTATCTCTAAAAAACGGTCCGTCGCAAGTCCCGCAATAACTGACCCCTTTTGAACTGAATTCTTTTTCTCCTTTTACGCCTAACTTTCTATGACTTGCGCCGGTTGTAATAATGGCCGCTTTTGTTTCATACTTTTTTCCTTCGCAAGTTATCGTTAATATATCTCCGGTTTTATCGATCTTGCTCGCTTCGCCGTAAACGAACTCCGCTCCGAATTTGTCAGCCTGCTTTTTTAGTCTATCTTGAAGCTCAAATCCCGTAATCCCTTCGGGAAATCCCGGATAATTATCGATTGCGTCCGTCAACATCATCTGACCGCCGGCGTTAAGTTTTTCAACGATCAACGTTTTGTATCCCGCTCTACAGGAGTATATGCCGGCCGTTAGCCCCGCCGGTCCGGCTCCAATAATAATTATATCGTACATAACTCCTCCTCAGTTGTAATATTACATAAGAATGTAAATATTTAAATATGATTTATCGACTTGATATTAAGCTGATTTGCAATTTTATTTACCAATTCTATCTGATCAAACGGCTTGGTTATATAATCGTCGCATCCGGCTTGCAGACATTTATCTCTGTCGCTTAGTTCGGAAGCGGTTGAGTTCATCGCTTGCGCCGTGACCGCCCATATAACGGTATTTTTATATTGCGGATCATTTTTTATTTCGCTCGCTATGCGCAAACCGGCGTCGTCAGTTTCAAGACGTATATCAAGCAGAACCAGATCCGGTCTTTGTTCTTTTATTAACTTTATAGTCGATACGCTGTCTTGAGCTTCAATTATCTCAATATTTGCCGTTTTAACTAAAAAAATTTCTCAAAACAAATAAATTTTGCTCTTTGTCGTCTACTATTAGTATTTTTGCCACTTTCTCTCCTCGTAATAATTATAATTTTAAAGGTATTTCAAACCAAAATTCGCTTCCTTTTCCATAAACGCTCTCAAAACCTATACGACCGTTAAGCAACTCGACAACTTTCTTTGTTTCGACCAGCTCGAGTCCCAGCGCCAAACTGTTGGCGGGCTCGTCGGCTTTACCGAATTCGGTAAAAATCTTATCTTTATCTTCGTCTTTTATTCCTCGTCCTTCGTCTGTTACTCTAGTCGATAGGTATCCGTTTTTTATGTCGATATCTAATGAAATATGACCTTTATCGCTGAATTTTATAGCGTTTGTTATTAAACTAAATAACACGCATTTATATTTATTTTGGTCCAGTATAATTTTCTGAATATCTTTATTTACGTTAAAAGAAATAGTCAGCGCCTCCTCTTTGTTTTTGATTTTCAGAAAATTTTCCGAGTCAATTTTGACGGAATTTACGACTTCGGGGAAATCGACAATTCTATCTTCTACGTCAATTTTTCCCGAGTCCAACAACGAAATATTCATGATCATATCGACTATTTTTAACAAATGATCGCCGGATTCTTTTATATATTTATACGCTTTAAATTTTTCATTATATTCGTCGGCGCATATTGTTTTAATTTTATCAAAAGACTCTTGTAATTTGTTATTAAGGATGTATTCTTTGAAGTTTTGCTCTAACATATCAAAGATCAATAATTTTATATTACTTCCGTCTTTCAGAATTTTTTTTACTTGAGATAATTGACTTTCGAAGGCGGCGTTTGATCCGGTATCGATAGCATTAATAATTCTTATTATTTCATAATTCTTTTCAAATCCTCCGCAATAAAGCAGACCCGATATTCCGTTTATGGAGTTTAGAGGAGTTCTCAATTCATGGCTCATATTGCTTAGAAGGTTTGTTTTATTTTTACTGATTTTCTCGGCTATCATCTTTGCTTTTTCAAGTTCAGAAGTTCGTTCTTTGACTTTTTTTTCCAACAATTTAGTATAATTAAGTTTATTAACCATAATATTTATGTTATCCGCCAGATTGGCTATCTCGTCGTTAGAATTTATTTTTAATTGGTAAGAAAAATCGCCGTCGGCGACTCTATTTGAGAAGAGCTCTATTTTGCGTATAGGATTAACCAATATTCTTGAAATCAGAAAAGTAGATAACATCGCCAATATAACTTCGATAAATATCAAAAACAGCACGTTGAGCTTCATGGAAGAAATTATGCTACTCATTTCCATTTTTTGAATGCCTACCATATAAACGCCGATTATATTATTTTCATTACGCAAAGGGAAGTAAATTATATCGTATTCAGTATGCGATATGATTTTATTTTTTTCAAAATAATATTGTTTGTTATCTAAAACTTTTTTCATTATATTGTTATCGCCTAGATTTGTTACAATGTTGTTGTTATAAGAATCGTAGAATTCGCTTTTTATCAATCTAAAATTATCTTCGTCCCCGTTATCCAAACTATTTTTTACTTCGTATATGGCGAATTTTTCGCTAACGTCGGCGTAGTAGTTTTTCAGCAGAGCGTCCTGAGAAATATTTTTAGACAATTCAATATAAGAAATAATATTTTTATTTTTATAACCGTAAGGCATTTTTATTAGGATTTCAACGCCGTCGTCCGTTAAAATTATATCGTTAGTAGAACTGAAATTTGACGCGCCCCGCTTGTCGTTTTCTACAATATCCGGAATATCGATAATTCTAACGTAATCAAAATAACGGTATAAACCATCCAAGTCGTTTGAATTTATCGATTTGGTTATCTTTAGAGCCAAAGAATCCTTAATTGAATCAAAAAAGAGTTTTATGTTCAAATATCTTCTATACAACCTGTGTTCAATAAATTTATCGCCGTTGCGTTCGATATTATTTGTAAAGTGAAATATGAAAAATATCGACGGTACGATCATTAAACTTATCGTTATTGTCAGTATTTTTGGGTATATTTTCATAAAATTATCTTAACTACTCGTTAAATTCCTTCAACATATCTCTGACAACGTTGTAAAAAGAGTTACTTTTCTCTACAAAGCCTTGAAAGTATAATTTACTAAGTATTAACTCGTTATTCGCGTTTTTAGAATTCGGATTGACGGATAAAAAGAGTTTTTTTATTTTTTTTATCAAGTTGCCGTCGAGACTCTTATTAACGACGACGGCGTCTAAAGGTATCGGAGGAGTCTTATCGAGAGCTCTAAGCTCGTCCTTGTGAATGTAATTTTCAAAAGCTCCCGAAACCGCTCCGGCGTCGACTATTCCTTTACGCACCGCTTCAAGCGAGTCGTCGTGCGATTTAACAAAAATTATCTCTTTAAAAAACTTCTCCGGATTTATCTTTTTTTTCTTAAACAAAAGCATAGGATATTTGTAACCGGAAGTAGAACTTTTATCCGTAAAGCAAAAAGTTTTCCCTTTTAACTTTTTAATAGACTTTATTTTAGAATCAGCGCGCGTTATAATGTAACCGTAATAATACGGAGCGCCGTTTTTTACCGAAGTAGCGAGGTATTTCAACTCCGAATACGTATCTTGCGCCTGAACGTAAGCGGTCGGAGAAAAAATACCGATATGTACGGAGCCGTCCGCTAATTCCGCTCCAAGTTCGTTGTAGCTTTTCGCTATATAAAGAGAAACCGGAATCCCGAGCTCTTCTGAAATGTAGTCTATAAAAGGCTTGTAAGAGGCGGCCATCTCTATTCTGTCCCCCCAAGGAGTAACTCCGATTACCAAAAGTTTCGGTTCCTCTCCGTACAAAAAGAGCGCAAAAGCCGCCATCATTAAGAATGATAAAATATATTTTTTAATTGACATACTAACCTCCCCTATCAATCGCCGCGCGTCAAATATTATAGCATTATTTTTAATATACACAATAATATTAAAATAAATTTATAAAAAAATCTAACTTTTTTATCTACCATTCATTCATTTAATTCTCTAGTCGGAACCTAACTTGAAATCTCGATTTCTCCGGGAAGAAGAAATTGACACATATGAAACAGATATTTTCGGATAAGGTAAATTCATTACCTTCAACGTTTTAGAAAGTAGAACAAAATAACTATTTATATTCCTTTTTAATATCATATTATTATCCCCAAAAGATTTTTTGTTTTTTTGAATAATATTATGTTTAAAAAAAACGTCAAGTCTCATTTTTTGAAATAAGTGTAAACTTTCATTTTTTGAATGACGTCCGGGGTAAAGAATAAATCATTTTTATTGACATAACGAATAAAAATGATATAATAATCTAAAACTGTATAGAAAAATATACTTTTTATACGTTAAATTCGTTTTATTGCTACGGATCGTAAATAATGAATAGAAGGACGTCAGTCGGGACAGTTGATTCTGATCTTATGAAATTCGTTAATCGTTCGTTAGAATTACTTAAAAGCGGGGAGTTGCAAGAGGCGGAGGAGTTATTTAACAAAATATTGAAGATAGATTACAAAAGCGATATTGCCGATACAGGGATTAAATGTTGTAAATATTGGGCGTTAAGAATGGGGAAGTTCTCTTCAATGAAAGAGAACTTTGAAAGTTCCAAGTATTTATTTGACGAGTGGAAGAAATTTGAACTATTTTATAAGTCGTTTTCAAATTTTAACGGTAAAGTAGTCCACAATATAATGTATTACATCTATCATAAAGCTTTGGACGTTTTCAATAAGGATTTGCGGTCTAATATTATCCTTGACGCGCAATTTTCATTTATGATTGCGCGGGCGTACAAAGAGATCGGCGATTATAAAAACGCATTAGCAAAGTTTGAGGAGACTTTAAAAGTCGATCAGAAGAATTCAAACGTTTTAGCTCAGATAGCGGACGTTTATTCTCTTATCGACGACGACGCAAAGGCGAAGTTGATTTTTCGCGAGGCGTTTTTTGTAGAGCCGGAAGCCGTCGACATAGATCTTTTGGATTCAAACTTAATTAATGCGATTATATCTAGATTGAAGGCGGATAAAATTGCCGACGAGGAGCTGAAGTATTGGATACCGGTTTATGGGCGGGTATATAATATTTTTAACGTTTTTAGGGAGATACTGCCGGTAGAATTTGGGAAATTGAGTCAGGAGATATTTTTTTTAGAGGGGAAGATCGGAGATTTTCGCAAGAATAAAAACATTATAACCGCCAGATTGTTGAATTGCTATTTTTGGTTGTACGATTATTATAGGAATAAAAACTCCGGCTTAGAATATACGTCGGATTTGGAGCATAAAATAAAAAGGGCGTCGGAAAAGATTTACAAGGACTTTATAAATAACAGGCAAAAGGAGTTATTATGAGCGCTGCGATATTAGAAAGTTTAGAAAATTTATTAAAAGAGGAGAAATGGACCAGAACTACGATCAATAATTATACGATTAAGAATTTTGAAGACCTTAACGATTTGATAGATCAAGTTAAAGCGGAAAATATTACCTCCGAAGTTATAGATAAAACAGACGAATATTTAAAAAACAATAAAAATTCTATTATAGCGCTATATTTAAATTCCATTTTACAATTTGATACGGGGAATTTTGACGATTCGTACATTCTTAGTTTGATTAAGATATTTGTCGACAATTTAAAATGGAATATTGTCGAATATTTGTGTAAAAAAGGGCTTTTATACTCAGAAAATAAGTATATGTTAAGAATATTGATTGATTCTTATTCAAATACAAATAAAAAAGACGAATTGCCAGATCTGTGGGAGCGTTTAATCAGAGTTGATTTTGAAGAAGCGGATATGGTCGTTAAACTTGCGGTTGTCAAAGAGGAAGCGAAAGAACTTGACGAAGCGAAGAGTCTATATAAAAAAGCGTTAAACAGGTATATTTTAAACAAAAACTTTACTCAGGTTGAAGAATTATGGAAAAAACTGCTAAGTTACGAAGATACCGGATACGAATATTTTCTAAACATTGACAAGAAGATTTCAAAACATTTTTCAGACGAAAGATCTATAGAGTTGCTCAAATATCTCTACGAGGTTTACGTGGAGAAGGACGAGTACGATATATGTCTGAAGGTGTTAAAAATTATACTTGAAAAAGATCCGACGGACGATTTTGGCAGAAAAGAGATCGTTAGTATATATAGAAAGAAATACAAAGAACATACGTACCTCGAAGAGTATATTAAAAGGAACAATCTCGAAGGAAGCTGGAGAAATATTAACGACGCTATATTTAACTTTGAAAAGCATATAGCTTTTGATAAAGGGAATTTTGTTTATCATAGGACTTGGGGGATTGGAAGGATCGTCGACGTAAACAGAGATATTTTTACGATAGATTTTACCAAGAAAAAAGGGCATCAGATGTCTTTAAATATGGCTTTGGATTCTCTCAGGATTTTACCTAAAAATCATATCTGGATATTGAAAATGAGAGATAAAGATAGACTTAAGTCGAAGATAAAAGAGGATATTCCATGGGGATTGAAGATTTTGATAAACAGTTACGATAACAAAGCCACTATGAAAAATTTCAAAGAGGAGCTTGTTCCGGATAT
The DNA here is from genome assembly GCA_002070605.1 of Spirochaetes bacterium ADurb.Bin133. Taxonomy (GTDB): domain Bacteria; phylum Spirochaetota; class GWE2-31-10; order GWE2-31-10; family MWDO01; genus MWDO01. Next base: position 25,215 of record MWDO01000009.1, read on the forward strand.
TCTCAAACTATCCGAATGGAATACGTGGTGGAATAACGCTAAAAAGATATTGAAAACCGATCCGAAATTTGGCGCAATCGACGAGTTGAAAGACACTTACGAGATGAGAGACAAACCTTTGAGTTTTGAAGAGAAGACTTATAATACCTTCAAAGCGATGAAAGATTTTACTCAAAGATTTAGTCTAATAATTGATTTTATTGAGCACGCCGAGCCTGATTCGGAATATCTTGAAGATATGGCTCAATACTTTTTAACGTTTTTAAATACGACAAATAACGTTACCGAGCAGACTATATGCAGTTATTTACTGGTTACGAAATTGCAACAGCAATTCAAATTTCTAAACATTAATCTAAACTATTCGTTTAAGGATTATTTTAATAATGTCGAAGATCCGATTGCGATTTATGAGAATATCGCTTTTTCAGATTATAAAAAAGATTATCTCTTAAATATTAAAAAAAGTTATTCAAAATGGGATGAGATATTTTTAAATATTTTTTATAAGTATCCGAATAAATTTATTTTTGACGAATTGTTAGTAAAAAACAAATCGTATTTTGAAAAAATATTAAAAGAGATAACCTCAGTTTATAAAGAGTATAGAGAGGCGTTTTTCTGGATTATAGTCAACGTCCTAACCGAAGAGAAGGTCAAAGAGTATCAGATTGATTTTGACTCAATTTTGTTTAGCCTTATTCATCTGATAGAGTTGACGGCTAAAGATATAAATAACAAAAAAGACGTTACCAAAAATAAAAAAATATCTAACCAGATAAAAGATTTTCTATTTAAAAATGAATTTCTAATTAAATATATAGAAAAATCGAGCAAGGATTTCTGTAAGCGTTTATATACGATCATTATCGAGCTATATGTGCTTGAAGGGGACTATATCGCCGCGATAAGAAACAGTATATCTCAAAAGTATCCCGATATCAGCACCGAGGACGAGAGTTTGAAATTTGAAGATAGTAAATCTAAAGACTCGATTATGGATAAATTGCTTACTACCGAAGCAAGTTTTATAAAAGTTCAGAAGGAGATCCAACAGATCAAAGACGTCGAGATACCGGAAAACTCAAAAGAGATCGGTTGGGCTATGGAGAAAGGGGACTTGAAAGAGAACGCGGAGTTTAAAGTCGCTAAAGAGAAGCAAGTTTTCTTGCAGAATAAATTAGCCAGACTTATGAACGATTTGAGCCGAGCGACAATAGTTAAAAAAGAAGATATAACAAACGATTTTATTACGTTTGGCACGGTTGTAGATCTTGCCGACGTTATTAATAAAGTTAACAGCAAATTAACTATAATGGGACCTTGGGAGTCCGATACCGAGAAGAATATTATCTCTTATCAATCGCCGTTTGGATCGAAATTTCTTGATAAAAAAGTCAACGAAGAGGTTAAATTTACGCTTAATGAAAAAGAGCATAGTTATGTGATTAAAAAGATAACGGTAGCTAAATTTTAAATCGACGCTAGATAGAATATAGTAACCGGAGCCTTCCCTAGTAACTTGTCAGTTTTTTGGGAAATTAAAAGTATTTGTTTCATATGTGTCAATTTTATTTGTCTCATATGCGTCGAATTTTTCATCAAAGAGCGCTTGCGGCGCATATGCGTCATTTCCCCACCCAAAAAAACTGACGGATTACCCTTCCCTATGCAATCGGGAAAGTTTTTTTATTTAATAATATTTTTAATACGCGGTTAAAGCGGTTGAAGATATATAAATAAAGATTCTTAAAGTAAAAATAAATTGAATAGTGTTTTTTAATAATTTTTAGTCTATCGCTCCAACATCCTCTGAAATTTGCCCCTGAGAAACCGTCTGCGAGGTATTTTGACAAAATATAATCCGTATTAAAATTATATCCGCTCTTTTTCAAGATTTTAATAATCCAATCGTGGTCGGATACGTAACGGTAGCTCAAATCGTAATATTCGGTCAATTCTTTTTTGACAATTAAACTCTGATGCGAAACAACCATTCCGTTTGAGAACGAGTATCTATCCAATCTTTTAGGAACGGAAGTAATCTTTATAAGCCCGCCGGCTTTGTCGTAAAGGGCGGTTTTACCGTAGATAACGTCGGGATAAAGGCTTCCGTCGAGCGCGTTAAAAACGTTCGACGCCGTATTTTCGTCGTATATTTCGTCGCCCGAGTTTATAAACCATACGTAGTCGCCGGTTGCGAGTTTTAGCCCCTTATTCATAGCGTCGTATATACCGGCATCCTTTTCGCTCATAATTATTGATATTCTATCTCTATATCCGGCGACTATATCCATCGTTCTATCGGTAGAAGCGCCGTCAATAATAATATACTCAATATTATCGTAGCGCTGGTTTATAACGCTTAATATAGTTTGTTCTATGTAATTTTCCGAGTTATATACTACGGTTATAACTGAAATCTTTGGATTCCTGCTTTTTTCTATATCTTCCATAATTTTTCTATTATCGCAAAACAACTTTTAGTAACTAATATACGGGCGATCTCAGCGATTCAAAAAAGTCGCTAAGCGCCTTCTTAAAACATACTAAATCTGAAATAACGTTTCCAGATTGTCGAGTATCATATTAAATAAGCCTAATTAAGTCAATTTTTTTTTAAGGCGCCCCGTCGGTTTCTACGTATAATAGACGTATTTGGGATAATTTTTGATTACAAGCTCGTATAATAGCTGTTTTCGAGCGGCGATATTTAACAGTTGTGTCATTTTATCCAAAAAGTCGTTTTGCAACTTATCAATCCTTAATTTTTTACCAACAAACTCAAGAAATCCTTCCAACCCGTATTTCACGACGCCGTTATAGAAAAACAAGATAATATCTCGAACCGTCGAAGCCATACCGAATTCGTTATACAAAGAATGCCATCTTTTAATTTGAAGATAGTCCGCTTCGCTAATCCTGAGGTATTTATCCAGCCTTTTATCGTCGGTATTGTCTATAACGGCGTATTCGGAGCGATAATTCCCGATTATTCCTTTCATCTTTGGTATTTTTTTGTTAACAAGACGAAACATAGTTTCAAATAACTCGCTGAATGTATTAATTTTGAACTCTTTTAGTAAAAAATCTATGACGTTGTTATTCATAGATTCGGATACTATAAAATGAAATAGATGCTTTTTGTTTTTCATAAAATTTTCTCCTTTTTTTTATATATATAACAACTAAAAGTAGAAAACGTTATACAAAAATTTGGATAAATTTTTAATAAACGACAAATATTTATCTCATATGTGTCAATTTCTCCTACTTTCCAAAACGCTGAAAGTAATGAAGGCGTCTTAGCTGAAAATATTTGTCCCATATGTGTCAATTTATTCCTAAGATCATATGTGTCAATACCAAAAAACCGAAGGGACGCTTTTTAACAAAAAATAATATTGACACTAATTTTAAATATGGTAAAAAGTCATACAAGTATAGACGCATATTTTTACGCTTTTATTATAGCGGAAATATTTGCGCAACGTTATAGGATGTATAGATGAGGAACGAAGTATTAATTGAATTGAAAGAGCGGGGATTTTTCCAACAATGCACAAATATTGAAAATTTAGATAATTTGCTTAGCTCAAAAAAAATAACCTATTATTCGGGATTTGATCCTACTAATTCAAGTTTTCATATAGGGCATATTGTGCCGATGTTTGCCATGGCGCATCTTCAACGCTACGGTCATAGAGCTATAGCGTTAATCGGCGGAGGGACGGCGATGATAGGAGATCCTTCCGGAAAAACCGAAGCGCGAAAAATGCTTACTATCGAACAGATTGACTCCAACGTTGCGCAGTTGAAAAAGCAGATAGAACGGTTTATCGTAATCGACGGAAAGGAGAAGGGATTATTGGTAAACAACGCCGATTGGCTTAGAGGGATAAATTATTTGGATTTTTTAAGGGATATAGGTAAGCATTTTAGCGTAAACAGAATGTTAACTTTTGAAACTTATAAAGAAAAAATGAAAACCGGGCTTTCTTTTCTTGAATTCAACTATATTCTGCTTCAATCTTACGATTTTCTTCATTTATTTAGGGATTACAGGTGTTTGTTGCAATGCGGCGGCGACGATCAATGGGCAAATATGGTATCAGGCGTCGAATTGATAAGAAGGGTTTCCGCGTCCACGGAAGTAGAATGTTTGACTTTTCCGCTGATATTAACTTCAGACGGCAAGAAAATGGGCAAATCTGAAAAGGGGGCGGTATTTCTTTCAGAAGAGTTGACGTCTGTTTATGATTTTTATCAATATTGGATAAATGTTACCGATTCGGATACCATAAGATTTTTGAAATTGTACACATTCTTGCCTCTTGAAGAGATAAAGAGATATGAAGGCTTAAAAGGCGAGGAGTTGCGCGATATAAAGAGAATTCTTGCTTATGAAGTAACAAAAATAGCGCATGGGGAGGAAAAAGCTCAAAACGCGCAAAAAGGCGCTTTAGCGGCTTTTTCCGGAGAGGGTAATATAGAGCTTATCCCTTCGATTGAGATTGAAAAATCCAGAATAACAAACGGAATAAACGTACTCGATATTTTTGTCGAAAGCGGGCTTTGCTCTTCAAAGGGGGAGGCGAGGCGTCTTATTCAACAAGGCGGAATTAGGATAAACGACGATAAAATAGACGATGAAAAGACCGTCGTCGGCGAATCTGCTATTACCGAAAAAGGAATTTTACTGAAAAGCGGAAAGAAAAAAATTATAAGAGTTATAATAAAATAAAATCGCTTAGGAGGTGTTTATGATCAATATTGGAAAATCTATCAGAATGGAAAGGATAATGAATAGAGAGACCGGTAAAACGGTTATCGTTCCAATGGATCACGGGGTATCGGTAGGACCAATAGAGGGGTTGATAGATATGGCGAAGACCGTCGATATGATAGCGGACGGCGGAGCAAACGCAGTTTTGGGTCATATCGGACTGCCAAAATACGGTCATCGTCGTAGCGGGAAAGATATAGGTTTGATACTGCATCTTTCAGCTTCTACTTCTCTATCGCCATATCCGAACAAAAAAGTTCTGGTTAATACGGTTGAGAATGCGTTAAGGTTGGGAGCCGACGGTATCTCTATTCATATTAATATTGGAGACGAATGCGAGTCGGATATGTTAAGAGATTTTGGTAATATAGCCATAGAGTGTTCTTATTGGGGGATTCCTCTAGTCGCTATGCTGTATCCCAGAGGACCGAATATTAAAAATGAAAAGGATATTGAATGCGTAAAAATTGCGGCTAGAGTAGGAGCTGAATTGGGCGCGGATTTTATCAAAACAAACTATACCGGTTCTCCCGAGACTTTTAGAAAAGTAGTCGAGGGGTGTCCGGCTCCCGTGTTGATTGCGGGGGGAAGCAGGTTGACCGACGAGGAGACTTTCAAAATGATCGAGGGAGCTATGCAGGCTGGGGCGAAAGGTTTATCGATAGGGAGAAACGTATTCCAACACAAAAATCCCACCGCGTTTGTTAAAGCGGCTTGTATGGTAGTTCATAGCAACGCGTCTGCAAAAGAGGCTATGGATTATCTGAAAGATAGCGGCGAATAAGATAAAAAACATAAAAAAAGAGGCGGTTCTGTTTAAACCGCCTTTTTTTTGTATTACCATTCAAAAATCAGTTCTTCCGTTTTAAACTTCTCTTTTTGTTCTTCCGAGAGAACGTCGATTACTTTATATCTTCCGCCGAAGGCGTTTTTTGGAACGTATAATTTTATTTTAAAAGCTTTGCCGTTTTTAAAAATAACGTTGGCTTGCGGGGTAGTAGAGCGATCCTCGTCTATTACTTGCTTGGCTTTTCCGTTAATAAAAAAAGCGTTGGGCAGATACGTCTCTCTTGGTTTATTATCGATATAGTAATTTAATATAATTCCTCTATTTGTATAAATAACGGTAGCGATCATAATGTTTCTAGTAAAAAAAGTATCGATAGGAATGCTCTCTTCTGAGAAAACAGAAAATCGACAAACCGATAGTAACAAAATTGGCAATATAAATAATTTTTTCATAAAAAATCCTCCTAAAAACTTATCGTAAAAACCGGACCAATATCTTTAATATTATAACTATATTTAATTAAAATCAATAAATTTATTCAAAAAATAAATTAAAAATAATTATTCTATTCCGATAGCTTTTAAAACCTCTTTCATAGTTTTCAGAGCCGTCGCGTTTGCCTTTTCGGCCCCATTTTTCAATACGGATACTACGTAATCTCTGTTGTTTTTTAATTCGAAATATTTTTTTCGTATGTCTTTAAAATAAAATAATATCTTATCTAAAAGTTCTTTTTTAGCGTCGCCGTAGCCGTACCCGCCGGATAAAAATTTTTTTCTCATTTCTTCTATCTCGTTTTTAGATGAAACCAAGCAATATAGAGCAAAAATCGTCGAATTATCAGGGTTTTTAGGTTCTTCGAGCGGAGCGGCGTCGGTTACAATCTTCATTACCTGTTTTTTGATTGTTTTTTCGTCGTCAAACGGCGATATGGCGTTATCGTAAGATTTGCTCATTTTTTGTCCGTCTATTCCCGGAACTATAGCGGTATCGCTTTGTATAACCGGCTCGGGAAGTTTAAGTACGTCGCCGTAAAGATTGTTGAATTTTATCGCGATATCCCGGGCGACTTCGACGTGTTGCTTTTGATCCTTACCCACAGGCACAATATCCGACTTATAGATAAGAATATCCGCCGCCATTAAAACCGGATACGCAAAAAGCCCGTGATCCGGGGCAATTCCTTTGGCAATTTTATCTTTAAAAGAGTGGCATCGCTCAAGAAGTCCCATAGGAGTGAGAGTCGAAAGTATCCAGGTTAGTTCGCAGACGCTTTTTACGTCGGATTGCTTGAAGAGATTCACCTTTTCGGGATTAAGCCCTATAGATAGGTATATATTAGCGACTTCGATAGTATTTTCAAGCAATAGTTTGGGATCTTTAATAGTAGTCATAGCGTGATAATTTGCTATAAATACGTAAGATTCGTAATCGTTTTGAAGTTCGACAAATTGTTTCATAGCTCCAAAATAGTTGCCTAGATGAAGTATTCCCGAAGGCTGTATTCCTGATAACAATCTTTTTTTTTCATTCGCCATTTATTAATCCTTTTTATGAATAATTTCGAAATTTGCTTGTCTACGTAGCCCTGTCGGTTTTTTGGGGAATGAAAAATAATTTACTAATTAAAAATATCTGTTTCATATGTGTCATTTTCTCACCCCAAAAAACCGAAGAGCGCTTTGTTTATTACTATTTCAACAAAAATAGTATAACGTAACCGGTAGATATAATAAGCGTCGTTATCATAATAAAAAAGCCGTATTTTGTAAACTCAAAAAACGATATTTTATAACCGCTTTTACCGGCCAGCCCGGCGCTGACTACGTTAGCCGAAGCTCCTATAAGCGTCCCGTTGCCGCCGAGACACGCTCCAAGAGACAAAGACCACCATAACGGCAGTACTTCAACGGCCGCTTCGCTCAACGGAATATTCAGATTCTGAGAAATTTGACCGGTCATATCCTGAATTAATGGGATCATAGTCGCAACGTAAGGTATGTTATCGACAAACGCCGAGAAGAATCCGGAAAACCAGATCATAACGATAGAAGTAACTTTTATATCTCCTCCCGTCAAACTCAATAAAAATTCGGCTAGTTTTTTTATTAGTCCCATTTCTACAAGTCCGCCGACTAAAATAAAAAGTCCTACGAAGAAAAATATTGTCCCCCATTCGACTTCGTGAAAAAATTTTTCTACCTCCTCTTTACCGGCAAGTATCATTAAAAGAGACGCTCCGAACAGGGCTATTGTCGCCGCTTCGAGATGAAACAAGCTGTGAAATAAAAATCCGACTATTACCATTCCGAGTATAATTAACGACTTAATCAGTAGAGCTTTATCCTCTATAGATCGGGATTCGTCGAAGTCCATAATTCTCGCTTTTTTTTCGGAAGAAACTACGAGTTTTTTCCTAAATATAAAGTAAGCTATAACAAGAAATACGGCAAGGATAACTAAAATTACCGGTCCTATATTGACTATAAAATCCATAAAACTCAAATTCGCCGCGCTGCCGATCATAATATTCGGCGGATCTCCGATCAGCGTAGCCGTGCCGCCGATATTAGATGCGATGGCTTCGCAAATTACAAACGGAATGGGGGATACGCCGAGTTCTACCGCGATCAATATGCTAACAGGAGTCAGTATTAATACGGTAGTAACGTTGTCCAAAAATGCCGAAAATACCGCCGTAATAACGGATAACATCAGTAGTATCTTGATCGGATCGCCTTTTACGGCTTTTGCCGCTTTAATTGCAACATATTGAAATAATCCCGTTCTTTTTGTGATTCCTACAATTATCATCATACCGATTAGAAGAAATATAACATTCCAGTCGATCCCTTCAAACGCCTTTTCTTGAGGGATTATACCCAGAATAATAAACAGCGAAGCGCCCAATAAAACTGCGACGGTTTTATTGAATATTTCGGTCGTCATTATCGCATATACTATAAAAAATATAGTTAAAGCTATTATAACTTGAATACCCATAATTATACCCTCAACACTTTTTTTAATAAATCCATATAACTCACGATACCAATAATTTTATCGCCTTCCACTACGGGAAGTTGCCTTTTATTATTTTGAGTAATTTCCAGAGCGACCTCAATAATTGAAGAATTTTCCGGAAGTTTAAAAGAAGGTTTCCTCATTATCTCTTTTACTTTTATCTTATCCTCATTTTTAAGAAGCTCTTCAAACGGCTCGAAAGAGCTTAGGAATTTGAGATTTCCTATCATTAACGCGTAATTTGGTATGCCGACTTTTAGAACCTCGGTAATCGTTACCTCGCCGATAAAATCGTCGTTATCGTCGACTACGGGGATATAACTGATATTATGCTTGTAAAAAATATCGCATAACTCTTTCAACGTAGTCTCCGGAGATACTTTGAGAACGTCCTTTGACATTATATCCCCGACGGTGAGCTCCTGCTTAATTTTTATATTTTCAATCGCCGAAAAAAAATCAGAATGACTTTTACTCGAAGCAACCTTTTCAAAGAGTTCTTTGTTTTGAGATATCTGAGCGAAAGCCGATAGCGTTCGTAAATAAGTGTTGGACGCCGATTTAGATATAATAGACAGGACGACAAATTTTATCGGAATGCCGCTTTCGATAATAGGATTCGATAAGATCGCTATGCCGATGAACAAATCGTTGAAGTTCTCTAAACGAGCGTGCGGAATAGCCATTCCGTTTTCAAATATCGTTCCTCCCAGTTTTTCTCTCTCATTAATTAGAGAAAAAACCTCCTCTTTATTAAGATGAATTTGGCGGTTTTTAAAAATAGAGTCTAATAAAATAGAAATAACTTCGTTTTTGGAATTCGCTTTATCTAATATTTTAACGTGGTTTTCTTGCAAAATACTTGAAAGTTTCATACCTGCCCCCCCAAAAAATATGATCTGAATTCTAAATAAATAATTTAAAAAAATCAATATAAATATAAAGATTGTCGCGCCCGTCGGTTTCTTGAAATTGACGCATATGTGTCAAAAATAAAAATGACACATATGGAGCTACATACGCGCGACAATTGACACATATGGCGCTGTATACGCCGCGCCGTTCCCCGATATAAATTCGACGCATATGGGATATTTTGTTTCTAACGGCGCAAGCCCCGATAAGGTCGCGGCATGAACATTTTTTAGTATTTTAGTATATTCAAAACGGGAATTCCCACTTTTATCGGGGCGCAACAATTGTCGCATAAAAAATTGACGCATATGGAACGCCGGAGAATCCCTAAAAAAGCCGGCGGGTTACCGTAAATAGAAAACTTTATATTGTTTTTTCAATTTTGATATGGTAGTATAAACGAAAAAACTGCGGAGAAGAAAAAAATGGATCTTGGCGATCTTCCGGAGCTGGACGATTTTTTTAACTCGACTCCCCATGTAGTAAAACATACTGAAGAGATAGTATCCGGTTCGATATTTATACAATTTTCAAAAGAAAAGGACTCGTGGATAGACGCTAGGTTTATTAACATAGCTATAGCCGGGGTTGGCATTCATTTAGGATTGCCTCTTAAATCGGAATTAAACTCCCTTGAACTTAGGAATTCGCGGATAAAATTCTTGAGGAAAGAGGACGATCTCGATATAGTTTTGAAAGAAGTTCCCGTATTGGTAAGATGGCAAGAGAGGGATAGTATAACCGGAACCTTGAAAGTAGGGCTACACTTTGATCGCGAAACTATGAGCGATTCTATTTTTATTAACATTTTGAAAGAACTGAAAGGAAAAGGCGTTAAATAGTTTGTCCTGGGCGCGTATGAATATTTTTGGTTACGGCAAAAACTATCATAAATTTTGCGTTAATAGCGTTTCTTTATAACAGAGCTCTGTTTCCAAAATAGACCGCAAACAGGTTTAAAGCTTGCCCCCAATTCTGTATGGGCGTCGTCAGCTTTTTTGACGCTTTTATCAATGCAAGATACAGCGTTCTATGTAACCCGTCGGTTTCTTGAGGAGAGTAAATGACACATATGGAACGACGCATGTGAATTGACACATATGGAACAAATATTTTTAATTCCCCAAAAAAACCGACGGGCGTAAAGTATAACTTTTTTTATTGATTTTAAGTCAAATTTATGTTTTAATCTGGTAAAAAATAATATAAGGACATATTTTATGGATTATCAAAAAAATATTTTTAAAAATATATCAATTTCTATAATACCGTTTGTTTTTTTACTATCTATCGGACTTATTGCGGGGGATATTACTTTACACCAAAAAGTTTTTAAAACTTTGATGATAGCGCTGTTTGATTGCGCTTTGTTGGTAATATTGCTAATAAATTTTCTTGGAAGTAAAGAAGGGCTTGAAAAACAGAGAAAATATTTTATTTACTTTATCGCGTATTTTGTTTTCGTTTTTATCCAGTTTGTCGTCGCTCTGTTTTCGAAAGAGATATGCTACGATAAGGAGTATTACATTGGCAATTACATACTGCTTATTATATTTTCAATGTGTTTCTTTATTTTTTTGAATAAACTTGAAGACGTTAAAATCGGATTATTGTTAGTCAACGTTTACGTGTTGATCGTTTGTATCTGGTCTATTATCGAATTTATAAATGTGGATTTTAAAATTGCTAATTTTCGACCAAAATTATCCTTCGGCAACACCGACTATTTTTCGGGATATCATATAGGGTTATTGCCGTTAGCTTTTATTTCGGCTTTTGTATGGTTTGATAGAAAAGCGAAACTTTCTAAGAATTGGTTCCCGTTGGTTTTGGGGATCGTTAGTATTTTAGGAATAATACCGCTATATTTCTCTCAAACCAGAGCGGCGCTGTTTGGGTTTTATATCGGGACGTTTGCGATGTTTATCCCTTCGTTGATTATTATGAGCGAGCGTATTTCGTCAAAGATCAAAGTTCCTTTGGCGATTCTAGTCGTATTGGTTTTCCTTGCGACGCCGATATTACTCCTAAAATTTCCGCCGCCGATAATCGAGAAATCGTTAGGAAGATTAGTTAAGACGATGGCTAATCCGGAGTTTTTTCTTAACGACAGATATAACGGTTGGGAAGGGGGGCTTAGGTTATTTCGTCAATATCCGATATTCGGCGCCGGACTCGGATCGGTTTACGCCTCTTCCTTCAAGATGAATAATTTATTTTATATATATTCAGATAGCAACTCTTTCAAACATTCGCATTGCGAGTATGTCGAAGTTTTAGGAGAAGCCGGCATATTCGGGATAATATTTTTTATAGCTCTATTTGGCTTTATCGTCGTATATTTGATGAGTATCGCTTATTCAAAAAAATATAACAAGGATTTTAGGTATATATCGATGGCTTTAGCGGTCGGCATAGTATCGATGTTGATTCATCAACTGTTCAGTCTCTCGTTTAGAATGAGCGTAACGCAAACGGCTTATTTTTCGCTGTTGGGACTTGGCGTATTTTTGATTTCATTGAGAAAATCCATGGTTATTGACGGTTTTACCTTAAAAAAATCAATATTTCCAGACTTTCTCAATAAATCTATCTCTTTTAGAGGCAAATACATATTGCTTGGAATAATGACGGTTTTTACGATATTAGGTATAATCGGTTTTTCTATGACTTTTCGATCCGAATACAATATCAGGAAAGCTCTTGGTTCGCGTTCGATAAACGAAGCGAGATATTATTTTAACAGGGCTGTTACGGTAATGCCGGGCAATCCCTACGCTTGGACGCAGAAATACTCGGTTGATTTTAATTATTATCAACAGTTGTTAAAAAGTTTTCAGAATTCTCAGGACTATTTCAAGAACGTCGAGCAGGAATTTAACGTAGTTAAAACCGATTTAGATAAACTTAACGGTATTATACCCGGATATCAAGACGTCTATTCCAAATATGCCAATTTATATCTCGCTACTTACGACTATAAGATCAGGAAATATAGCGTTACTTCAAATTTATCGGATTATAAGGACGGGATAAAATATCTTTACGAAGCTAATAATCATCTGACAAGCAGTCTTAATATGAATTTTTTAAACGAGAATAATCATATTATAAGACTTTTATTGCAGAATATTTTGAATATCGAGTCGCAATACAAAGATTACGTTAAAGATTACGCTATGGCTAGAGTATATCTTGATCTGGGCAGGGGCAGGAAAGTAGTAAAGGAGAAGATAAAAATAAATTTTACCGACGCCGATAAAACCTCTATCGTTAAAGAGAATGAAATATACAATATAAATATAAGCGAAAACGATATACAAAATATTACGAATTCGACAAAAGGGATAAAAAATATTTCAGAACTAAAAACGAAGTTAGATTCGGAATTGAAAGCAATTTTTATTTATGAGTAAATTTGAGGAGAAGATCTCAAAAAGAATCGGCAAAACTATTTTCGATCATAAAATGATAGAAAATAACGACAAGATACTTATAGGCGCGTCGGGGGGGAAAGATTCCTTCCTGCTTCTATACGATCTATATAGGAGAGCGAAAGTTATTCCGGTAAAATACGAAATTATCGTCGCGCATATAGTATCCGATTTTGCCGACGACTCGTATCTCCCCGGATTGGAAAGTCTTTTTAAAGAATACGGCGTCGAATATAAAATAATTCGTCTTGCTATAGACGGTCGTCTTAAAGAAGGGAAAAAACTAAATTGCTATTGGTGCTCTATGCAGAGAAGAATCGAGTTGATGAAATTAGCCAAATCGCTTGGATGTTCGAAGTTAGCTCTGGGACATAATTTAGACGACGTCGTCGAGACTTTTTTAATGAACCTATTTAACAAATCTGAAATAGCGACAATGTTGCCGGTTATGAAATATAAGAAATTTGATCTGACTATAATCAGACCCTTAGCCGATATAAAAGAGAAGGATATCGAGAGATTCGCTAAAGAAAAATCATATCAAAATTTGGGTCAGATTTGCCCTCTAAGCGCTCTTAACCAAAGAAAGTCGATAAAAAAAATTATCGACGACTTATCAAAAACAAATCCGAATATTAGGGAAAATATAGCAAATTCCACAAAAAATATCAATTTAGACTATATTCTGAATTAATTAAATCAAGCGAAGTATTATGTATCCCGTCGGTTTTTTGAAATTCGACGCATATGATGTCTGTCATTTCGACGAGCGTAGCGAGGAGAAATCCTTCTATATGCCGGAGATAAAACTATTCGCTACGCTCGCGCGCGCCCCTTAAGGCGAAATGACACATATGGAGCTATATGCGCCGCGGCGCCGCTTCCCGATAGAAATTCGACGCATATGGAGCTATATGCCGCGGCGCGCTCCCCGACGAATAAATTGACACATATAAGACGCAGCGCTCTTCAATAAAAAAAATGACACATATGCGAGGCGTCGATAACGCGCGACAATTGTCGTATAAGAAAATTCGACGCATATGATGTTAAGAATAAAATTGGAGCATATGTGTCAATTTAAAAGAACTGTTTAAAAAGTTGTCATTTCCCCCAAAAAAAACCGACGGCGCGCAAGCATTATTTCTTTTTTGCTTCGTCAATTTTGATATTTAATTTATTTATTTTGGAATATAGATTACTGGGGTAAACTCCAAGCGATTTTGCCGTTTGAGTTATATTAAAGTTGTTTTCGCGTAGTTTTCTCTCAATAAAGTCTTTCTCAAATTCTTCTCTGGCGGTATTAAGATTGTAGTCGTCGTATTTATTATTAGGCGAATCTTTTTTTATCGCGCTTTTGTCGTCGAGATGTATTTTGACGTCGTCGAGGTCTATCGTTTCGCCGTCTATAATAACCATTAGACGTTCGACGATATTTCGGAGTTGCCTGATATTTCCGGGCCAATAATAATTTTTAAGATAATCAACCGCCTCGCCGGTTAATTTTTTTAAGGTTATCTTTTTTTCTGTTGAGATGCTTTTCAGAAAGTAATCGAGCAGTAAGGGTATATCGTCTTTTCTTTCTCTTAACGGCGGAACCGTTATCGGTATAACGTTGAGGCGGTAGTACAAATCTTCTCTAAAATTACCCTTTTTGATCTCTTCTTTTAAGTCCTTATTAGTCGCGGCGATTATTCTCACGTCGATAGGTCTTATTTCAGAAGAGCCTATTCTAGTTAGTTTCATCTCTTGTAAAACTCTCAACACTTTTGCTTGAGTCGATAAAGACATATCGCCTATTTCGTCTAAAAACAGCGTTCCTGTATCGGCTAACTCAAACTTCCCCATTCTATCGGAGTTGGCTCCGGTAAACGCCCCTTTTACGTAGCCAAAAAGTTCGGATTCTATTAAATTTTCAGGTATAGCGGCGCAGTTTACGCCGATGAAAGGTTTGAGTCTTCTGGCGGATTTGTCGTGAATTTCAAGCGCGATAAGTTCTTTACCGGCGCCATTTTCGCCTAATATTAATATTCTGGCGTCGCTTTTTGCCGAATTATCAATCAAGTTTTTTATGGCTCTCATTTGTTCAGATTCGCCGATAATCTCGCGCCGCGCCGTTTCGGTTTTCTTTATGGCTTTCGGATCGGATTTGCGGCGGTTTTCTAAAGTTTTGACTATTCCTATAATTTTTTCTAAAGTCAGAGGTTTTTCTATAAAATCAAAAGCGCCTAGTTTTGTCGCGCTAACGGCGAGGTCTATTTTGGCGTGTCCGGATATCATAACGACGTCGGTATCGGGATTATCCTCCTTTATTTTCTTCAACACGTCTATACCGCCCATTTTAGGCATCCACACGTCCAGAAAGCAGACGTCAATTTTTTCTTTATTGAAAAACTCAAGACCGGTCGGACCGTCCGGGGCGGTAAAGACGGTATGATTTTCGTCTGTCAAAATATCAGAAATAATCTCTCTGATATTCTCTTCGTCGTCGATAATTAAAATATTCATATCACTCCTCTTAAAAAAATATACTCAAACGATACATCTACGTAAAATATTATTCCGCCGTCGACGCGATAGGAAGTTCGATAAAGAATGAAGTTCCAACCGTCGGTTTTGTTTCATAGTAAATTCGTCCTTCGTGCTCTTGAACAATTCTTTGAACAATAGCTAATCCAAGTCCGATTCCGTTTTCTTTGGTAGAATAATACGGCTCGAAAATATCGGCGTCCGATTCCGTAACGACTCCCTCTCCTTGATCCGTTATTTTGATTACGGCGTATTCGGTAAAGCCGATGATTTTTTTAAAAACGTCGATAGTTATAACTCCGTCGTTCTTCATTGAGTCCAGAGCGTTTTGAATTATATTCATAAAGACGCTTTTTAACTGCAGACTATCGCGATTAATCAAAAAGTCGTTATTTATATCAAAATTAAGGATTATCTTTATATTTTTACTGTTAGACGCCATCAAATCTGTTAAATCCTTTAGAATATCGTAAATGCCGCCTAATTCTTTGTTTGTATTTGGAAGTTTGGCGATATTTGAAAATTCTCTTAGAAGTCTATCCATTCTATCTACTTCGCCCAAAATAATTTTAGTTCCTTTGGTTAAAATTTCGGCAAAATCGTCGCGGTTCTCGGTATATCTCTTCAACACTCTTTCAGAACTTAGCCTTATTGGAGTAAGCGGATTCTTTATTTCATGAGCCATTCTACGAGCGATTTCCTGCCAGGTCGCAATTTTCTCCTTTTGGCTTAATTTTTTTCTGGAAAACTCGATCTCTCCTATCATTGAGTTGAAGGAGTCCACTAATATTTTGAATTCGTCGGTATAGTCGCGCTCTATTATAAAATTGTAGTCGCCTTTGGCTATACGTTTGGTTGCGTCGGACAGGTTCGCGATTGGTTCGACAAATTCTTTGGTTAGAAATATAGATATAACAAGGACTATTAGAATTATCGGAAAAATTACCGCTACAAAAAGTATGCTAAATCCGCCGATAAAAAATTTTTTGTAGAGGGAAACTATGTTGTAACTTCTTAGGGAGTCTTCTATTTTTGTAAAAACATTTTTAAAATTGGGGTTTACTTTCGAAGCGATATTTAAAAATCCTATCGTATCTCCGGAGTCTTCAATTATTATTTTTGAAGGAATTATCAAATAGAGATCTTCCGATTTTTCCTGAAAGAAAATACCGCTATAATTATCAAATAGATATATTGGAGCCGAAGAAGAGGAATCGTAAGGAAATTTATCTTCCGACGATACATCGAATAATTTATCGCCCGCTTGACCGATTATCCGCCCGTTTTTATCCCACAATGTTATGTTATTTGCGTTTGTTAATTTGATAAAGGCTTCTAACGATCCGGCAATATTGCCCGATACGATACTGTTTTTTTTGATATATTCGTCGACGGCTTTTACGCGCTCTATCAGTATAAGTTTTTTCTCATCGTAATACTCTTTTATAACCTCTTCCGATAGGTCCAGAGACGCTCCAATGTCTTCGGAAAACCATACGTTCATCGACGATTCGATAAATTTTGTTCCAATTTGAATAAAAGGGATTATTGGAAGAGCCGTCAAAAAAATAAACACAAGAGTCATACGCAGGCGCATTTTAGAACCGAATTCGTTACGTATTACCGAGATAATTAGCTTAATAATATAAACAATAATAAAAACCAGCAATACGGTTGATAATACCGACAAAAAAAGCAGTAGAATTTTTTCGTTTTTAATAACTTTCTCTTCGTTTGAGCTGAATATATGATTAACAAATCTTACCAGAAAAAATGATATAAATAACCAAAATATAACAGAAATTACGAGAGGTAAGTTTTTTAATAGATAAGAGGCAAATTTATTTTTTATAGAAAAAATATTATTTCGCATATAACAAAAACTTTAAGTTCCTTTTTTTAATATTGCCAAACCGTTTGTCGAACTCTAAAATTTTTAACGGCGCCGGAAAATATGTAGATAACAGAGTGAAGTCTATATCTACTTCATATTTGTTTTCAGAGGAATCGGGGCGTTTGAATCGAAGGTCTTCGAATAAAGTCAACTTCTTAACCATTGTTTTATAGTTAGAAAAGCGCGAGTCAAATAAAGTATTGGAATTTTGTATAATAAACATATCGTTCCACCTGTCGTAACGAATCGTCCTCTCTACCAAAATATTGTCTATTTTTTTTTTATTTTGAAAAAAACTCGCGTTAAGATTAATTTTTGCATATGAGAATTTCACAAGATTATTTTTCAACTCATGCGGTATCTCTATATCTAAATTTAGATCTAAATCAAAAGTAACGGCGCCGTTAACGTTATTTCCGATCAATTCGTCTATGTAATGCGTTTTTTGACAGGAAAATAACGCAATAATAAAAATAAGAAGCGCTATTCTCATTCTTTTAATTCGTTTTTAAAAATTTCGACAATAGATAATACGGCGTTTTGTTCGTCGTCTCCATCCGCTATTATGATTAACTCTGTTTTGTATACCGCTCCTAACATCATAATACCCAAAATAGACTTAGCGTCCACCTCCATATTGCCTTTTTTAATTGAAATTTTAGACTTGAATTTGCTTGCCGTATTTACGATAAGGGACGCCGGTCTTCCATGCAGCCCGGCTCTCCAGCCGACCGTAACTTTCTCATTTTTCATCTATTAATTTTTGCTCCAAATTAAATTCAGTTTTAAGCGGATATTTTTAGCTTCTATTTCAAGGAGATCTAACGCCGCGAATTTTTTCATTAAACTAACGCCTCTTTTTTAGTGAATTAATTTCCATCTGCCGTTTCCTTCTTTAAATAAAAAGGATACTCTATTGTTAGTCGTCTCTACAAAAACGTCGCTGTCCTCGTCTTGCGAAAGAATATCTTTTTGAGCGTCGACAAGCGACATAGTCGAGAGCGCAATATTTCTCACCTCGTTTCCGATAGAAATATTTTCATCGTCGGTTATTAACAAATATTCTTTGTAATTTGTATCGTCGCTTTTTTTAATGAGATACACGACGTCGTCGTCAAGTTTTCTCAAAAAAGCCGGAGCCGCCTCTTCTTTATCGCTTATTAGGTTAAAACCAAAATAATCGTTCTGATTTTGTTTCATAAGAAGGTAGGCGTCTTGTAAAGCGGTAGGTTTTTTGTTCATAACGACATATTCGGTCGGCTCCGGATTGTTTTCTTCCAACTGATTATAAAACTCGACAAAATCTTCTACTCCCGGTTTTGAATATGATTGTATTTTGCCTTTTTCTCTATTAATCTTAACGTCCATTTTATGAACTATCTTATCGATAGCGTTGTACATTTCCTTGTCCGTAACCTCAAATTTTTGAATACCAAGTCTCTTTAGCGATAGCGTTACGTTGACTTTGTAAATATATTTTTCCGAATCAAGATGAAAATTGATCTCCATAATATGATTTTTGAAATAACTTAACTTTTCAATCCTTTTCTTTATGTAGGATTTCATCCTTTCAGACACCGTAAAATTACTTGAACCTTGAATAATTAAATTCATTTTTCTCTCCTCCAATAATATTTATAATTTTCTATAATGAGAAGGAAGAATATCTAACTTCTTCCTGTATTTAGCCACCGTTCTTCTTGCAATTTTTATACCTTTATTTTCCAGAATTTGCGATATTTTTTGATCGGTAATTTTTTTATCTTTTTCGTTAAGAATTATCTCTTTAATTAATTCTCTAACGCTTTCGCTTGATTTTTCATTATCTCCGCTTTTTCCGATGGAATTCGTAAAAAAATATTTAATCTCATGCAGTCCCCAATCGGTTTGAATATATTTTGACGACGCAAGACGCGATATAGTAGACTCGGAAAGCCCGATCTCTTCCGCTATAACTTTCATTGTAAGCGGCTTTAGGGCTTTAGGTCCGGAATAAAAGAAATCTCTCTGATATTTTGACAACGCCATAGCCAATCTAAATAGCGAGTCGTTTCTGTGTCTGAGGGCGTATATAAATCTTTTCGCCAGACTTACTTTATCAAGAACGTAGCGATCTTCTTCGTCAAGATTTCGGCGGTTTTTTACCATATTTGATATCTTATCCATATAACCGCTAACCGTTAACGGGGGGATCGTCTCTTTATTTATTTCAACAATTATCTCCTCGTCGCGCTTATAAATATATACGTCCGGAATAATATATTTTATCTCTTCCGTATCAAACTTCCTTCCCGGATAAGGATTAAATTTTGATAAAAAATCAAAAGCGCTCCTAACTTCTTCGAGCTTTATACCTAAATTTTTGGCGATTAAAGAATCTTTTCTGTTTATCATCAGATCAAAATATTCATTCACAATTATATAGGCGTTTCTATCTAACTTCCCTTCCGGAACCGTTTCAAGTTGATAGAGAAGAGCCGATCTCACGTCTTTTGAGGCGACGCCGACCGGATCAAAAAGTTGTATGCTTTCGAGTATGTCGCGGGCTTTCTCTATCTCTTTCGGGGAAAAAATCTCGTCAAGTTCGTATTTGAAAAAGCCGTCGCTATCTATTAAGCTGATTATCGTTTTGCCCAAAATTATCTCTTTTTCATTAAGATTTAGCCCTCTAAGTTGCCATAAAAGATGATCGCTCAAAGTTTCTTTAACAGAAATAACCCCTTCGAGAAATTGTCTCTTTGTATCGAGTTTACCGGAGTCTGGAGAAACTCCCGTACTTATATCGGCGCTAGACGAATCGAGAAATTTAACGTTGTCGTCGGATAAAGAGTTTTCTATGTTATAGAGACTCTGATCCTCCTCTTTTTTTTTATTTTTTGTATAGTCGATCTCTAAAGCGGGATTTTCTAAAAGTTCTTTGTTTATTTTTTCAAGCAAATCGATAGACGAAAGCTGCATAATTTCAAGAGATTGCAGCATCTCGGGGGATAACGATAGTTTTTGACTTAACTGCGTCTCGATTTTTTGATACAAATTCACCTTTTCACCTTAGAAATATTGTCTACCCATTCTAAAATATTTTTAGAAAAAAAGGAAATATTTTTTAAATTTACTTACAAAAAACAAAAAAAAACAACTATTTTAACTTTTTTTTGACGTCGCTGAAAATAATCAATTATAAAGTAAAACTCTATAAATATCAATAGAATGTTGCAACTATATGCGTCCCGTCGGTTTTTTGGGGATTTGCCGGCGTCGCATATGCGTCAAATTTTATCGGGGAGCGCGACGCATATAGGGCTTTTTTTATATCGCAGGGCAAATTGACACATATGCGTCGAATTTCTATCGAGGAATAGCCGCGGCGGCTATGCGACCCATATGTGTCAATTTTTATCGAGGAGCGGCGCGGC
This sequence comes from Spirochaetes bacterium ADurb.Bin133, assembly GCA_002070605.1. Lineage (GTDB taxonomy): Bacteria > Spirochaetota > GWE2-31-10 > GWE2-31-10 > MWDO01 > MWDO01. The sequence goes on from MWDO01000009.1 coordinate 46,000, forward strand.
GCGTATAGCTCCATATGCGTCGAATTTAAGAGACTATTTCAACACATTGCATATGTGTCAAATTATTTTTAATCCCATATGCGTCGAATTTTTATGCGTTAATTATTTTTATTTCGGTCATATTTTCAAAATCTGATTTGTTTACAGTTCCAATTGTATCAATCCCGCTTGATAACATTATGGACGCTATCTCAATATCAAATATTTTATTTCCAACGGGCTTATATTTGATAACAAAATCTTTAAATATTTCTAAACTATTTTTATTAGTATATAGTACTGTGAAATTATTATATAAACTTAAAAATTTTTTTTCAATAAAACTATACTCTATATTTTTGTTTTTTGACAATACATTCACAAACTCTGTAATATTTTTTGAAGTAATAAAGCAGTCATAAGAATTAATTAATTTATTAGAAAATTCATAATAGATCGAATTTCTATCTATCGAATATATTAATATGTTTGTATCTAAAACAATTTTATTCATAAGCTATTTCTCTAACATTTTTATCGTCATAAAATCCCTTCAAATCCAAAGTATCTTTATCCCAGCCGTTTTTAGAATTATTATTAATTATTTCTTGATAATTCTTTAAGATTAAATAACCAATAAGATTATTTATATTACGGTTTTGTTCTTTACAAAGATATTTTAATTTTGCTTCAATTTCTCTATCAAGATATATTGTTGTAACATATTTTTCTTTTTTCATTTTTTTGCCTCTTTATTTAAATGTAATATAGTTTTTATTAATTATCAATATTATTTTAATATTATTTTGTAATTCGTCGGCTTTTTGGGTGGGGAATTTGACACATATGCGTCGAATTTTTGTCGGGGAGCGGCGCGGCGGTATGCAGCTCCATATGTGTCAATTTATTTTCCCTCCCCAAAAAACCGACGGGATACTAATTAACGACAAATTATTATTGAAAACTTTACGCAATTTTATTATCTTTTAGTTATGAGCAATAAAAATTTGGTAGACTTAATCAGAACGAGGTCTGTATATTATCTTGAAAAAAAACCTAGAGACGAGAGGGTTCTTGAAGCGATGTCGAGAGTCGATAGAAAAGATTTCTTGCCGGAACTGTCCAAGAATTTTGCCTATAAAGACTCCCCTATTCCTATTGGATTTAATCAGACGTGTTCGCAACCGAGCATGGTAGCTTTTTATATGGATATTTTAAATATCAAACCGGGCAATAAAATTCTTGAGATCGGCTCCGGATGCGGCTACGCAAGCGCCGTCGCCTCGTTATTATGCAGACCCGGAGGAGAGGTGTATGCCGTCGAAATTGTTAAAGAACTTGCCGAATTGTCGCGAACAAATCTCAGCCCTTATATGGAGAATATCGCTATCTTTGAAAAAGACGGTTCGGTAGGACTAAAAAAACATTCCCCTTATGATAGAATATTTTTATCGGCGGGAGTTAATTTATCCAGATTTAACGAAAATATTTTACTGGAGCAACTAAACGTCGACGGAATACTCGTTTATCCCGAATGTTACGGCAACTTATTCAAAATTACTAAAAGAAAAGGAAGATTAGAAAAAGAAACATTTTACGGAGTGAGCTTCGTTCCATTAAAAGGCGAAAACGCCTGATACCATTACAAAAAAACAAGGGGACTACGAAGTCCCCTTGTTTCATTTAATCAAAATTATTGAATTTTTACGCCAAGGCTTTCAACCGTTTCATAAGTTAATCCGCCGATAGCCAAGTTTTTATCCGTTTGATATTTCTCAATAGCGGCAAGAGTTTCTGCCGATAATTTTCCGTCGATAGCTCCGGGATTATACCCTTTTGCTTTTAAAGCGTTTTGTACTTCTTTAATTTTTGCTTCCGACGAATTAGCTTCGCATAATACTCGTCTCCAATCAATAAAACCTTCAGATATTTTTACTTTTTTAGAGATGGTTTTGTATTCCTCAGGAATAACAACTACTTTGTAAGATCCGTGTTGTTTAGCTCTGCTAACTTTAACGGTTTGATATTCGGCCGGAATTACCTCCTCTTTTGCTTCCGGAGGTTTAACCATAATCTTTTTCTCTAAAGTAACATATTCCGCCGGCTCTTCAACTCTACATAAAGTTTCGGCTCCCGACTCGTCTTTTATTAGTTTCCAGATAGTCTGAGCTTCTTTTACGAGAACTTTTACCTGTTCGGTCTTATATTCTGCCGGTACCTCGACAATTTTAACAGACGCCTCTTTTATAAGAATCTTCTCTTCAACTTCTTCATAAACGGGATCTACAATCTCTAATTTCTCGGATCTTTCCGCTACAATAATTTGTTCGGTTACTTCCTGATATTTCGGCGGAATATATACCTTTACGTAACACTCGCCCGGTTGAACGTTATAAGGAACTTGTCCATAATCTTTTAAAGCCGGTCCGCTAAAAACGTGTATCGCGGCGTCCTTTTTGCCATAGTCATAAAACAGAGCCGCTTCGTCGGAACCGTCGCCATTAAAATCCCCCATAACTTCTCTATCCTGAACAGACGAAAGATTATAATTGCCTTTACCTGAATTCCACGCTCTATTAAGAGTAAAAGCGGTTCCGTCGGATAAAAATGCATGAAGTTCGGCCGTACTGGATAAATAGTCGTAAAACGCTACCACGTCGTCGAATCCGTCCCCGTTTATGTCGCCGGCTTCTAAACGATCGCCTAAACTCAAAGCCGTATAACCGGAGTCGGTTCCCCACCACTCTTTACTTTCAAAAGCCGTTCCGTTTGAAATAAAAGCGTGAATTTTAGCTTTATTTAAACCGTAGTCATATAACGCCGCCAAATCGTCCTTACCGTCGTTATTGAAATCGCCAGCGACAAATCTGTTGCCGACGTTATCCAAGTCGTAATTTCCTTCGCCTGAATCCGACCACGGACTCATAGTAAAAGAAGAACCGGTTGATAGAAATACGTGTATCTTGGTCTGTTTATTAGGATATGCGTAAGCTACCGCTAAATCGTCCTTACCGTCGCCGTTAAAATCTCCCGCGACAAATCTATTTTTGACGGACGCAACGTCAAATTCGTTTTCTTTAGATTCGTACCAAGTCGCCATAGTAAAAGACGAACCGTTTGATAGAAACACGTGAATGCTCGCTTTCTTTGAACCATAGTCGTATAAGGTCGCTATGTCGTCTTTACCGTCGCCGTTAAAATCTCCAGCCGCAATCCTTCCCGCTACTTTAGAGGGATCGTAATTCCCCTTACCCGAATCGTACCATGAAGATTCTTGAGTAAACTTAGAACCTTCCGATTTGAAAACATGAATTTGGGTCTGTAAAAACAAATAATCATACATAACGGCGGTATCTTCAAGTTTATCGCCGTCAAAATCCCCGGCTACCACTCTGCCGCCGACTCTTGACAATTCGTAATTACCCTCTCCTGATCTCCACCAATCTTTCATCGTATAATCTTCGGCGCATAATAAAATAACGCTTAAAGATAATACCCCCGCAATTAATAGTATTTTTTTCATACTATCTCCTCCTATAAAAAATTATTATAACAGTTATATTAAAAATATGCCGTCATGTCAAGAATTTAATTATCCATCTTTTAACCCGTCGGTTTTTTGAAATTCGACGCATATGGAACAACTTTTTTTAATTAGTAAATTATTCGTCTCAATCCAACGCATATGCGTCGAATTTTATTCTTGACGCCATATGTGTCATTTTATAGCAAGGAGCGGCGCGGCGGTATGTAGCCCATATGTGTCAATTTGTTTTTGACACATATGGGCTTTTTTATTTATTAGGGCGCATTGCATATGCGTCATTTTTTTTCTCTCCAAAAAAACTGACGGGATACACAACAATAAAATTTTATTGTTGATTTTTAAAATTTATTGATTTATAATCAGTTTTAGTTATCTTTACTAATAAAGTTAGACTGCGGGGTAAAAAAATATTTATAATTTTATCGTACCGTTTTTTTTAATCGACTAAGGAGGATATATATGGATGAAAAATTAAAAGAGAAATTGGAAGACGCTTTGAAAAGCGGAAAAGCGACTATAGCCGATATTGGCGAGATTGTTAAAAACATTACAAGAGAGGTCGTCGCCAAATCTAAAGCGGAAGGGGCGGATTTGAAGAAGACCGTCGGCGAATTGTTTAAAGAGATAATAAATATGTTAGGCGAAGTCGGGAAAGGTTCTTTTGAATTTTTAAAAGCCGCCGGCGCCGGCTTTATGGAGGGACTTAAAGAGTCCGGAAAGGAGGAAAACAATCTTATAAAACATGCCGGTCAGTCGATTTTAAACGGATTAAAGTCTCTTGGAGGCGCGGGGTTGTATGTAACTAGAGAAACCGCAAAAAATCTTAAAGAAACGGCCGATTCGATGATACAAAAAGCTAAAGAAAAGAAGACCGAAAAAAAACAGAATAAAGAATCGGGCGTTCCTCAAGACGACGAGGCTGATAGAAAAATCTAGAGCGGATTATCGGATTATTTAATGGAAACAAACGAACCCGCTTCCGTCGTCGATAGGGACGAAAAGTTTAAGAGAGATTACGACGCTATTGAGCGTTATTTTTCTCGAAAGAAAAATATTTTGTCGAATTTTAACGCCGTTTCTGCGGAAGAGATAGTGGCTAATTCTCCAAAGTACTATTCGATTATCAGGATTATAGAACAGATAAACGGTTTTATTAATAAAGACTCTAATTGGCTAAAAAATTTTATTGACAAAAACAGAATACCGTTTGACTGGGGACTTTATGAAAAATGGAAATCGGGCGTAGATTTTTTTAAAATTTCGTACGACGATACTTATTCTCCTTCAAAATGGATCGCCGCGACGTTAGACAAGTTAATAGAGCTTTTAAAAGAGCTTCAACTTTTATTATATGTAGAGAGATACGTAGACGAAGAGGATTTTAAGAGATTTTTAAAAAAACATCCCGATATCAGCTATAAAATTCGGGCTAACTATATGGTTAAGTCCGCGCCTTCAGAAAATATTGAATTATTATTTAAAGTAATCGATTTTTTATTAAAAACGACTTTTGAAAACGACGTATTGTCAAAATATGTGATTGATACCAAGGTTTGTATGAACGCTTATCGTTTTATAGACGAATCGGGCGTATTTGAGTTGCTAAAAAGAAAAGAGTTTTATCTCAAATATAGACTGCAGTACCTTAAATTGGTTTCTGAGAATAACAGGACAAAAATTCCATGCGAATCTGACATTATCTCCGTCGGCGAAAGTTTTTTAGAAAATTATCAGGATTTGATTTATTGCTATAAAGAATACAAAGGGAGACTTTTGGATAAGTATAAAAAAATAAAAAACAAACTTATTTCTTGACAAAAAACTAATATATTTTTATTCTTATTTATATTATTTAAGGAGACCTGTATGTCGCAAAATAGAATCTTTACGCTCAAAGGGAGTAAATCTCCCAACAAATGGATTAATATTCTATACAATATACCCGAAGCTTTGACTCCGTTGGTAAATCCCGAAACAAGCGAACCGATACCCTTGGAGATGTTGTATAAGATATTTGCCAAAGAACTTGTCGATCAAGAAATTAATACAAAAGACGAATTTATCAAAATACCCGACGAAGTTAGAGATATTTACTCGCTTTATAGGCCGACGCCTCTTATTCGGGCTACTTTCTTGGAAAAGGCGTTGGATACGCCCGCCAAAATATATTACAAATGGGAAGGGGTAAGTCCGTCCGGAAGTCATAAGCCAAATACGGCTATTCCTCAAGCGTATTACAACAAAAAAGAGGGGATATTAAAGTTGACGACCGAGACCGGAGCGGGACAGTGGGGATCGGCGCTAAGTTTTGCTTGCAATCAGATAGGGATCGAGTGTCTGGTGTTTATGGTTAGAGCCAGTTACGAGCAGAAACCGTATAGAAAACTTATGATGCAAACATACGGCGGCAAGGTTATACCGAGTCCGTCGGATCAAACTAAAATCGGAAGAGAATTATTAAAAGACAAAAATAATTACAAAGGATCTCTCGGAATGGCTATTAGCGAGGCGGTAGAGTTGGCTATGGAGAGAGACGATACTCACTATACTCTCGGATCGGTTTTAAATCACGTTCTTTTGCATCAGACTATCGTTGGAGAAGAATCAAGATTAGTTATGGAAGAAATAGGGGATTATCCCGATATAGTTATAGGTTGCGTAGGCGGCGGAAGTAATTTTGGAGGAATGATAATTCCTTTCATAAAAGAAAATTTGACGAAAGGTAAAAAAACAAGATTCATAGCGGTTGAGCCTAAAGCGTGTCCGACCTTAACTAAAGGTAAATACGCATGGGACTACGGCGATACCGGTAAGTTAATACCGCCGGCTCTAATGTACACTCTTGGGCATTCGTTCGTTCCGCCTCCGGTTCACGCCGGCGGGTTGAGGTATCATGGAGCGTCTCCGTTATTGAGCTATATGCGTCATAAGGGTATGGTTGAATCGGTCGGACTTTTTCAGAACGAAGTTTTTGAGAAAGCCGTACTTTTTGCTAAAACGGAGAGTCTCATAGTAGCGCCGGAGTCTGCTCACGCCGTAACAGTGGCGATAAACGAAGCTCTCAAATGCAAGGAGACGAAGGAAGAGAAAACTATACTTTTTAATTGTTCCGGACACGGGCATTTTGATATGGCGGCGTACGAGCAATTTTTTAACGGCGCTCTGGAAGATTACGATTATCCGAAGGAAAATATTGAGGAAGCGTTAAAAGATCTTCCAAAAATCAACTTTCCGCCAAAAAAATAAATTTGTCTCAGATTAATAAAAAATAACCTCGTCTCGCGGCGAGGTTATTTTTTATTGCTCAAAAAACTGACGGATTACACTTTTTACTTATATTTCTTTGAAAAATTTTAAATTACGATATATAATGTATTGTAGAATATCTATTATCCGCGGCGTTTGTTAACCGCGGGAGCCGATATTTTTATAAAGATATTATAAAATCTTGGAGCGATATTTATGCAAGACGCCTCGATTAAGAAAGTATGCGATTTAGTCGTTTTGTCGTTGAAAAAAGCGTATTCTTATTTGAAGCAACCGATTATCAAAAATAGAGAATACCCCGACGCCGAAGAGAGTTTCTTTGAGTATTTAGAATATTGCGAAATCGAACAGGCGTTGGACGCTTTAGAAGCGCTTGGCGAAGCGAACGAAGCCCCGAATGAATTCTGGCTAAATTTACTCGAATCGGCTAAAGAAATGAAGTTTGAGCGGCATATAGAATATATCAATTCTCAAATCAAAATTTAGCGGCTGTTTTCTATCAAAAAAACGTAAACGGGATTCGTTATATCCAAAACGGGAATTCCCGTTTTGAATATACTAATACACTCATATTTTATCTGTAATCAGATCGTTTTTATCGATTATCGCTCTTTTTAAGAACTTAAGAGAGAGTAGCGCCGATATAGAAGTCGAGCTAAATATCGCTATCATTATTATGATCTGATATTTTATAGCCACCGTCGGTTCGGAGCCGCCTAATATTTGTCCGGTCATCATACCCGGAAGCGATACCAATCCCAAAGTCGCCATATTTGATATTGTGGGTATCAAAGCGGCTCTATACGCCTCTTTGCAAAAACGGGCGGTCCCTTCGTCAGAGTTGGCGCCCATCGATATATAAGAGTAGTATTCCTTTTTATTCTTCGTTAGGGCGCTATAAAATCTTTCTAGCGCAAGCGATATGCCGTTCATACTATTTCCGAGAATCATACCGCCCAAAGGGATAAGATGTTTAGCGTCGTATAAGGGAGTCGGTCGTATAACGACAATTATTAAAAAAGCCAAAATCGACGTTACGGAAATAGTTATCGAGATAAAGATAAAAAACGGCATTTTTTTTATTTTTATTTTGGTTTTTTTTAGTATATTAAAATCGGCGACTCCGATCATAAATATAAACCATATAGAAGTCAGCCATAAATAGTTCCATTTGAAAAGATACTGCAATACTATGCCGACTAACGCCAATTGGACGGTCATTCGCGCGACCGAAACGGCTATCTCTCGCGTAATATTTATCTTATAAATTAGCGAGAGAGTTATCGGAATAGCCAGCGTCAAAAAACCGATAAGCATAAAAGGTAATTTTATATCCGTAGCGCCGTTCATTATTTATCTCAATCTCTCTATTTTTCCGTTTCTTATCTCGATAACTCCGGAGCAGTTTTTTGTCCACTCCTTTGAGTGAGAAACGCTAATTATTGTTTCAATAGGTTTTTTTTTCAAAATATTTTCGATAATTATATCGATAGTCTCTCCGTCCAAAGCCGAAGTCGGCTCGTCTAGCAGTAGTACTTCGGGTTGCAAAAGAACCGCTCTGATTATGGCTATCCGTTGCTTCTCGCCGCCGGATAATGTGTCGATTTTCCTATCAAAAGTTATATTATCAATCTTGTAATCTTTAAACGACTCCAAAGTCGCCCGCTCGTCGAACTTTTTATCTTTATGAACGTTAAAATTAAACGGCATATATAGCGCGTCTAATACCGTCCCAGATCCGAGAAACGGCTCCTGATCAACCGGGATTATTTTACTTCTGAGTTGAGAAAGATTTTTCCACGGATACGAAACCCCTTTATATCTGACGATCCCTTTATTAGGCGCGACTAAAGAGTTAAATAACTTCAAAAAAGTAGATTTGCCGGAACCGGAAGGTCCGACTACGGCTAAGGTTTCGCCGGATCGCGCCGAGATATGATCAAAAGCGAGTACTTGTTTGTTCTCTATGCGTACTTCGATATTTTCCATATCGAATAAAACGTTGTCGTCAAATTTCAATTACCGCCGCTCCGTACGTTAAGCCCCCTCCGAACGCGGTAACGCCCAAAATATCGCCCGTTTTCAGTTTTTTCTCTTTTATCGCTTCGTCTAGAGCTACGGGGATAGTCGCGGCGGAAGTGTTTCCGGTTTTATGAAGATTAACGTAAACTTGTTCCTCCTTTAACTTCGCGAACTCCCTTACCATCTCGATGATTCTCAAATTCGCCTGATGCGGTATGATCATATCGAGGTCTTCCAATTTTTTACCGGCTTTATCTAACGCGAAGCCAAGCGACGACGTCATTCTTTGTACGGCGGTTTTGAATATCGCTTTACCGTCCATATACAGATAGAGCTTGGCATAGTCGAAAGGACCCATTTTATTATACGGAAGTCGGGAGCCGCCCCCTTCGCGTTTCAGCAGTTCTCTTTTAGAGCCGTCCGAACCCGCATAAGACCCAAGAATTCCTTGCGACGTATCCGACGAGGTAAGAACGACCGCTCCGGCGGCGTCGCCAAACAAAACGCAGGTATTTCTGTCGGTATAGTCCGTTATGCTTGATAATTTTTCGGAAGCTACAAGTAATATATTTTTTGCCTGCTCGGTCGCAATCAAGCTGTTAGCCAAATGAAGACCGTAGATGAAACCGGTACATGCCGCCGAAAAATCCAGAGCTATACAATTTTGCGTTTGCAACTTATCCTGTAATATGCAAGCGCCGTTTGGAAAATTCATATCCGGCGTAACGGTAGCAAATAATATGCAATCAATATCGTCCGACGATACGCCGGAACTGTCTATCGCTCTTTCGGCGGCTATCAACGCCATATCGGTAGTCGATTCGTTATCGTCGGCAATATGCCGCTCCTTTATTCCGGTCCGCGTCGTAATCCACTCGTCGCTGGTATCGACAATTTTCTCAAAATCTTTGTTTGTTAGGATTTTTTTTGGCAAATAAGACCCGGTTCCGGCGATTCGCGCTCTCAACAAATAACGCCCCCAATTTTTTTATAATTAATATAATTTTATTTATAAAAAAAGTCTATATATTAATATAAAAAATTTTGTAATTCGTCGGTTTTTTGGGGAGGGAAAATAAATTGACACATATGGAGCTGCATAGCCGCCGCTCCTCGATAAAAAAATGACACATATGTGTCAAAAAATAAATTGACACATATGGGACGCCGGCAAATCCCCAAAAAACCGACGGGGCGCGTTTGTTTCATATAGTTTTTTTGGGTTTAGTAATAAACTCGGCAATATACGATATAATATAGCTACCGATAAAAAGAGAAACGAGCAGAGTTAGGAATTGATATTTTCCCAACGAGTTAAATCCCGACGTTTGCGTCAATATAGCCAATATTGCCAGATGATAAAAATAATTTATAAAGGCGTATTTTCCGGGAATAAATATTTTTTTTGGAAGATATTTCTTAAAAAAGGGCTCCATAAAATATAGCGAGCCTATCAAAAAAAAAGTCGATCCTAACGCGGCAAAAAACGAATTTGTTCTGAAATTCCATATTAAAGCCTGAAAATCGGAATATTCGCGACCGCCATAAAACAACGAACTAAAAAGATATTTCTCGGAAAATATTCTTTCAACCGTATATCTCCCGAATTCAGTAAAAAACACCTTTAGAAAGCCGTATTTGAATGAAAATGCAAGATGGATAACGACGCCTACAAGCGCCGCGCAAAAGTAAAACGCCTTCTCAAGTTTGGATTTTTCTTCAATGCGATCGGCGAAAAGACCGAAAGTAATACCGACAAATCCAAATAGAATAGTGGGAAATATCGGTTCGTATCCGTAATTAAACGGAACAAAGTATGTCTCTTTAAGATCAAAATAAACGTAGACAATTGTCGCGCTTATTGTGAAAATTGTAAAGAATATCCTTCTATATGGAATAAATAAAAATACGGACGATATTATTATGAATATTCCGATAGTATTGAGGATTCCCGACGTTAAAAATATATCCGGAGTCTGAAATCCGTTTTCAATAAAAAAAAGAACCGACGACGCGGCGCATAAAACTACTCCCCGTTTAATAAGATGAGTAAAATTATGCAAATTATACGAAGAAACGCCGTTTTTTTTTAGCGATAAAACTATCGAGTATCCGGCAAGAAACAAAAACAGGGCGGAACAAAACGGAACAATTTCGTTTAAAAAAAATATAACTCCGGCGTTTTCGCTTTGCTTTAATACGGTCAATACCCCGTGTTGAAAAAACATATAGAAGAGAGCTATTTCGCGCGCAAAATCGACATATTTTTTTCTCATAACGTATATTACGAAATATTTTTCATTTTGTCTTTACTTTTTAAATATAAAAGCATAATATTAATTATGGAAAACGACGAATTAGATCTAATTTACAAGATAAAAAGAAAAAAGGAACAGTCAAACTTATTTAGAGGCAATATTCGCTTATCGGATATTCACAACAAAGTTATCGACAATCTTCGTTCGCATTCTACTATTCAGTCCGATAACAATAAAAACTCTACCGACCGATATTCTTCCGATAATAAAGGAAATCTTATGGAAATTAAAGCGCAACGGGTAATAGCGGCGGATAAAATATTCAGAGAAGCTCTCCAAGAACTTGCCGTATCTCTAATGGATTTGGGAGATAAAGATATTGGAGTGAAACTTATAGGCGAACATATTATGATGTTAAACGACGTTTTCAAAGAGTTTGAATAGTCGGGGCGCATTTTGGCTAGAATAATGTCTATAGATTACGGAGACGCCAGAGTCGGAATAGCTCTTACGGATCCTTTGCAAATAATCGCTTCGGGTTTTAAGACAATCCCGAATAATATCGAATTATACAGAGAGATCTATGATATTTATGTAGAGAAAGAGGTCGAATCAATCGTTATAGGCGTACCTTACGCCGAGCGATCTGAAATAGGATTTGCCGCAAAAAAAGTCGTTGACTTTACGTTAAATCTATTCGATTTTTTTAAGAAGAACGGTATCGATCCTATATTTTTTGAGATGGACGAAAGATATTCGACAAGTTCCGCTCAGTCCAGTATGAAAGAGATAAAAGTAAAGAACAAAAGAAAAAAAGAGATAGTCGATCAAATTGCGGCGGCGAATATTCTAAAAGATTATTTATCTCAAAAAAAGAAATATTTGATCGATATAGAGAAATTCAGAAAAATCAATGAAGAACGGCTAAAATAGTACGCATTATAGATTTTTTGGGGAGAGAGAAATTGACGCATATGAATTTAAAGTATATAGAACCAAACGAACTTTTATTGGATTCTTTTAAATTAGGAAAAAAAATATACGAAAGCGGCTTTATACCGACAAGGGCTATAAGTTTATGGCGCGGCGGAACTCCTATCGGTTTAGGAGTGGGAGAATATTTCAGACTTAAAGGGCGCTTGATCAATCATACTACTGTAGCGACGGCAAGCTACTCGGGGATTAATGCTTCAGGCGAGGTGATAATCAAGGGACTCGAACATTTAATTGAAGTTGTAGCGTCGGAGGATAATTTATTGATTATCGACGATATTTACGACTCCAGTTCGACCGTTAACGCTATTATTGAGACTATTAAAAAGTCCGCCAGAATGAATACGCCGGGAAATATTGTCGTAGGTTGCATTCATTATAAAAAACGTAAAAGAAATTTTGAGCATAACGTCGTTTACATTGAGGAAATCGACGATAACGTATGGCTAAGTTATCCGCACGAAATATCGGATCTAGTCGATCCAAAAGATAAAGACGATAAAAATATTTATAATAAATCGCCTGAAATTCACTCTATCGTAACGCAAAATAATATATATGAAACTGAGAATATCTCTATCAATTCCAACTATTTTTACTGCTCGCTAGAGTCGATACTTATAGATTCTTTAAAATTAGCGTCAAATATATATCATAGCGGCTATAGACCGGATTTTCTTATCGCGCTTTGGCCGGGGGGGATTTCTAGCGGAATTTCAATACACGAGTTTTTTAAGTACAAAGAGAAAAAAGGGGAAGCCGGTTTTAAAGCCCCGGATCATATATCGATTAACACAAGTTTATCCGATTTTTCATACAAATCAAATATTATCGGGATTAAGTACCTTGAGGACAATATCAACTTCGACGACAAAATATTAATTGTTAATACCGAATTTGCTTCAGGCAGGCTGGTTAATCAAACTATAGATAAATTGAAAGAAATTTTAAAGCGAAATATAACTCTTGAAAATATAAAAGTCGCTTCCATATACTACTATCCAAACGAAGACGCGACTCGCGCGACGAATCCGACTTTTAACTCGCCGCACTACTTCCTAAAAAAGACAAACGCTACGGCTATATTTCCTCAACAGATACACAGATTGCTCAATCCTGAAAGAGAGTTAGAAACGCTGTTTCCCCAGCTGAAAAAAATTATTTACGGTTAACTCGACTACTTCGCATAAAATAAAGAATTATTTAGTATTTATACCTTGATAAATTTTCAATTCTTTTAATCGTTTGTCGATACCGTTCAATACGGATATTTTTTCTCTCGACCATTTTGGCTCTATTAAACTCTCTTCGGAAGCGTCCGCCATAATTCTGTGAATTACTATACTTTCGTCGAGCGCTCCTATGGCTTTAACGACCAGATCTGAGTAGTAATCTTTTGACACATATGCGAATTTTCCATCCAGATAGAGCCGCTCCATCTTTGTCCCTTTTAAAATAAGAAGTTGATGAATTTTTATACCAAAAGGTTTTTTATCCGAGATATAGGCAATTGATTTCATCATGCTATCTTCGAATTCTCCGGGAAGTCCGAATATAATATGCGGAACTGTTTTGATATTTCTTATTTTTAGATTGTTTAACGCGTTGTCGAATGTTTTAAGATCATACCCTCTATTTATTTTCCGCCCTATATCGTCGTTAGCAGTTTGAAGCCCTAATTCTATCCACAAGAAAGTTTTTTCGTTATAATACGATAGAACGTCCAAAATCTCTGAAGATAAGCAATCCGGGCGGGTGGCTATAGCCAGACCTACGACCCCTTTATACGACAACGCTTCGTCGTATTTGGCTTTGAGAATATCGATCGGCGCGTAGGTTCCGCTAAACGCTTGAAAATACGCGATATACTCGTTTATATTCCATTTTGATTTAATTATCGGAATAGTATCTTTGATTTGGCGGGTTATTGACGAGACGTTTTTGGAACAGAAATCCCCGGAACCTCTCGGCGAACAAAAAGAGCATCCGTCGTAACTTATAGTTCCGTCTCTATTTGGACAACTAAAGCCGCCGTCGATATTTATTTTTCCGACTTTTTTGCCGAAATTTTGCTTGAGAAAAAAATCGAGCGCATAATATCGCTTGTTACCCCAGAATTTCATCCGAGACATAACGCGAGCCTTTTGTTAGTACGTTTCTTTTCCATCTGCCCGACAAGTAATACAAATAGTCCAAACCGGTTCCTATTAACCATGCGATAGGTATGCCCCACCAAATGCCGGCCGTTCCAATTTTCATGGACAAAAAGGCGGATATAGGAATCCTTACTATCCATAAAGATAATAGGGTAATAAACATCGGTATCAGCGTATCCCCGGCGCCTCGCAATATGCCGTTAAATACAAACATTAATGAAAAAACCAAATAAAACGGACTTACTATATGAAGATATTGCATACCGACAGATACGACTTCGGAGTCTTTATTGAAAACAGTAATTAATTCTTTGCTGAAAACGACAAACGCAATAGAAATCGTTATAGCTATAGCGCTTGAAAATGCGATCGTCGATTTTACCCCTCTTTTAACCCTGTCGAGTTTGTTCGCTCCTAAATTTTGAGCGACAAAAGTAGAGATTGCCATGCTAAAATTCATCGCAGGCATTAGCGCAAACGAATCAAGTCTCCCCGCGGCGGTATATGCGGCGATAGTCGTAGTTCCAAATGAATTCACTATTCTTGATAACGCTATCATTCCAAGCGATACTAAGATTTGCTGTACGGCGGTCGGAAAACCTATGCGAATACTTTTTAAAAATATAGCGAAATCAAATTTCATTTTAACAAATCTTAATCTTAAAACTTCATGATTTGAAAGTTCCATATAGATCAGCCCTAAGATAAACGATACGCCTTGAGATATTATGGTAGCCCAAGCGACCCCCGATACCCCCATTTTGAAATAAGTAACAAACAATATGTCTAGAACAACATTTAATATAGAAGAAAAAATTAAAAAAAACAGCGGGGTTAACGAATCCCCCAAACCGCGAAGTATGGCGCCGATCGTATTGTATCCGACCGAAAAGACCGTTCCGTAAAATATAACATCGATATATTTTTTTGCTTCGACGATTATTTCATCGGGGGTTTTTAGCAATAAAAGTATATTTTTACTAAAGATTAACCCAAGAATAGTTACGGGAATCGAAATTACAAATAAAGATATTAGAGTCGTATCGATCGTAGTTTTGACCTCTTCTATTTTCTTTGCTCCGAAAAAGTTGCCTATTACTACGGTAAACCCCATGGACAATCCCATTATAATCGCTATCATAAAGAAAATTACAGGAAAACACGCCCCGACCGACGCTAACGCCTCTTTTCCGACAAATCTACCGACAATTATACTATCCGTCATATTGTACATTTGCTGAAATACGTTTCCAATTAACATAGGAAGTGAAAATATTAATATATGTTTAGCTTCAGATCCTACGGTCATATCTTTCATAACGGCTCCGTCGATACTATAACATTTTTAGCGTAAAATTGATAGGATTTTTTTTGTTTGAAAATTTAGTTAGCGGCATATTAGTATATTCAAAACGGGAATTCCCGTTTTGAATATACTATACAAACACAAACCCGGCGAGTCTTAAGTCAAAAATTAAAAATATCTGTTTCATATGCGTCAAATTTTATTCCCAAGAATTCTATGCCCCATATACGTCAACTTTTCATCGAGGAGCGCCGCGTCGCATATGTGTCAATTTTATTCTTAACATCATATGTGTCAATTTTTTCCCCCGCCATAAAAAACCGCCGGACGGTTTTTTATGGCGCTTCCAAAAACGCTCCTCCTTTTGACGAGTCTATGAGATTTATAATTATTTAAGAAATTTTATAAAATAAATTATTAATATTTACTTTATCTTGCGCATCGAATATACTTAATGAACGCAATTATAAATTGATAAGGAATTATTTTTTACCGCAATATTCTTTATTAAGACTTATAGCCGTTAAGGAGCTCTTATGAATGAAATTAGAACCGATTTTTCAATTAAATCTGTAACTATTTCTCCCGCGTTGTGCCGGATAAGCAGATTTGCAAAGATTAAATTGTTAAAAGGGAGTAACAATTTGATAATTAGTAATCTTCCCGGATATTTAACCGAGGATTCTATAAGAATAGAGCTGTCGGCAAACTCAAAAGCAAAAATTGAAAATATTTTTAGCGAGGAGAGACCGATCGAGAGTAGCGGCGAGAATCGATATTCGGAAATTAAGAAAGAGACGGACTCGCTTGTAAAAATAAAGCGCTCGTTGGAATCAGAGTACTATAATTTAGCAAGCGAAGTTAATCTTTTTATAAACAAGGTTAAGTTTAGGGACTATTTCAACGAGGAGCTTAAGCCGGTAATTAATTCGAAATCGTGGGATAATTTTTTATCGTTATTTAAAAACAGATTAACTCAAAATAGAGAGAAAACAAGAGATATTATATTTAAATTGATTGATAATGAGGAAAAAATCAGATCGGCGGCGGATAAACTCAATAAATACGCTTCGCAAGCAAATAAAAAGGAGAGACTTATCTCGATAATCCTCGACTCTGCCGCCGACTCTGAAGAGGAGATCGAGCTTCATTATTTACAGGATAAGGCGGGGTGGTATCCGTCCTATACTTTAAGAGCCGATTTGAGCGCTAGAAATATAGAAATATCGATGTTTGCCATGATAAAACAACTAACGGGCGAGAACTGGAAAAATATTGAGATTTTACTTTCGACGGCTAATCCGTTATCAAACTGTTCGATCCCGGATATCAAATCAAAAATAATAAAAGAGAAGAGCGCTGAAATAATCGAAACGCCTTCTCCCGGAATGATTTCTTCAACCGGGAAAATGGACGATTTTGCCGCGTCATATAGCGACGAGGAAATTTACCCCGTCGAAAAAAAAATCTCGCTTAAATCCGAGACGGCTAAGTTGACAAAAGGCGGCATGTTTCGTTCCGTTTCTATGCCGAGGTCTAAAGTTAATTTTGAAGAAAAAGTTAAATTTGAAAAACCTCTCGCTTCGTTGAGACCCCCTACGGGCGTCGTCGGCGGAATGCCTTCGCAGTTATCGCAGATTTCCGATCAAAAACAAGAGCTTTCTCGTTACGATAAAAACATACCGGAAGAACCCGAGCCGGTTGAAATAAATAAAGTTTTCTCGATAGATAGTTTGTCGCAAAGTTATAAAGAATATTATAATTATAATTACTCCGATTTTATGCCAGAGAGGCGGATCGATTCGACGCCGCAAATCAGGGTAAACGCCCATTTTCTAAACGGAACGCCTCCCGATAGATCTCTTGGAGGTTACGATTATAGGTACAGAGTCGCGTCTCTTATAAACGAGATACCGTCGGTCGATATGCCCGTACAGATCGGCGTCGATATCAAGAATCTTGACCTAGATATAGTATATACGTCCATTCCGATAGAAAAGGAGAACGTTTATCTGAAAGGGAAATTTACAAATAACGGCGAGTCTCCGTTTCCGGCCGGACCGGCTCAAGTTTTTGTCGATAATCAATTCCTTGGAAATATTATGTTGCCGACGCTGGGTAATAATCAATCTGCGCAAATTTCTCTCGGAATAGAAAGGGATATCAAAGTTCTAAGAAAAGAGAGATCGAAGCGGAGGAATTCGGGGAAGCTTATCGGAAACGATATAGTTACAGACTATACTATCGAGATAGAGCTGCAGAGTTATAAAGATAAACCGGTAAAAGTTGAAATAATAGACAGAATTCCCATTTCTACTAAAGAAAAAGAGATATATATTATCGACGAAAAGTTTGACGTCAAACCGATAAAAAAAACTAAAAGAAAAATCCTTGTCTGGGAGATTGAAATTCTTCCAAAGGAGAAAAAAGCTATAAAATTCGGATATTCTATAAAACATTCAGAAAATTATAGATTAACCGGCTCGAAGTCAACCGTCGCTTATTACGAATCGGAGGAGTAAAAAATGGCAAATATTCTGATCAATAAAGAGGATTTTAAATTTGAAATAAACAGTTCGGTAAAAAGCGTTACTATTTTTTCTGATAGAGCGGAAGTTACCAGAACCATGAAAGCTAATATTAAAAAAGGGGTCGATAATATAACATTCTTAAATCTTGGAACAAATATCGATTCAAATACGATAAGAGCGCAGGTTTTTAAAAATAATATAAAAATCGTATCAAATTCGATTGAAAGTAATATTTTATATTTCTTTAAAGAAAAAGAAAACCAAAAAATATTTGAAGAGATAATAACGGAGCTTAAAAATTTTATCAAACTTGAAGACGAAAAATTTGTCTCTTTGTTGGAAAACAGTATAATTTTTGATTTGAGAGATTATATTCAACTTTCTATGAACGAACTTATACTCGATTCAGACAACTCTTTAACGAAACTTAAAGAAGCTTTAACTTTTCTGGAGCAAAAAATCAATGAGAATTCAAATTCAATCATTACGCTAAACGGCTCTCTCGACGCCTTGAAGGAGAAACTGGATATTTATAAAATGAAACTTGATAAAATAAGAAGTATGGATAAAAGAGTCCAAAATAATATCGTCGTTACGGTCGAATCTCCCGAAGATTGCAAGATCGAAGTCGAGGTAAGTTATACCCTAACCGGAGTAAGCTGGAGATCGACATACGACGCTTCGCTTGATACGGAAAACTCCGTAGTATCGCTATCATATTACGGCGAAGTAGCGCAATCGACCGGCGAAGATTGGATCGATTGCCGGTTTATTTTATCGACGGCGATTATCGATAGAGAAATAGAAATTCCCAAAATTTATCCTTACGAATTATCGGGATATTCGGAAAAGAGGGATAAGAGTATCAAAGTACAAGAAGAGGTTTATAAAGAGTTGGAAGAGGAGGACGAAGAACTTGGCGGAAAACCCGAACCGGATTTGGATCAAAATAAAGATATAAGAGTATCGTCCGCGAAAAAGGGGGCGTCTCATTCGTTTGTCGTCGAAAAACCGGCGACTATAATTTCCGACGGGCTCTATCATAAACTGCCTATTGTAAATACGGATTTTAAAGCGGAACTTTTTTACGAAACCGTTCCCGAACTTATGGAGTATGTCTACCAAAAAGCAAGCGTAGAAAACTCTCTACCCATTCCTTTTTTACCCGGAACCGTTATGATATATAGAAGCAAAAGCTATATGGGGCGTTCTCAGCTCAAATATATTGCATGCGGCGAAAAATTTGCGCTCTCTTTCGGCATAGACGACGACGTTAGAATAAAAAGAATCGTCCATATTAACAGATATATCGAACCGTCGAACGTTTTTGCAAAAAAACAGAGAGAGTTCAAATATGTCTACGCTCTAAATAATTTTAAGAAAGACAAAATCTCCGTTAAAATCAAAGAGTCTATCCATAAATCCGAAATTAAAGAGCTCTCGGTAGAAATGAACGACGATACGACCGCCGGATACGAACTCAATAATGAAGGAATATTAACTTGGGACGTTTTATTGGCGCCCGATCCGTTCAAACCGACGGAAGTAGTTCTTCATTATACTATATCGTCGGGTAAAAGTTTTCCGTTGGAGAATATTTAAGGAATGATTCAGATTTTCTTTTGGACTTAGTTTCGGCCTATTTTTTTCAAACAGGTAGATTTTTGAAGTAAAGTTTTTGTAACGTTCAAACGCGCCCCGTCGGTTTTTTGAAATTGGACGCATATGATGTTAAGAACAAAATTGACGCATATGCAGCGGATTGAGATCTCCCCCTGAAATTGACACATATGGTATCAAGGAGAAATTGACGCATATGACGTTAAAAACAAATTGACACATATGGGACAAGTCTTTCTTATTCCCCCCCCAAAAAACAGACGGGCGTTATTGTTATAACGGTCTATTAATAATATATTTTTCCGCCATATAAGAACTTCTGACGTAAGGTCCGCTTTCGATATGTTTGAATCCTAATTCCAGACCAATGCTTTTAATTTTTTCAAAATATTCCGGCGTTAAATACTCGACTACCGGATAGTGTTTAAGAGAGGGTTGAAGATATTGCCCGACGCTTAAAAAAGAACATCCTGCGGATAACAGGTCGTTCATCAATTTGATTACTTCCGGCTCGGTTTCTCCAAGACCGAGCATAATACCTGATTTTGTCGGTTTATCCGGATTTATTCTCTTTATTTCTTTTAATAACTCTAAAGATAAGGCGTAGTTCGCGCCTTTTCTAATATCGTACAGACGTTCGACGGTCTCAAGATTGTGCGATATGATATCGGCTTTGGAATGCGCTATCATCCGTATCGCCTCCTTTTTGCCGGCAAAATCGGGAATTAGTATTTCTATCATCGTATCGGGGTTTTTCATCTTGATAGCGTCTACGGTCGATATAAAATATTTGGCTCCTCCGTCCGGAATATCGTCTCTGGTAGGACTGGTAATCACGGCAAATTTCAATCCCATTCTTTTTATCGCCTCGGCTACCCTCCCCGCTTCGTTATCGTCGGGCGGAGCCGGAATAGCTTTCTCAACGTTACAAAACGAACAACGCCGAGTACAAATCCGTCCGAGAATAAGAAAAGTCGCCTGTTTGTTTTTAAAACATTCCGATATATTGGGACACAATGCCTCTTTACATATAGTATGAAGCGAAAGATCCTCGATAAGGTTATAAATTTTTTTATGCTCGCTAAGTTCGTTTTTCTTCCTCAACCACTCCGGCTTTTTTCTAATATTCAACGTTTTCTCCTCTAAAACTCCATATATCGCTCTCATATTTCTTTTTCCGGACAGAATTCATAAAATCTTTATCAGAATCGGACATAACATACTCTCTAAAGGAACAGTTTATTGTCTCCAAAAAAGAGTCCTTTAAAATACTCGTCAATTCGTCTATGCTTTTAGTTACTCCAAGCTCGCGCAGAGAGGTAGACTTTAGTTTGATATCGTCGGGAATATTCTTAACATAATTCTTTATAATATCGCAATCAAACTTGATAGGTATAGAACCGTGTTGAAATATCGTATGCTTCAATCTTTTTTGAGCGTTGCCGCCTATTTTCTTACCGTTTATAGTAATATCGTACTCTTCCTTCCCTGCAAAACAGAGAGACGTTCGCAAACCGAGCGATTCGCCGAGATCGGAATTTTCTACCGCGTATTTTGGCTGAAACCCCAATTTTGTATAGAAATTTAATAAAAATCGGCAAATCGCGCGATAAGTCTCTTTAACCGACAGGTTTTTATCGATATCCGCGTCGGAACATACCAAACTATAAGTTATCTCTTCCGGCAGATGAAGTATAACCGCGCCGCCGGTAATTCTTCTAACGATCGGTATATTATCCATTTTGCATCTGTCTAAAAACAAAGCGTCTTCGGGGTTCTGAAATCTTCCAAGCGATATAGTAGGTTTATCCCAGCGGTATATTCTAAAAATCGGCGTCCCGTCTTCGGCAAAAATTTTAGTCAGAAGGGTCTCGTCCGTAGCCATATTTTTAAAACCGTTCCGGGGATTATCTATGATTAATTTCCACGATCTTTTCATATCTATATCGCATTGTAAAAAAGATTATAATAAACGCTAAAGACGACTCAATCCAGCCTCAATTGAATTAAGTCGAATAGTATAATCAAGTCTATCAGTTTATTATATTTAATTCAAGTTTATATTCAAAATAATTTAAAAATATTATCAAATATTATTTGACATAAATAAAAATTTTTTATATATTTCTTTCGTATTCCTCTGTAGCTCAGTCGGTAGAGCGGGTGGCTGTTAACCACTAGGTCGGCGGTTCGAGCCCGTCCGGAGGAGAGCAAGACCGTTCGTTTTGAGCGGTCTTTTTTTTATGTATTGGCGCGAGCGCTCGGCGGCGCATATGTGTCATTTTTTTTATCGGTATCATATGCGTCAATTTAAACGCCCCTCGATTTCGCGTTTTGATTCTTCGACAGACTCAAAATGGCAAATTGAAGGGAAATCGAGGGATTAAATTTGACACATATGCGCCGCGTAGACAACGCGTAGCGCTTGTTTTACAAAATTGACACATATGCGGCGCGTTGAGACGGCTCCTTAATTTACAATCAAAACCCAAAATCGTATTGAGTCAATCCCAGTTCGTTTTTCATCGCAATTATATCTTTCTGGAGTTCTTCGTTTACCGGAACGCCTTTATCTTTTCGTTCAAGCCAAGCGAGATACTCTTTTTCGCCGGCTGTGTATATCCTATCGGAGTCCGGAGCTTTTTGGCTGTTTCTCAACTCGCGTAAGATGTCTCCGGTTATTTTTTTGAAAGAATCAAGAGAAGTAAAAGATTCTATATCTATCGCTATAAAAAAATGCCCCAAGCCGTATGGAACCGGTTTGCCGTTTTCGTCAATTCCGGACAACATTTTTAGAAAATTGCCGGCCTGCAACGCCGACGACAATATCTCTACGACGGTCGCATATCCGTATCCCTTGTATCCGCCGAGTTCTTCGCCGGGACCTCCGAGAGGCGCAAGGGCGGCCGAACCGTCTACAAGGTCTTTCAATATTTGAACGCTATCGGTCTTTGAATTCCCCTCTCTATCTATAACAAGACCTTTCGGACAATCTTTATTTTCTCTGGCGTAAAGCTCTATCTTACCGCGTTGAGTAATCGAAGTGGCGCAGTCCAATACAAACGGGAATTCTTCGTCGGTAGGCATGCCGAAAGTCAAAGGATTAGTCCCAAGCATATTCTCAACGCCAAAAGTCGGAGCGATTGACGGACGCGCGTTTGTGCCGGTAATCCCTATCATCCCAGCTCTACACGCCATAAGAGCGTAATACCCCGCTATACCGTAATGAGTAGAATTTCTTACAACCGCCATGCCCATACCGAATTTTTTTGCCTTACTAATCGTTATATCCATCGCTTTTTTTGATATAACGTGCCCCATTCCGTCATGACCATCGATAACCGTCGTAGTAGGTCCGTCCTTTACAATCTCGAAATTTGTAACCGCCTTTTGTATCCCCTTTTTTATTCTGTCGTAATATATCGGTTTTAGCCTATTTATTCCGTGTGAATCTATGCCGCGCTTATCCGAAGTTATTAATACGTCCGCGCAAATCTTCGCCTCGTCTAAGGGGACTCCCAACTTAACAAATACGTCGGTCATAAATTTTTCCATCTTATCAAACGGTATCCAAACTATTTTTTCGCTCATAAAAACTCCTCATCTATCATTACGGATAATCTATCGCGTAGCATGTCCGCATTATTTTATCGCCGTCTCTTATATTTTATTTCAACTATATAACATTCTAATTTATTATCCCCAAAGCGTCAAGTCATATTATTTCAAAATTCTCAAATATGTCATTCAAAAAATGAAAGTTTACACTTATTTCAAAAAATGAGACTTGACGTTTTTTTTAAACATAATATTATTCAAAAAAACAAAAAATCTTTTGGGGATAATAATATGATATTAAAAAGGAATATAAATAGTTATATGGAAAAAATAAAGAACAATGAAATATCTAAATCTGAAGCGGCTAGAAAACTAAATTGCTCAAGGCAATGGACGCATGAACTTTATAATAGATATATAAAT
>MWDO01000010.1 GCA_002070605.1 Spirochaetes bacterium ADurb.Bin133
TCTTTTAACAGAAAATCTATGACTTTACTATTCATAGATTCTGACACTATAAAGTGAAATAAATGTTTTTTGTTTTTCATAAAGTTTTCTCCTTATTTCTTTGTATATAAATAACAACTAAAAGTAGAAAACTCTTTACAAAAATTTGTATAAATTTTTAGAAAATGACAATTAATTTACTAATTAAAAAAAATGACACATATGCGCCGATTTTCCCTCTACTTTCCAAAGCGCTAAAAGCGCTGAAATTACTTTATCCGAAAATATCTGTTTCATATGTGTCATTTCCCTCTCGCCCAAAAAACTGACAAGCTACTATTTACTCAAAATTTATTATAGTCTCGGACGAGCGCAATGGTTAGGGTAAATTTATATTAGTATATTTTAAAAAGGCAACTGAATCCGCCGCTTTCGTAGACGCTATAACTATCGTCCCCGTTTGTAACGACAATGTCGCTCGTTCTGCTTTTTGCGTTTTTCAGACTCTCTTTTGTAAAAATACCGTTATGCAAAAACAGCGGCGCAGAATAGGTTGATTCGATCTGAAACAACGGAAAATTTGTATTGTTCTTTAGATATTCAAAATTTTTTGAGTTTCCTTCAATCCAGTAATATGCGAATAAAACTTTCGAGCGATCGATAGATTTATTCGACAAGGTAAACCGGTTTGCCGTATAAAAATAGAGGTCTAAAAAGAAATATACGTTTTTGTATTTCCCAAGCCGTTCGATAAATTTCAGATGACTTATATTATTTATTCCGAGGAATATCGTATTAGAACTGTTGTTTTTTATGAAGCTCTCGATCTTTTTATAATATGTCGTATCGTAATTTATTGGTTTCATCGAAATAAAATAGTATTTCACAAAAATCTCTAAAGAACTGAAATCTGTTTTGTTCCCCAAGAAAAACGGGAATTCTCGTTTTTTAATATTAATATTTGAACGCTTTTTTATAAACTCTGCGACCTCGGGATAATCGTAAATTGTTTTTGCGGGCTTTGGAGCGCTAAAATTATTAAGATAGTTCATAATTTGGGCGATTTGCGTTGCGTCTGTTTCTTCGTTAATTTTTTCAAGATTTTGATATAGATTTTTGGCTATGCCCTGCAACATTGTGTTTGAAAAGTAAAAATAGTCCTCGTTAACCGAAGTTTCGTTTTTAATCCCGGTTATCTCGACAAAATAAAACGTATCCGCTTCGGCGGATAGAGCTTTTTGAATCCTGTCCTTAAATCCTTTGTCCTTGCAAAATGTTTCAGACGCCGCGGGATATTCAAAGCTATACCGCTCGCGGTCGATAAAACAGTCGATTCTTAGCGCATACTTATCCCGCGCTAAAAAAGTAATCTCCGCATTTATCTTTTTTTTGTACGCCGGAAAAGCTCGGCGCGTAACGCCCGGGAGTTCAAGATTTTTTGAGTACGCCTTATATATTTTTTGTCCCTTTTTAGGAATTTTATCGCAATAAATTGTTACAAATTTATCGTCTTGATTAAGGCGTCTTACGGGGATTTTATATGGAATGTTTTCAGATTTATTCAAGAAAAATAATAAAACGTCGTTTATCTCAATTTTTGATTTAGTTTTAAAAGAAAATGAATCTTTCGAGGTTTTTGCAACGAATCCTACAGGAGAGCCCATATTTCTGGGATATTTCTCCGTTATAATTTGAGTATTTCGATTTCTGAATAAATATCCGGTCGTTTTCTGTCTGGAGAATACAAATTCGCAATTTTGAAGAAGAACGTTATATATCTTTTTATCTATTTTTCCGTTATTATCAATTAGATATCTGTATAGTTTAACGGTATTGTAGGTATACTCCGGATTTTTCTGCCGACCTTCTATTTTTAAACTATGCGTCCCTATATCTATAAGTTTCCCGATAAGCTTTCCGGTAGAAAGGTCTCTGCATGAAAAGTAAGCGCTCGTTTTGCCGTTATGAGTATATTTTTCTCTACACGGTTGCGTACATTCGCCGCGGTTGCCGGACTTACCCCTGATAAGTCCCGACGACAAACATAGTCCCGAATATGAATAACAAAGCGAGCCGTGAATAAATACTTCAAATTCCATCTCTCTGTATTTTTTTATGAAGTTTCCGACTGCGCTAACGGGCAACTCTCGCGGCAGAACGATTCGTCTAACGCCCAGTTCGATCGCTTTCTCTATTCCGTACTCGTTATGAATCGCCATTTGCGTCGACGCGTGGACGATAATATCGGGATAAAACTTTCTCAACAATTCCAAAACTCCAAAGTCTTGAACTATTACCGCGTCGACTTCCAACCTGTCTATAAACTGCAAATTTTTGATCAGATTTTCCAGTTCTTCGTCCATAACGACAGTATTGATTGCGACGTATATTTTTCTGTTAAGATCGAGGGCAATTTTTTTTAATTTTAGAAGTTCGTTGTCGTTGAAATTTTGGGCGGACTTTCTGGCAGAGAAATCCGTTAATCCCAAATATACCGCGTCGGCCCCAGCCTGATAAGCGTAATACGCCGACATAAACGACCCCGCCGGCGCAAGTAATTCCGGTTTTTTATCTATCATACGGTTATTTTTTTAGATATACCTTATCTTGCTAATATTTAACTTCCGATAATTATAATAAACTTTGCTATCTTAGTCAAGATTTTATCAATTATCGGCGTTTTGATTTTATATTTTGTTGGGATTTATTATTATAGTACTATAATAATAAATCTGCAATAGCGCTCCGTCGGTATTTTTTTGTGGTTGGAAAATAAATTGACGCATATGCGACGCTGTATTTTATCCTAATTTTAACGCATATGCGACGGATTGAGACAGCCTCTATAAAATGACACATATGCGATAATAAGAGGTTGATCTATCTCGAGAGAAGTCAAACGCCTCTTTTATTTCATAGATTATGGAAAAACAGCATATGTGTCATTTTTATTCCCCAAAAAAACCGACGAAATACATCTCAATCTACGGAAAAACTAAAACAAAAACATCACGCTATATTATAGTAATAGAGTAATCGCGTTTAAAATAAAAACATTCAATACGCCCGGCAATAAACTATAAAGCGTCGTTTAAAGGATATTATGCTTAATAGCCGCGTCGATAATAGTTTTATGTCTAATATTGCCTGTATTTTTGAAAATATCTAAGAATTTGGCAAACTCCTCGACGCGTTTTGAAAAAAAACTATCAAATATTTTTTTAAAATCGGACGTTATGGATCTGTACGAGTAGCTATATAGCGGTATTCCTTTTACCGCTTTTTCTCCGTACATCGATATTATATCCCGAGCGGATTTTAGCCGAATATTTTCGTTGGGACTATTAAGAAGGATAGAGTATAGCGAGTCCCAATTGTTGTTTATAATATAATAGTCCATAACGCTTTCGACGGCGTATGAAAAGCAATTTTCTTTAATATGCGGCGGGTTTTCTTTTAGCGGATTGATAAACGACTTTATAATGGCTTCGTATCTGCCGTTCAACTCCTCAAGCTCGCCCGTTTTACCCAGGTCAAAAAGCGCTTGCTTTAAGCAAACGAGGTTTATTCTTTGAAAGCGCTGAATTATAGACGGACCTGAAATGAAGACGTCTTCTGAGTCGATAGAATGATATTGGTAGTAATAGGTCCCGCAGTTTACGCATCTCATAATCAACTTGGTATCGTCGCAATAGCGCTCCGCTTGGCTATATTCCGAATGAACGACTTCCAAACCTTTAAAACTTTCCGGAGTTGTAGTTCTGCCCAAATCTTTTTGATCCGGCAGATATTGGCATATTTCGCAGTCGAGGATAGAGAAATACGGCTCGCTCTCTTCGCGCATTTTTATCGATCTTTCTTGCGCGCCGTAAGATTTAAGGAGATTGATAAGCTTTTCAGAGCCGTTATAAATGGCAAGCGTCAGAGCCGTGGCGCCTTTTTCTTTATCGACGAGGTTTGTAAGCGAGCCGGCTTTAAGGAGGAGCTCCGCCGTATCGTAACGGCCTTCGACGCAGGCTTGCATTAGCGCATTCCAATTAAAGTTGTTAGTCTCGTTAACGTCGGCGCCGCGGTCTATCAATTCCTTAACGACCGCGGTATGACCTCCCCACGCCGCGTGAAGCAGCGCCGCGTTTCCCCGTTCGTCTTTCATCTTTACGTCGGCGCCGTTATCTAAAAGGTATTTAACGGCGTTAAGTTTACCGTGATAAGCCGCTTTCATAAGAGGGGTTTCGGACGCCCAAGTTGAGAGTTCGTTAACGTCGAAGCCCGATTCGATCAACATTTTAAGAGTTTCAACATCCCCTTTTTTAGCCGCTTCGTTTAGACTTCCCAAAGACGATTTGTCTTTGCCGGATAACTTCGATAATATTTGTCTTACGAAATCTTTATCGCCCCGCCTTGTAGCGTACTCCAATAAACTAAAACCCATTTGACCTTGAGAATCGGGCTTCGCGCCTTTATTGAAAAGAAATTTAACCGCGTCGATTTTATTTTGCGACATTGCTTTGATTATCGGAGTATTGCCGTAAGCGTCCTTCTCTTCAATATTAAAACCATATTCCAACAAAACCTCGATTATATTTGTTTTTCCGCAAAACGCCGCCCAATGAAGAGCCGTCATTTTATAATTGTTTTTTAAGTCTTTTTTTATCCCGTTATCCAGTAAAATTTTTGCGATCTCCGCGTTAGACTCTTCGCGAGTTATCAACTCGAATAGAGCGTTTTCTCCAGAGTCGTTCGTCGCGTTAACGTCGGCGCCCGAATCGATAAGAAATTTGACCATTTCAGGCAAACGCGCCGACGACGCGCTGTAAATTAACGGCGTTCTTCCGTAGTTTCCTTTGACGTTAACGTCGGCGCCGTTTTGAACCAGCAGTTTTACCGCTTCGGGTTGGTTGTACATAGCGGCGCAGTGAAGAGGACCATCCTTTCCTTTGTCGTAAATATTGAGATCGGCTCCGTTATCAAGTAAAAGTTTAACCATATCGTCGATGGGGGGCAATTTGTATGCGCTGCAAGCGATTTTAAGCGGCGTCTCCCCGTTTATGGAAATCTTATTAACGTTTGCTCCCGATTCGATAAGTAAGCGAGCAATATCGATATTTTTCAGATATACGGCGTAGCAAAGAGGCGTATAGCCCCACGAGGAGCCGGACGTATTATTTACGTCTACGTCCGTCTTCAAAAGTCCATTAATTGCGTCTATATCCCGCGTTTTTATGGCGTTTTCAAGAAGAATATTTAGCTCTTCAACTGTTTTGCCGGATAACTCGCTATTTTTGATGTTTTTGTCTTTATTTTCGTCTTCGCGGGCGTTCATAGAGTTACCTCCAGTAATTTAGCGGCGTTTTGGGACAATATTTTATCCAGTTCCTCTTCCGATAAACCGAGATTTAATATCATATCCAACTCTTTTTGATGCGACCACATCGGGTAATCCGACCCAAAAAGAATCTTATCTACTCCGTGTTTATTTATAATCGATAACGTCTCTTTTTTTGATAAAAACGAGAGCGAACTCGACGTGTCCAAGTATATATTTGATCCGATCAGATATTCTTGCGACTCTTTCCACATTTGATAGCCGCCAAAATGCGCCGCGATAACAACTAAATCGGGGAATTTATCCAGGATCGACCTCAATCTTTTGGGGCTTGACGAATCTTTGTTCGCGTCGCCCATGTGAATAAGCAACGGGGCTTTGCCTTCGATTGTTTTATATATCCAAAACATCTTCGCGTCGTCTATATTAAAATTCTGGAATTCCGGGTGTAATTTTATTCCTTTAACGCCCAAACCTACGATTCTGTCAAATTCGGCTTCAATATCGTCAAAATCAGGATGAAGAGTTCCAAAACCGACAAGATCGGCGTTATTTCGCGTTTCCCCCGTTATAAAATTATTGATCGTAACGACCAAATCCGGCCGAACTGCCGAAGAATTTATAACGTATCTTGAAACGCCTATCTTTGAACCGGAGTCGATCAAGTCCCGAACGGTCCCAAGTCCCGCCATCGGGAGACTGTAATAATCTCCAATCGACGCTACCGCCTTTTCGGCGGTCTTTTCGGGGAAAACGTGAGCGTGAACGTCGATAATTTTTCTTGTCATACAAAAAATGCCCTTGAGAGCGCAATATAATATAAAATAAAAAATAAGTCAAAAACAATATTTTATCGGGGGCAACCCTTTAGTTTTTTGGAGAATAAAATTGACACATATGCGTCAATTTTTTATTTTAGAGCAAATAAAAAAGGCATACTTTACCGCAGTAGAGTATGCCTTTTTAAACTATAAAGTATCGGCGGCGCGCTCATTTTCGCCTCCCAGTTAAAAACGATAGGAAGTATATCGTTTATTTTTTATTTTTTCAAGAAAAACTTCACGGAATAGTCAAAAAAGTTGTTAGTTCGTGAAGAAAATCTCAAAAATATCAAAAAACATATTGTATTACAATAAAAGTTGTGGTATTTATATTGAGAGTTATTTTGGAAATTTAGGATTTCAATATAAATATAATATTCGGGAGGAAAAATGAATTTAATATCGATAAAGGAGGCTTGCGGATTAATTAATATTCCGGACAGTACTATGAGGGACTGGATAGAGGAGGGGAAGATTGAAAAACATAAAAACGAGAAGGGGTTTATATGCGTAGATAAGCTGCAAGTTTTAAAACTTATACCCACGATATTTTCGTTTTATAACTATAAAGGAGGCGTTTCCAAAACGTCGCTGTCTTTGTTATTAAGCGATTATTACGAAAAAAAAGGGGATAAGATATTGGTTGCGGATTTTGATCCGCAAGCGAATCTGACCAAAAGTTTTTTCTCGGAAGAAGAGTTGATGGAAGGAGCCAATTACAAACCGACTTTGTACGACTTTTTTAATGAAAGGAAGCCGCTATCAAGAATTGTTTTGAATTATAACGATAATATAGACGTATTGCCTTCAAGGTTAGAAATGATGGAGAAGGCGTATATCAAAGATTTTGATCTGATAGAGTATAAAGAAGATTTTTATAATCTTTTCAGAAAATATAGCGTCGTTATAATTGATTGTCCGCCGGCTCTTAACGCGTTTACCACTATGGCTCTGCTTTTATCAAATTACGTTTTGATACCGTTTATTCCGGAGCCTTACGCTTACGACGGGTTGATCTCTATGATGAAGGCGATGCTTAAGATCGCTCCGTATAACAAAGATTTTATCGATTATAGGATCATATATTCAAGAATAAAAGGACAAAAAATTATAATTCACGAAAATTACATAGACGCGGTAAACGCTCAAATGAAAGATAAGATAGTTTCAAAAATGGTTCCTGAGTTTATCGGTATTGTGGAAAGAGGGGCGAAGAAGAAAAATATTTTCGACCTGTATCCTTCCGAAAAAGCCGTCGATAAAATTAAAGAGGTTTTTACCGAAGTTGATAAAATCGCGTACGACTATAGGGGAGAAAAATGAGTAAGAAAAGTTTTGATCCGATTCAGCGCGGCGGAAATCTGTCGGCTCTCAAAGCCGAGTTGAATAAAACTATGGAAAACGCCACCGTAGAGACTCTTGAAAAAATATTGATCGAACCCAGCAAAGCAAATATTGTGAATTCTATAAGCGCGATTAAATCAGATAGCGCGATGACGGAACGGGATAAAGAGCGCCTAATAGAGGTTTTGAAAAAAGATTATATCGACATATTTAACTTTGATAATTGCCCCGACGATTACGATTCGCTCAAAAAGGAGGCGAAGTTCTTGTCGGATATAACGCAGTATTCGTTGATATTGATGGCTCAAAGACTTTTAAAGATACGAGACGGCGCTCTATATAGGAAAGACGGATATACGGATTTTAAGTCGTTCATTGAGAATGAGATGAACGTATCGAGGAGAACAGTATATAACTATATAGAAATCGTCGAGTATTTCGGCGCGCAACTGGTTGCGCGCGCGGGAAATCTGGAATACTCAAAACTTCTTCCGGCGATTCCTCTATTAAAATCCGATATTGCCGATATTCCTAAAGAGGAGATACGAGATAAATTTATTCGGGATATGAACGAGAAATCTAAATACGAGGTTCTCGAAGAAGCGAGAAGATTAAAGATGAAATACGGACTGATAACCGATAACAAAGAAGATAAACTCGTATCGAGTATTGAAAAATTTAAGAAGTCTCTACCCCGCAAGCCTTCGGAAAAAGAGTTAAATATTTTGGACGAATTTATAAGTTATTTAACGGCAAACTATATGAAATAGACGCGGCGGCGCGTTCTTGAAAGAAAAAAAGCAAGAGCGCCGCGGTATTTGCAACGAGTATTGGAGCGCGCCGCCGCAGATCCAACTTGCCGCAGTCTATGCGCCCAATAGGACTGTTTTCTATCTCTGCAAAGTTCTCCGCAATCCGTCAGTTTTTTGGGGAATAAAAAATATTTGTTCCATATGTGTCATTTTTTTTGAGATAGAGTCGCGTTATCTATTTTCTTACCCCAAAAAACTGACGGGACACAAGTTCTCCGTTTATTTTTCTTGCTTGCGCATTAACCGTTCGGGGACGTAAGGCGGACTAAGAAATAGCGTTAATTATCTTTCTAATCTTATCGTCCTCAACTTTATAGCAAACCCGCTGACCTTTTTTAGCAGATTTTACCAAACGAGTTCTTCTTAAAATTGCCAGATGTTGAGATAAATTTGATTGAGATATATTAAACCTATCGATCATTTTGGAAACGTCGGTTTCGCCTTTTTCTACGAGTTCTTTTACGATCTCCAATCTAGTAGGGTGGCCTAGAGCTTTAAAAATCTCGGCGTAATTGACTAATTCGTCTTCAGTCATATTAAATCTCCTTTTGAAATTCTAAATATTATAATCGTCAAAACTTCTATATTTAGATTAATATTTTAAACTTATTTACGCTTATATTTATATCATAAAAAATAAAACGCCGCAATATAAATTTTAAAAAATCGTACCGGTCGGTATCTTAGGGAATAAAATTAACGCATATGCGGTAGGTTGGGACTGTCTTTTTAAAATGACGCACATGTGTCAAAAAAAAATTGACACATATGCGCCCCGCCGTATTTAAAAATGATGCATATACGACGCCGTGTAAAAATTGACCGACGCCTTGCCGGCGTTACGACAAACAGCGGGGCGCAACCCACTGTTTTTAAAAAAAGCAACATATGTGTCAAATCAAAAACGCATATGTGTCATTTTCGTATGCATCGTTTTCCCGCTCCAAATTTACCGACGGAGGGACAAAAAAATCCGCCGATTATCGGCGGATTAAATTTGGAAGAAAAATTATTAAAAAATACTATCAATATAAGGAGATTTTACTTCTCCGGCGGCAGTATACTCCTCAAATTAGCGTTGTAATCCGACTTCCATGCGTCTAAATCCGCTTGAGTTGGTTCGGCTATACCCGCCGAGCTTATAAGAGCGTCGACTTTAGCTACTCTTTCGGAATCTTTCGGGTGCGTGGAGAGCAGATCGTCAAGAATACCGCCGTCTTGCGTTCCGTAAACATCTTCTATTTTGTTGAAAAAATATTTTATACCCCCGGGATAATATTTCGGGTGATCGTTATATATCGATTTTAAATATTTATAAGAATATTCGTCCGCTTCAAATTCGTCCTTTTGGCTATTTTTTAACAAAGCGACGCTCGCTAATACTTCGGCTATTTTAGCGGTATTATCGCTAAGAAGTAATCCGAACATAAAAGAGAGTCCGTATTGTTTAGTTAGTCTCTGCGTCGAGTGTCTTCTTTCGGCGTGAGCGATCTCGTGAGCCAGAACCGCCGCTAAAGTCGCGTCGTTTTCGACAAATCGCAATAGTCCCGTATAAACGTAAATGTATCCCCCCGGAGCGCAGAATGCGTTGACGGTCTTGTCGTCGTGAATGATCTCCACCCTGTCGTAGGCAAAAAGTTTTTCGTACTGAACTTCCGGAGCTTTAATAATGTCGTTTACAATATTCTGTACATAAGTCTTTACTCCTGGATACTGCGCGTGGTCTAATATCGGATATTCGAGTTTGTTTTCGTCCGTCGTCGCCTCTCTTATCTGTTTGTCCAAATCGGCTCCTAATTCGACGTCGTCTTCTACGGAGAACAGATTAAAACCGCCGCCTCCGTCTCCGGCAGTATCGCATGCGCCGGTAAATAATACCGTAGTTATAAGCGACGCCCCTACGATAAACAGATAGATTTTTTGTTTAAAAGATTTCATATTTCCACCCCTGTAAATATTAGATACTACAATTTATATAAAACTCGCATAAATGTCAATACTAAATAGGCGAAAATAATCTATATTTCAGAGAGCGTCTTAAGAATCCTCTTCAATTTTCCAGACGTATATCTCTTCGGCTATATCTTTTTCAACGGCAATTTCCGTTTGTTCAAATAAAATACAGAATGTCGGCGATTTTTGGGCAAGTTTAACGCGTTGTCCGGGAATAAGCCCAAAAGCAGTAAGTTTCATTAGTCTATTATGATTTTTAGGCTTGATATAAGCGATTTTACCCTCGTCTCCCGGGTTAAGTTCGGCTACGCTAATTAAGGTTTTTTCAATTTTTCTGCTTTTTTGAATACAACATTTCCCCGGCGGAACCGGTTTGCCGTCGGGCGCCGTGTCGGGATGTCCCAGTAAAGCGCATATCGACTCTTCCACTTCGGGGAGTAGCGTGTGTTCCATCTCGCAGGCGACTTTCTCCATAGCGTCCGGAGATATGTTTAAAACGTAGCCCATGAGGCATTCGGCTAAACGATGCCTTCTCACTACCTGAACGGCTAACTCTCGCCCTTTACTTGTCATAGAAATTTTATCGTTTTGCATCGTTATAAATCCGTCTTCGCAGAGCGCCGCGAGTTCGTCCGGTTTAACCCTCTCTTTTGAAATCCCCACTTTTATATGCTCGACGGAGCAATTCCCGCGCTCTTCGGCTTCCATTATCGCCTCAAGTATCTCTTCTTTATATGTTTCCACAAAATCCTCCTACAATTGAACTTTTAACGACGTTAATATAAAATTTACGACCGCTCCGACCAGTAGAGCGTAGGGAATAACGAAACCGATTATGCCGAGACCGGTTTTAACTCCGCGTTCCTTAAAAATCACAATCATCGAGTTAATACAGGGCGTTAAAAACGTCATAATCAATAGCATTACTACGGTTTGCGTTCCGTTAAATATTCCCGAATCAAAAAACAGACTTAATAACGCCGCGCCCGCCTCTCTTCTAACGATTGTCATTAAGATTATCTCTACGCTTTCGACCGGCAATCCCAGCAACTTCAACGTAACGGGCTTTAGAGAGGCGCGGAAAAGGTCTAAGCCGCCGGCTTTATCAAACAAAAAAAGCGCAAACGATGCGATCAAGAATATCGGAACGGCTTCTATCAAAAATGTTTTGATGCGAAGAGTCGCCTTTTTTAAAATAGGTAAAAACGAGGGGAGACGAAGCGGCGGCGCCTCGATGATAAAATCGCCCCTGTCGCCCGGAAGAATTTTGTTTAACAAAAGTCCGGATAAAATCACCTGAAAAAGAATGACGCCAAAAACTATAACCGCCGCGCTCCAATGGAGTTTGCCAAAAAGCACAAACATAACGGATAGCAGCGGAGCGCAGGGAAGTCCCAAAATAAGCAGAAAAGAGGCTATTATTTTTTCTTTTTTTGTATCAAGCATCCTTGTAGTCAACAGCGCCATAGTTATACAACTAAATCCCATAATCAACGGGAAAACCCCTTTGCCGTTAAGACCGATTACTCTTAGAGCTTTATCCAGCAATATCGAGACTCTCGGAAGGTAACCGGAGTCCTCAAGGTATCCGAAGAAAATATAGAAAGTAAAAAGTACCGGTAGAACTACCCCGAAAGATAGCGTTATCCCGACGCTTATTAGTCCGAATTCTCCGCAAAAAAGATCCGTTATGAAAGAACTGTTAAATACTTTAAGAATATTTTTCAAAAAGGGGATGATAATCCCGTTGAAAAGTTTGCCTTCCAAAAGATCGACGAGGAATTCCGCTCCAAATTTACCGACGAATAAAAACATAAGCAGAGCGACAAAAATAGCGATAGGAATACCCGGAAATAATCTGGAAGTCCATCGGCTTAACTTAAATTTTCTATCGGACAAATCGCATTTTACTTTTTTAGAAACGCTATCGGTTATACGATTCGCTTGGAAGTAATATGTCTCAGAAATTATAACGTCTAACGGTTTGGCGTGTTTTTTTTCGAGATTATTAACGATTTTTTTGCATTTTTGAAGAGTGTTATCGCCGAATTTGTCGGAAACATATTTTTCAATGATTTTATCTTTTATTACGAGCAATATAGCCAAAGCTCTTTTCGACGGTTCGTCGTCGCCAAAAAACGCCGATATGTCTACTATCGCGCTCTCTATATCTTCCGGGAATACCGCTCGAACGGAAGGAAGCCTCGCTTTATCGATCGACGAGATTAATTTTCCTGTTCCCTCGCGTTCGTTTGCAATCGTATCGATAACTTCCAGATTTAATCGCTCGGAAAGTTTACGCGAATCAATTTTAACGCCCCTGACCTGAGCTTCGTCTATCATATTGAGAGCTATTATGGTCGGTATGCCGAATTCCGCGATTTGCAACGTCAACGCCAGACTCCGCAACAAATTCTTCGCGTCGACGACCTGTATTATAGTATCGACGCTCTTATTTAATAGTAGATTAATGGCGGTTTTTTCCTCTTCAGCGCATATAGTCAGTCCGGATATGTCGGGAATGTCGTAAACCGGTTTGGACGAGCCCTTTATAGTCGCTTTAAAGTAGGAAATCGAAGTCTCCTTATCTTTTACCTCTTTCAGCTCTTTTCCGGTAATATTATTGAATATTGTCGTCTTACCTACGTTGACGTTTCCTATCAATATAGCCGGTTTTTTTATCGCTGCAACCATAACTCTTCCTTCGGATAATAATAGCCGTCATCATAATACTTTTAGAATTTAAAGCCAAATGAAATTTTTATAAAAATGTACCCCGCTTGTTTTTTTGTGAAACAACAAATAATTTTACGTATATCTGGGGTAATTTTCGATTACGAGCGCGTATAATAGCTGTTTTTGAGCGGTTATATTTAACAGTTGTGTCATTTTACCCAAAAAATCATTTTTCAATTTATCAACTTTCAATTTCTTACCAACAATCCCAAGAAATCCTTCCAATCCGTATTTTGTAACGCCGTTATAGAAAAACAGTATAATATCTCGAACCGTCGAAGCCATACCAAATTCGTTATACAAAGAATGCCATCTTTTTATTCGAAGATAATCCGCTTCGCTGATCCTGAGGTATTTATCCAATCTTTTATCGTCGGTATTATCTATAACGGCGTATTCGGAGCGGCAATTTCCGATTATTCTCTTCATTTTTGGAATTTTTTTGTTGATAAGATGGAACATTGTTTCAAACAGTTTGCTGAACGTATTAATTTTGAACTCTTTTAGTAAGAAATCTATGACGTTACTATTCATAGATTCAGATACTATAAAATGGAATAAGTGTTTTTTGTTTTTCATAAAGTTTTCTCCTTTTTCTTTAATATATATAACAACTAAAAGTAGAAAACTCTTTACAAAAATTTGAATAAATTTTTAGAAAATGACAAATAATTTGCTAATCAAAAAAATTGTTCCATATGTGTCATTTCTTAATACTCCAAAAAACTCAAATCATTCGAGAATTTCTTACTTGCCTTCATTGATGAACATTATCAAGCGTGAAGCGACGACAGTATCTTCGGAGTTTTTTTCGTTTGACAACCAATTTGCCTCTATAAAGATAGAGTCAATACAACTATTTCGTCTCCGCCCCAAATTCGATTAATCGGGAGATTATCCTTATTTGATCTTTTGTCGAAGTTACCTGTTGTATCATTTTTTTTCCGGAGTTGTCTATATGTTTAACGTTAGCCCCGGCTTTTAAGAGTTTATCTACAGTCTCAAAATGTCCCGCATTACAGGCATATATAAGCGCCGTTTTCCCTTCGTTATCGGCAATTTCAATATCGGCGCCTTCTTTGATAAGGTCTCCGGCGATAAAATGTTTTCGATTTTCGCAGGCGATCATGAGCGGAGTTTTACCTTCGGAATCTTGATAATTCAGGTTAGGAGCGTAGTATAAAATCTCTTCAAGTTCAAGAGCGTAATGGTCAAGAGTAGGAATTCTCGACATTAAATATTTTGCAATTTCATCTTCTTCAACTAATCCGCTTTTTTTTATCTCTTCATCGCAGATTGAGATAAGATTTTCAATGTTTTCTATCCTTTTTTTCTTGCTTTGACTTAAAACGACTTTTGTAATAACCCGCAATTCAATTTTCATTTTGATTTTAGCGAGAATATATTTTTTATCGTCGACTAATTTTTTATATCTTGCGTCCGTCTCTTTTTTTTTAATTTCAGAAAAATGTCCTAAAGTAAAGATAAAGATTAATATAACAATAAAGATTACTAATACTACTATACCTATCGGTTTCATAAACTCTCCCGCGTTCAATGATTAAGCGCATAATTCAGCGCTATGAAAAGAGAGCGTTTTTCCGGCATAAGGTTAAAAAAAACAAAAAATATCAGAAGGAGACGCTCTTAAATGAATAATAACAAAAACAAGAAATATTCGCAAATAAAATTTGAGGGTAATCCGTCAGTTTTTTGGGGTGGGGAAATGACGCATATGTATCCATTGAACCCTCGATAGAAATTCAACGCATATGAGACAAATAAAATGACACATATGACGTTAAGAATAAAATTGACACATATGAAACAAATATTTTTAATTTCCCAAAAAACCGACGGGCTTTGGTAAAATTGAATTTTCCTTGCCCAAGAAAACAGTTTCCTCGTTGTAAAAAATTTATATAACTATTGACATATCGGCAATAAAAAAATATTATGTAATTCTTTCGCGAGGTGAAATTTGCAATCCGATAGAGACAATATTGTTCGTTCTTCAATGATTAAAATGATAATCCTCATATCCGTCGCTTTTGTCGTCGCCATATCTTTAGGTTTGACATTAAGCAAAATTAACAATATGGAGGAGATAGAGACTCTTTTAGAAACGAAAAAGCCCTCTTTGCCGAGCGTTTTGTTGGATAAGAACGGCGAGGTAATAACAGAATTTTATTCCGATGAAAAAAGAGATATGGTAACTCTCGATATGGTTCCGGATTTTGCCGTTAAGGCGTTGATTTTATGGGAGGACTCCGGTTTTTATAAACATCACGGATTTAATCCGTTTGCTATTTTTCGCGCGGCTGTAAATAATTTTTTGGGGAAAGCGGTAAGCGGGGCGAGCACGTTAACTCAGCAATTGGCAAGAACGTTGTTTTTAACTAACGAATTTTCTTTAAACAGAAAAATCAAAGAGTTGTGGTTGTCTATACAACTTGAAAAGAAGTATACTAAAAATGAGATATTAACTTTATATCTTAATCACGTTCCTTTTGGTTACGGAACAAACGGAATTCAGGCGGCGAGCAAGTTGTTTTTTAACAAAGAGGTAACCGATTTAACGTACTCTGAGGCGGCGTCGCTTATAACCGTTATTTCAAATCCTACTTATTACTCCTTTATTAAGTTTCCTAAAAATCATAAAGTTAAGCAGAAAGAAGTTCTTAAAAGGATGGTAAAAGCGGGAATTATATCTAAAATTGACGCGGATAACAGTTTTAATGAATTTTGGTTGAGATGGCAGTCTTCCGCCGAATCCTCAAGAGGGGCTTTTTACAACAGGGAAGACAAGGCGCCGTATTTTAGCGATTGGGTCTTAAATGAAATAGAGAAAAAACTTCCAAACGTAAACGTTTTTAGAGACGGGCTTGTTATTCATAGTACGCTTGATTTGAAAGCTCAGCTTTTTGCGAGTTCTCTTATGAGCGCCGTGTTAGATAAGCAACAAAAAATTTTTGAGGATTATCAATTAAGAAATTACAGAATAGTTCAAAATTCATACATAGACACTTTAGCTCTGCTTGGGGACGCGTTTTCTTTAACAAACGTTAATGTCGACGGCAACCGCAATATCAATAGAGCTATTACCGAATACCAAAAAAATATAAATCCTCCGCTAAATCTTACCGCCCAAATACTTGGATTAAATTTGATCGATACCGTTACGGAAGCGATGTTTGATAAAGCTGATAAGAGCGTGAATTTATTATCGCAAGTTCAGGGCGCTTTTATCGCTTTAGATAATAGTACGGGGCAGATTGTCGTAATGGTCGGCGGTAAGAAGTTTGATCCCAATAATAGATTTAACTACGCTATGCAGAGCAGGAGACAGCCGGGGTCTTCGTTTAAGCCGCTGATCTATTCTTATGCGCTAGACAGCGGTTTATATAACGCCTCTTCGATTTTCATCGATAAGCCCTACGTTTTTACGTTCGATTCGGAAGACCCCGACGATTGGTACAAACCGCATAATTACGGAGGAGTTTATTACGGTAAGTTAACGTTTAGAAGAGCGCTTAGAAAAAGTTTAAATATACCGTCGTGTCAGATGTTTTATTCTGTCGGCAAGGATAATAACTATAAATATCCTCTAGATAGAGCGGCTCTGTTGCTTGGAATTAATTCTCAAAAAGAGATTAACGAGAGACTTAAGCCGGAAGTTAGCACCGTACTAGGGACTGGGTCCGTATCGCCCGTAGAAATGGCTACCGCATTTTCAACTTTTGCTAATCTCGGTCAGAGAAAAATTCCTAACTGTATACTTTTTGTTGAAAACAGAGAGGGGAAGGTCATTTACGAACCGTGGAAAGAGATTGAAAAGTATTATAGAGATAACGTTAAAAAATTGCAGATTATATCGCCTGAAAACGCTTTTATTATGACCTCGATCTTAAAAGATACCGTTCACAATCCCGAAGGATTTTTATGTTACAGAAAGAGTTTGATAGACAATTTCCCGCCGGTTGAGATTGCGGCTAAAACCGGGACGACCCAAAATTTTAACGACGTATCGATAATCGGTTTTACTCCGGAAGTTACCGTGGCAATGTGGTGCGGTTTTAAGGAGTACGGTTTGAGCCTTGGCAACGGACAGCCCGCCGAGCCGGTTTTGGGCAACTCTTTCTTAGAATTTATGAAATATTATCATCTAAACAAGGAGCCTTTAAAGTTCAAACGGCCGCCGGGCGTGTTGGAAATAAAAGTATGTTCTGAATCGGGTTTGTTGCCGTCGGAAGATTGCTCTGAAAATACTCTCTATTTTGAATACTATATACCGGAATTTGTTCCAAAAGGCGAATGTCGGGCTTGTAAAATGAAAAAGGAACAGAAAAAAACTACTATTGACAAATTTATTGAAAAATATGAAAAAATTGACGGTAATTTAGGCTATTTTGAAGATAACATTAATATTAATAAATCTCTGTTAAAAGAATACGAAGCGCTATATAGCGACGTGGATATCGAAGGATTGTTAAATATCAATCTCTTTGAGGACGATACGGTAACGAACGTAGTTCCCGATTCCGATATAGATCCCGATACAAAAGAGGGCGAAGAGAAGGTCGATAAAAAATCGAACATAGACTTGTCTTCGGACGGTAAAAATAATTTATCGGAAGAGACGACTGCGGAAGGCGAACTGAGCAAGGTTACTACTACTACTACTACTACTACGGTTGCGCCTAAGCGCGCGGATACAAAATTGGAAACGACTGTTACGACTATAAAAGCGGATAAGCCCGTCGAGGTTAAATCGATAGACGCTGAAAGCGATGCGCGCGCGAGCGATATTATAAAACAGAACGATCTGATAATCGACGACGGGGCTATTATCGACGTTATAGCCGACGACAGATCGCCGGTCGTTAAAGATTTATCCGGAGATAATAATAATTAGGAGAGAGCAATATGGAAGAGATCAAGAAGACGCCTCTGTATGAGACGCATAAAAAGCTAAATGGCAATATTGTAGATTTTCACGGAGTATATCTACCGGTATTTTACAGTTCGATACAGGAGGAGCACGAAGCCGTACGAAATGGAGTCGGAATATTCGACGTGTCGCATATGGGCAACATTATCTTAAAATTTCAGAGTAGAGACGACGCCGTTAAGAGTTTAAATTATCTGCTTCCTAACGACTATTCAAAAATAAAACCGGGGAAGATTATATATTCGACTATGTTGAACGATAGGGGGGGAGTTATAGACGATCTTTTGGTTATGTCGATAAGCGACGAACTGTATCACGTAGTAGTTAATTCGACCAGGAAAGATATAGATTACGAGTGGATAAAAAAGTCTTTGAAACTAAACGATCAAAATTGCGTAAACAGATCGGAAGAGCTTGCGATTATAGCCGTACAGGGACCTCTTGCGGTGAAACTTTTAACCGATTTGTCTTATAACGTTTCGGAATTGAAGCCCTTTGAAGTTAAAACTTTTTCTTACGAAGGATCGGAACTTTTAATATCCAGAACCGGATATACCGGGGAGGACGGATTTGAACTGATTATTGAGAACGCAAAGTCGGTAAAACTTTTTGAATATATTCTTGAGAAAGGAAAAAAGTATAATATCAAACCGTGCGGGCTCGGTTGTAGAGATACTTTAAGACTTGAAGCGGGATTACCGCTTTACGGTTCGGAATTTGACGAAAATCATTCTCCTTTGCAGACTATGGTCAAATGGAGCGTTAAACTAAATAAAGACTCCGATTTTATAGGAAAGAGAGCTATTGTGGACAATAAGGACTCGATTTACGGCGATCAAATAATCGGATTTGAGGTTGAGGGGAGATCTATTCCCAGAACGGGTATGGAAATATTAGACAATACGGGGAAAACTATCGGAGTAGTTACTTCGGGAACGTATTCGCCGACGTTAAAGAAAAATATCGGTCTTGCGTATGTTAATAAAGAATATGTAAATTCATTCGATTTGTCGATAAAAATACGAAATAAGGTTGAAAAAATAATAAAAATGGATATACCTTTCTATAAAAGGGTAAAAGGAGCTTAAATGTCGTACTATCCGCACAGCGACCATGAAATAAATCGGGCGCTTAAAGTTATCGGGAAAAAAGATCTTGAAAGTTTGACCGACCCGATACCGTCGAAATTCAAATCTAAAGTTATAAATATCGGCTCCGGAAAGAGCGAAATAGAGACAATGAAATATTTTGAGGAGATCGCTTCTAAAAACCGTCGATATAAATCAATATTTATGGGCGCCGGAGCCTATAACCATTATATACCGGCGGCGGTAGACGAGATTGCGGGACGTCAAGAGTTTTATACGGCGTACACGCCTTATCAAGCGGAAATTTCTCAGGGGACTCTTCAGGCGATATTTGAGTACCAAACTTATATTTGCGCTCTAACGGGGATGGACGCGTCAAACGCGTCAATGTACGACGGGGCTACGGCGTGTTGCGAAGCGGCTTCTCTCTCCGCTAATCATACGAGAGCTAAAAAGATTTTGGTTGATAAGTATATTCATCCGGATTATCTCAAAACTCTTTATACCTATATGGGGGCTCTTGGGGTATCTATCGATATTTACGACAACGACGGTTATACTTTCGATTTGGAATATTTTAAATCTGTGTGGAATAAAGATTACGCTTGCTTTATACAATCCTCGCCGAATTTTCTTGGCTCTATTATAGATTATTCTGAAGCGGCGAAAATTGTTCATAACGATAGACGCTTGGTTATTCAGGCGTTGTGGGAGATATTATCCTTAACGGTAATAAAGAAACCTTCGGATTTCGGCGCGGATATAGTAGTCGGCGAGGCTCAGAGTTTGGGAATTCCGCTTAGTTTTGGCGGACCTTATCTGGGATTTTTGGCTGCTACAAAAGAGTATTTTAGGAAAATGCCTGGAAGAATCGTCGGTCAGACTAAGGACTCCGCCGGCGCTATAGTTTATACTTTGACTTTGACCGCCAGAGAGCAACATATAAGAAGAGAGTTGGCTTCGTCGAATATTTGTTCGAATCACGGATTATGCGCTTTTAGAGCGGGCGTCTATATGTCGATACTTGGCAAGAGCGGCATGAGGAGTTGCGGATTAAGAAACTTACAGATGTCGCGCTTGGCGAGAGATAAAATATCCAAATTGAAGAATTTTGCAATTGTTGAGAATCAGATTTTTTTTAACGAGTTCGCGGTCAAAACTGATATTAATTACGATAAAATATCTAAAGCTCTTGAGGCGAACGATATTTTATCTTTTTATCCTTTAGGAAAACATTACGACGAAATGAAGGGGTATTATTTAGTATCGGCGACCGAAATGAATACGGTTGAAGAGATAGATAATCTGGTTAAAACGTTGGAGAGTATACAATGATAGATAAAAACTTAATATTTGAAAAATCAAACGACAGTTTGTCTTCCTATAATTTTTTTAAAGAAGACGGTTTTGATATTACAAAACATTTGCCTCAAAATTTAATCAGGGAGGAGCTGGAAGTTTTTCCGGATATGAGCGAGGGAGAAGTTGTGAGGCATTATATTCGATTGTCAAACAGAAATTTTGGCGTGGATACCGGCTTTTATCCTTTAGGCAGTTGCACGATGAAATATAATCCTAAAATTAATGAAAAGATTTCAAAAATGGATCCTTTTGCCAATATGCATCCTTATTCGTCGGAAGATCGAGTTCAGGGCAATCTCGAAGTTATGTACAAAGCGGCGCAAGATTTGGCGGAGATTACCGGTATGGACGAAGTTTCTATCGCCCCTTGCGCCGGAGCTCACGGCGAATTGACGGGATTATATGTTATAGACGCATACTTTAAGGATAAAGGGGAGGTTAGGGACGTTATACTTGTTCCGGACTCGGCTCACGGCACAAACCCCGCGTCGGCGAACGTAGCGGGATTTAAAGTCGTTACGGTAAAGTCCGACGCTAACGGTTTTGTATCGATCGAGGATCTTCAAGTAAAAATCGGCGATAACGTCGCGGCTCTTATGCTAACCAATCCAAATACGTTGGGGCTATACGAAAAAAATATTGAAACAATTGTAGATATTTGCCATAAAAAAGATATTCAGCTCTATTACGACGGGGCGAACCTTAACGCGATATTGGGGATTTCGAGACCCGGAGACGCGGGATTCGACGTAGCGCATCTCAATCTGCATAAATCGCTTTCAACGCCCCACGGTGGAGGAGGACCCGGCTCC
Organism: Spirochaetes bacterium ADurb.Bin133; assembly: GCA_002070605.1. Classification (GTDB taxonomy): domain Bacteria; phylum Spirochaetota; class GWE2-31-10; order GWE2-31-10; family MWDO01; genus MWDO01. The sequence goes on from MWDO01000010.1 coordinate 21,185, forward strand.
GGTCCGGTTGGAGTAAAAAAACATCTAAAAGCTTTTTTGCCGAATGAAAAAGTAACCTTTGCAGACAAAAAATATAAAATTACGGGAAGAGGCGATAAATCCATCGGTAAAGTAAGGGCGTTTTATTGCAATTTTTCGGTAATTATAAAATCTTACGCCTATATTGTTACTCTTGGAGCGGAAGGGCTGAGAAAAAGCGGTTTATTAGCGCTTTTAAACGCCAATTATCTGGGATATTTACTGAAAGATAAGTTTGATATCGCAACCAAAGATCATATAATGCATGAATTTGTAATTTTGCTTGAAAAAGAGCTTCGCGATTCGGGGCTTGGAATAATGGATTTTGCAAAAAGAATTTTAGATTACGGTTATCACGCTCCTACGGTGAGTTTTCCGCTTCATAACTGTTTGATGATCGAGCCTACCGAAACGGAAACTATAGAGGTTCTGGATAAATTTGCCGAAACTATGTTAAAAATATACGACGAAATGAAAAACGCGCCGGATTTGCTAAAAAATTCTCCTACAAAAACTCCCATTAAAAGAGTAGACGATATTACCGCGGCGCGTCAACCTATTTTAAAATATGATTTTCAGTAGTTAGGGCCGGGTTATGAAAGTAAAAATATCCGATATTAAAGTTCCCAAAAAAAGGCTTAGAGCAGATATTGGCGATTTATCGTCGTTGATGAAATCCATGTCGAATTATGGGCTTTTACAGCCTATTGTGATAAATAACGATTATATATTAATCGCCGGCTATAGACGATATTTGGCGGCTAAAAGACTTAATTGGTTTGAGATAGACGCTAAAATAGTCGACGTAAAAAATAAATTAGACAGACTTGAGTTGGAAATCGACGAAAATACGGTAAGAAAAGATTTTACATTCGACGAAATTAATAACGCTATCGAAGTAAAAGAGAAACTCTCCCGCCCTTCAATATTTGCCGTTATCGCAAACTTTTTTAAAAGACTATTTGGAATCAGGTAAAAGAGCGTTTGTAAGATTTGCGAGACTGTATATAAGTAAGTTAAAATATTCAAAACGGGAATTCCCGTTTTGAATATTTTGATATGGCGTCTCGCCGGTTTTTTGGGGATGGGGAAATGAATATTAAATATGTATTAAAAAAAGATGCATTAATCATTGCTGGATTAAATAAATATTTTCATGATAATCTTTTAAAAAACAATTCTGATCTTTTTGTTGATTTTGACTATGATAAAACATTAGAAGGTTTTGTTAATTTCTTGAAAAATGACAGATTTTACTCATATATAGTATTTGACGACTTATATCCTATTGGTTATGCAATATTTGGTTTTCACAATTTTCCCGAACCAATTTTTAAAAATGATAAAAAAAAATTGTTTATAGGCGAATTACTAATTTTACCTGATTATCAAAATAAAAATATTGGGACAATATTATTAAATCTTATCAAAGATTTTGCAAAAGAAAATAATGTAAATAGAGTAGAAACAGATTTTTGGGTACCAAATAATCAATCTATATCTTTTTTTTCTAAAAATTTATTTAAAACAGAAGTTACAGAAATGCATTTAAATGTATTAAATAATCATTCGGAAATCAAAATAAAATCATTTAAAGAAAACAGTAATCTACAAAACAATAATTCAGTTTATAAATTTGAATACAAAAAAGATATTGATGTTATAACTAATTTAAGTAAAATTGCTCATTTGGATTTAGAGAATAACTATCCTGATATTATAGATAAGTATGATTATAAAAAATTTTATAAAATGTTTGAAAATCAACTAAAAAATGATAATTATTATAGTATTATTGTATATGATGATAAAACACCTATTGGTCTAGCAGTTTTTCAAGAGTTTTCCTATCCTTCACCGCCATTTAAAAATAATATAAAATGTTTTCATATTGATCATTTTGATGTTATTTATGAATATCAAAATAAAGGAATAGGATCAAAATTAATTGATGAAATAAAAAATAAAGCTATTGATAATGGTATAAGTAGAATTGCTTTACATGTATGGGAAACAAATTATCAAGCAAAGAATTTTTATATCAAAAAAGGTTTTAAAGATGTAAAAATTTGTATGATAAATAATTTAAAAAATTTATTATAAAATTATTATTTGTAGTTTGTTGCGCAAGCAACAGCGTCTCCATATGCGTCGAATTTTTATACGACAATTGTCGCGCGTTATCGACGCGACGCGTCTGGAATAAAATTTGACACATATGCGTCAAATTTTTATTCCACAAAAAACCGACGGAGTACGCGATTTTAAGCTTTTAAAGTTGATTTTTGATGTTATTTGTTGTATTGACTAGTTATATTTAGATTTATATAAGCCAGCCGCCAACTTCGGCAACCGGCGAGGCGTTAGATGAAAGTTTTTGCCGAGATTAGTTATGAATAACAAAGACGATATTGAAATATTAATTGATAATCTTAACAGTTTCTATGAAGGGAATATTCCAAAAGAGATTCAAGAAAATTCAATAAATAAACTTGCCGAAATAATTGAAGACGACGATCTTGTTCGTTTGGCGCAACCTAGAGGAAAAGGGTATTGGGAAAATTCTGCAAAAGTATTAAAAAAAATTGGTTTTCCTCGTTTATTGATAATTGCCGATAAAATGATGAATTGGTTAGCGGATCTTAATTGGCCCGGAGCTTTAATAATTTATAACATCTTTCTAAATTTGGAAACTGAAACTTTACAACCAATCGTTGAAAGAGCATTAATTGAGGCGGATATAGAAAAAGATACAGTCTGGATATATTGGATAAACGAGTTGATTGAAGAAAAAAAAATTAAAGATAGATTTGGAAAAAAATATCAAATAATTTTGGATAAAAAAGATTGATATTTTAAAAAAGCGGCAAAAACGTCGTTTACGGCAAACGTTAGATGAAATTGGATCAATGGCTTATTTGATTTCCTAGACTGTATGGTTTATTATTAATTTTGAAATGCGAGTTTTTCTCCGATTTGCGACGTAAATCTGCGAAACGTCAAAATATTCAAAACGGGAATTCCCGTTTTGAATATTTTGATACTTTGATATGCCTATAAATCTACTTAAAATTTAATCTATTATAATCGTTGTTTCTTGTATGGTTGTATCTATTAGTAATATAGTCGTAGATACGTTTGGCTTCCTCTTTTTTATTTTGATTAAGGAGAATACGCGCTTTCATCATATAGAACGAGTATATTTGCGCGTTGTCGTATTTATCAAGCATATCTACGGTCGCGTATTTGTTGGCAATATCCAGCGCTTTTTGATAATTTTGCTCTTTGTAAAACAGCGTTTCTGCTCTTTTTTGATCGAGAGGTATCTTTCGAGCCTCGGTAAGGGTTTCAAATAGAAGAACAATCGCAATAAGCGCGACAAGCGTTATCGCGATTCTATTAACAATCTCCACGCGAGGTATAGTTACAGCTTCTATTTTTTTTCTAAATATAATTATTGGAATAATAAGAAGGGTAACTATGAGACCGATAATTTCATAAATATTTCTTCCGTAGTTGATAACTACATCCTCTTCGCTTGGGATAATCATCATAAATCCGGGAGATACGGGATATATTTTGTCTCCGTTTTTAGCTTTAAAATTTGGCGAGTAGGTAATATTAATAATATGCGGTTTTCCAATCTCTTTAGTTTTGAATTGGATTTTAAAATTTTGAACGTTTTCTTCGCTAATCGAGGTTTTATATTTATAATTTTCAAGCCATGAGTTGAAATCAAAGTCGGGGTCAAAAAATTTGTTTCTGTACTCGTCGTAATTGTTAAAATAATTTGCCGTTTTCAAACCTTTTGCGTATTTACCGGTAATAAAGGGGTAGTCGAATAATTCGTAATCCCTAAAAGCGCGGTAAAAATCGGTTTTAAATCCGTATTTATTGCTTTTAACGACAGATAGATTCTCATTGTCTACTATTCTGATATACGATTTAGGATGATATTTAAAAGTATATATGGAGAATTTACCAAATTCGCCGGTTTTCTCAAAATCCGTATGATTATCAAACTTTTGCTTGATTTCTTTTGAATATACAATGATGTCTTTAGAATTTGTCTGATAAAACCTGACGGGCCAAACTTTGGGATTGACGACGGAGTACAATCTGTGCGACTCGGGGTCGACGGGATTAAGCGAATATTCGCTCTGCATATATGTCGTCGCTCTCGCCATGAAACTTGAACCGTAATGAACTCCTTCCGTAGAGGGACGTCCGGTAAATAGGTACAGATTTTCAAAGGCTCGTTCCGATCCAAAATCGGCGTTGTCGTTTTGATTTTGCTTCTCCCAAAGTATTCTACCGGTATTAATATCGCCTTTGTACTGTTCGATAATTTTTTTGAGGTTGGGCCACTCTTTTTTTGCTTCGTATCCTGAATAATTCCAGTTGTACCATGAGACTACGTTTTTTGGTAGTTTATTTACTAAAATAAAAGAAGAAACGACTATAATTAAATAGAGAATAGGCCGAACTATCGGGTAGTTTTTGTTGAAGAAATATTCCGGGAAAAAGTTCAAGAAAATAGTTATCGAAAAAAGCGCTATTATAAGCGCGGGAGGAACAAACCTTATATCGGGTATTTGTAAAAAGGTCGATATGATATAGAAAAAAATTGTTACTAAAAAGAGATAAAAGAAGAGAAAAGAGATAATTCTGTCTTTTTTTGAATTAATAAGTAAAAAAATATTTAGGGCTACGCCGAGGAAAAACAAACCGAAGAACGTTTGTCTAAAAAAGTCTTTTATATCGGCAAATCGCCAAATCATAGATATAGATTGGGAAAATTCCCGCGTAAATATCAACGGAATCAACCAAAAAGCCATTATTACAAAGTTTATTATATAGATCAGTACAATTTTTTCGGAGATTTTGTCGCTTGAAAATTCTATATCGACGGCGTCGCCGGTCTTTTGTTTAGATATTTTTTTTGGAGGCGCGACGCTGTTTTTGATTTTATCTGCAAATATGAAGAAAAATGGAACGAAAAAGGCGACCATATATACAAAAAGATGAGATAAACCGATTAGTCCTAATAAAATGCCGGGTATAATAGGACTTTTGCCTTTTTGAAAAGTCTCAAAACAGACTCCGAGAAAAAAAACAAAAATCGACAGCGAGATCGAATATGCAAATTCTCCCGCAAAAGTTGAAAGAAAATTACCGCCGTACATAGTGTAAGACTCGTTAAATAAAAAAATAAGACTTAAAAACGAAGCGGATAACGAAATCCAAAGATTTTTAGTAAATTTGTTTGCCGTATAATAAAAAGCTATAGGAAGAGATAGAATTCCGGCTAAAGTCGTTATTTTTAGAGCTACGGTAAGCGGCATAACAAGACTTAAAATTACCGAGATCAAAAACGGTATGGTAAAATAATATTGCAGTTCGTTGTATCCGAAAAAGTTAGCCATAGTCCAACCGAAGAGACGCCCGTTAGGGATAAATATTTCTTTGAGGGACTTAGCCGATTGATACCAGCTTGCGGTATCGCCTCCGGTTATTATAGTATCGCTAAAAAGCAATTTGACGTCGATTTTTATAAAAATAAGTAAATATAATAGTAAAAAAGATATAATAACGGCAAATATTTTGCGCTTTTCAATTAAAGAAATAATATTGTCGATTTTTTTTAGCATAAAAGTCCTCTTTTGGTAATTATATTCTAAGTTTTTATCATATTTAAGGATATTTTGCAAATAATAAAATCAATTTAGGGGCGCTATATTTTTTCTGACACATATGATGTTAAATTTATTCTTAACATCATATGGGGACGAGGGAGACGTAGATAAAATAAGGAGAATATATGTTTACAAAAAATCTAAAGTTAATCGCTACAATCTTTGGCGCGATTGCGCCGCTTTTGAGCGCGCCCCACGAACTCAAGATACAACTAGGGCATTCGAGCGGCGTTCGTTCCGTCGCGTTCTCCCCGGACGGTAAATATGCGCTATCGGGTTCGCAGGATAAGACGCTTAAACTGTGGGACGTCGCGAGCGGAAAAGAGTTAAGAGCGCTGATCGGACATTCCGACTATGTCCTCTCCGTCGCCTTTTCTCCCGACGGTAAATATGCGCTATCGGGTTCGCGAGATAGGACGCTTAAACTTTGGGACGTCTCGAGCGGTAAAGAAGTAAGAACGATGAGCGGACATTTTAGACCGTTGCATATTATTCAAAGAATAATAAACCGGATATATGGTAAAAAAGCGGGAATGGCGGACGGGCATTTTTACGGAGTCTCCTCCGTCGCGTTCTCTCCGGACGGAAAACATGCGCTGTCGGGGTCTTATGATGGAACAATTAAATATTGGAACGCCCTAACAGGCGAGCTTATCTACTCCGCTGTTGTTACTCGCGAAGGAGGATCTTTCGCATGGATTCCGGAGGGCTTCCTTTCAGGCAGCGAGAAATTGGCGCGCGAGATGGTTTATATATTAGACGGCATGAAAGTCGTCGATACAGACCAACTCCTTGACGCATATTACCGCCCGGACATTGTAACGGCAAAAGCCGGGGGGAAGACATAAAAATAAAATAAGGTATCCCGTCAGTTTTTTTGGAGAATAAAAAAAATATTTAACATCATATGTGTCAATTTCTCTTCCTCCCCAAAAAACTGACGGGACGCAGAATTGAATCTTAATGGTATTAAAACGTCGGCTAGAGGTTTTTTTTTGAATTTTAAGCGGTTTTATTAAATAAATTCTTGATTATTTCCTAAAAAAAAATTATATTATGTTGTTTTCTTGTTAATTTTGGATTTTTTTTTGAAAAGAATGAAATTTATTGGCAAATTGACGGGACTTCTCGTCGGTTTTGCGGTTACAAACAACATTTTTGCTTCTTTCTTACTAGCCGCTATGGGGCATTTTTTATTTGACTACGAGGACGCGCCCGAAGTTGATTCGGAGGAGCTGTTTGTCGACAACGAGATACCCTCCAAAAACCTTCTGTTCCTCAAGACTATTATCGATCTCTGTTGCGGTTTGATCAATTTGAAAGGCAACATTATTCTATCTGAAGTATCATTAATAAAAGATTTCCTCGCTAATGTGATGAAATTTGATAAAAGAGAGCTTCAATATGTTATAACGGTCTTTAACAACTACGATAAATCGACCGCGGTCGTAAATTTAGAGAGGTCGACAAGACTGATTAATCAATTTTGTCTTTACGAGGAAAAACTAAATATCTTGCAACTTCTATTCGCTCTATCCATAGCCGACGCGTCTATTACCAAAAACGAATACGACTTTATTTTCAAAGTATCTCAGGAGATTGAGATACAGTCCGGCGATTTTAACAAACTTAAAGAGCATTTTATTCCGGAAGAGGAGGACTGTTTCAAAATACTGGGAGTTTCAAAGGACGCCGGTTACCCTGAAATAAAAAAAGCGTATAGAAAATTGGTTTCAGAACGCCATCCGGATAAAAACAAAAATTACGACAAAGAGGACTTCCAAAAAATCGTTAACGCATACCGCTATTTAATGAAAGCAAAAAAGAAAACGTCCGATTGAATTTAAATTGAATCTAAAAATCTATTTTCTCCTTAATTAATTGTTTGACTTTGGGATGATATTTTTTTAATATCTCTCTATCTTAACAAACTGGACAAGCGGACGTTTATGGAAGAGATAAAGACAAGCAATATAGTCGATAATATTTTAAAGAAATATGAAAATCCCAAGAAAAGCGATCTGAGTAAAGCGCTTTTGGACGCTCAAAACGAATTTGGATATTTAAACGAAGATATTCTAAAAAAAATCAGCGCCTACATCGGCGTATCCGCGACCGAGGCGTACGGATTTGCCTCGTTTTATTCTATGTATAATCTTGAAAAACCGGGAAAGTATATATTTAAAATTTGTAAAGGGACGGCGTGCCACATTAAAGGCGCTAAAAGGCTTATTAATGAGATAGAACAGTATCTGGGTATCAAAGAGGGGGAGACTACTCCCGACGGGCTTATTAAACTGGAGACCTCTTCGTGTCTCGGAGTCTGCGCTCTCTCTCCCGTTCTTATCATAAACGACAAAACTTATGTCAGAGTTAATTCTAAGATCGTCAAATCATTAATCGACGAAATAAGGGCGGAGAACTTCAATGGGTAAGAAAGAGCCGATAGTGATATGTTCAAATTCCGCTTGTCTCAGCTCCGGCGGAGTAGACGTTTTTATAGCGATGTTTAGCGAGGTTTTTAACAACCCCGATCTTAATGAAAAATACGAAGTAAAAAAAGGGGGGTGCCACGGATTCTGCGAAGTCGGACCTACCGCTATAGTCGGTTTTGATAGGATATTCTATATAAAACTCGACGTTAACAAAGTTAAAGATATAATAAACGAACACCTGATTAATGGCTCTATTATCGAAAAATATCTCTATTTTGACACAATAAATAAGAAAAGAGTCGTATATTACGACGATCTCTCCTTTTTTAAAAAACAAGAGCGTCTTTTACTAAAATCAAGCCCTTTCGTCAATCCCGAATCTTTAGAAGACTATCTGAACAACGGCGGATTTAAAGCGCTGGAAAAAGCTCTCGACGAATACGACCCGTTTCAATTATGCGACCTTATCAAACAATCGGGGCTTAGAGGGAGAGGGGGGGGCGGATATCCGACCGGAGACAAATGGAGAGCTCAAGCCGAAGCGATATCGCAGCCAAAATACGTTATATGCAACGGCGACGAAGGGGACCCGGGGACCTTTATGAACAAATATACGCTCGAAGGGGATCCCTTTAGAGTCCTTGAAGGAATACTAATTGCCGGATACGCGACAATGTCAAACTACGGAATTATTTTTATAAGGAAGGAGTACGATCTTGCCGCGCAACGGGTCGAAAACGCCATTAAAGAACTTTATGAGAAGAATATTCTCGGTAATTCTGTAATGGGACGGGCTTTCGCTTTTGATATAAAGATAGAATACGCCCCCGGAGCTTACGTAAGCGGCGAGGAAACGGCTTTATTCGCCGCAATAGAGTCAAAACGAGGCAATCCGAGGGTTAAACCGCCGTTTCCTACCGAAAAGGGGCTTTTTGATTCGCCGACTCTCATAAATAACGTAGAAACGTTTGCAAATATAAGAGAAATTATCAATCTTGGAGTAGACGAGTACCGGAAAATTGGGACGGAAGAGTCGAAAGGGACTAAAATATTTTCATTATCCGGAGTAGTTAGAAACAGCGGGCTTGTCGAAGCCCCTTTTGGCATAACGTTTGATAAAATCATCAACGATATAGGCGGGGGAATGCTAAAGGTTTCAAATCTTAAAGCTATTCAGATAGGCGGGGCTTCCGGAGGGATAATTCCCGCCGCGTTTATTAACGAAGAGATATCTTACGAAAATCTTAACCGGCTTGATTCCTCTTTGGGAGCCGGCGGGGTAGTAGTTTTAGACGAATGCACATGTTCGGTTGAAATTGCGCGTTACTATGTAGAATTTGCCCAAAACGAATCGTGCGGATTTTGCGTTCCATGCCGCGAAGGAACGCAAAAATTGTTGGCGATTCTGGATAAAATTATCGACGGAGCCGGAGCGTTGGAGGATATAGAAAAAATAAGAAACATATCTGAAGTAATGTATCAAACTTCTCTCTGCGGACTTGGAAGAGAAGCGATAAATCCCGTTGTAAGTATGCTGAAATATTTTGAAGACGAATTGGTTGAGCATATCGTTGAAAAAAAGTGCAGAGCCGGCGTTTGTCCGAAACTTGTGCGATATACAATCGAACAGAAAAACTGTATAGGTTGCGGGGCGTGTAAACTCAACTGTCCTTCCAACGCCATAACCGGTATTCATGGACAGTATCACACCATAGATAAAGAGATGTGTATAAGATGCGGTCAGTGTTTTAAAATATGTCCAAGAGACGCGATAATCAGGAGCTAGATTTTGAGTAACGAATTGATCGTATGCGTTATAGACGGAGTTGAAATATTTTGCGAAGAGGGATGGACGATCCTTGACGCGGCAAATTCCGTCGGAATATACATACCTACTCTATGTTATTTTAAAGATATAACTACAATCGGTTCTTGCAGAGTATGCTCCGTTGAAATCGTCGGAGATAAACTCCTTCATACGGCATGCTCGACGCCGGTTAGAAACGGCATGAACGTTTTAACAAACTCAGAGAGAGTAACAAACGCCAGAAAATTAATTATCGAAATGATATTAAGCAGGCATTTTGGGGATTGCCTCGTTTGCGACGCGTCGGGCGAGTGTCTGCTTGAAAAATATTCTTACGATTTTGGAGTATCCGGTAATTTATTCGTTAAGAACGAGTTTAAAGAGAATATTCATGGAATAGACGACAAGAATCCGCTTATTATACACGACCGCGGAAAATGCATACTTTGCGGAATATGCGTCAAGGTCTGCGCCGAGTGGACGCACAGAGACGCGCTCTCGTTTGTAAATAAAGGGAGTAAGATCATGGTTTCTACCCTTTACAATCAAGGGCTTGAAAAAAACAAAGAGTGCATATATTGCGGAAATTGCATTACGTCTTGTCCGGTCGGAGCTTTGGGGGAAAAAAACGCCGTCGGTCGCGGTAGAGCGCCGGAGGTACAAAAAGTCCGAACTATCTGTCCGTATTGCGGCGTCGGTTGCGGTATTGTCGTTTATCAAAAAGCGAATAAAATAGTAAAAGTTCGGGGAGATTTAAAATCAAACGTCTCCGGCGGACGGCTTTGCATTAAAGGTAAGTTCGGACTGGATTTTGTCAACTCTAAAGAGCGTTTGACAAAACCGCTTATCAGGGACGAAAACGGAAATTTCAAAGAAGTTGAATTTATCGACGCTATTTTAGCGGTTAAGCATAAAATCGAGGAGATACAACGAAAAAAAGGCGGTTTTGCCGGTTTATCTTCTGCGAGATGTACAAACGAAGATAATTATGTGTTTCAAAAATTTTTCAGGACAATTATCAAATCGGATAATATCGACCACTGCGCTCGAATCTGCCACTCTCCGACGGTTTCGGGGCTGACCCAAACGCTTGGCTCAGCGGCTATGACTAATCCTATCGAAGATATCGAGCGCGTAGATTGTTTTTTTATCATTGGAAGCAACATGACTTCGTCGCACCCCGTATTGTCCTGGAAAATAATAAGTAGAGTAAAACAGGGAGCGATACTTATCCTTGTCGATCCCCGAAAGAGCCCTCTCTCCAAATACGCCACTCTGCATTTACAGTTGAACCCCGGTAGCGACGTATCGCTTCTTAACGCTATGTGCAAGATAATCTACGAGGAGCGGATGTACGACTTTGATATGCTTGAGAATAGAACCGAGAATTATAAAGATTTCTTCAAATCTCTTGAAGAGGCTGACTTAGATAAGCTTGCGGCGGACTCGGGCATCGACGAAAGCGATATACGTCTCGCCGCGCGTTTATACGCAATCAGCGGGGCTTCCAGCATTTACTACGCAATGGGGATCACCCAGCACTCTTTTGGGACTTCCAACGTTATAAGTCTGACAAATCTTGCCATAATGTGCGGTAAAGTCGGCTTCGGTCCTATGGGGGTAAATCCGCTCAGAGGTCAAAATAACGTCCAGGGGGCGTGCGACATGGGCGCTCTTCCGGGAGTATTGCCGGGTTATAAAAATATTGAGAATCCGGCTGATAGAAAATTTTTTGAAGACCTTTGGCAGACGACGCTTCCCGAAAAAAAAGGGAAAACGTTGATTGAAATAATGAACGCTATATTAGACGGAGAAATTAATTTTCTCTACATTATGGGGGAAAATCCGGTAATATCCGATCCTAACTCCAATAAAACTCTATCCGCTCTTGAAAAAGTTGATTTTTTAGTCGTTCAAGATATTTTTCTAACGGAAACGGCGGCTTTAGCGGATATTGTGATTCCCGCGACCTCTTTTGCCGAAGTAGATGGGACTTTTACAAATACCGAAAGAAGAGTCCAAAAAGTAAACAAAGTTATCGAGCCGATCTCCAAAGGCTTGGTCGACGATTGGGGGATTATCAATAAGATAGCCGAGCTTTTTGGAATCGATTGGGGATACAAAGGATGGAAGGATATATTTAACGAGATAAAGAGAGCCGTCGGCGTCTATTCGCATATCGATCCTGATTTGCTTGAATCAAAACAGTATTTTTGGCCCGGCGACGAGTACGGTCAATCGGTAAAACGGCTTCATCAAAATAAATTTTCGCGAGGTAAAGCGATTTTATCATATCAAGAACCGAATATTCCGTATAAGATTACCCCCGAATACCCTTATTTGTTGATCATAGGAAGACTTTACGAACATTATCATACCGGAACGATGACGAGAAAATCTTCCGGAATCGAGTCCTTAAAACCGTATACTCAAGTCTATATCAATCCAAAAGACTCGATGAAATTGAAATTGAAAAACGACGATTGGGTGAAAATAACTTCGGCTAACGGCGAAATAAAGGCGCGCGTCTTGATTTCTCTCGAAGTTAAACCGAGCAACTTGTTTATCTCGTTTCACTACAAAGAAGCGATCGCCAATAAATTGACCGACAGTTCCAACCTCGACGCGCTGAGTAAAATGGCGCCGTTAAAAGTTACGCCGGTTAATCTTGAAGCGCTGTAAAAAGGAGATATTTTATGTTAAATGGTAAAAATTTGGTTCTCTGCGTTACCGGCGGAATATCCGCGTATAAATCGGTCTATTTAGCTTCTAAATTGAAGAAATTAGGGGCGAACGTTATAACCGTTATGTCTAAAAACGCCGTAAAGTTTGTATCTCCTTTGACTTTTAAAAGCGTAACGGCTAATAAAGTTACCGTCGAGATGTTTGACGAAAGCGATTTTATACCGCACATAAAGTTGAGCGATCTCGCCGATATAGTCGTCGTAGCTCCGGCGACGGCGAATATTATAGCCAAAGCGGCTTGCGGCATCGCCGACGATATGATATCGTCTCTTTTACTTTCCGTCAAGTCTCCTATTTTGATGGTTCCCGCTATGAATACCAATATGTATCAAAATAAAATATTTCAGGATAATTTAGATAAAATCGTCGAATTTGGCTTTCATACTATAACGCCGGCGATAGGGGAGCTCGCTTGCGGAACTTCCGGGATAGGCAGATTTCCCGAAATTGATACCGTCGTCGGTAAAATCGAAAAGATATTATATAAAAAATCCCCGCTGTTTTCCGGGAAAAAGGTCGTTATTACGCTTGGCGGAACTATCGAAGATATCGATCCCGTACGATATATTTGCAACGGATCGAGCGGCAAAATGGGTTTAGCTTTTGCCGAAGAGTTCATTTTGAGGGGAGCCGAGGTCTCTATTATCGCCGGCAACGTCGACGAGCTCGCGCTCAATAAATTCAGGCTGAAATTTCCGGATATAGACGGCGCGCGCGTTAGAAGCGCAAAGGAGTTAAAAGAGGCTCTGCTTAAAAAGGAAACTTTTTGCGACGTTATCTTTATGTGCGCCGCCGTTGCGGATTATAAACCTGCATATAGCGAAAATAAGATAAAGAAGACGGACGAAGAGCTTAATCTAAAATTATTCAGAACCGAAGACGTCGTCGGCGGCTTAAACAAATCCCCAAACAAACTTTATATCGCTTTCAGCGCCGAATCGGAGAATCTTATAGCGAACGCCTATCATAAATTATTAAGTAAAAAGGTCGACTTTATTATTGCGAACGAAACCGTCGGCGAAAAAAAAGCGATCGGCGGAGACAACGCCGAGGTAGTATTGCTAAACAGGTGGAACGATAATCTCTTTAAAGTCGAATACTCCGATAAAAGGTCTGTTTCGATAAAAACTTTAGATGAAATAGAAAAAATATATTTAGCTAACCGTTCATAATTCTTGACAATATTTGCCGAATATGATATAAAATCTGGTTGATTAATTAAAGAGTAACGCAGGAGCTACAAAAATGAAAGCAATATTCGAAGATAGAGGCAATCAATATACGGCGTCGGAAGGGGACGTCATTGCTATCGATCTTATGCAGGATAAAAAAGAGAACGATAAACTAGAGTTCTCAAACGTATTACTGTTAAACGATGGGAACGACGTCAAAATCGGAACTCCTTACGTCGAGAAAGCTGTGGTAAAAGCCGTAGTAGTTGAAAATACCAGAGATAAGAAAGTTTTAGTTTTTAAATTTAAGAGTAAAAAAAACTATAGCAGAACAAAAGGTCATAAACAACCTTATACAATGATAAAAATCGAGTCTATATCGGCTTAAAGTGATCGGCGTTACGGTTGAAATAGACGATAAGGATATTGTAAGACAATATTCGGTCAAAGGGCACGGCGGTTTTGACGATGTAGGGAGGGATATAGTATGCTCCGCAGTATCGGTTTTGTCTTTGACCTCCTGTTTGTCGATACGCGACGTCGTGGGGGAGAATATAGAGATAGAGGACGACGTTGATTTTTTTTACAGAGTCGGTTATTATAAATCGGAAGACTGCGATCTTTTGAGAGGAATATCTCTATTTTTGCTTAACGGGCTGATAGAGATTAACAAAAAGTATCGCGAATATATAGATTTAAAGATTGTAAGGAGTTAAAAATGGCTCATCATAAGGGCGGCGGTAGTTCGCGAAACGGAAGAGATAGTCAGGCAAAAAGACTTGGCGTTAAAAGATTTGGCGGGATGGTTGTCAGCGCCGGTAGTATTTTAGTAAGACAAAGAGGCACAAGATATCACCCCGGAAAGAATGTTGGTTTAGGTAAGGATTATACTCTTTTTGCTTTGATCGACGGCGTAGTAAAATTTGAAAGAAAAGGAAAATTCAAAAAAGCTATCAGCGTATACGGTCAATAATATTTAATGCAACGTTTCGTCGATGAAGTTATTATAAACGCCAAATCCGGAAAGGGCGGTCCTGGTTGCGTAAGTTTTAGAAGGGAGAAGCGAGTTCCTTTTGGCGGACCGGACGGAGGCGACGGCGGGCGCGGCGGATCTGTAATAGTTAACGTCAAAAATAACATAAGAACTCTATATAACCTCTATCTTAAAAGAAAATTCTACGCCGGCGACGGTTTGCCCGGAATGGGATCTCAAAAAAGCGGAAAAATGGGGAACGACGTTATAATCGAAGTCCCCGCCGGAACTATTATATACGACGACGATACGGGAGAATTGATCAGGGATTTTACCGAGGTGGGGGAGGAGTATCTCCTTCTAAAAGGGGGCAAAGGGGGGCGCGGCAATATGCATTTCGCCACTTCCGTTAATCAAGCTCCGAGATACGCCCAACCCGGTCTGCCCGGGCAGGAGGCGCGCTTGCGGATCGAGCTAAAAATGATCGCCGACGTTGGATTGGTCGGATTCCCAAACGCCGGCAAATCCACTCTGCTAAGCGTCGTTACAAAAGCCAATCCTAAAATTGCAAATTATCCGTTTACTACTTTGACGCCCAATTTAGGCGTTTTTTCGGTTGAAGACGAGCGCTTTGTTATGGCGGATATTCCGGGCATTATAGAAGGGGCGTCTCAAGGAGCCGGGCTCGGGCTTGAATTCTTAAAACATATTGAGAGGACTAAACTTCTGCTTTATCTTATCGATTTGTCGGACGAGGGCTACCTTGATCAATTTGGCAAGTTGGAAAACGAAATTAAAACATATTCGGAAGAACTTTCAAAAAAACCGAGGCTGATCGTAGCCTCAAAAAACGACGTCGAAAATTCGAGCGCATACGTCGCCGAATTACAAAAAGCCGTCGGCGAAGATATTGTTTCTATATCTTCAATAACGCATCGCGGTATAGATAAACTTTTGTATATTTTGAAAGATAAAATCCATGAAATTGAAAACAAAGAGTCTTAATAATAAAAACGTCGCGCTTTTCGGCGGAACTTTCAACCCTATTCACAGCGGTCATATACTTACCGCTCTGGACGTATTGGAAAAAACCGATTACGACGTCGTCGTATTTATACCGACAAGCATACCTATTCACAAAGAGACGACGGAGTTGATAGATCCGTATCGCCGGCTGGATATGGTAAACATAGCCGTCAAAGGCGTTGATCGCTTTTTGTCGTCCGACGTCGAGATAAAAAAAGGGGGATTTAGCAGAACTATCGACACGGTCGAATATTTTAAGAATACCTTTCCGGATATCAAAAAAATCGGAGTAGTTTTCGGCGACGATCTTCTCGACGGTCTCAATACGTGGAAAGGGATTGACAAACTCGAGGAGATTACAGAGTTGTTATGTTTAACGAGAAATATTACCGATACGCCTAAGTCAAACTACAAAATAACGTTTTTAAAAAATAGAGTTATCGAGCTTAGCTCGTCCGAGATTCGAAATAGGGTCAAACTTGGATTAAAAATCAATTGCATGGTTCCGGAAAAAGTTATAAAATACATTTATAAAAATAGTCTTTACAAAGGATAAATTATGGGTAAAAAACCTAAGCAAACTTCCAGAGGAAATTTTACGGGCTGGATAATATTGTCCGCAATCGTATTAATGATCGGGGGGGCTATTTTTGCCGGAAGATTTTTTAAAAGCGAAGAAAAACTTAAAGCGTCGTTAAAAACCGGACAAAACATATCGTTTTTGATCGTAGCGCATAATGAAAAAAAAATAGTAACCGGAACCGCCATTGTCGTATTTAATTCTCAAACAAACAGATCGGCGACTATTACTCTGCTTCCCAAAACGTTTTTGTCGTACGGTAAAATGGAAAGTTTTACTATGGAAGAAGCGTTGACAAAAAAGATCGGCGGCGAAGAGCTGATCTTAGCGCTTTCCAATCTGGTCGGCGTAAAGATAGACTACTACTTCTTTATTGATAAAAATAATTTTGTGAGACTTATCGATATGCTTGGAGGAGTCGAGATTTACAGCGAAAGAATAAAAGTTCCGGAGAAAAACGTCTATATTCCGAGCGGAATTACGCTAATGGACGGCGACAAATCCGTTGAATATCTTAGTTTCATTGAAAATAAAAATAACGACGAAGAGTACAATCAACTAAAAAGACTCAACAACTATATCCGAAGTTTTGTTAAGTTAAAATACGATTTTTGCGAAACTTTTACCGATAAAATTACCTCTAACTATCTTTTCAAAACGGTCGACTCTAATATGTCTCTTCACGACTTTTTGATATTTTTCAACGAAATAAAGTCTAGGCATCATAAAAATAATGTAGATTTTAGCAAAGGAATGGTAAATCTGATACTTTATTGCGATAAAAAGGAAATTCCGGGGTACAACTATATTCTCCAGCCAAAAAGGTCGGGAAACTGGATAAAAAGCGAAGTCGCCGAAGCGCTTGAAAGCATAAAGAAAGAGTACGCGTCGGAAGAAGAAGGGAAGATCGTAGTAGAGATACTAAACGGAACGGATATTGTCGGATTTGCCGCGAGAACCAGACGGTATTTAACGACGTTTGGGCTGGACGTCCTTGAAGCGGGCAACGCCCAACATGAAAATTACGAAAACACCGTAGTAATTATTAGAAATTCGGAGCAGAAAGCTTCAAAATTGGCGGATCTGATTCAATGTAAACGCATTGTTAAAGGCGAAGAGTCAAAAGATAAAAAAATCGACGTTACATTGATATTAGGAAGAGATTTTAACGGAAAAGTAGTTAAATAGTTATATTCGTCCATCCATCTAACCCTCGAGAGGGTTAGATGGATGGACGATCAATCCGACGCATATGCGTCAATATTCATCAGGAAGCGACGCGGCGCATATAGCTCCATATGTGTCAAATTTTGTTGGGGAGCGGCGCGAGCCCGATAAGGTCTCGGTACGAAGAGGGTTTTAGTATTTTAGTATATTCAAAACGGGAATTCCCGCTTTTATCGCGCCGCATATGCGATAATTCTCACCAATCTAATTCATCTTCGGTAGTATAATTTTCAATAGGCTCATTCGACGCTTTTATTATGCTTTCTTCTATACCTTTTACGCTTCTTATATATTCGTCGTCGCTTATATAATTCGTTTTATCTAATATTTCAATCTCATTTCTTGAAAAATGATTTAAAAACCATATAAATTTATCGCTTACGCTATCATTTACTTTTAAAGTTATCGTTTTCATAAAACTCCCTTTTTATATCTTTTTTAAAATAATCTCCCCAAAATATTTTACTACTTAAATATAAACAATTTATGAATAATAATCAATATTGTTGATGAAAAATCCCCGAATAAAATATAACAGCCATTATATTTGACATCCGCGGACAGACTAGCGTCGGCGAGCGTTTTTTTACCCTGAAGACAGGAATTCTAAATTGACGCATATGTGCCAAAATTTTTTCATCGGAGAGCGCGCCGCGGCGAGTATAGCTCCATATGTGTCAAATTTTGTCGAGGAGCGGCGCGAGCCCCGATAAGGTCTTGGTATGAAGATGGTTTTAGTATTTTAGTATATTCAAAACGGGAATTCCCGCTTTTATCGCGCCGCATATAGCTCCATATGTGTCGATTTATTTTCGGTATCATATGCGTCAATTTTCTATCAGAAAGCGCCGCGGCGGCTATGAGACCCATATGTGTCAAATTTTGTCGGGGAGCGACGCGAGCCCTGTTAAGGTCTCGGTACAAAGAGTGTTTTAGTATTTTATTATATTCAAAACGGGAATTCCCGCTTTTATCGCGTCGCATGTAGTTCCATATGTGTCAATTTTATTCCGCCACATAAAACCGACGGGATATGCAGTTTTATGTTTTTATTGTTGCTTTTTGAAATTATTTTTAGTATTATGGGTTACGATAATCGAGCCGTCAATTTTATTAACTTGAGCGTCGATATATGTAGTCGTAGGAGCTAAATATGAGCGATAGCGCGAAGGATAGAAGAAAACACCCCAGATTTGAAATAAATCAGATTGTCAAAATATCGTTATTAAAAGAGACTTTTTTTAATGCGGAAAGCGTTAATATCAGCGAGGGGGGGATTTTATGCAAATCCCGATACGAAGCCGAGCCGCTGTCGCAAATATTTATTATGTTTGATTTGTTTCTTAAAGATAAAACTTATTCGATAAAGAGCGACGGCGTAGTAGTTCATTGCGACAGAGACTCAGACGGATTGTTTTTGATAGGTATTCAATTTGTAGACATCGACGGCGAAGATCGAGATAAGATAAGAGAGTTTTTAGAAGAAAATCGCGAGTAATACTTTTTATAATCTATTCCACCGCGCGCCTAAAGACTCTTGCGCTAACCCCCGTAGTTATCTCATAAGAGATTGTTCCTATCTGTTTTGCGAGCGATTTTGCGTCGTTTGGCGCTACGGATTTATTGCCGAATATAACGACCTCGTCGCCGATTTTTACCGATTCGTCGACTTCGATAACCATGAGATCCATAGAGATCGTCCCGATCTGTTTGTAGGGCTTATTGTTAATATTCACAATCAAATTGTTTGATAATTTGCGCGGTATTCCGTCGCCGTAGCCGGCCGCTATCGTCGCGATTAATGTATCTTTCGACGTCGTATAAGCGTGATTATAACTAACTCCCGTATTGGCCGGAATTTTTTTAATTTCTATAATTTGAGTAATAAAAGTCATAACCGGTATAAGACCGAGACTGTCCTCGTCGTCGAACGGCGAGTATCCGTACGCAGATATTCCGGGTCTTATTGCCCAGTTATCGCATTTTTCAAAATCTCCTAATATGCCTCCGGAGTTATAAATATGACAAAATTCCGGCGTTAGATTCGCGCTTTTTAATAAAGCAAGTCCGTTTTTAAAACTTTTGATCTGCTCGTTGGTAAATTCTACGCTATCGTCGCTTCGGGCGAGGTGGGTATAAAAACTTTTTAAGTTGAGATGGTCGGAATTTCGTATAAATAGAGCGATTTCAGACAAATTTTCTTCCAAACATCCCAGCCGTCTCATACCGGTGTCAAGTTTTATATGTATATTTACTTTTTTACTAAAAGAGCGGGCGGCGAGTTCGATAGATTTGAGATTATCCGGATCGCTAGCGGATAGTTCGATATCGTTTAGTAGGGCGGTTTTAATATTTTCTCCCGATTCTATTCCCAATAACATTATCGGAAGTCTTACGCCGTTTGACCTAAGTTTAAGACCTTCGCAAAGCCGGGCGGCGGCGAGATACTCTATACCTATTTTTTCGGCTTCCTTCGCTATTACGACGTCGCCGTGTCCGTAAGCGTTGGCTTTGACGGGAAGAATTATCCGGTTATTGGGATATTTATTTTTTATTATCGCTATATTATTTCTAAAAGCTTTCAAGTCTATATCAAGTCTAGGATACGTATTTGTCATAACGACAACATATAAAAATCTTGAACTTTTGTCAATTGATATACGTCTTAAAAAGTTTTAAAAACAGGAACATATGTTACCGTCTAATATATTAGATAAAATGGTAGATTTTATCTAATATATTAGTTATACTATCGTTTTAGTATGGAGGAGAAATGAAGAAATATTTTTATATCATAGCGCCGGCATTATTTTTTGCGTTTTTGTCATGTTTTGGAAACGAAGTTAGCGGAATTTCGGATTTTTTTAGAAATGCCGGCAGAATTAGCGGGATATTGGGATTTTTGTTTATCGGTTTATCGATTTTTATCGGGACTTCTTCGCGGTTCCTTGATAAATATTTTGGATTGGAGAAAATATTGCGTTTTCATAGAATCTTTATGTTTGTATCGGTCGCAATACTGTTTCTTCACCCTTTTTTGTTGTCGGTATCAAATGTTTTAGAAGGCGATTATTTTGCTTTTGCCGAATACTTATGGGAATACCAATTTACTTTTGGGGTATTGGCGTTTATTTTTTTTGTTTTTGTAGTCGTTTCGTCTTACTATTTTTTTAAAAAGATAAATTTCACGATATGGATAATATTTCACAGGTTAACAATCGTTTTTTATTTTTTATCTTTTATTCACATTACATATTTTGCCGTTTTAACTTCAAGTTATCTATATGCAAAAATTATTATATATTTTGGCGTTTGTATTTTTTTATTAGGAGTAATAATAAGAATATTTTTGTTTTTTATTAAGAGAAAAATAAAGAGCGTCGTCGTAGAAAATATTAAAGAGACCGGCGATACTTACTCGCTAAAGGTAAAAAAGCCCGAAAATTTTAGTTTTAACGCGGGGCAGTTTTGCTTTATATCTTTCAACGTCAAGGGTATGAGAAAACCGCATCCTTTTACTATATCGAGCTCTCCTCAAGACGAATTTTTACAGTTTACAATCAAGTCTTTAGGTAAGTTTACAAGCCGTATAAAAGATATAAAAATCGGCGAAACTATTATAATCGACGGACCATACGGAGTTTTTACCTACAAGCGTAAAAACTCCGTATTTATAGCCGGCGGAGTCGGGATTACGCCGTTTAAGAGTTTTATATCGTCGTTTAAGGAGAAAGAGGCGAATTTTACGTTATTGTTCGGAAATAAAACAAAAGACGATATACTGTTTAAAAAAGAGCTGGATTCGGCTAGAGGCGGGAAAGTAATTCACGTTCTAAGTTCCGAGAAAATCGACGGGTATGAAAGCGGATTTATTTCAAAAGATATAATCTTAAAATATTGCGATTTGTCCGAAGATTTCTATCTTTGCGGTCCGCCGATCTTAGTAAAAAATACTACGGCGATTTTGACCGAACTGGGGATAGAGAGAAGAAGGATATTTAATGAAAAACAATTCTGGTCTTAATAAAAGAAAAATATCGCTATTCGGAGATATAACTATCGATTTAGTACTAGATAAGACCGATGGAATTTACTAAGATATTTTGGATTTTAGATCTGCAACGCTTGCGAGGTTTTTCCCTATAATATTTTTTATAGAGTTAATTATTTGAAAGAGTTCTTCTTGTTTTTCTTTTTGTTCGTCAAGAGAGTCGTTGATTTTATTGAACGAGGTTTTGATTTGGTTAAGGTTTGAAATAATTCCTTCGTTTTCTTCTACGTCTTTTTCGGTCATATCTTTAATAGTAAGGGTATCCTCTAGAAGCGAGTCGACTCCGGCTAGGATTGCCGAAGATTCGCTATTTAGACTAGATATAAGAGCGTTTATGTTATCGATCATTTGGGCGGATTTATTGGAGTTATCAATAATCTCAAATAATTTATCCGATACGATATCTGAAAATTCTTTACTGCTTATAATAATTTTAGACATCTCGTCTATCTGGGAAAAACTTTTGTCAAGACTTTGTTTTGATTGAAAAGCCAATTTACGTATCTCTTGAGCGACTACCGCAAAACCTTTTCCGCTCTCTCCGGCTCGAGCCGCTTCTATCGAAGCGTTTATGGATAACAGATTCGTTTTTGCTACGATATTTTCCAGAGAGTTTAGAACGTCCAATATAAAGCTGGAATATTGAGATATAGCGTCTATAGAATCTTTGGATTTTTGTACCGTTTCTTTACTTGCGGACGCTATCTGAGCAAGGTTTGACGCAAAATTATTTGACTCTTTAACGGAATTTGACGTAGAATCAATGTGGTTTGAAATGCTTTGAAGGGTCGCATTGATCTCTTTAACGCTTGAGCTCTGATTTACAACCGAATCGTTTATCTCCTTTCCCGAAAAAGATATTTTCTTTTTGATCCTATCTAATATATTTTCGACGTTTTCAAACTGAGAGACGACGTTTTCCGAAATATCGCTCGTCTCTTTTTTATATTTATTGATAATGTCGTCAGCCGTAACGGTTAAATTTTTCAGCTCTTCGCCGGTCGTCGATATTTCAACGGACAAATTTGATATATCTGAAAAGAGCGAGTTTAGAGCTTCGTTTTGTTTTAACGCTTCGGCTCTGTTTTTTTCAGATTCTTTATAAACAATCGACTGTTCGTAGGATAAAAGAAAAAATATAAATAGTATCAAAAACAGATAGCCAAAGTTTACAAGATAGGTATATGGAACTACCTTCATATTAACGTAAACAATATCGTGAATACTGGTTAAAATTATTAAAAACATTCCGGATAGTATTATTAGCGATCCTTTTTTTTGGCGTTTAAAGGCTGAAATCGCCAGCAAAACTATGATGAAAATTAGGAGAGGAGTTATAATAAAATTTGTAGTAATAAGAAAAATCTTATTAACGGCAACTCTGTAGTAAGCTATTATTTTAGCTATACTTAAAATTATTATTGGAATAGGTATTATAAGTTTTAATTTTTTTTTATCGTCAAGTATACCGGTATAGTTCATAGTAAAAAGAGATAAAAAATATAAGGTCGTCGGCAAACCGATTCTTGAAAAGAGTTCGAGAATATTTTCGTTATTTGAGTCAAATTGAAAAGCCATATTGGAGTAACTAAAGCCAAAGGCAAAGCAGAAGAGAGCAAAATAGAGATACTTACGCTCTTTAAATTTCCTCATTGCCAAAAGAAATAAAAAATATAATCCCAAGACCAGCGTTAAAATTACATTCGCCTGAACCATAGTTACGTTAAAAAACTTTCGCCAAAATATTTTTGTATTGTTGTTATCAATGTTATCTATAACGGCGGTTCCGAATGGAGCAAAGTCTCCGTAAGAGAAGATTTCTATCGCTAAAATATTGGATTCGTCGCCGTATTTAAGAATATCTTTTGATAAATAGTAGTTTCTGGGTTCGTAAACAAAAGTGTTTCGAATATTACCGTATCTTCCTTGTTTGCCTATTAAAATTCCGTTAAGATATATATTGGCCGGATAAGTAATAGGTCCGACGTATAGCGATAGATTTATATTTTTAGTCTTCTCTTTCAGCTGAAACTTTAGCTTTATAGTGTGCATTCTTTCGTCGTCGTCGATACCGGGATTTTTTGAGAGCTCTCTACGATCGTACGTCTCAAATAGAGAAAAGTCTTCGCCGATATATTTGCCAAAATCCATTTTACTTTCGTATATAAAAAAATCCCCGACGCTTATCCCCTCGTCAGGATTTTGAGCGTTTAGTAAGACGATAGTTGAAGATAGTATTAAAAAAAGTAATTTTAATTTTGACATAATAGTTATAATTAAAATTTAACGGCGGCGACCGCCGTTAAATTTGTTAGTTTTTTATTCCCGCTTTCCCAATTTCGCGTCCATTTGCATTAGCCCGTTACGATTTTCGTTGATAAACTTTAGTTTTTCAACAATATTGGAGGCAGAATTTTCTTCTTCTACCTGTTCTTCAATGTAATAGGCGAGGAAATTTTCCGTAGCGTAATCTTTCTCCGCCTTTGCCGCTTCAAGAATTTTATAAATTGAGTCTGTTATAAATTTTTCATGTTCGTACGCTTCTTCAAAAGCCTCTAAAGGGGATTTCCATTCGGCTTTTGGCTTTTCAATCGCTTTTAACGTAACTTTTCCGCCCCTTTCATAAATATAGTTGAAGAACTTTATTGCGTGGCTGTTTTCCTCCTTTGATTGAAGTCTCATCCAATGAGCGAATCCTTCAAAATTGATAGATTCAAAGTAGGCCGCCATTGAAAGATAAAGATATGAAGAAAAAAATTCTTTATTGATCTGTTCGTTAATAATGTCGTTAATTTTACTCGATATTACCATATTTCTACTCCTTTATAATTTATTTTGCTTGTAAAATTTATTTTGCTTGTAAAATTTATTTTGCTATCCATAGAGAGTGTAAGTTGCAATAAGCCTTTGCCGTAATCGAATTGGCGCTTATGCAGAAAGTCGCTTCCGGAGCGTCTCCGGGATTTAAGAATTTCACGTACGATGCGCCGTCCGCTACCAATTCTACCCACTCGATATAGTGCTTTTCCTCCATAGGGTGAGCGACGCTACCGACTTTAATCTTGAAACCGTTTCCCGTTTTTTCTATAACGGGAACGTGCTTCTCTTGTGAAGCGTCTACGCTGTTTTCATTAATCAGCGTCATGTTTTGCCCGCAACATGCGAGTTTGCCGCCGGCTCCGCGCATTACTTCGACTATGTTGCCGCATAATTCGCACTTGTATAGTTCGTATCTTTTTGCCATAATTTGATCCTTATATGTTTAACGTATTAAAATCCGATAACATCGGAAATTTATTTTACTCCGCGTTCTATAAAAAAATCGGAATACTGCTTATCTATTCCGTTTATATGATTTATTAACCAATCTTTCAAGAAAAATAGTAATTCTACCGTTATAAATATTTTCCCGTTTTTAAAGTCCTCTAAATACGTCGCTATTTTATCCGTGAAGAATTTGTGATATTTTTTTTGCTCTTCATATTTTGGATATTTATGATCTTTCATAAGGTTTTCTTCATTTTTAAAATGATATATCGTGTATTCCGATAATTCCGTCAATAATTTTTCAAGTATAGAGTGAGCGCTGGCGCTTAGCATAGAGCTGTGGAGTTCGTTTAAAAGCGACACCAATTTTTTATGCTCTTCGTCAATACTTGAAATTCCAACGCTATACTCGTCTTTCCATATAAACAGAGCCATATTAAGCTTCCTTAAAGATTTTTGTTTTTTTCTACAATAATTTCTATTAAATTGTCAAGTCTTTTGTAATCCTCGGCTTTGGCGATACCTTTCGTCAAAACCGGCTCGATAAATTCCGCTTTTAAATTTGAAGTAAGAGAGGTTAACGTTTCAACTAATTTCCCCCCCCACCCGAAAGAGCCGACTACGCTTATAAATCTTGTTTTCGGTCTGAGCGCATTAATCAAAACCGCCGCGCTTGCTACGGCAGGGTGGGGACCGGCCAATACCATAGGACTTCCTATGATAATAGTAGAGGCATCCACAAGAGCCATAGCCAATTCGCCGCTATCGGTTTTGTTGAGATTAAAAGGTTTTACAAAAATCCCTTTTTCGCTGAATTTATCGGTAAGATATTGAACTATATTCTCGACGCTGCCGTGCATCGAAGTATAAGGAATCAAAACTTCCGGTTTTACCTTATCGGATATCCAATCTTTGTATGCGTCGATAATCATTTTAGGATTTTTATAAATCGGTCCATGACTTGGAGCGATCATTTTTATATCAAGCCCCTCGACGACCTCGATATTCTTTCCAATCTGAATCCTAAACGGCAGCATTATCTCCGCAAAATATCGTTTTGCGCTACGATATACGGCGCTTTCGTCCGTAACGAATAGATCGCTGGTCGCAAAATGAGAACCAAAAAAATCGCAACTGAACAGAATCTTATCCTCGACCAGATATGTTGCCATAGTCTCGGGCCAATGAACCCAGGGCGTCATGAAAAACTGTAACGTTTTACCGCCAAGCGATAGCGTCTCTTTATCTCCAATAACTAAAAACTTATCGTCGTCGATAACTAAAAGCTCTTTAAGAAAATCCTTGCATTTTTGGTTAGTTACTACTTTCGCTTCGTGGTATTTTTCCAAGACGTACGGCAGGCAACCTGAATGATCCTGTTCCGCGTGGTTTGTTATAATATAATCTATTTTTTTTACGGTCGTATTTTTTAGATAATTCATATAAATATCTTTTTTATCGGGATCGGCCGTATCGATAAGAGCGGTCTTCTCTTTACCTACAACCAGGTATGAATTGTAAGTCGTCCCTTCGGGAAGCGGTATCAGCTCGTCGAACAATCTTCTATCCCAATCTCTGATTCCGACGTAGTATATCTCTTCGTTTATCTTTATACCGGACATCTATCTCTCCTTAATGAATTTATCTCTCCTAGCGCCGCATATCGGACACGTCCACGATTCGGGAAGATCGTCAAAAGCGCAGATCGGCGCAACGCCCGAATCGGGATCCCCAATTTCGGGGTCGTAAACGTATCCGCATATCTTACACTTAGCTTTCTTAATAGTTTTTATTCGGCTTCAAAAGAATCTTTACCGACTCCGCAGGTTGGGCATACCCAATCGTCCGGAATATCTTCAAAAGCTGTTCCGGCTTTAATACCCGAATCGGGATCTCCAACTTCCGGATCGTAAACGTATCCGCAAACATTACAAACGTATTTTTTCATATTTTTTTTCTCCTTAGGTTTTTCGTTTGGTAATTTTGATTTATCTATATAAGTAGGAGCGGTCTTTGGAGAAAGCCCCTTCTTTATTTGACGGTAATTTGCGTAGGTTAGCGGCGAGCCCTCTTTTATCGTTTCAGCGTCGATAATCTCGGCGATAAACATTATATGCGTTCCTACGTCTACGCTATTAATAACCTTGCAATCCAGATACGCCAACGAGCAATCTGTTACAATGGGAGCCCCGCTGGCGCCGATTTTATAATTAACGTTTTCAAATTTATTAATATCTCTGCCGGATTTAAAACCGAAATTTCCGATAAATTTCATATCGGTATCTTCTTCAAGGATAGAAACTGAAAAAACTTTACTTTGGGCTATATAATCGCAAGTAAGATTCTGTTTGTTAGAGCATATAGCTAAAGTAGGGGGGGTAGAGGTCGTCTGAAAAACGGTATTTGAGACGTGACCGTTAAATTTATCCCCATTTTTAGAACTTACAACGTAGAGACCGTAACTGATTTTATAGAACGCTTCGATATTCATATATCCCTTTTCCTATTGTTATCAATATTTCAATATAAAATAATCTTACTAGATTATGATTATTTTATCTATAATTGTCAAGTTTTATTGAAAAAATTTACTCTTAATTTAATAAAATTAAAGTCCGTACGCGTTTTGTTAAATTACTAAAATTAAAATATATCTTATTAAATAAACAAAAAAATGTTGAAATATTGCAAGAATATTGTTAAACTCGGTTGTATCTGCGGCAGTATGCCGACGTTTGATTTTAATTGAGACGCAAAATTTCTTTATTTTTAAATTTAAGGTAAATCGAGATTCAAGGAGACGATATGTTTTATAAAAAAGCTTTTGTTTTTATATCGACCGTAATAGTTGCGGCGTCGCTATATTCTACCGAATTTACGTTCGATCCGAATAGTATTCCAAATCCGAGAGTAAATAACGGCTGGATTACCGACGTGGGCGATTATATATCCGACGAGGACGAATTAAAAATTAATGAGATAATATCCGAAATAGAATCCGCAACTTCCGTTGAGATGGCGGTAGTCGTCGTTCCAAATTGCGGAGGAGATATTTTTGGCGCCGCTCAAGCTCTGGGAGAACTTTGGAAAGTCGGTAAGAAAGATAAGGACAACGGAGTAATAATAGTCGCGTCGATTGACGAGAGAGAATTTAGGACTCATACCGGTTACGGCGTTGAAGAAATTCTTCCGGATGGGCTGGTAAGGACGCTTCAAGACGCATATGTGGTACCGTCTTTTAAAAGAGCGCGTTACGGCGAAGGGATATTAAGATATTTAGCGCAGTTAAAAAAAATATTCATTAATGACGAAGAAAGCGTATCGGAAAATTCCGGTTTAGTTGAAGACGTTAACCAGGGGAGTTTGAAAGATGAATATTTAGATAACTCGAATAAAATCTACAAATACAATATAAAAAAACATCTTCTATATTGGTTGATTGCGTTTGCCGGATTGATATCAATTATCGTAGGAGTAATAAAGTATATAAAAAACTTGGCAAAGGCGGTCGCTCTTGGTCAAAAATATCAAGACTATACGGCAGTTAAGAGATTAGATGAAAAAGGGTTTGTCGAGATTGATACGGCGGGGCAAACCTTGACTATGTTTTTGGGAAGTTTCGCCATAGCTACAGTCGGAGCTATTATGCTTGGCTCTTCCGGGCAAATATTTTATATGAAGGTCGTTAATTTTATCATGCTTATCGTGGGAATCGCATTTCCAATTACGGCAGTTTCAATTTTTAATTCTAGACTAGGCGTTATTAAAAAAAATATTATTTCAGATTGGAGAAAACGTCCAAAAAATTGCATGAAATGCTCAAATTCAATGACTAAGCTTAGCGAATCTGAAGACGACGCGTATTTATCAAAAATACAGGTTGCCGAAGAGCGGCTTAATTCCTTGGATTACGACGTTTGGATTTGCGACTCTTGTAAGAATACGGTTATTGAGAAATATATAGATAAAAACTTTTCAAGATATATAAAATGTTCCGGTTGCGGAGGAATTACCTCAAAAAGAACGGGCTCCGTTGTAACAAGACAACCTACTTATTATTCAACGGGGCAAAGAGAGATAACTTACGAATGTCAAGCGTGTTCAAGAAAAGAAAAAAAATATGAGACGATTCCCAAGTTAGAACAGACTACGTCTTCATCCGGCGGATCTTATGGAGGCGGAGGTTCGTCCGGCGGATCTTATGGGGGAGGATCTTTCGGGGGCGGCGGAGCGACGTCGAAGTGGTAGCGTTGGATAAATTTTGAGGGGGTGGAATTTAGTAAGGAACATATGTTACTAGCGGTTTATGCATTTTACTTTATACCCCGAGTATTTTGCCTAGAAAAGGCGTTTTTACGTTTATCGCTTTGTGTGGACAAACTTCTTGACAACAGTAACATCTGATACATAGATTATAATCAAAATTTGGCGGATTGTTTTTGCCGTTTCTAAAATTAACAGCTTTTTTATCAACCGGGCATTCTTCGACGCAGATCCCGCATTTTAAGCATAGTTTCGAGTTAATTACCGGTCTTCTGGCGAGTATCTTCTCAATGGGTCTAAAAACCTTCAGTGTAGTTTTACCCCTAATAGGCTTTCTTATTACTTTAAATTTTTTGTTTATAAAATTTTCTATAGGATCGCCAAAAAAATCTATTTGATCAGTAACATATGTTCCTAATCCATATTCTTTACCGTAAACGTTTGCGGCTATGTATTCGGGATTAATATCGACCATACGGCAAAAGGTAGCGTCCAGAGCGACAGGGTCGTTAGAAACTATTATTACGTTCATACGTATCGGATCGCCGCTAGAAGGGCCGTTGCCCTCCATTGCGATAATTCCGTCCATTATAAATAATCGAGGTTTGAGATAGTTATTTAAATCTACGAGAGCTTTGCAAAAATTTTCTCCATTTGGGATTTTAACGTGATACAGAGCTTTATTAAATCCGCAAATACAGCCAAATTGATTTTTAATCGCTCCCGTTATTCTAGCGAGCTGGTGGGTTTTCATTTTCGGAAGGCTAATTATTCCGTCGCATTCAAATACGGCGTTTACTATATTAAATTCTTTTGCAAATTTACCTTCCTGAAAAACGATGTTTCTACCTTTATCAAAATCGCCCAGCGTTATATTATATTTTTGGGCTATATCAAATAATCCGGACTTTTTTAAGCCGCTAATCGGGCTATCGTATCCGGGAGAATCGCCATAGTAGACGTTGATTTTATTTTCTAAAAGAATTTTTACAATTCCCTCAAAAACCGCCGGATGAGTTGTAACGGCTTTTTCCGGCGGTTTACCGGCAATAACGTTCGGTTTTAAAAGTATTTTTTCGCCTTCTGAACAAAATTGTTTAATTCCGCCGATAAGTTCTATTCCTTTCTTGATAGCTACATAAACATTTTCCGTATCGTAATCCATACAGCGAATAATGGCAACTTTTGATTTATTCATTGATACTTTCCTAAAAATATATAAAATTAAGAAATATTTTGATTTCTTTTTTCTATAAAGAAGTTTCTTATATACATAATAATATCTATCAATACCATAATGCAATTTAAACAATAAAAAAAAATAACGTAATCTTTGCTATTTAAAATTTTATGAATAATTCCGGAAATATACCCGATAAAAACAATTATAAGGAAAAATAAACTTTTACCTTTATTAGTTCTGGCAATAAAAGATTTATAAATTGACAACGGCCAGGCTGAACCGAAAGCGATAAGCATCAATGTTTCGAATATCGACATAATATTTCCTTGTTTTACAAATCTACCTATTATCACATATTTAAATTATTATCAAACAATTTAAAATGAAATAGTAAAAAACTGTCTAAAACGTATTATAGTAATAAAATATTCGAGAGCTCTCTTTGCGGGGAAAACGATAATATAATGCTGGGTTGATTTTTAAATAGGCTCATATGGGACTTATCCCAAGCCTTTTTCCTGGATTTCTCTATTTCCCATTTGGTCTTCATACTTTCTAAAACGCTTTCAATTAACCTGCTCTTTGATTTCTCTTTAATTTCAAAAAAAGTTCTGAGGATAAATCTTAAAACTTGAGCTTTGCTATATAATTTTAGAGAATCTTGAACGTTGGCAATCAATAAGTAGTTTTCTATATCGAGGTTGATAAAAATGTCTTTATCGGCGTTGATTTTATTATACTTAAAATAGAGAGGGTGGGATTCAAACTGCATTTTTTCTATAGCAAAACGCATGTTTTTCAATATTTTTCTGATACATTTAGATACGCTGATATTGCTATCGCGGGCCTCCTTTTTTATTAAATTTAATAGCTTTGAGTTAATGACAAAATGAAATTTGTGTAAATCCATACATAGTCCTTAAAAAATATTTTTATTATTAATAACAACTAAAAGTAGAAAACGTTATACAAAAAAATGAAAATAATTTAAAAAAAATTAAGGAACATATGAGACAACAAAAAAGACCGCCTCAAACTGAGACGGTCCGTAACGACCAAAGGAAATTACTCTTTTTTCATCAACTCTTCGTTTGTTTTTATGATTTTTTTAAGATCGTCTTCATGGATCAGATAAAGATAGTCGTCAAAGTCCGCGTCGATAATAAAATTGCCTACGTCGTCGGTATCCGCATTATAAAAATCCAGAGTTGAGGTTTTGCCGTTTTTTAGCGTGATTTTTATTGAGGCGACTTTTGTTCTGCCTGAAACGGAGCCGTTCAATTTGTATTCGCTAATTTGGATGTTCAGCAGATTTTTAACGATATTTTGAAGAGCGTAGTCTTCTAATATTCTGGATAACGGCGTTTCTAGTTCAAACGCGTCCTTCGACCCCGTTTCTGCGTTATCGGATTTTTCTTTTGCTAAAATGTTGTAATTGCCGGAAAACCATGAAGTTGTCGAGTTGATTTCGCAGGTTTTAACGTCGGTATCGAGGATATTGACAAATATATTTCTTTTAGCCCAATTTATGGGTTGGTTTGAAGTCTCCGTTGCTAAAGAGGATTTGACTTCTCTGATTTTTTTTTCGGAGCCGTTTTTTATGTAGGAGGTTCCTCTTTTTGATCCGGAATTGCCGATAGTCAGTAAATATTGTTTATTTTTATTGTTAGTAACGATAAGTTCTTGTCTGTTTTTTTCGTCAAATCCAAAGTGGTTATCGCTAGATTGATCCAATCCGTTATAAACGACCACCCCTTGATTCAGCGATTCGATATCGTTAATGTAGTTGTTTACTTTTGTCTGATTAGCCGGTATGAAATTTTCGCCGATTTTAACAAACCAAACCGAATCTTTTTTTACTAACGAGAAGCTATCCATATAGTCTTTTATTTCAAAACTTACGATGGAGCCTTTTTTCAGACCGGAAATGAGTTGTTTATTAATCTGCCTTAATTTAATATTTTGAAATGAGAAGAAGTAAAAGAAGGCTATTAAAACTATTTGAATTAAAAGGAGTCCGGAAAGCCCTGCGATTAACTGTTTTCTTGATATTTTCATAAAATTATACTCCTATTTTTAAGATTTTATATCTTTATTATAAAATTCGTGTATTTTTTTGTTTCTGGAATTTCTCAGTATAAACAGTATTACTCCGATAAGGATAAAAATAATTGGTATTACGTAAGTGGTAAATCCGATTATAAAGGATTTTAAGAAGTTATGAACGTTTACGTCCTTTACCTTATCCAGCGGTTTACTGAATTTACCCTTATTTCTGATTTCGATTAGCGAGTTGTCTTTAGAGAGCCAATCGATTGCGTTCATTAAAAATATAAATTCATCGTTGCCTGCAAAATTATCCTGAATAAACTGTTCGTTACCGATTACTACAAATTTTGTAGTTCCCGCGTCGGTTTTACTTCCGGTAAACTGTTCTCCGTTTTCATTTTTTGGAACCGCTTTATCCTTAAAAAAGCTGTTTATAGCTCCGTCGAAGGCGGCGGCCAGCGAGTAGTCTTTTTTGCCTTCTTGAATAGGATATTTATACGTTTCAAGATCTAGTTTGAAATTCTCCGTTTGATTCCACGCGCCTTTTGTAGTAGAAAAAAGCGTCTGCGCTTTATCCTTTGAGTAGTCGAGTATCTCTACGGACGACGACCAGAGAAGATTGATTCGTTCTATTTCGCTAACCATAACGTTCTTTTTATTGAAATTAGCCGATTTAACTTTGATCCAGAGCGGATATCTAGCTAGGGACAACCCCTGTCTTATAGGATTATACGATTGATTATCGCCGACTAGATCTCGGTTTATCCTTACGCCGTAGTGAGCGAGTAATTCAAATACCTTACTGTCTCCGGGAATGCCGTAAATGCCGTATTCGGAAGCGAGGACGTTTATACCGTTGACCGCGAAGAGCGCGTTTCCGCCGTTCATTAGAAATTGATCTATCTGGAAAACGTCAAAATCCGTTAGATTTTCTCCTCCTACTATGAGGAGTATCGTAACGTCTTGAGGGATCGATTGTCCCGCGTACATCCTATGAATATTTTTAAATTCTCTTTCGGTTACCTGTTTTAAGTATCTAAAATCTTTTTCTAACGTTCTATCTTTGGCGTTAAAATATATGCCGAGTCTTTCGTCGCCGCCGCCGACTATTTTCTTTATCTCGACGTCCAGGCGAAATTCGAATCCCTGATCGTTGTAGATTGCCGGAATAACCGACTGATTTTCTTTGTACGTTAAGAGCATTCCGGAGAATCCCAAAAGACTTTTAGACTCGGTCGAGCCGGATTCGCTTAGCGCAAATTGTTGAATGCCTTTTTGTTCAATTTCGGCAATAAGAGCCTGGTCTTTTGGTTTTTCATAGCTAAGCTCTTTAATTACGACGTTAACCAGACCTTTTCCGGCATTTTCGTATTCTTTCAACATATCCTCTACGTATTGGATTACTTGCGCTACTTCCTTTACTTCCTTGCTCTTATCGTTGTAGTAGTACTCTAGAATAAGATTGTTATCCAGTTTTTTTAGCAGATCTTTAGTGGCTTTGCTAATCGAATATTTTTGCCCTTCGGTCATATCTATCCTAAAGTATAGTTTATTGGATAAAACTATGAAGGCGACGATATTGAGTATAGCCAAACCAAAAATAATCCACGACTGGACTTTTTTATTAGTAAGTTTATCGTTATTTTTCATACATTAACTCCATTTCCTGCTCTCTAGCGAGCGTAAATTTAGATAAGAAAAAATTCCGGTAACTCCGACGTAATATAAAATATCTCTGGAATCTATGACTCCCTTACTGAAATTAGAAAAGTGCGTCGAAAGACTAGTCCATACAAATACTTTTCTGAGCCACTCCAACCATCCCGGAAAACTTACGACGGACGGCAGATAAGCTATAATTGTCAATATTAAAAGAAGAGCGGCGCTCAATAGGAAAGAGTCGATAAGTTCCATCGTGAGACTTGAAAGGAAAAAGGTTATCGCGATGTAGCAACCCGATAAA
The DNA here is from genome assembly GCA_002070605.1 of Spirochaetes bacterium ADurb.Bin133. Classification (GTDB taxonomy): domain Bacteria; phylum Spirochaetota; class GWE2-31-10; order GWE2-31-10; family MWDO01; genus MWDO01. The sequence continues at coordinate 55,640 of MWDO01000010.1, forward strand.
AAAATTACTCCTATATATTGAGTAACGATCTGCCCCCAGTCGAAGTCTCCGAGGAAAATCTGAGTCAACAACGGTATAAACAGCGCGCTAAATAGAGCGATCAAAACCAGAGTAAGCGCCGCTAAGAATTTACCGATAAGTATCTGCCATTCGGATACGGGAAACGTAAATAAAAGTTCGATAGTTCCGCTGTTCTTTTCTTTAGCCCAGCTTCCCATAGTCAAGCCCGGTATAAAAATTATAAAAACGTACGGCAGCATTGAGAAAAATCTTCTCATAGAGGCAAGGTCTTCCTTAAAGATACCTCCGAAGAAGTGAAAAAACATTATATTAGGAACTATGACAAATAAAGCTAAAAATACGTAAGCTATCGACGAGTGAAAATATCCGCCGATCTCTTTTTTGTACATAGCTCTGACGCCGTTTGGCAACAGCGCAAGCGGTAGTCCGATAATCAAAGCCGGAACTCCAAATAATACGATAGAATTAACAATTATCTCGATTATACTTTTCATCATTTATCTTCCTCCTCGCCGGCAAGTTTTAAGAATATCTCTTCAAGATTAGCCTCCCCGGTTTCAAAGGAGGTAAGTTTCCAGCCTTTAGAATTGATAAATTCTTTCAGGTTGTTTTTAAAATCCGATCCTTTTGATACCAAAGCTTTAAACTTGAATATCTTCTTGCTCTCTTTTTTTACAAATTCTATTTTCCATGCGCCTTTAACTTTTGAAATTTCCAGTTCGACCTCCAGCAGGTTATCCGCCTCGACGCTAAAATCGACGTATTGATCGTCGGAATAGGTTTCAATAAGATTTTGTATGGCGTCGTTTGCGACGATCTTGCCGTTGTTGATAATAATTACTCTTTCGCATATAGCCTCGATTTCGGACAAAATATGGGTCGATAGTATGATTGTCTTTTTTTCGCTGAGGCGTCTTAATATTTTTCTGAAAGTAATTATCTGATTGGGATCGAGTCCCGAAGTAGGCTCGTCTAATATCAGAATTTTCGGATCGTGAATCATTACCGAAGCTAGTCCGACCCTTTTTTTATACCCTTTAGACAACTGTCCGATCTTTTTTGAGACGACTTTTTCAAGCGAACTGAGCTTGATCATTTTTGAAATAGAGTCGCCTATAAGCGTCTTCTCGATACCTCTGATCTCGGCGGTAAATTTTAGATATTCATAAACCGTCATATCGTCGTATTGCGGCGAATTCTCCGGTAAATATCCGATAAGTTTTTTTACGTATAGGGGATCGTCCACGGTATTTCTACCGTCTATCTCTATAGTTCCCGAACTCGGATTCATAAAACAGGTCAACATTTTCATAATAGTGGTTTTGCCGGCGCCGTTAGGTCCCAGCAGTCCGACTATTTCTCCTTTCTCAATATCGAACGAAACCCCTTTGACCGCCGGTTCGGAGTTGCCGTACGACTTGACCAAATTTCTAACGTTTATCATAGCGTAGCTCCACTTAAAATAGATATTTCTTTATATAATAGCAATATAATAGCATAATAGCAAAAAAAATTAATTACATTTTAATTACAATTAATGAAAAGCATAGTCAAAATGATTTACAAAATATTTAAACTATAAACAACAATTCGTTTACTGACGAATCGAGATTATTTTTGTCAGAAGCTGATTTAATCTTTTTTTTATCTTTTCTTTGTTTTTTTGATTATAACCGTCAATTTTATTTTCAATAATACTCAATTCGTTTTTAGCCAAAATTATAATATTTCTTATATCTTGCTCTAAAGAAATATTCTCGTCGATATTGAGGTTGTTAATCTCTTCCTGAGAAAAAATATTTCCGTCCATCGAGTCCCCCTTTGCGCCAATCCGTTATTTTGCAAACGGCTATATTGTAGCAAAAATATAATAAATAATAAACACAAATCGATTTTTTTTATTATATCGCAAATTATTACAAATATTTCTTGACCTTGTTTTGTCGCTTATGCTAAAATGGTGCAGAATATTCCACATAATAGGCGCGGCAAATGGAACTTTTAGACAGAATTCAGGACGACGTTGTAATATTTGAGATATCCGGAGAGGTAGATATTTACAACTGCGGACAGATAAAAGAACTCTTCCTCAATAAATTAGATTCGGGGAGCAGAAAATTTTTGATTAATTTAGGCAAAGTATCGTATATAGACTCTTCGGGCATAGGGGTGCTTATTTTTATTAAGACCTCGGTAGCCAAATATAATGGGGAGCTCGTTTTGGTTAATATTAAGGACTCGGTAAAAAAGATATTTGATCTTACGAAGCTTGCGTCTTATTTTACCATAAGAGAAGACTTGCCGGACGGCGTCAAATATTTTAAACAAAAATAAAATTAAATATTTAAGGAAATAACGATGAGAAAAGAAAAAATTTACGGATTGACGATTATTCTTTTTATTATACTTACGGCGTTTAGCTGTAAGACAAAACCCGAAGTTCCCGAAGCGACTACTACGACTTCAACGGTTGCGACTACTACCACTACGACTACGACTGTTTTAGCGACTACCACCACGACGACTATCGACAGAATGGCGGAGACAATTTCAGACAAGGAGTTTGCAGACGCGCAGAGTCTTATCGATAAAGCCAGAATGGCCGAAGCGGATAGATACGACCGCGAAAATTTGATTAAAGCGGAGGAGTTTCTGCGAACCGCCTATCAAAAAAACGGAACCGACGGAAAAGCGACAAAGGAAGCTCTGGAACAATCAAAAAAATATTCGGATTTGGCTTATAAGAATGCGTTTAAAAAGAGAGCAGAGTTGAAGAGAGCCGAATGCGATAAACTTTTTTCTGAAGCCGACGCGTTGGGGATAAAAAATTTGATGAAAGACAATATAGATCAGTCGAGAGCGATTTATAACGAAGGCAATCAAAAGTACTCTTCGGAGGACTACGTCGCCGCGTACTCAAAATATTCGGATTGCGAGAGTTCGTTGAAAAGCGCCGTAAATAAGATGAAAGCGACCAGGTCCGAGTATGATAACAAAATCGGTTATATTAATAAATTGATAGACGAAGCCAAAAAGATCGGCGCCGAAACGTACGCTCCGGCCGATCTCGAAAGCGCGATAGAAAACTTAAACAAAGGCAAAGCCGAGTTGTCAAATTTTGACTATACAAATTCGCAAACAAGTTTGGAAGTCGCTGAAAAAAGCGCTATCTCGGCGATCGATAAGACAAAATTTGCCATAAAAGAGAAGAAGCGAAAAGAGGCGCTTAGAGCTATAATGGAAGCGGGGGCTACCGTAGAGGAGGCTTCTCAGACTAACATAGGCGAATATGAAAAAAGCGACGGCGGGTATAACTTTGAATTTGACGGGGAGATTAAAGATATGAACAACTCTCCCGACGACATGAGCTCTTCTATATCTTATAGAGACCTTTTGAATAAAGCTATAGAGTATATAGACAAAGCGAAACAAGCTTACAGAGCCGAAGACTACGATATGGCGATACAATACGCTAATATCGCTAAAAGGATAGCTTTGTCGTATAAAGAGGGGGGGAATAAGACCAAATATACGGTAAGATTGTTGCCGGATAAGCGCGATTGTCTCTGGAGAATATCCGAGTATTCTTTTATTTACGGCTCCCCGTTTTTATGGCCAAGAATCTGGAAAGCGAACAAAGAGCAGATTTTAAATCCGGATTTGATATATCCCGGTCAGGTTTTACTAATTCCGAACGTCGATTGATTTAACGGGATACATTAATGAACGTTCTTATTGCTTACGCAAGTTATTACGGCTCTACGGAGAGATGCGCTTATAAGATAAAAGAGAGACTCAGATATCTCTCTTCCATAGTAAACGTCTCTTATTTTAGCGCCGACAGATTGCAAGATTACGATGCGGTTATAATAGGGAGTCCTATACATATCGGCAGGATTCATAGAGCCGTGAGGAAATTCTTAGAGTCTAATAAGACGGCTTTGGCGGAGAAGGATATCTATCTGTTTCTTTGCGGGTTGGATACGGACATTCCCGAAAGCGTTATGAAAGATATACCGGATGAAATCAAAAACAAGATAGTATTTAAATCTTTATTGGGGGGCGAGATTGTAAAAGACAACTTGTCGGGATTTGAGAAAATGGGGATTGAGACGATGGAGAAAAAGATGAAAACCGACTTCTCCAATCTGAAAACTATCGACGATAATAAAATTGAAGAATTTATTGGGAAAATTAACGAAGTTTAGGAGTTTTTACTCGCCGGCGACAGGTAAATTTCATTTAATCGAAAGACTTGTTCTTTGTTAATTGTTTCGTCCAAATTTGGCGTTGATTCGCTTTCAATTTCAAAAGATTTGCACATTGTTTCGTATCCTTCTTTTTCCAGAGTAACGAACATTACAAAAGCCGTTTTTTTGTTTTTATCGTCGGTCGGTATTGAGACCGGCCAAAATGAAAAAAAACCGTCCATCTGGTCGTTTATAAGCGCCGGATTTTGCCAATTTACATTAAACATTGCTATTTTATCGTTAGTATCGCCGTTATGCAGCGTTACCTTCGCGTCGCAGATCGGCTCTAAGTTGTCGCTGTCTATGACTCTTCCCACAATCTGAGGAAAATTGTAATAATAACTTCCGTTTTTATCAGGCGACGTATTTTGAATTTTATTTCCCGCTTTGTCTTTATTTATATCTTTTTTGTTATGACGCATAGTTTGGGAAACTACCTGTATAGCTTCCATAGCTAAAGTATAAATATCTATATATTCCTGATTGTCTTTAATTTTGTTTTTTTCGTAATGAACTATTCCTCTTGAAGATAAAACATATCTAGGCTGTACTTTGTTAAGGATATAACACGCCATATCTAATCTACATTGATCGCATTTACATATATCGTTTTTTTCCTTTAGAACGTCTTCTAAACAAAATAAAACAATGTCTTCCATTGTGTTATGTAAAATTGCGTTATTTAAATTCATAATAATCTCCGAAAAATATTTCATTATAATTGACATTTTTTATAAAAAAAAGCAAGATAAATATTATGATTAGCGTCGCGTTATATGAACCTCAAATACCTCAAAATACCGGAAATATTGCTAGATTAGCGGTAGGACTTGATATCGAGCTGTATCTTGTAGGAAAACTGGGATTTAGTATCGACGATAAGTATTTGAAAAGAGCGGGACTCGATTATTGGGAGAACTTAAAACTTAAAGTTTACGATAACTACGGCGACTTTGCCTCCGATACCGGGGAGCGCCGTAAAATATTTGCAACGACAAAGGGCGCTACTCCGTATTTTAAATTTAATTACAGAGTAGGCGATATAGTGGTTTTTGGATCGGAAACAAAAGGTCTGCCGTCGAATTTGTTAATCGATAACGTTGGGCAGACTGTTACTATTCCGATGCCGGGATCGGTAAGATCTCTCAATTTATCAAATTCTGCGTCGATAATAGCGTATCATTCATTAATTGAACTTGGATATTTCTCAGATTTTACGGTAAATAGGAATTACGGCGAGTTTTTTCATAAAACGTTAGCGTAAATAACGTTTTTTTTCTCGAAAAATCTAATTGTTTGACAAAAAATAATTTTTGATTTATAATATTCATACAAAAAGATTATGGAGAACGCAGAAATAGAAAGATGAGTTTGATTAAGAAAATTTTGACTAAGAGAATATTGCTGATATTTTTACTTCCTGTATTTTTTCAATGCGAAAAGTACGGTTCTTTTGACTTGATATCGGATCTTTCTTTAGACGGAGTCAGAGGCGTCAAGGTCGTAGATATAGAGTCGTACCTCAATCTATCGGGGAGCGTAACTATTAAATGGAGACCGCTCTCCTACGCTTTGGAATACATAGTTTATAAATCCGATACTTCCGACGATCTAAGTTTTAGCGCTATCGGTAAATTGTATCAAAACAGTTATTCGCCCGACGTTTATCCGGAGTTTTCAGACGAAGAGATAGAGAGCGGTAAAACTTACTTTTATAAAATAAGAGCCTTGTTGAAATCCGGAAAATTTTCTGATTTTAGCAAAACTTTGGCTCACGAAACAAAGCTGCCGCAGTTTACGCTAACCTATAACGACCAAGAGATTAAAAATGAATCTGTAAATTATCTTACAAGAATAAATTTCGGCGAAGAGACGGCTGTTTCTTTTAAAATTTTAAATCGCGGCGTTGCCGAACTAATCTTATCCTCAAATCCTGTTATTGATACGACTGGGGATGTCGACGGCAGTTTTACTATAATAAATCCTGTTATAAACGTTATTAAAGAGGGAGAAGAGACGGAATTTAGCGTAATTTACAGTCCGAAAAGCGACGGCGAGAAATTTGTTACCGTTTTTATAAAAAATAACGATCTTTTTAAAAAAGATTTTAAATTTTACCTCTGTTCTACTTCGTACTACGATAAAACGATAGATTACAATGAGAATTCCGACGATCTTATCGGAATTAAAATCGGCGAAGATAACTCGCCCGTCGTCGTCGGATTTTCGAAGTCGGATAACTATTCAAATTGGTTTATTAAAAAATACGACGCCTCCGGCGACGAATTATGGGAAAAAGTATTTGATAATCCCTACGAAGTTGTCGAGACTTTTTTAGTCGATAAGTATAACAATATTGTCGTCGTCGGACGTACTGAAGGACTTTTTAGCGCCGTTTCAAAAAACGACGTATGGTTGAGGAAATTTAACGGCGCCGGCGTTGAAAATAGATTTTGGTATAAAAAATATGATTTTAATAATAACGACGACTACCCTCTGGTTATAAAAACGGATTCGGCTAATAACGTCTATGCGGTGGGAAGAACTAACGACGGAAAGCGCGATAAAATATTTATTAAAAAGATAAATAGCAAAGGATACGAAGATAAAGAGTATCAAACTTCTATATTAGGCGTCGATAACGGCTCTATTTCGCCGAATTCGATAACTTTTGACGACGAAAACAACCTTTATATAGCCGGAGTCGAAAATCCGGATACTGCGACTGATTGTTATAATTCGGCGAATTCAGGATGGTTTGTCAAAAAATTTGATCCGACGGGAGTTGAAAATACTTCAGATTGGGATAAAACTATATCGGGAGAGTTTCAAAATTATCGCTCTTGCGCGATATCTTACAATAGTCTTATGGGGATTGTTTTAACGGGCGTTGTTGAGGACGACGAATCAAATAAAAAAGTCGTCGTAAAAAGATATAATACAAACGGATTGGAAAATATCGAAATCGGCTTTGAGTTTGGCGATAACGGCTTGGCGGCCGGCGGAGAGATAAAATCGACCATAACGGGCGCCGATACGATTTTTACAGATAAATCCGAACTGATCTTAGCCGTCTTCAAAAAAGGCGGGATTACAATAAAGAAAATTAATAACGACGGCTCGACGGCGGATTTTTATACTCCGGTTTCGTTTAGAGAAGATTTATCGGTTGAAACGAAGTTTATCGAGAAAGATCGATTTGGAATAATATATATCGCCGGGATTTCGATTGATTCGCCCGCCGGTAGAGACGATAGCGATATCCGGATAAAAAGTTTCTATCCTGAAGATAAATCAAAGACCGATCTAGCGCCCTAATTTCCTGTTTCAACTGATAACGAATTTTACAACTATCCGCCGCGCGCCGCCTGATAGAAAATTAATATTTGTTAGTCGATTACTTATCTTGACGTTTTAATATCTCATTGAGAATTAGCTCTTTACTGTCTAAATCTTCTTGAGTTATTGCATAGCCCGGGGCGAGATTTTTATTGATCTCGTCTAATAGAGATAAAAGTTCGTCAATCTCCATATTAATAAGGTTGACTGCTTTTATTTTGGTATATTTCAAGGGGATCGTCGAGGTAGTAGTAGTAATTAACGCATATGTTGTCGTTGTTACGGGGATGGTTGTCGTCGGCGCGGGAATGGTTGTCGTCGTAGTAGGAATTGTCGTCGTCGTAGTGGTAGTTGACACATATGTTGTCGTTGAAGTCGTAGACGTAGTAGTCGACGTAGAAGTTGACGCATACGTTGTTGTCGTCGGCGCGGGGATGGTCGTCGTCGTAGTAATTGACACATATGTTGTCGTTGAAGTCGTAGACGTCGAAGTTGACGTAGAGGTTGACGCATACGTTGTTGTTGTCGTCGCGGGGATGGTTGTCGACGTTGTCGTAATTGACACATATGTTGAAGTCGTAGACGAAGTAGTCGACGTAGAGGTTGACGCATACGTTGTTGTCGTCGGCGCGGGGATGGTTGTAGTCGTAATTGACGCATATGTTGTTGTCGTTGTAGTAGTCGGCTCTTCAAAGACTGTCGTCGTAGTCGACGTACCAACGGTTTTTTTTGATTTTTTAGGCTTTAAATATCTTTCGTCAATATCAACAGAGCTGTTTTTGCTTAGTATAAAATTTTTATCTATTGAAGACGCGGAATTTACCGTTATGTTTTCGTATTCAATAAATACTGCAGAATCGTTTAAGGAATAGGGCTTTAGATCAAAGTCGGCTCCGGGTTTTACTTTATATTTCTCGTTGGTAGAACCTTTTTTCCAGTTGGTAAAGTATATCCTATCAGGTTTGTCGATATACCTTTCGTCGAATAATATATTAATTCCCATTTTCAGAGTCTCGCTGTAGGAGTTGATATAGGTAAAGGGGATATTCTTTATATATTCGGCTTCTTTATTTAAAAGAGTCGAGCCGTCTAAAAGAAAGTGTTTGCGTTTTGATTCGCCCAGCAGCGTATCGACGCAAAATAGTATTCCCACCGAATATTTATTATTGGATATGTTTTCCGCGTTCATTCTTAATAAAAGCGTGTCGGCCGGTTTTTTGTCTATCGAGGAGAGCAGGGTATATTTGATTACGATTTTTATAACGTCGTTACTCCAGAAATAATGCAGATCGTTTCCTACTTTAGAAATTTCGGATTTTCTGCCTTTGCCGCCTTCGCCGAATGGAACGAGGATTTTGTTTATATAAAATTTAAAATAAGTTGAAGGCGGAAAATCTTCCGCAAGAAGAGGCGACATTTTATCTTCGATTTTGTTTCTACCGTATAAAATAAACTTCGAAGTTTCTCCGTCGACAAACAGAGAAAAAAGATTCCCGGTTATCTTATATTCGGGGAAAAGATGGAAATTTAGGAGAAATAAAAAAAAAACGGTATAAATCTTAGAGATTTTCAAGTTCCTTTTCCTTTTCTCTCAGTTTGATATCCAATAATCTTAACGCTTCTTCTTGTTTTCTAAGTATTTCTTCTCTCAATCTTATTTGCTCCATCTTTTGATTATACAAATCCGACGAAGCGTCTTTTGACGAATTAATTAACTGCTCCAATTCGTTTATTCTGTTTTGTAAAATCTCGTTTTCGGCTAAAAGTTTCTTATATTCGTCGGTTTCCTTTATTTTGATCGGGGCGCCGCCGTTTTTTTCAAGCTCGTTAATAACTTGAAGGAGCGATTTTTCTTTGATCCTGAATTGAGAGAGCTTTTCCAGATACTCTTCTTGCGACCATTTGAGAAGATTTTGGAGCGCAAGTTCGCTCTTTTTATGTTCAATCAATCTTAATTTATACGTCGAAGCTTCATACTTATTGCTTTTTTTGTATTTACTTAAAACTATATTAAAGTAAAATTCGGAGTCTTCAAATTGACCGAGGGCGTAAAGAGATTCGCCGATCCAGTAGTAACCGTTGCTTACAAGGGGGTGATTTTGATACTCGTTTACAAAGATAGACAACTGTTTTATAGAAAGTTCGTACTCTTCTTGTAAAAAAAGCAGTCTTCCTTTTTGATATACCGCTTCTCCATAGTTTTGACCGTTCTTACTGAAATTTGCCAGATAATATTCCAGATTTGTTTCAGCCTGAGCTAATTTTCCGATATTTATATAGGTCATAGAAATCCAAAAGTAAGATTCTCTTTTTACGACGTCGTTATCGCTGGATAAAATTATTTCTCGAAGTAAAATAACCGCTTCGTCGAATTTACCGGAGTTGTAAAGATCGCGGGCTTTACTCTCTTCCCGTTTCCAATCTTTCGTCGAAGCGGATCCGCTTGAGCCGATAGCTATGATAAGAAGAATAATCCAAAAAAATTTATTCATACTAAAACTGTCTCTCTTTATAATATCTTCGACTTAAATTATAGACTAATTTATTTTTTTATCAATAATTTTATAAAATTCGATAAATATAAATAATAAAACGGCGGGAGTTTGGATCCGCCGTTTTAATAATAAGTACCGTTTTTTAATAACTCTTAAACATATCAAAGAATTCGGAATCGGTTGAAATGAGTAAAGACGCCGATTTTGGAATTTTTTTGTACGCATCCATCTTTTTCAGGAATTCGTAGAAATCTCTGGTCGAAGCGTTTTTGTTATACGCATCGTTATATATCTGAGCCGCTTTGGCGTCGGCTTTACCCATTATCTCCTTGGATGTTTTTTGAGCCTCGGCCATTATCTCCTTTGTCTTTTTTTCTATTTCTCCGAATTTCTTTTCTCTGTAGTTTTCTCCTTCCGATCTGTAAGTTTGAGCTATTTTTCTTCTCTCGGCGACCATACTGTCGAATACCGACTTTAAGTTTTCGTCTATATAATTAATCTGTTTGATATAAAAACTGACTACGTCGATACCCATATCTTTTAGATCGTTTGCTACGGCGTTCTTCATTTCAATAGCTAAAGCGCTTCTTCCGCCGGTAATTGTCGGGAAATTCGATAAATCTTCTTCCGTAAAGCCTTGTTGAAGAAGTAATTGAATAGTTTTTTTGTCAAGTTCGATTATTCTATTAGAATCTCTTACTAACGATTCAAAGGTGTGTTGAGATACTACCTGTCTCGAGGCGGCGTCGAGGATGTCGTCAAGTCTTGCCGTAGCGGAGGAGATAGTCGACAGCGACTCAAAAAACAATTTCGGGTCTAATATTTTCCATCGAACCGTGGTATCGACTAGTATCATTCTTTTATCGTAAGTCGGGAATTGTTTGATCTCGCCGTTCCACTCCAGTATCATTTTTGGTAAAATATTTATCTTATCGATAAACGGAACTTTCCAATGCAACCCCGCCGTATTTACCGAGACCCTAGGTTTTCCAAATTGCGTAATAACCGCTATCTCGGTCTCTTTAAGAGTATAAAAAGGGGATATAATAAAAAATATTATAATACATACGACGACTATTACTGCGACAAGAGCGCTTTTTGCTACTTTTACACTCATAATTAATTACCTCCCTTGTTACTTTTGTCCAGCGGCAAAAACGGCAGCACGTTTTTTTGCGAACTGTCAATGATGTTGATTTTATCCAGATTTGGTAGAATGGAGCTGATCGTCTCAAGATAAATTCTCTTTTTGGTAATATCCGGAGCTTTTATATATTCGGAATAGAGAGAATTGAAATAATTTGCCTCGCCTTCGGCGACTTTAACTCTTTCCGCTTCATATCCTTTTGATCGAGCGATCATTCTTTCGGCTTCTCCTTCAACCGGAATTACCTTTTTGTTATATTCCATCTTCGCTTCGTTGACAATTTTATCTTTTTCCTGTTGAGACTGCAATACTTCGTTATACGCCGCTTCAACCTCCTTTGGAGGCGTTACATTAATAAGCTGTATAGTGGATATCGTTAATCCGAGCTGAACCTCTTCTATCATTTTTTTTAATAACTCTTCCATCTTATAAGTTATTTCCGACTTTGCAATAGTTATTATTTCGTCGAACAAATAATCTCCGGCGATCTGGCTCATAGCTACTTTTGAGAAATCTCTAAAAGTTCTTACGGGATTCCTAACGTTAAATAGGTACTTAACAGGATCGGAAATCTTATACTGAACGATCCATTCTATCTGAATAATTTTTAGATCGGCCGATAACATTCGAGCCTCATTTGTCTCTTCGCTTCCTCTGTAGAAGTCAGATTTCATACCGGAACTGATTGTTTGGAAACCAAACTCCTCTTTTAAGACTTTTTTGACAGGCACATTGTAATTTTTTTCGACCAACGGTATTTTAAAATTCAAACCGGGATCGGCTGTTCTCATATATCTGCCGAATCTGGTAATTACGGCTTGTTCGTCTTTATCAACCACATAAAAAGACGCTCCCATAACAATTATAATAAGAACAATTGCAACAATTGCGCCGAATAATTTTGGATTCATTTTATTCATTGCTTCCTCCTTGTTTATCTATACGTTTATTGCTATTTCATAACCCTGACAATTATAAACTATTATGTTATTATTACAAGAATTATTATAAAATTATTTTAAATACGGAAAAAGCCGGTTCTTCGTAAGGATGAACTTTTTTTAACTCTTTTATTACTTTTTTCAGATATTTTTTCTTGCATATCAACTCTATTCTATATTCGTCGACCTTCTCTATCTCTCCGGTATTCCCAATATACGGAAAACTCCCTTTTAGCGGGCGAAATTGACCAAATCCTTTAACCTCCCAACAACACATATCGTAATTTTTATATTTACCCGCGCCCTTATCAAACAAAGCTTTTTTGAGTATTTCTAAATGCGACTCAGGAACATATGAGACTAAAACGTACATAGTCTGCCTCCGCGTTTTTTTAAATATATCATTATTCTACAAATATCGCGTTTGTGTCAAGAATATTTTAGTCTCATATAGCGCCCGTCGGTTTCTTGGTAAGGGAAATTGACACATATGAGCCTAAAGCGCGACGACAATTATCGCGTTAAAATGAAATCGACGTATATGGGAGAAATATATTGACACATATGGTTAAAAACAAAATTGACACATATGTAACAGATATTTTTAATTAGTAAATTATTTGTTATTTTTTAAAATTTATCCAAATTTTTGTAAAGAGTTTTCACTTTTTAGTTGTTATATATATTAAAAGGAAAAAGGAGAAAATTTTATGAAAAACAAAAAGCATCTATTCCATTTTATCGTGTCGGAATCTATGAATAATAACGTCATAGATTTTTTACTAAAAGAGTTCAAAATTAATACGTTCAGCGAGTTATTTGAAACTATGTTTCGCCTTATTGACAAAAAAATCTCAAAAATGAAGAGAATAATCGGAAATTGCCGCTCCGAATACGCCGTTATAGATAGCGCCGACGATAAAAGGTTGGATAAATACCTTAGGATTAGCGAAGCGGACTATCTTCAAATAAAAAGATGGCATTCTTTGTATAACGAATTCGGTATGGCTTCGACGGTTCGAGATATTATCCTGTTTTTCTATAACGGCGTTATGAA
>MWDO01000011.1 GCA_002070605.1 Spirochaetes bacterium ADurb.Bin133
TGAGGCTGTATTTATAGACGATAGATTAAAATGTTAAAAAAAAACAAAGATTATCGTTGACTTTTACCATAGATGTGTCAATTTCCATTTCTACGCTAAAAAAAAGACTTCGCAAAAAGCGAAGCCTTTCTCATAAACCAAAACTCTAGACTAGTACATGCCGCCCATACCGCCCATGCCCGGATTCATCGCGGGAGCCGCCGCGGCTTTATCCTCTTTTTCATCGGCAATCAAAGTCTCGGTCGTGATAACTAAAGAAGCTATACTAACCGCATTCTGCAGAGCGCAACGTACAACCTTTGCGGGATCGATAATTCCCGCGTCCATCATATTAGTTACTTCAAGAGTAGCCGCGTCGAATCCGGCTCCAAACTCTTCTTTTTCAAGTTTATATAGAACGACGGCGCCGTCTATGCCCGCGTTCTCGACAATAAATTGAAGCGGAGCCGAGCTTGCGTGTGAAACAATCTTTGCGCCCAAAACTTCGTCGGGATCGTTCGACTTATAATTTTTAATTATCTCCGCGCAGTGCATTAAAGTTATACCGCCGCCGGGGACAATTCCCTCTTCTTTAGCCGCTCTTGTCGCCGCCAACGCGTCTTCTACTCGAGCTTTTTTCTCTTTAAGTTCAACCTCCGTAGCCGCGCCTATTTTTATAACGGCTACGCCGCTGGCAAGTTTTGCAAGTCTCTCCTGAAGTTTCTCTTTATCATAATCCGACGTCGTATTCTGAATTTGTCTCTTAATAAGATTAATTCGCGCCTGTCTCTGTTTTTCGTCGCCAAGCCCCTCGACGATTGTCGTATTCTCCTTATCGACCGTAACTTTCTTAGCCTTTCCAAGGTCCTTAAGTTCTACCTTTTCCAACTGCATGCCAAGTTCGTCCGATATAACGGTTCCGCCCGTCAATATTGCAATATCTTCCAACATAGCCTTTCTTCTATCGCCAAATCCCGGAGCCTTAACGGCGCATACCTTCAACCCCGTCTGGATAAGATTAACAACCAAAGCGGTCAGCGCTTCTCCCTCTACATCCTCTGCGATAATAACCAAAGGTTTCTGAGTTTGCAGTACCTTTTCCAAAAGCGGAATAAGCGGCTTAATCGCCGAGATTTTCTTCTCATGAATTAATATCATAGCGTCTTCAAAATCTACCGTTCCGCTCTCAGACCTAAGAGCAAAATAGGGAGATATGTAACCTCTGTCAAATTGCATTCCCTTTACGACAGTCGTGCTATTTTCGATAGTCTTTGACTCCTCGACGGTTATTACCCCTTCGTGACCTACCTCTTTCATAGCGTTTGCGATTAAATTACCAATAACCTCGTCGTTATTGGCGCTTATCGTCGCTACTTTTGATATCTGTTCGTCCTTAACCTTTACAGCGTTTTTCTCAATCTCCCCGACGACCAAATCGCAAGCTTTCTGCATACCTCTCTTTAAAGACATAGGGTTTGCGCCTGCCGTTACATTTTTCAATCCCTCTGAAATCAAAGCCTGAGCCAAAATGGTAGCCGTCGTAGTGCCGTCGCCCGCCACGTCGTTAGTCTTTGTTGAAACTTCCTTTACCAACTGAGCTCCCATATTCTCAAACGGATCTGATAATTCGATCTCCTTTGCAATAGTAACGCCGTCGTTTGTTACGGTAGGCGCTCCAAATTTCTTATCGAGAACTACGTTTCTTCCTCGCGGTCCCAAAGTTACCTTAACCGCATCCGCAACGGCGTCGACCCCTTTTTTCAGAGCGTTCCTCGCATCTGTCGAATACAAAATCTTCTTTGCCATATTCCTTACCTCTTTTTTAATTTATTGATTTTTTTAAAATATGAATTATTTTAATATAGAGAAATTAATAAAATTTTGTCAAATAGGCAAATACTTTTTTAAAATTTTACTATTTTTCATTCTATACTATATAATCCCTATAATTAAATTTCTTTTTCTGTATAGAATTCTCCTTTAACGAGAGAGAAATTCTTTTTCTAACATTATCTATCTCTATAATCGAAAATTCCTTTACGTCGCCCACTTTCAAAACCTCCTGAGGATTCTTGATAAATTTTGAACTCATTTGAGATACGTGTATCAACGCGGTCTCTTTGATCCCGATGTCGATAAACGCCCCAAAATCGACGACATTCTTAACCTTGCCGGTAACTTTCATACCGCTTTTCAGATCCTCAAATTTTACTACCCCTTTTTGCAATATCGGCGGCGGGAAATCTTCTCTCGGATCTCTGTTCGGCTTCTTTATCTCGTCGACAATATCCCTTACGGTAGATTCTCCGACGTCGTATTTCCTTTCCAAATCCAAAATAACCCGACTTGTTAACTCCTTACCGGTCTTTAATAAATTGTAAATTTCTGTCGCAATTTCATAGTTTTCGGGGTGCACCCAAGTATTATCCAGCGGATTATCGCTTTCCGGAATTTTTATGAATCCCGCCGCCTGCTCAAAAACTTTCTCCCCTATGCCGGCTACCTTTTTTAGTTCGTCTCTGGTTTTGATAATTCCCCTATCGTCTCTGTATTCAATAATATTCTTCGCGACAGACGTCGTTATACCCGAAACATATCTGAGCAACGAATACGACGCCGTATTGATATTAACCCCTACGTTGTTTACTACAGACTCCACCACCTCGTCCAAACTGTTTGAAAGCGCCGTCTGATTAACATCGTGTTGATACAAACCGACGCCGATCGATTTTGGATCTATCTTGACAAGTTCGGATAAAGGATCTTGAAGCCTTCTCCCGATAGATATAGCTCCTCTAATGGTCAAATCAAGATCGGGAAATTCGTCGCGGGCGACGTCCGAAGCCGAATATACCGACGCCCCATCCTCGCTTACTATCGTGTACTGAACGGGTAGGGAATAATCGCTAATCGCCTCGGCTACAACTTGCTGGACTTCATGCGAACCCGTACCGTTGCCGACGGCTATCAGTTCTACGCTATGTTTCTTAGCGTATTCCGCGATGAGCTTCTTTGATTCGGCTACCCTATCCTGACGTATCATAAAATACTCTAGAAATTTACCTGTTTCAGATATGCAAACTATTTTTGTACCGGTTCTGACCCCCGGATCTATCCCCATAACTCTGGTCTTCTTTATCGGGGGTTGCATAAGAAGATTTCGTAAATTCTCGGCGAATATCGAAATACCGTGTTTATCGGCGCTCTCTGAAAAATCCGTTCTGATTTCCCGCAAAACCGCCGGGACTAAAAGACGCTTCAATCCGTCCAAAACCGCTCTTTTGTGATAATCGTTCGCCGTTTTGATATTTCTAAGGAGAGTTTCATTTACGGCGTCCAAATCGTAATCTACGGCTACGTCTAACTCCTCCTCCTTTTCGCCTCTATTTATAGCCAAAACTCTATGCGGCTTTACCGTTTTAAGCGGCTCTTTATAGTCGTAATACATTTTATACACGCTGGACTCTTCCTCTTTCTTCCCCTTAACGACTAAAAATCCGTTTTCATAAATAAAAAGTTTTACCAATTTTCTGTTTTCTACATCGCGGGCTATCTTTTCGGCGATAATATCCATAGCGCCTTGCAGAGCCTCTTCCGCGCTATTAACCTCCTTTTCGGCGGATATATAGCCGGCGGCAAATTTTTCAACGTCGCTCTCTTTTTCCATTAGATTTGCCAACTCTTCAAGACCCCGCTCGATAGCGATCATTCCTCTGGTCTTCCTCTTCTTTTTATATGGCGCGTACAGATCCTCAAGCTCCATATAAGTTTCGCTCTTTTGAATGTTGAAGTAAAGCTCGTCGGTAAGTTTCCCCTGAGTAAAAAGCGCCTTTATTATCTCTATTCTTCTGGTTTCAATATTTTCAAGACTTATCATCTTGTGAAAAATATCCCTAACCTCAACCTCGTCCAAATTGCCCGTCGCCTCCTTTCTATATCGCGATATAAACGGAATAGTGCTCCCCTCTTTTGACAACTTAACGGTAGGTCTTACTTTAAAAGCCGGAATATTTAATTCGGTTGAAATTTTATTGATAATGTCTTCCTGATTTATAGCTAAACTATTTATAAACTCTTCGGTAAACGCCATAGAATAACCTCTATAAAAAACATTGTAAACGCGATCTTTTAGACGCGACAGGCGCATTATTACTCTAAATATATTACTTGTCAAATAAATTTACCAAATTTGTAACTCGGCGTTTTTGAAAAATGACGCATATGGCGTTAAAAATAAATTGACGCATATGATACATAGAATTCTTGGGAAATAGAAAATGACGCATATGAAACAAATATTTTTAATCGGTAAATTATTTGTTATTTCCCAAAAAAAACTGACGGGATACAATAAAGTAACCGGACGCAATGCGAAGCTATATCTCGGTTTGATAATTAGCATATTCAAAACGGGAATTCCCGTTTTTTTTCCTTCATATTTCAATAATCCAAATATTTTATTGAAATCTTCAAATAAATAAAATATACTCTGTTTATTTTTATGGATTTTTTATGAATATAAACGCTGTAATTTTTGATTTTGACGGCACGCTAGTCGATAGCGAAGAAAACTACTATTTAGCCGATAAGAAACTCCTTTTAAAATACGGTATTAAGTTTACCCAGGCTATGAAGAGAGAATTTATTGGAACCGGTAATTATGAAATGATGAAAAAAATAAGATTAAAATACGGCATAGATAAATCCGCCGAAGAACTAACGCAAGAAAAAAATGATATTTATTTAAAAATTGCGCTTAACAACACAAAGGTTTACCCAAAAATGTTAGATTTTCTTAAAGGCGTAATCGAACTAAAATATAAAGTAGCCGTTGCGTCGGGGTCGTCTCCAAATATTTTAAAAGAATTATTAAGTTCTACCGAATTAGCAAAATATTTTGAAATTGTCGTATCAAGCGAAGACGCGCCTAAAGGGAAACCGGCTCCCGACATATTTCTAGAAGCAGCTAAACGATTAAAAGTCGATCCGTCAAAATGCTGCGCTGTCGAAGACTCAAAGTACGGCGTTATATCCGCTAAATCGGCGGGTATGCTATGCATTAGCGTCCCTTATTTAACTACTCAGCCTCTCGACCCAAATTTTGAAAAATCCGATCTGCTTTTTAGAAAGGGTATGAAAGAGTTTGATCCTGAAAAAGCCTTGTTTTGGTTAAAAAACTATCCTATCTCTCCATAGCTTTAATTTTTAACTCTTTCGGCATCTTTTCTATGGCATATCTTAGGGCTGTTCTCGGCATCCTCGATTTGTTTTTTAAAACATAGTTGAAAACGTCTTGTTCATGAGTCGCAGAAGCTACTTTCAACATCCAACCGTACCCTTTCTGAACCATATCTTCATTATCCAATAACAATATATCTGATATTTCTAGTATTTCATTCAAAAACATTCCCTTTTTAGCCGGAACTATTAAAGATACCGCCGAAGCTCTCCTTACCCAACGATTGCTCGAAGTAGCCCATTTTTTTAATTCGCTCAAATATGCAGGATACGACTCGATAAAAGCCCCAATTGAATGATTGCAAAAAGTATCGCAAGAAGCCCAATTATTAATATAAGCGCCTACCCACCTCTCGAATGTTTTAAAATCCTCAGGTTTATAATCCCTCCTCAATCTATAACTCCACTCGCTTGCTATAAACGTTTCTTCTAAAAAGCCCGAACGCCACATCTCCTCGCATAATTTGAATATTTCAATTTTTTCAAGATTTTTGAGCAGTTTAAAATTTTCAGAACCTATTTTCTTAACTGTCGCGGCCTTTACGCCATAACTTTTAATATTTTCTTTAAAAAACCGCCTACTACTCTCCCTGACGCTTTCTAAAGCGCTCTCGGACAACTCCCGTCTAATCTTTATAATAATTTCAATCATTTCACACTCCCCCGCGCGTATTCTATCATATTTATTTAAGGAATTCAATTTATTAAAAAACGGGAATTCCCGTTTTTAGTTCGAGAAAATATTTTAAAAATTATTATTCTTTTGTAAATCAAAATCAAAAATAAATTGTTAATTATATATAAAGAAAAAAAAATAACGAGGTAAATTATGAAATACGATTTTTCTATAGTAATTGGAAAAAACATCAAAGAAAAAGCGGAGTTGTGCCAAAAATACTTTAATTCCAAGAGAACGTCCACAATTATCGCTAGGATTCTAAATCTTATGTATCCATACTTAAAAAATTATTATTCAATGATTAAAGACGCTATTCCCGTATATGAAAAAATATCATGGGATAAAAAAATACACATTTGTATAGATTATAAGGTTTATCTTTTATTAAAAAAAATATACGACGACTCAAACGGTTATAGCATGGCCTATATAATCAGAAGAATTATAGACTATTTTGTTGAAAACATCGATAAATATAAGGATATAACCAGTTTTATTTCATATTTAGATACAAAGCGTAAATCTAAAGCGCATAAAACAAAATTAAAACAATGCGACGTATGGAAAATAATGAAAACCAATGGATTGAAAAAAATGGGGCGGTTGATATTTAATAATGAAAAACGGGAATTCCCTCTAAACCGACCATATATCGCAGTAAAATACAACGAGTTCTTCCGCCCAATCGAATTTTTACGCTATTGAGATTGCGCGTTTTTGTTAATAATAATTTGACTTTTTTTATAATTCTATTAGAATAATTGTATTCTTTATATAAACAAAGGCAGTTCATGAATAACAAGAAGGAAGTAATAATTGTCGCGCCAAGCTTAGACGAAGCTATTATTAAGGGCAGTACTTTCTTAAAAATCGACAAATCTCTTTTGACTTACAAAATTTTAGAGAGTTCTCAAGACTTTATCAAGGTAAAATTTTTTTTAAAAAAAACTCCAGAGTCTGATAAGTTCTCTTTATTAGAAAATATTGACGGCTATTTCAAGATTAATTATATAGACGGGGCCGCTTATCTTACCGTTTATCCGCCAAAAGGCTCGGGTAAGCCCGTATACAGCGAGGAAGTTTTAAATAGAATGAAACTTCTTAATATTAAGTGGATATCAAATTTATACATTAAAGATATTATCGACAGAGCGACGGGAATTCCCGAAAAATTAACAGATTGGCCTGAAGGCGCCGATTTCCGCGCGACAATTGTCGTAAAGATCGGCGACGATAAAATGAGCGCGTCTATCTCTATTATTCCGCCTAAAAAGGGGGGATACGAGATCAAGGAGGGGGACGTTTTTTCTTCGTTAAAAGAGAGAAATATAGTATTCGGTATAGACGAGGAGGCGATAAAAAATATTATTAAAAACAGAGAGTATAACAGCGAGTTTGTCGTCGTACGCGGAATCGAGCCTATAAATCCTAAGCCTGAAAATTTGATTTATAACTTTGATCCGAATCCCGGCAAGCCGTTTTTACTGGATGAATACGATAGAATAAATTTAAAAGAGCTTAATTTTATCCAAAACGTTAAAAAAGGGGACGTTCTTGCGGAGGTTAAAGACTCTCAGGCGGGACGGGACGGTATTAATATTTTCGGAGAGCCGATTCCGTTCGTTCAGGCGGAAAAATCGAAAATTTTAGTCGGCGAAAATGCGGAATACGACGAGCCTAACAAGACTATAATTTCGTTGATCGACGGGCATGTAACGTTAAGATCCGGCATTATAACCGTATCTCCTATCGCTTCTTTTAGAAATGTCGATTATTCGACGGGAAATATTGATTTTGACGGAAGCGTCGTCATATCGGGAACTATTTCCGACGGTTTTACGGTAAAAGCTCGCGGTTCTATACAGGTTGGAGAGAGGATTGGTAAGATTAAATTAATCTCCGGAGCCGACGTGATATTAAAAGCGGGAATTAACGGTTCGAACGAAGGGAGTATTGAGTGCGAGGGGGATTTATATTCAAGATTCATCGAAAGTTCCAATATTATATCCGGTTCTAATCTTCTCGTAGAGGAGTCTATAATGAATTCTCATTTGCAGGTGAAAAACAATATAATTCTTGTCGGAAAAAGGGCGGAATTAATCGGCGGCAAGACGGTTTTGGGCGGTAGTTTGCGTCTTAAAAAACTGGGAAGTTCTACGGAGTTAAAAACCGAAGTGATTATCGGCATAGATCCCATAAAATTCCGTCTTATCGACAAGCTTAAGAGCGAATTAGCTGAAAAAAAGGATACGCTTATAAAGTTAAACGAGACAAAAAATGAAACCGAGAAAGATTTAAAGTCAAATTGGAATAGTAAAGAAAATGTTGAAAAACTTAATAAAATTATCATAATTGTTGAAAGATATAAAGACGATATAGAGAATATGGAAAGGGAACTTCAAGAAGCCAAAAACCTTCTTTATCCGGCAAACAATAGATACGTCATTGTCGAATATACTTTATTTAGCGGAGTAACGATCTTTTATGGAAAAGTCGAATATAATACCGGTTTAATAAACGCTAATAAAATTGTTTTAAAATGTATAAACAATCAAATAATCGAAAGCGGTTTTAATTACAAAGAAATTTATCGCATATAATTATTGATTTTAATAGTTTTGCGCGCTTTGGAGGATTATATGAAAAGAGTTTTAGGCAAGATATATTGGTTTTTAGACCAATTGCCGACGTTAAAAGAAAATAATATTATCGACGACGCTACGGAGAATAGAATTACAGAATATTACCGCCGGCAAATAGATATAATTAAAAAGCAAAATGATGAAAAAAACAAAAACAGAGGATTTAGAGCGGTTATTGTTATTTTAAGTATAATTTCATCAATTTTTACATCCGGAGGCGTAATCTTATTAGTCGCTTACAATTGGCGCGCAATACCGAGAAGCGTAAAAACTTTTTTTGCATTTCTGATTTTACTAGCGCTGCAGATTTTATCTTTGTATTTTACCTCTCTACGAAAAGAGCGAATAACTAAGGGCTTATCTGAAGGGCTTGGGTTGTTATGGGCGGTTATATTTGGCGGAATGGTCGCGTTTATCGGTCAGATTTATAAGTTGCCGTCTAATTTTGGCAATTTTATGCTAATTTGGGCGTTATCTACCCTTTTAATCTCATATATATTCAGATCGCTCTCGTCATTTACTCTATTTCTTGTAATGATCGTAGTTCATACTATCTATTCGCAATCGACGGAAGGGGTCGGAATACTATTTTACCCCCTATTTCTTTCTATTATTCCATTTTACGTAATGGAGGAGATAGAAAAAAACGTTCATCGAGCGCTTTACATAAAATATCTTCTTACGGCTGCTTTAGTCTCTACTCTCGGCGTAGCGCTGGAGAAAGCCGTACCCGGAATATGGATTCCCGTCTATTTTAACTTATTTGTTCTGTTTTTTTTGGTTGGAAGTTTCTTGGAAAACAGGGAAGAAAATATTTTTTATTCTCCGTTTAAGATAGCCGGAACAGTCGGCTTATATGTAATGGTCTTTTTACTGATCAATCCTAATTTCTGGAAAAATATCGGCTGGAATTTCTATCGAGCCGGCGGCGGATTTAACGAATACGCCTCGATATTTGATTACGGCGCCGCCGTTATTTTAGTAACGCTTAACGTATATGTATTTATTAAGAAATTCTATCGTCCAAAAAAAATTACTCCCAATATATTCTTTTTTTCCGCATCGGCGCTTGCCGTTACGTTTCTCTACCTCTTAGGCTCGTTTAATATTCTAGCCGCCGTAACCGTAAGCCGGATAGTATCGCTTATATTATTGATCGTTACGGCGGGATATTTTTACGTCGGATGGAGAGAAGGAAGCAAATCTAGCGTTTTACAGAATTCTTTGATATTTTTTTTACTCCTACCCGTCGCGGTAAATTTTATAAAATCGGGGATGGATTCAGGCGACCGCTCCGGCATAATCTTTTTATCTCAGACGCTTCTATTTTCTTCATTATACTCTTTGGGAAAACTTTATGAAGACGAAAATCCGCTAAAAAGATTTGGCATTATTAAAAAAACGGGAATTCTCGGAATTTCCATCTTAGCGTATGCCGCTACCTTTTCAGGCGCCGTCGGAAAATTTGATTTTAAAGGATTCGGTTCAGTTTCTTTACCGGACGTAATACTGGAACAAATTTCTTTGATTCTCTTTATCGCGCTCTCTTTTTCTCCATACGTATTTTTTATTAAGCAAAAAAAACTTTTTCATTATATAGCGCCGGCGTTTCCGATTATTATAATAATAATTTACTACTTGAATATAACGGGAGCCGGAAGTATAGCGCCTAAAGCGCTCAAATGGATAATGAATCTCTATATCCTTGTATTTTGCTTATTTTCTTTTTACTTATCGTTTAAAGCGAATTCGATTCTTATAGCAAACAGTTCGGCGATTTTTCTTACAATCGCAATTTTATCAAGATTTTTCGACGAATCTATGGATATTCTCTCCAGAGGATTAGTTTTTACTTTTTGCGGAATATTTATTTTGATATTAAATATCGTACTTTCAAAAAGAAATAAAAAGAAACAGGAAGAAATAAAATGAAAAAAAAAGTTGCGCTTATTTTAGTTATATTTTTATCTATCGGTCAATTATCCGTACTAATATCGATGATCGCCAACGCTAAAAAGGTCGTTAAGGAAGCCGAGGCGGAAAATAGGATAGTATATCTTGAGTGCAGACCTTACGATCCTTACGATCCGTTTAAAGGGAGATATATACGGCTAAGTTTTGCTATCGAATCTGTAAAAATATCCGATATGGAGACGTTGAAAGAGGTATCCTCCGATATTATTAAGAAACATATATTTAAAGAGGCGTATTGTCTTCTTGAAAAAAAAGAGAAATTTCACGTTATCAAAGACGTATTATTATCTAAACCCGAAGAGGAGGTTTTGTTCATAAAAGCGCGAATTAATTCTTTTTACTCGCGCGACGAAGATTTGGGATTATCGTTCAGTTCCAACCAATATTATCTTCAGGAGGAGCTCGCCTTAGAGGCAGATAAAATGTCAAATATTGAATTTCAGGATTTAACGCCGTACGTAGTTATTGCTCTGGATAAAAACGGAAACTCCGTTATCAAATCTATGAAAGTAAAGGACGACGTCGATATAGAAGATTATTTGATTGAAATAATTAATTCAAAAAAACAATAAAAACTATTGATGAATTATAGATAACGGGATATAATATTTTTTGAAAGCGGACTATTATTTTTCCGTTTTTCTTAATTGAAAAACGCGCCTTTTTACGCCGGAAATCTTTGGAGGAATTTATGTCTATTAAAAAATTGCTGATAATTATATCTTCTACTATTATTTTATTATTCTCGTCTTATAGTTTCGATATCGATATCGACGGCTTGTCGTTAGATTGGGATTTTACGGAATATTTTACAATCGAAGACTCGGTCGGTTTACAGGATAAATCGTTAGATATAAAAAGCGTATTCTGGAAAAAAGACGAAAACTACCTCTACTTTATGATAAAATGCGTCGACAAAGCGTCGAAAAGAGAGAATTTATCGTACTATGTGAACATTGATACGGATTTTAACGAAATTGCCGATATTAATATAAGTATTAATACGAATAATAAACTAATTATTTCGAAAGTAGACGAATTTGGAAATATTGTTTCTGAAATAAAAGCAAAAGGGGCGCGCGCTTCAATTGGCGAGGTTGTCGAATTTCGGATTCCCAAATCAATCATAAAAGAGACGTTTAAAATTTCATTTGGAATATGGGACTCAAAAAATTTTGAGATTCTTGAGAGTTCTATGTGGAGTTTTTTAAACTACAATAAAAATAAAAAGGACGAGAAAAAAAATATCAACGTAGCGATTAAAAATTTTACCGGAAATAACGTAAAAACGGCAAATTCGACAATTATTGTAGACGGTTCGATCGAAGACTGGGGAGGCGTCAAATATAAATCTTTAAAAGACGACAGCGCTTATTATTATAAAAAAGATAACGTCTTTTATTTTCTTACCAATACTTTGCCGGTTGAAAACAGAGACAACGTTATATATTACGTCCTTTTTGATACAAATAACGATTCTAAAGCCGACATGTCAATAAACGCAAGATATTCTAAAAAAGGATATATTTTTGATTATAACTCTAAAAAGTACAAATATTCAAAGGACGTTCCGGAATTTAAAGCTATTACAGGTAAATATGTTGAATTTTCGCTACCTACAAGTGTAATAAACGCCCCCGTTTTTAGAATATCTCACGGGTTATACGACTATGTTAACGATATTTATTACTACTATACGCCTTGGTATAAAATCGACTACCAAAAAAAAGCCAACGACGGCAAAATAGAAGCGAAAAATGATAAGAAAAATAATAAAAACGTAAAAAACGAAAAAAAAGAGAATTTTGCAGAAAATAAGTCTAATAAAGGTAAAAAAAGTAACTGGCAATCAAAATTAGAAGATTATTCTACAAACAATAATGAAAATAAAGATTCATTCGATAATAACAAGACGGAAAGCGACTGGCGGGGCGACAAAGATAACTCTATTGTTGAAGATGTTAACGACAAAGAGGAGGGTTATAAAGAGGACGATTATATTGTAGAAACCGATAATAAGTCAAACGAGACTACCGGTCCTATATCCGGGCTAGACGCTCTAATAAATACGATAAAGGATTCAAAAACCCTTGAAAAATTTAACAGATACATTGTAATGGGGATCGAAAAACCGCTTGTTTTGAACGGATACCCGCCTGAAACGATAGCGGACAGTTCGCTAAAATATCGGGGAATTCCTTACGTTAGCGGAAGTTGCGGCTGGAATGGAGTGGATTGCTCCGGACTTACTAAACTT
Organism: Spirochaetes bacterium ADurb.Bin133; assembly: GCA_002070605.1. Taxonomy (GTDB): domain Bacteria; phylum Spirochaetota; class GWE2-31-10; order GWE2-31-10; family MWDO01; genus MWDO01. The sequence goes on from MWDO01000011.1 coordinate 12,770, forward strand.
GTTATGGAAGAATTCAAAATTGAAATTTCAAGAAGCGCTAACGAGCAGGGAAGATACGGCGTTATAATCCCAACTATAGACGAATTAAAAAAAGGAGATTTGCTCTTTTTCATAAACACTTATCCCACCAGCAATTTTATAACTCACGTAGGGATATATCTGGGCGATTATAAATTTATAAATGCAAATTCCTATTACGGAAAAGTCATGATTGACAACGTAGCCGATAAATACTGGAAGCCCAAATTCCTCTATGGAACGAGAGGTCGATAACATGTACGTTTATCCTCTTACGGTTGAATTTGAAGATATAGATAGTTACGGGATAATTCATCATCCCAAAATTCTCTACTATTTTGAGCGCGCCAGAGTTCATTTTTTTCTTGATAATAATGTCGATATAACAAATTTACCTTTCGGGATAGTTTTACGCAACATTAATATTCAGTTCAAACGTCAACTGTTTTTTCTCGATAAGATTAATATCGAACTAACCGCTAAAAATATAGATAAATACAAATTTGATCTGCATTATTGTATAAAAAAAGACAATTTAACGGCAAATATAGCGGATATTGAAATGGTATCAATAGATTTGGCTACAAAAAAGCTCGCCCCTATCCCCGAAAAATTCAGAAAAATACTTTCGATAATCGAGAATTGAATGGCCGAATCCCTATACGACTTTGAAGGAATCATAGACATACTTAAGACTAACTTCGATAGAACTACCGCCCCTTCGGTAACGTTAATTTCTAATACGCTGAAAAAACCTTATAATATTTTGATTTCGACAATTATAAGTCTTCGCACAAAGGATCAAGTTACCCTCAAAGCGTCTCAAAGATTATTTGAAAAAGCGCCGGATATTTTCGCTTTGAATAGTATGAACGTCGACGATATTGAGCAAATTATTTACCCCGCCGGATTTTATAAGACAAAAGCCCGCAATCTGAAATCTATCGCCAAAATTCTCGTTGAAAACAACGGCGGCATTATCCCGGATACTATGGACGAACTGCTAAAACTCCCGGGAGTCGGAAGAAAAACTGCAAATTTGACTTTGATACTCGGCTATCAAAAATCCGGCATTTGCGTCGATACTCACGTCCACAAAATCTCAAACAGACTCGGTTGGGTGAACGCAAAAACGCCGGAAGAAACGGAGTTTGCCCTTATGAAGTTATTGCCGGAGCGTTTTTGGAGAGTAATTAACGACTATTTAGTAAGTTACGGTCAGACCGTTTGCGTTCCCGTCTCCCCGTTTTGTTCAAAGTGCGGACTTGAGAACATTTGTCAAAAGAATAATATTACAAGAAATCGATAATTTGATTTTTTGATAGACAAAATTATTTATTTTGATATAATGACCCTGAATTTCAGATAACGTTTTAGATAAATTTAAATATTTTGCTCAAAAATCGGATTTTTCCTTTTCTCCTCTGCGTAGCGTAGGTATTTAAAATTATCTAAATAAACGATCTTATAATCATAACGGAAGGAAAATATGACAAACAAAAAAATCTTAGTTATTAATTGCGGCTCTTCGTCGTTAAAATACCAGCTTTTTTTAATGCCGGAAGGATTAGACCTCGTTAAAGGAATTATTGAAAAAATAGGAGCTAAAGACTCGGTTATCAAACAAGAGGTTAAAGACGGAAAAAAGTTTGAGAAAAAAACCGAAATCAAAGACCATAAAGCCGCTTTCAAACATGTAGTTCAAGCTATTCTCGATAAAGAATACGGACTTTTAAACAGTATTGAAGAGATTAACGCGGTAGGTCACAGAATAGTTCACGGAGGCGAGAAATATAGCGCTTCCGTCGTAATAGACAAAACAGTTATAAAAGATATTGACGAGTGTTCGGATCTTGCTCCTTTACACAATCCTCCCAATATAGAGGGGATCAAATCCGCTATGGAGACGTTTCCCAACGCAATACATACCGCTACCTTCGACACCTCTTTTCATCAGACCTTGCCGGAGTACGCGTATATGTACGCTCTTCCATACGAACTATATGAAAAATTCAAGATACGACGATACGGTTTTCACGGAACCAGCCATAGATACGTTATGTCCAAAGCGCTTGATTTTTGTAAAAGAGCAAAAGAAAACACAAATTTAATAACGTGTCATTTGGGAAACGGCTGCTCGATTACTTCCATAGTCGCCGGAAGATCGATCGATACCTCAATGGGGCTTACCCCTCTAGAAGGACTTATAATGGGAACCAGATCCGGCGACTTAGACCCGGCAATAATCGGATATTTAGTCGACAAAGGTTATGAAATCAAAGATATAATAGACATTCTTAACAAAAAAAGCGGTATGCTCGGTATTTCCGGCGTATCCAACGACTTAAGAGATATTGAGAAAGGCGCAAAAGAGGGAAACAAACGATGCCAAATAGCGATAGACGCCTTCGCTTACAGAGTAAAAAAATATATCGGCTCGTATTGCGCCGTAATGGTTAAATGCGACATTCTGGTATTTACCGGGGGTATCGGAGAAAACAGCGTAATCATGAGAGAGAGGATTTGCAGGAATCTGCAAAGTATCGGCATACACTTAGATCCCGATAGAAATAAACTTGTCGGCAATCATCTCGGAATCGTTTCTGCCGATTTCTCGCCGGTAACTATATTGGTAGTTCCAACGAACGAGGAAGAGAGAATAGCCAGAGACTCTTACGATTTATCTCTTAAGTAATATTTTGACCGTATGACTGCGGGTTGCGAGTTTTTTTGCGCCGCCACAGTTATATTAGTATATTCAAAACGGGAATTCCCGTTTTGAATATGTAAAGCATATTATTCGACAATAAAAAATCAGTACACGCTCTCAATACGCCTGTAAATTTTGTAGAACTTATTCATATAATCGTTAATTTTTTCTACGTATTGGATTACGTTTGGGACTCCAAGTTTTATACTATCTATATTAGTTATCTGTTTTCCGCCTTTGGGATCGGTTATGCTGTAAAAAAAGTTTTTGATATGATTTAGAGAGTTGTTCATATCTTTTACTATGTTGTTTGATTGATTAATTATATCGTCTATTAAGATAGAGGCTTGCTTTCTCATATCCGCGTCTTCGTCGCGAGACAATTTAGCGATATAATACATTATTTTTTTACCGTATTCATTCTCATAACTAAGTTTTGTATCAAATTCGTTAATTTTTTGGTAATTATTATTAAACGAATGATAAGCTCCGGAAAGATGAAATTTCACCTGTTCTTCTATAAAATTCCCTTCTATAATTATTTTATTTAGAGCCGACTCCAAACCGTTTTTATAAAGGTTTGTTAGAAAATAGTTGAATAAATTTAGATAATATATCGACGGAGCTTTTTTATTAAAAAATTTTTCAAATTGATTATACAATTTGACGCTAAAATTTTCCAAAGAGTCAAAATTAAAATCGGGATACGCTTCCGATACTAATTTAGCCAAATTTTGCTTTCTCAACTCCATATAGTAGGTTTCCCACAACTCGTCAAACTCGGCCTTTTTTATCCCCTTATATATTTCGAGGAAATTCTTAGTATATATAAAAGATCGCGGCTGATACAATATATCTTTTCTATAATATTGAAATATTTTCTGAAGGGGGACCTTTTTCAAAAAATCGTTGGCGGCGTCTATGACGTTATAAAATTTATCAACGTCGTCCGCGACGAAATTCTGCTTTAAAATTGCGATCGACTCTGAAATCGGATTTTTTTTAGAGTATTCGATAAAATCGTTTAGGAAAATAACGCTGTCTTCGGTAAAATTTATATCGTTAACAAGAATGTATAACTGTTCGAGTTTGAAATCGACAGATTTAAAAAGCGCCGTATTGTTAGGCGTAACTTTATCTTTTGGATTTGTCATCGAAAAATCGCGTATCAAATCTAAATAATTATAATTTATCAATCTTATAAGTTTATCAAAAGAATAAACGCCGTTTATAAAATTCTCAAAAACGCTTTTCTCAATATTGGAAAAAAAATTCTTTATGCGTCTCTCTTTTTCTTTTAGGTAAATATTACGGTCAAATATTGAGTTAGCGTCGATCTTTAGACTCTGAGGTTTAGCCTCCTCGTAAGAACTATTGGTAGCGGCGTTGAACTGAGATTCCAGAACGTAAGCTAAAAAACTATTATAATACTTTTCATCTTCAAAGTACAATTTCACGATAGGGATAACTTTTTGCGTCGCGTCGACGAGTTCGAGGATTAAGTTTAAAAATCTGTATGATAAAACGTTGGTCTCTAAATTTATCAGATGGTAATATTTATTTTGAATCTCTCTTTTTATTTTTGATAATTTCTCGTTAATTATAACGTCCTCTTTTTTTCTACCTGAAAAAACGGCTCTTAGCATTATCATCAGTTTGTCAATAAAAGATTTATTATCAAATTCTTTCCTAGCGATACTTAATTGTTGGGTCTTATTTAGGTTTGCGTTAACTTTTTTAAAAGCCGGGTTCTCCTCAACCTTCTTTTTGCCTGATTTTTCCGAGATCTTTGATAATAGTTCTTGCCGCTCTTTTTCGTCGAGTTGCTTTGATAATTTGTCAAATTCTGATTTTTCCATAGTTCACCGTAATAAATTATTTATGAATTATCTTCCCTTAACCTAATTTTCCTTTTTATAAAGTAACTTGTAAAAAAAATAGCGCCGAATATTCCAATAAATATTCCGATATACATAAAAATATTCTTCAAATCGGTCGTCCCCAAAGTATTGTTATATATAAGACGTCCTATAGCTACGTGCATAATAGTCGTCGGCAATATGCCGATAACCGAGCCCCAAAAATATCCTTTTGCGCTGATGCCGGATAATCCGTAAGCAACATTCTGAACATTGTACGGAATAATAAAAAATATGCGAAAAAACAGCGCCGACCATCCTCCATATTTGCTTGCCGCCTTATCGACCTCCGCTACTATTTTATTATCCTTAAACTTGTTTTGAAAATCCTTCCTAAAAAGGTATCTTACGTTAAAAAATGAAGAGAGCAATCCTAAGCTCATGCCTATCCAAGCCACAAAAAAGCCCATAATAGGTTCGTAAAGATAACCGGATAAAAAATTAAAAAAAAGCGTCGGAAGACATAGGATATTAAATAAAATATAAAGAAAAAATATTGCCAGCGGTCCAAAAAAAGAAAACTTTAAAATAACGTCCCTGACGGCGGCAATATTCTCGTAAGTAAAAAACCTGTTTAGCCTGAAAATGTAAAAAAGCGCAATCAACGCCGCGGCTATAGCTAGATACAATATTTTGGGCAAATGTTTTTTTATATCAAATTCCTTTTTGCTTAAATTCATTTTTATTTTAAATATATAACAAATTTTTCTTTCAATACCACCCCTCTATTTGCGACAAACCTATAACTCAGTTTGCCCGTAGGAAATATCAAACCGCTATTCGCCCCGCCTAAATCGGCGTTCCTTACGGCGTTTGCCAGCATCTTACTAAATACCATCGACAAATCGTACCCCCCGGCTTCCGCCGAAGATTTGACGGCAAATGCAGGATTAGCTACCGCCTCAGATTTGACGGTTACCCGTCCTTTCTCTAATAAAATTTCTTTATCGCCGATTTTCAGCCGTTCCATTTTAACGCCGGATTTTTTATAGTCTTTGAAAGACAAAGATTCGTCGCTTAAAAACGTAACTTCTCCCCCTTCGATTTTAAATTTTGCTCCGGACTTATATCTTATAAGAAGTTCGCGAGTCCTCGTATCCAATTTCGTCTTAGTCTCCTCTATAATTTTTGACGACGGAACAAAAGAGATATATTTGAAAGTAATACTCCTTGTTTTAACGCTACTCTTTTTAGAGCTTGTTTTTTTATCAATTTTAGAAGAAGCTACAATTTTTAATTTGGCGTCGTTTTTTTTATCGTCTCTCTTTACTCCAAACAACTGCGTAAATAGCAGAGATACCGCCAAAAGTAAAACAATCTTTTTCATCGCGCCTCCAAAAAATTTAAAACGACTCTTTACTATATTAAATTTTTACTATAAATTCAAGTAAAAATGATATTATTAAATAATTTATGATCTCTTCTTTGAATTTTTTGGAGGAATAAAAACAGTATAATTGCGGAGGTAAAAATGAATAACAACACGGTTAAAATTATCGGAGCCAGCGCGGGAACGGGTAAAACTTACAGGTTGTCTTTAGAAATAATCGGAATAATCGTTAAAAACAGTTTTCTTTTACAAAAGAACGAATTGATTTACGATAAAATACTCGTAGTTACATTCACAAAAAAAGCTACGGCTGAAATACAAGAGAGGTTATTATCGCATTTAAAGATCCTAAGCGATTGCGGGGGCTCAAAAGAGTTTTTTGAGTTATCCGAAAATTTGACAAAAAACATTTTAAACGGGCGGAAAATTTCGGAAGACGACGTAAGCTATTTGCGACTCAACTATCGCGACGCTTTAGTTAATCAACATAAATTGAATATTAGAACAATAGACAGTTTTATTAATGGCGTTTTCGGCAATATTATCTCAAATTTTTTATATTTAACCGACTACAATATTGTCAACGAACAAGACGATTCGGTATATGAAAAATTACTCTTCCGGATTTTTGAAAAAAAATACGACGAATTCGAAGATATTTTTAAAAAAGATTACAATATATACAGATTAAAAGATATAAAAAATTTTGAGATAATTCTTAAAAATATTATCAAAAACAGATGGATTGATCTTGTAGATTTTATCCCCAAAGATTACGGCGCTATAAAAGCCAACTTTAATAATCAATTTTTAACGGAGATCATATCCGAATCGACAAGCCTATTCGGTTTTATTCTTGAACAATTTGCAGAATTTATCAGCGCTAACAAACAGGATCAACTTTTAACAAACGGAGTCGCTTTTTTTATAAATTCGGATTTTCAAAAACTGTTTTCAGATATATTAAATAGTAACGACGTCAAAGAATTTGCAATACTTGCGAAAGATAAAATTAAAGATTTGGATTTTATAGAAAAAAATATGAGTTTGCTATCCGACGTTAAGAAAAATTTTTGGAATGGAAATAAAGTATTTAGAGGGAAAGCGTTTGAAGATTTGAAACGCGACGTCGAATCGGCTTCAGAAAAAGTAAAAATTAATCTTTCGATTTACTACTTCTATAAGGTAATTATCGCCGACGAAGAAAAATATATCAATTTTCTAAATACCATATATAATTTTTACGACGATTTGATTTATAAAAGTAAAACTTTTTCATTTAGCGATATTCTCAACTTAACTACGACGGCGCTAAAAAATAAAAAGTTCGGTCTTACGGACGCCGACGGAGAAAAGGTCTCGGATTTATTTATGGAATACCTGCCGCAGGAAATACGGCATATTCTTATCGACGAGTTTCAAGATACCAACGTCCTTCAATGGAACATTTTAGCGCTAGTCGTAAAAAAAGTTATCGATATATACGATAACGCCGTCATAGCGGCGGTCGGCGACGAAAAGCAGTCTATTTTTGAATGGCGCGGGGGGGAAAAAGAACTTTTAGGCGCTCTTAAAAACATTCTTTCGTCGTATAATGTTGAGACCCGTTCGCTCAACGACTCGTATAGGAGCAAGCCGAATATCATATCCTTCGTCAACGAACTATTTGCTAACGTATCCGACTCTATTAACTCCTCCGGGCTTGCCGATACCGAATGGAATTACTCCCCGGTCAACGCGGCTATAAAAAGCCCCAACGACCCGGGGTTTATCGATCTATATATAGAAAACTTTTCGGCAAAATCTGAAGAGGACGCAAAAAGCCGATTTGCCGTTTTGGAAAACTTTGTAACCGATATCGTACTCCCCTGCGTCCTTCCGATAGACGGCAATCCCGCAAAGATGAGACTCGACAAAAGCGCTATTATCGCCAGAAATAACAAGGATTTATCTGAAATCGCCAAAATACTCTCGCATTTTAACGTCAATTACCTTTACGAGTCTACTATGTCGATATTCAACCACAAAATAGTAAAACCAATCGTCTTTTTACTTAAATATTTATGTTACGGCTCTACGCTTGAACTTTTAAATTTTTTACGATCGGACTATGTTTTTATAGACGAAACAATTTTGAAAGAGATACTAACGCATTATAGAGATAACAAGTTTATCGACCTAAACTATTTTTCAGACAAATACGATTTTTTTTCTAACATAATAGATCTATCGGAAATTTCGCGTAAAGAAAATTCTATATTTTATCTGACAAAAAAAATCGCGGAGAGATTCAATGTCGCTCAAATTTACGAAAACGACCTTGATCTAAAAAACCTTAACAAATTCTTTGAAATAGCTTTAGAGTTTGATAGCGGCGAAGTCGATTGGACCAAATCGCTATCGGGATTTTTAGCGTTTATCGACGACAATATCAAAAACGAAACATACTATCAGGAAGGAATAGAAAATCTAAACGCCATAATATTAACCACAATTCACAAATCAAAAGGTCTTGAATACGAAAATACGTTTGTTTTCAACGATTTCTCGTCCAGAAAGCCGCTAACGGATAATATCGTAGAATTTTATACTTCTTACGATAAAAAAAATTACAGTATGATAGAAAAATATACGATAACCGGATTTACCTCCAGGTCGTTCGCTTCGTCCGCGTCGGTTTTGACGGAGTCAGACGCTCGTATTGCCGAAAACGGCGCTTCCGATAAATATAAAGAGTTTAAAGATTACATATACCTTTTTAACCAAAACAAATCAAAGGAGCTCGTTGGAGAGATAAACAATTTTTACGTCGCTCTGACCCGCGCAAAATCAAACTTGATCCTCTATAACGTCATTGAAAAAAAAGATCTAACCGGAATAGATAATTTTAATTATAAAGAAGCCGGTTATAAAGGGGTTTTATCGGTAATTTATAATACTTTCAGAGACAAATTTGCCGCCGAAGAGAAGGCGAGCTACAAACTTAGATATACCGCCGGCAAAATCTCCTCCGCAATAAGCGACGACGAAACAAAAACGACCGACCAATCTCGACTGCCCGACTATAAAAATTATCTGAACTACGATATCTGGACTAAAAATGAAAATAAAATATATCAATCTATGGATAACGATAAAATCAATAGAATGAAAAATCTTTACGAAAAAAGATCGCGGTTAAAAGGAATCGCCGCGCATTATTATCTCTCTCAAATCATCTACAACGACGCCGAAGATAAAAAAAACGCCCAAAAAAGTTTATACTCAAAATATGGAAATATCATAACAAAGCCGGATATCGACGAAATTATCTCAAGAGTTGAAATATTTATAGAACAAAATCTTTGGATATTTGATAGAAAATGGGACAAAGTATTTACCGAAATTGAACTCCTATTTGAAGGCAAACTGTACCGTATCGACCGGTTAATGATAAACGGGAATTCCCGTCAAATAAAAATAATCGATTATAAAACGGGCGACGCCTATTTTGAAGAACAGATAACCGACTACGAAAAAGCGGTAATGTATAACGTCGAAGAGGAACTTAAATCTTTTGACATATCTTCAGAATTTTGTAAAATATTATAAAAGAAAAAGAGCTTAATTAGCATATTCAAAACGGGAATTCCCGTTTTGAATATGCTAATACATATTATTGTCTTAAAATAATAATCTTTTAGTTAATAATTATTTTTCGAAAAAAAAGAAAATAGACTTTACAAAAACGTTCATTAGTTGTATTCTATATACATGGACAGACCGGCTAAAATATTAATTATTGACGACGATAGAATAGAACAGGAAGCGCTTAAAGGATATCTTGAAGACGACGGTTACGATATCGATTCGGAATTAGAGGGAAAAAAAGGAGTCGAACTTATCAGGAATAATAAATACGATCTGATAATACTGGACGTAATGATTCCCGATATGAACGGCTTTGATATTTGTTCGTTGATTAAAAATGATCCCGCCACCTCCGATATTCCGGTAATATTCCTAACGGGAAGAGACGACTCCGATAGCGTTATTAAAGGATTTGAGATTGGAGCTCAGGATTATATTACCAAGCCGTTTAAAGGGGTGGAACTTATAGCCAGAATAAAAACCCAGCTGGATCTGTCCGCCAAGAAAAAACTGCTTATGTCTATGAACGACGTTCTTCAAGTTCGAGTAGAAGAGAAAACTTTAGAGCTCAACGCCGCTAATAAAAAATTGTCCACTCTTGAGAAAGCAAAAAACGACTTTTTATCATTAATCAGCCACGAAATCAGGACTCCTTTAAACGGCATTATCGGATTTACGGCGTTGTTTGAGACGACCGAGCTGAACGAAGAGCAGAGAGAATATCTTGAGCATCTTAAAAACTTAACTAACAAATTGCTAAAAATGTCGGAGCTTTCGCTTTTTATAACGACGTTAAACGTCGACGAATACGACATAAGGCTAACTTATAATTCTGTTTTAGACCTTATTACAGATACGCTTGAAAAATATAATTCGCAATTAAGAAAAAAGAGAGTTACTATAAGAAATAACATTACTTCGCGCGATTTAAAAATAAAAGTCGATCGGGAGTTGTTTTATAAATCTTTAGAAATAATTATCGATAACGCCGTCGATTTTTCAGACGAGCGCGGTACTATAGATATAGACCTTGCCGAAAGCGGCGATTATTACGTTATCATAGTCAAAAACAAGGGCGTTGGATTCCCCGAAGAGGCGTTGGAAAACCCCTACGAATTGTTCAATTTTAACAATCCAAAATACGACGGATATAACATAAGCGTAGGACTATCCGCCGTTAATATTATCATGAACGCTCATAACGGAAAAATAGAGATTGAGAATCTTAAAAATTATGGAGCGGCTGTAAAACTATATTTTAATAAAGAATAACAAATTTTAATAAAATTCTACAAAACTATCGCTTTTTAACGACAATATTTTTTTACTTCCGGCTTCTTCGCCGAGGAAATACCAATAATTTTTAACCCATACCGGCGCTAAAGGAACCACTCTCAAATCGATAAAAGAACCGTCCCTTTTCTTATATTTACCGAATATCTCGCTCTTATCAATCATCGCTTCTCTGATATTTGCCCGAATAAACCTGTAAATTGCGTTTCCGGTATAACCGTATTTCCTTATTAAATATTCCAGATTTTTCCCGTCAAGACTCTCTTCGTCGACAAGACTAAAATATATTTTCATAAGACACTCGGTATCGTATAGCGCCCTGTGATATTCGCCGTCTGAAGACAAATCGTAATATTTTACAATATTATCAAGTTTGTATTTGGGGAGCCGGAGCAACTCTTTAGACATCTTTAACGTATCTATCGCAGACCACCCTTCGTAAGTAACGCCGACTCTTGCCATTTCGCTTGACAAAAACGATAGATCAAAAGGGGCGTTGTGCGCGACAAGAATTGATTTATCGATAAATTCGATTATCCGTTCCCCTATCTCTCTCGAAAATAACGGAGAATCCTTAACCATATCGTTTGTAATCTTATTAATTGAGCTCGTCTCGACGGGAATCGGCATACCGGGATTAAACAAAAACTCAAGCTTATCTATAACCTCTCCTTTTTTAGTTTTGATCATCGCCAACTCGACGACTCTGTCTCCGTCGAGAGGAAACAAACCGGTCGTTTCGAGATCAAAAAATACATAATCCTCTTTTATTAAAGATTGCGAAAAAAGCGAAAATATACTCATTACTCCTCCATAATAAACAGTAATAAATTTTTTTTGCGCATTTGTCAATCTGTATGACGTAAAATGTGCCGTTTCTTAACAACAATCGAAGATAGAACTCGTTTTAGCCTATTAGTATATTCAAAACGGGAATTCCCGTTTTTATTATTTTATACCAAATTTGCTTATTAAACAGAGGCCGCCCCGTCGGTTTTTTGGAGCGAGGAAACAAATTGACGCATATGCGACGCAGCGCTCCTCGATAAAAAAACGACACATATGTGTCAAAACAAATTGACGCATATGCAACGCAGCGCTCCTCGATAAAAAAAATAACGCATATGTGTCAAAAAAATATTGACACATATGACGTTAAGAATAAAATTGACACATATGTTTTTCTATATCTCCCCAAAAAACCGACGGGTTAAACGGAGGTCTTAAATAAATTGACAAAATTTGATATTTTTTGTATTTTAGATTTATTTTAAATCGTCTAGATCTAAGGAAAGTCGTATGTCAAACGAATTAAGCAAATCTTACAATCCAAAAGAATTTGAAGATAAATGGTATCAATATTGGTTGGATAACAAAGTTTTTTCGCCCCGCAAAGGCGACAAGGGTCATTTTAGCATAGTCATTCCGCCGCCGAACGTTACGAGTATTCTCCACATGGGGCACGGACTCAACAACTCCATTCAGGATATACTTATCCGCTATAAGAGAATGTCCGGCTACGATACTTTGTGGGTTCCCGGCACAGACCATGCGGGTATAGCGACGCAAAACGTCGTCGAGAAAGAGCTTGCCAAGGAAGGAAAAAAACGAACGGATTTTACGCGGGAGGAGTTCGTTGAAAGAGTTTGGGTAACGGCGCTTCGTCATCAGAAATCCATCATCGAGCAGCTCAAAAAAATGGGGTGCAGTTGCGACTGGGATAGGTTAGCGTTTACTTTTGACGAAAAACGAAGCGACGCCGTTAAAAAAGTATTTATAACTCTGTTCAACGACGACATGATTTACAAATCAAAATATATTGTCAATTGGTGTCCTCGTTGCGGTACGGCGCTTGCCGACGACGAAGTAGATCATACCGATAAAATGGGCAAACTATGGCATATCAAATATCCGATAAAGGATACAAATGATTTCATAGTCGTCGCTACAACCCGTCCGGAAACTATGCTCGGAGATACGGCGGTCGCATTCAACGACAAAGACAAAAGGTATTTTCATTTAAGAGATAAAAGTTTTATTCTCCCTTTGGCTAACCGCGAAATAAAAGCGATATTCGACGGCTACGTTGATCCCGAATTTGGAACGGGAGCGGTCAAGGTAACCCCCGCGCACGATCCCAACGATTTTGATATGGGTAAAAGACATAATCTTCAATTCATAAATATATTAACGGAAGACGCAAAGATGAACGAAAACGTCCCCGAAAAATACAGAGGTATGGACAGATACGAATGCCGCAAAGCCGTCGTTGAAGATCTTGAAAGTCTGGGGCTTCTTGTAAAAACCGACAACCGCAAACACAACGTCGGCGAGTGTTATCGATGTAAAACCGTCGTGGAGCCAAGATTTTCCGACCAGTGGTTTGTAAGAATGAAAAAACTCGCCGAACCGGCGCTCGACGCTGTGAAGTCCGGTAAGATCGACTTTATTCCGAAACGCTGGATCAAGGTTTACTATAACTGGCTTAACAACATCAAAGATTGGTGCATATCGCGTCAGCTTTGGTGGGGGCACCGCATTCCGGTATATTACTGTAAAAGTTGCGGTTGGACTGCCGCCGCCTACGATACGCCGGATAGATGTCCCGATTGCGGAGGTATTGAGTTTAGTCAAGATTCCGACGTTCTCGACACATGGTTTTCGTCGTGGCTCTGGCCCTTTTCGACGCTCGGCTGGCCGAACGACGCCGAGGATTTGAAAAGATTTTATCCGACCTCGACGCTCGTTACCGGACCGGATATTATATTTTTCTGGGTAGCCCGTATGATAATGGCGGGGCTCTATTTTATGAAAGATATTCCTTTTGACAGGGTGTTTTTTACCGGAATGGTTATGGATATTCAGGGCAGAAAAATGTCAAAGTCCCTCGGCAACGGTATAGATCCGTTTGAGGTTATCGAACGTCATGGAGCCGACGCCCTAAGATACACGATGGTCGCCGTCGTTAGTCCAAATCAAAATCTCAAACTTGGTTTCCCAAAAGAGGGGGATAAAAACGCCGTAGATTCTTTTGAAATAGGCGGTAAGTTTGCAAATAAAATATGGAACGCGTCGAGGTTTATTTTGTCGAGTATATCGGAAGGTTTTAAAGAGATTCCGGTTGAGAATATAAAAAACCGCGACGTTTTTGATAATTGGATACTTAACGAGTTAAATCAGCTATGTAGAAACGTCGGCTCTTCTCTTGACAAAGCGAGGTTTAACGACGCCGCCAGAGAGTTGCATCAGTTTTTTTGGGACAAATTTTGCGATTGGTATATTGAGATTAGCAAGGGTAAAATATTCGGGGATAACCAAACGGTTAAAAACGAAACTCTTTCTATATTGATCTATATTTTGAGAGAATTTCTCAAACTTCTTCATCCGATTATGCCTTTTATTACCGAAGAGATATATCAAAAACTGCCAAATCCCGAACTTTCTATCTCTATCGTTAGTTATCCGCAATATACCGGGAAATCTTCTTCTAAGGATAAGAAAAAAGCGGTTAAATTTTTTGACTTATTAAGGTTAATCAGAAGAATTAGAGCCGAAAACTCTATTCCTCCAGAGAAAAAAGTTAAAATATTTGTCAAATCCGCCGATCGCGATATAAAATATTTTTGCGATAATTATAACAAACAAATTTTATCTTTGATAAAAGGGGAAGAGATTAATATTTCAGAAAATATGGACAAACCTACGGGCTCGTCCGCCGGATCTAACGAATTTTGCGAAATCTATATACCTCTCGAAGGTCTTATAGACAAACAAAAGGAACTGGAAAAATTCGATAAAGAGTATAAAAAAATAAAAGTCGATTTTGATAAAACTTTTGCGAAACTTAATAACGACAACTTTATAAAAAACGCTCCGGCGGAAGTTATCGAGAAAGAAAAAGCCAAACTGGAAGAGTTCAAAAGCAAAATGGTAAAAATTGAAGATAATATCAAATTACTAAGATCTTAAAGCTCTATGATATAAAAAAAACGACCGATTCTTTTAGAACGGTCGTTTTTTTAGTTCTGAAATATCAGTTATTCGTTTGTAGATTTATACCTACGTCTCCGTAAACGCTGTCAAGCGTCGTATCGGCGGTTAACGCAGTCGTTTCAGAGTTTATCGTAAAATTATCCGGGTATTTTTGTTCGCTTAGCGTTATATCTTTATCCGTAGTAGAAGCCGTCTCCTCGTAAGCTTCAAAATATACCCACCTGGCTCCTAACGGTATACCCGACGCCGTAACGGTTGCAGTAGCGACTCCGTCTGATTCGGTATAAGAAAAATTCGACGGCTTATAAAACTTATTAGTAAAATCTGGAACGTTGTTTGCCGAATTTACTTTGTCGAAAGTCCCCGGCCCGCTTGTTACCGATACGTAATCAATATCCGCAAAAGTTTTTCCCTTTACCTGATCGATCGACTGATCTAAAATAATTTTTACGTTAAACGTTATTGTCGCGGTTTGTACAGTATCCCCCCCTCCCCCTCCGTCGTCGTAAGTCGCTTCGCCCGAACAGTTTAACGCTATAATTACAAATAGGGATACAAATACAACAATTAGCGATAATATTCTCTTAGTCATTTATTTCTCCTTTTACGCAGTATATCAAAATTAACGGCGGGCGGGTTACGCCCCGCCGTTAATTTTTAATTTTTTACTATTGAGCGACCTCTTGCAATACCACAATCGAATACGGATTAACTCCATAAGAGCCGGTTATCGTCGCTCCGGACGCGGCGGACCAATAGTTGTCGTTGGTTTCCGCCCAACTTGCCGTATCGATAATTCTTACCCATTTTTTACCAGCGTCTGCCGTCGGAACGGTATAGTTAACCAGATTTGTATAAGTATTTATCAATAGCAAATAGTCGCTTCCGCCGGCGACGGAGCTTCCGTCTATTCTTATCCATACGCATCGGTTGTCGTCTTGAAGATCGCTTACTCCGTCTTCCTTCTTATAAGTATAAGTCATATCGTAACTGCTATGTTTCAAAGCCGAACTATTCTTTCGTAATTGAATTACGTTTCTCGCAAACTTAAATATAGTATTTGCGTTATCGGCGTTAGTATCGGTTCCAAAATTATTATGGTACGCCGCCGCATATCCTGTGGAAACGGTATTCGGACTATCGCTTGCGATCATATTATAGTTATTGTACGTACATATACTATCGACGTTATACGGATTGTTGTTGCCGTTCTGAGTTCTGGCAAATTCGTCTCCCCACACCGTCATCGGCACTCCTCTTGAGAACATCAATATCGTCCAGAGGTTTCTCAGTTGCTGTCTTCTCAAAACAGGATCGTTATTTGTATTCCAAGAGTCGTTGTCGTTCGAACCGCCGTCCGAAGGTCCAAACGGCCAACTCAACGCCGTATTTTGCTTTGAATCGTAACTTACTAAGTCCATCATCGTAAATCCGTCGTGAGCGACTACAAAGTTAACCGATTTTTGCGGTCCGCCCTGATCGTTAAATCCGGTATGAGTATTGCCCGAACTTCTATCCAAAGGTCCGTACGAGCCGTTGAACGCGTCCGTAAAGGAGGGATATCCGCTCGTTTTATTGCCGCCGCCTTTAATAAATTTTCTAACGGAGTCTCTATAAAAACCGTTCCACTCTCCCCATCCCGCGGGGAAATTAGAGACTTGATAACCGCCCGGCCATTGGCAATCCCACGCCTCTGCGATCATCTCTACGTTATAAGTAGCGCCCATCGCGGCAATTTCCGTCAACAACTGACCGTTAGGATTGAAATGGTAATTCGGCGCGGCGTCTCTACCCAGAACGGGAGCAAGGTCGAATCTAAATCCGTCGACTCCCATCTCGGTTATCCAGTATTTTAAAGAGTCCTTAATAAGATCTCTCACTACGGCTTTGGAAACGTCCATATTGTTTCCGCAACCGGTCGTCTCCCAATATCTTCCCTTATCGGTCGATACAAGCGCGTAGTAATTGGCGTTATCCAATCCTGCAAAGCTCGTTATCTCCTTACATTTCGTAGTAAAATCCGGATTTTCTATCCAGTTTCCGCTTCCGACGGGGGACTCTATATGAGAAGGATCCCAGTTGCCGCCTTCGCCGGTATGATTGTAAACCACGTCGAGATATACTTCAAGCCCTTCCGCGTGGAAAGCGGCGCACATCTCTTTAAACTCTTTCGTAGGTCCGCCGAAAGTTTTGTCGTACGAGTATCTTCTGTCCGGCGCAAAATAACCGTAAGTCATATAGCCCCAGTAATTGCCTCCGGGACTATCTGCAGGATTAATATCGTTAGCCGTCTCGTGAACGGGCAACAACTCTATCGTAGTATAGCCCAAAGCTTTTAAGTATTTCGCCATCTTACCGGCGGCTTTGTAAGTCCCTCTCTCCGCGTCGGTAAACCAGGTCCCCCATGAGGAAGTATTGATACCTACTCCGCTAAGTATAGAAGGCAACGATATAGACGAACTATGTTGCGTCAAGCCCCTAACGTGCGCTTCGTATATGATGCCGTCTTTCTCGGCTATATTCGGTTTTGTACCAAAACTTGTAGTATTATATACGGCGACCGATTTTGGAGCCCATTTGCCCGTATCGACGTTTCTTATGTCTATATTTACATTGTTCGTACAAGGTCCTCTATAGCCGTGCGGCGTCAAGTCTGTTAGCCCGCCGGTACCGTACATACCGCCGTTTTCGCCCGCCGCGGCCATCTCGGGAGTCTCTTTATCGTGCGATATCTCTTTTGCATACGGATCGTACAATACTTTATTGGGATTATACCTGTTGCCGGCGGCGTCTACGTCGCTCGTAAATCCCGACGCGCTATTGCCTCTCGTCCAATTGGAATCAAAACTCCAATTTGGTCCCCAAGCTCTAAACGCGTATAACGCGTAGTTTGGAACGCTATTTAACTCCGCTCTCCATACGCCGTCGCTTCCCTTAGCCATCCAATAATCGTATTGAGCGGTCTGTCCCGTTTTTTGAGAATAAATTTCTAACAACACCTTAGTAGCGTTTGCCGCAAATACTCCGATTCGAAGATTGCTCGGCGGTCCTGAAACATAGTTTGCGCCAAGTTCCCAAGTCGCAGTTCCCCAGTCTGCCATATTAACGGGGGAGTAACTTCCGGACGAAGGGTAATTCGAACCAAGAGCGCCTCCTCCCCCGGACGCTCCCAAATAAACTCGTACGGAGAAATTTGCCATCTCGTAAGTGGAATTAAAATTTATAAAATATCGCTCTCCGCTAACCAAGCTAACGGTTCTTGAGGGGCCCGTTCCGGTAAGCGACAATGGAGTAGTTAAATCGTTTTCATACATAGTTACCGAGCCGGAATATGTCTCCGACCACTCTAATTTAAATGTTCCCGTATCAAAAATATCTACGCCAAACAAATTTATTCCTGCGGCTAACGAAGAGGGATTCCACTCTTCGCCCGAAATAATAGTTTCAGCGGTCGCAAATATTATTGAATTATCCTGTTGAGGTTGGGTAACGTTAAATTCTCCGGAAGTAACGGTAGAATCGGCATATCCCGACGCAGTCGAATAGGCTTTAACGGTATAAGTCCCAACCGCCAAGCTAAATGGCGAAGTATAAGGCGTTCGAGTTCCCGAAATCTTTGGATCTGATCCGTCCGTGGTATAATAGATAGAAGCTCCGGACGTACCGCACTCAATAGTTATATTATCGTTTGTAGTAAGATTTCCCGACGCCGGCGTGAACGTCGGCGCGGAAGAGGCCAAATAAGATATCGTATAAGATTGACTCGCTGCGCCCGAAACGTTTTTTGCGCCGGCTTTTGCGATCGCTCTGATAACCTTAGTAGTTCCGTTGCCCGATACGGCGATCGGAGCCGAATATTGCGTCGAACTTGTAGTAGGATTAGATCCGTCGGTAGTATAGTAGATTATCGCGCCCGCGTCCGCGCAACTGAGAACGACGTTCTGATCCGAGTTATACGTTCCCCCAGTAGGATTCATCTGAGGCGTAGAGGTAACGCCGGCGTCGATAGTATAAAGGCGAGATCCAACTATGCTGCTTGTCAGCCCAGACTTAACCGCCGCTACTTTTAAGGTAGTCGTAGCGGATATAGCTACCGAAGTAGAATATGTTTTTTTTGTACCGGAAGTCGTAGGATTGCTCCCGTCGGTCGTATAATAAATAGTCGCTCCGGCCGTATCGCAAGACAAAGAGACATTAATAGTCCCCGAATAGGTCCCCGCTAAATGACTAAACTTAACGGGAGTTGCCTTTTTTTGAGTATTAAGATTTTGCGTAGAAGAGGTTATTTTCGACGCTACGACATTCAAAGTATAGCTGTCTTCCAAAAACAAAACTTCAGTTCCGGTCGGCTGATAGTCGCTATCCAGACCCGCCGCGTATCCTCTGGCGGTAAAAGTCCAATTCCCCTGAGCAAGTCCCGAAAATATAAACGAGTTTGAAAAGGCGTTTGATTCCGCTACGACGTCCGCGAATCCCTGACCGCGCGACGCCGTTACTACTATTTTTTCTATATACCCGGGTTGACCGGATACTACCGGATAGGTAGAATTTAAAGTCAATTTATAATTTCCGGCTTTTTTAAGAAGACCTATCGTAACGCTATTGCCGGATTCGGTAACGTTCGCCGACGCTACTCCCTGATATATCGTATTTGCATACGAGTCTTTACCGACGACGCTTATCGTCCACGTTCCGATTTTAAGACGCAACGAGACGCTGGTAGAAGCGGTAGACGCCGTAACAGAAGTCTCCCCCGGTTTCGTCGCTACAACGTCGTATTGCGCGACAGTCCACCCCCTGACGGTTGGAATATTTACCTCCAATAAACCGTATCCCTTCTCATAAGCGAAGTCTTGATCTTCGTTATCGTATTTTAACGAACTATGATTCGAACATCCAAAACTTACAACCAACGCTACGATTATAATCGCAAACGTAAACGTCTTTGAATATTCCTTGATTTTTTTCAGAATCACAATATACCTCCTCAAAATATAAATCCATTTATTAATAAAATGTTCTTAATAAAAACATTTTTTTTCTCTATCAATAACAAGGGAGCGCCGCCCCCTCGCATAAAAACATCGCTATTGTTCAACCCAAACCGAATAGCCTTTAGCTCCTACGCTAAATTCGCCCCATTTATCAGCTTGAGTAGTCGTAGTAGCTCCTACGTTATCTCCGGCTATCTGAACAAAAGTCCCGTTCGCTTGGTAAGTATCAATCCACTGAGACCCCGTTACGCCCGGTTTGGCAATAACAAAAACCATACTCTTTCCCGCGTAATCTCCGGTTGTAGCGCCCTCTCTAGCGTAAGTTAGAATATTTGCATTATTGGGCTGGGCGCTTGTCGGAGTATGCCCCGCTCCGTGTCCGTATTTATGCCTAATATCTATCAACTGTTTGATTCCGGTATTCAGCTCGGTAAAATGATTGTTCGTATATTCCGTAACGTAGTTGCCTTTGTATATATCTCTGTAATAAACGCAAGGCGTTCCGCTCATGTGTAATAATATAAACGTATACGCTTGAAGTTTAAAATTGAACGGTATATAAGAAGCGAGCGCTTGACTCGGAACTGTGTCGTGATTATCGACGAATGTTATAGCGTATTCCGGTTTACAACCTAACAAAGCGTTATCCGCCAGATTAGCATCGAGAAGCATAGTCATATCGCCGGGGTCTGAATTTTCGCCGGCTATTTTTTGGAAAGTATAATGCAGCGGAACGTCGAACAACTGCATAGAATTCTCTATACCGTTATATTGGCTTCCGCTCGTATATGTTTGACTTCCGCCGGTCGGAGCTGAATAAGCGTAAGCGTTCAATCTGGCGGACCAGCCGTCCCAGTTCTCGCCGAATATTAACGGAGCTCTTCCGCTTTTAGCTGTAACGTAATTTTTCATCTCAACAGCCCAGTCGCGAACAAAAGTATTGTCCATGTGCCTAATAGCGTCAACTCTATAACCGTCAAGATTGAGAACGTCGGTAAGCCATTTTGACCAGGTTATCATTTCAGCTTTAACTTCCGCATTTTGAAGGTCTAAGTCCGCTCCAAGTATTATGTCCGATTGAAAATGATTTTCTCCCGCAAAAATATTTACGTTATCAAGCGTATGCCCGCTAAACAGATAGTATTTCCCGTAACTTTCCATTCCGTCGAAATGTTGAGGTCCCCAGACAAAACTTGAGTAGGTCGTTCCTCTCGGATTGGCGTCGCCCGGTCTCATAAAATTAAAATTAACATACGCTTCAACCGACGTAATCCCTGGTGGAATCGACTGGCTAACGCTTACCGTCGTCGAACTCGCCGCGCCGAGCATGTGGTTCATAACAATATCCGCAATCGCTTTTATCCCGTTGGCATGAAAAGCGTCTATCGCTTCGATCAACTCCCCTCTCGTCCCGTACTTAGTCCTTACGCCCCCCTCTTGATCAAACTCGCCGAGATCGTAATGATCGTAAACTGCGTAGCCGACGTTAAAATCGGCGCCCGGACTAAAAGCTTTTCCGGATGGAGGCATCCATATCGCCGTAAATCCGTCGTTGCGATATTGAGCGGCGTTAGTCTTATAAAGCTGATACAAGTTTGATTCGGGTTCTTGATGCGCGCTCCCCGGATCGCCTATATACCAATAGAATCCCTGTAATATTACTTCGTTAGTATAAGGATAATTTGTTCTGTTAAGATTTTGAGGTATAGCCCAACCGGTTCCGCCGTTTGTCGTAGTAGTAGTCGACGTCGGTATTGTCGTCGTGGTGGTAGTCGGAGCCGCGCCGCCTTGATAAACTCTTATTTTAAATCCCGTATGAATATAACTTGAATTTACTTTTATAAAGTAATTTACCGGCAGATCCGCGTTGCCCGTTAAAGTCGCCGTTTTATAATTTCCGCTTCCCGGCGCAGATATAGCCGTTTTCATATCATTCTCATACAATTCGACGGTCCCGACAAAACCTGAAGAGCGCTCTATTGTAAATACGTTATCGCCCGCGATACCGTTTGCAAAACCAAACCAGCTAATGCCTGCTTCAAGGTCTTTAGTAGTCCAAATATCGTCGGATTGTTCGGTTATGATTATAAGCTCGGTCGTCCTAAACGCTATTGAATTGTCGGCGTCTATCGGATTAATAGTAAAAGTAGCCGTAGTTACTAAGGAATTTCTATATCCGACTGCGGTCGCGAGCGCTTTAACCGTTTTAGCCCCCTCCGTTAACGAGAAAGGTCCCGTATAAAGAGTAGAGGAGGTCGTAGGCGTCGAACCGTCGATCGTGTAGTAGATTGAAGCTCCCGACGTCCCCGATTCAAGCGAAAACAGCGCGTCGGTATCGTATGTACCGGACGTCGGAGTAATAACCGGAGCCGCCGCTTGAGGATACGTTATCGTATAAACTTGAGTAACAATATCCGACGCGCTTTTACCGTCGGCTTTCGCCATGGCTTTGATAGTTTTGACCGTACCGTCGCCGTTAACGGCTATCGGAGCCGAATATACAGACGAAGACGTAGTCGGAGTCGAGCCGTTAGTCGTATAGTATATAACGGCGCCGGAGTCCGCGCATGTTATCGTTACGCCAAAGCCGGATGAAAACGATCCGCCGGTAGGCGAGAATTGCGGCGTAGACGTTGCGGAAGCGTTTATAGTATAAGTTCTCGCCCCGACGACGCTGTTAGCCATACCGGTTTTAATTGCAACGGCTTTAACGGTTTTTCCGGCGTCTATAGTAATCGGCTCGGAATAAACCGTTCCGGTCGTAGCCGTAGGGTCTACGCCGTTTGTAGTGTATCTTATCGTTGCCGCCGAAGTATCGCAACTTAACGATAGCGAAAAGGAAGAAGAATACGAGCCGGTCGAATGACTAAATTTTACCGGAGTAGCTTTCGCCTGACTTGAAATAGTATAAGCCGAAGTAACGTATCTGCTGGCTAAAACTTCTCCGACAAAGTTTCCCGAAACGTAAGTATCGTATTGCCCCGAAATAGTCGTATAATCGCTATTTAGCTTCGAGCTTTTTCCCTCGACTAAGAAGTTCCAATTGCCTTGAGCGAGCCCCGTAAATACGACTGCGCTTGCAAAATTATCGACTTCCTGTATGACGGAAGGAAATCCGTCGTTTCTTGAGGCTGTAACGGTAATTTTCTCAATATAACCGGGGCTTCCGCTTAAAACGTTATATCCGGTAAAATTCGAAATGTTGATCTTATAATTACCGGCTCTTTTTAAAAGTCCGACGGTCATACTAGTCGTCGTTTCGGTAACGGTTGCCGTAGAAGCGCCTTGATAAATAACGTTGTCGTAGCTGTCCGTTCCTTCAACATTAATATTCCATGTTCCGATTTTCAGACGAATATTTACTTCGGTACTGGAAGTTTCAACTACTACCGGAGTCTCTCCGGACTTTGTAGCTGTTATGGTATAATTTTCAATATTCCAACCTCTATAAGTCGGTATTGATACGATTAAAGTTCCGTATCCGTCGTTATCCGTTCTCAATTCTTCTTCGGAAGAACCGGAAAAAAAGCCGCTTATCCCCGAACATGCGCATAGCGTTAAAAGCGCAAGCGCGATCAAAAACGACCTTCTTATCAAATTAGCCATTACATTCTCCTCAAAAAAAATCATTACGCCTAATAACGACGGGTTTCAACTCGCCGTTCGGTAATTGTCGTAATACTCAACAACAAGGGGGCAAAACCCCTTGTTCAATAATAACTCATAAACAACAAAAACAAGGGGGCAAAACCCCTTGTTCAGTAATTAACATAAACAACAGAAACAAGGGGTTGAAGCCCCCTTGTTTCATTATAAAATTTCTTTTACTGCCATACAACAGGATTCTGTACCCATTCATAACCCGGCGTATGAGAATGATTGTCTGCGCCGCTTTCCCATATATTTCCGTTAGTTTGATTTGCCGGTCCCTTTGTCGCTTTAAACTCAAAACTCTGATCAAGATCGTAGATTTCACATACCCAGACGTTTCCATCCGTCCAAGAAGCTTCATGTCCAACGTCCCATCTTAATGGAAGAGTATCTCCCACTATGTATACTGAATTTCCAGATCCAACGTTTGTATGATATTTGAACACAGTCTTATACCCTACTCTGAGCAGACAATTACCCGTTATAGCTGATCCTGTCGAGCTTGTTACTTTTATAAAGTATCTTGCGTTACCCAAAGTAAGCGCTTTTCTATCTGTACCGTAACCGACGTCGACAGCGTTAATAGAATTTGACACCGTCGTCGTATCGTTCTCGTATAGAGTTACTTTTACGTTTGCGGTAGTCCCAAGAGTTCCGTTATCAGCCCATTCGAGGTATATCATCTTGCCCTCTTCGCCCTGGAATGCGAGCCACTTTTCGGATTCGTTCGAGAAACTAACGGTCTGGAACCCCGCCGATATTACGACGTTCTTAGCTAGTTTAGCAAAATTTACCCCAACCGTTTTGGCTATGGCTATGACATATTGCGAACTTGTCGCTATCGACGAATCGTCGTAGCCCGCCTTAACCGCGAACGCCTTGATGGTATAATTGCCGTCGGTCGAAAGCGATATAGTACCGCCGCTTGTTATAGACAACGAACTCGTAGTCGGAGTATCTCCGTTAGTCGTATAGTATATAGTCGAACCGGCGGTTGAAGATATAGTTACAGTTTGAGCGCTATTGTAAGTTCCTCCGTTCGGACTGAAAGTAGGAGTAGCGCAATCCGGATAATTTATGACGTACGTCCTCGAAACAATGGAAGTATCGTTAAAACCGCCCTTTCTGGCAAAAGCCTTAACGGTCGTAGTTCCCTTTGTAACGGTAAACGGCGCGGTATATACCGAAGAAGAGCCCGTAGGATCGTCTCCGTTAGTCGTATAGTAAATGGTCGCCCCGCCTTCGCTGCATGTTATCGTTACCGTTTTATCGACGTTGTAAGTACCGGCTGCCGGAGTTATATTGACGGTCATGCTTCCGTAGGTAATGTTATAAACCGAAGTAGTTACTCTACTGTTAGAAAGCCCGGATTTATACGCATAAGCTTTTATCGTATGAGTTCCGTTGCCGGATACGCTAAAAGGAGCCGAATAAACGGTTCCACTGGCAATAGGATCGGATCCGTTAGTCGTATACTTGATACTTGCGCCGACCGTCTGAGTACTAAGAGTTACCGTTTGATCGGAGCTGTAATTGCCGCCCGCCGGCGAGAAAGCAACGTCTAATACTT
Source organism: Spirochaetes bacterium ADurb.Bin133 (assembly GCA_002070605.1). Taxonomy (GTDB): domain Bacteria; phylum Spirochaetota; class GWE2-31-10; order GWE2-31-10; family MWDO01; genus MWDO01. The sequence goes on from MWDO01000011.1 coordinate 37,878, forward strand.
TTTTTTCGTCTAAAGAGGTCGAAGCTACGCTCAATAGTTGCGAATTAACGATCGTTTGAGCCGAAAGAGTCTTCGAATAATATACGTCATTCGAACTATCCAGACCTTGCAACGTTACGTTCCAATTTCCTTCCAATAAATCAAAGAGATATACCGTCCCGGAGGTTTCGGTAGAAGCGATCTCTACCGTAACGGTTCTATTTGTAAAACCGGTTCTCGCAGCGGTAGCTCTCATTTTTGTTACAAAGCCGGCGACCCCCCAACTCATCGGCAGTTTCGCGGCTCTCGTCTTGGCCGATAGACCGATCGTAGCCGAATTTGCGCCTTCTACTACCGTTACGCTTTTATATCCGTAATATACTTCCAGACCGCTCGTGTTTTTAGCGGTAACTTCAATGAGCCAAGTCCCGATTTGAAGCGTTAAATTTGCCGAGGTTGTATCGACGGTTTGATCGACGGTCGCATACCCGTCTCTAGTCGCTTTTACATAATACGAATTCGGCGTCATACCGGTTCTTGAAATATTAGCGATCAAGTCGAGACTTAACGAACCGAATTTTTCCTCAACCGCCAAAACGTCGGTTTCGGCGCCTTTATCGATTACTACGAGATTACCATTAGAACAACCCAACGTAACTAACGCCGTAATAATCATAACTAAAATACCAATTTTCCTAAACATTCATACCTCCTAAAAAAAATAAAAATATCTATAAAAATCTCTTATTTTCCACAAATAGTTATTGCCGTATTTTACCAAGGCCAACCATCCCAAGGATCTCCGTTACCCTGATTGTTTGTCGTCCCTACCGTCCCCGTCCTATTATTTGCCATCCATCTTTTATCTGGAGACCATCCTTCTCTGTAATGATAGCATTTAAACGCAAATGTTCCCGAGGCGAATGTATCGTCCCATGTTATCCATGTCCAGTTGTTTTCATAGCTCCATTTCATCATAAAATTATTAGCCCAGTTTCCAAATGGACCCCCGGAACCTGCAACCCATAAATCGCCTGTTCCGGTATTGTAACCTTCTACAATAATAACAGTCTTTTTAAATTCCTTAACGGAAATAGAGCTATCAGGATAACCTGATTTTACTGCAATAGCTTTAACAGTTTTAGTTGAACTTATTGAAAATGTTGAAGAATATAATGTAGAAGATGTACTCGGCGTTGATCCGTCAAGCGTATAATAAATCGACGATCCGCTTGTAGAACAAGTAATTTCAATAGTAATACTATCAGGTTGATTACTATGCCCATTACCTGTCAATGGCGATGTTGTAGTAGAAATAACGGGAGTAGCAACTGCCGTTGTATTTATTGTATAGGTATTAGAAGCAACACTGCTGTTATTATAACCGCTTTTTACAGCAATAGCCTTGACTGTTGCCGAAGAGCTTAGCGTAAAAGTCCCAGAATATAGAGTAGAACCTGTGTCCGGGGTATTCCCATTAGTCGTATAATATATCGAAGCGCCCGATGTTCCGCAAGATATCGATATAGTCTGAGCTGAAGTATATGTTCCGCTAGATGGAGTAATTACAGGAGTAGCGCAGTCGGGATAATTTATCGTTATCGAGCCGCTCGAACCGACCGCGCTGTTATCGTAGCCGGACTTGACCGCTATCGCTTTTACCGTATACGTTCCGCTTGCAGACAGCGTTATACTAGAACCGTTCGATATAGAGGGAGAACCGGTCGTCGGAGTAAAGCCGTTCGTCGTATAATGGATCGTCGCGCCGGCCGTAGCGGACGTTATAGTTACGTTAGTCGCGCTGGTAAAACTGCCCGAGTTCGGAGAGAACGTCGGCGCGGCGCAGTCGGGGTAGTTTATCGTATAGGCGTTTGTAACGATCGAACTACTAGTTAGCCCAGATTTGATAGTTATCGCCTTGATCGTCATGCTCGTCCCGGAGCCCGCGACGCTTATCGGCGCCGTATATAGAGTAGAGCCCGACGTCGGATTGTTTCCGTTAGTAGTGTAATATATAGACGCGCCCGACGTCGTCGTACTAAGCGAGATCGACTGATCGGAAGTATAAGTTCCGCCCGCTACCGAAAATACCGGCGCGGTCGCTATCTTTTGATCTAAAGCCGAACTGTTCGTAAAAAGACCGGACTCGGCTACCGTAGCGGTAAAACTTTTTGAGTAGTATACCGCGTTTGAAGCGTTCATAGCTTCTACCAAAACGTTCCACGAACCGGGCAGAGCGTCGAAAAGATATACCGCGCCGCTCAAACTCGAGGTATCAACCGAGATTTGATTGGAGATAGTAGTATATCCGCTACGGGTCGCGGTTATTTTTATTTTAGAGACTATACCCGCGATGTCGTAACTGTAATTACATTTGATCCCGCCCGTCTTATACGCGACCCCGATAACCACGGAGCTTGTCCCGGAGTTTACCGTTACGCTCTTATTGCCGTCGCAGACGACGACCGAACTTGAGTTCTTGCCGACGACGGATATATTCCACTCGCCGTAAGTCAAAGTCAACGAAGTCGTCGTATTCGACGTATTTACGACAACGTCGTCCTCTCCGGACTTTGTCGCGGTAATAGTATATGAAGAAACTGCCGTATTACGATAAGCCGATTCGATTTTAACGCTTATAGATCTTTTAGGTAGTTCGGCGGAAACGTCGTCGGAATTCAAAAAGGAACACCCGCCGCAGATAATAGACGCGGAAAGCAATAGAGACGCTAATAGAGATGTAAGACAAAAACTTATCAACCGCCTCACTTACAAAACCTTTTGAGGTAGCCTCAATAAATAATAACCCCTATACTATATATATAACTCTAAATTTTAAAAAGTCAACCGAAAAGAGCTTTTTTTTTATCAAAATATAAAAAAAACAAAAAACTCCATTATTTGTATAAATTTCACAACATTCTGTCGGATCAAGCCGAAAAATTAGTATCTATGTTAGTTCCGCAAAACAAATTATGGAGCGCAAAGCTCTTTGCGACCAAGATTTTACATTGGGCGATAAAATTTGAATTTTTCAGCCGTCGAGAATTGTAATCTCTACTCTTCTGTTTTTGCGCATATTCTCTTCGGTATCGTTTGGAGCTATCGGCTCGTCCGCTCCCCTTCCTCGATATAACACCCTTTTTGAATCAAGCCCTTTGCTTATCAGGTAGTATGCGATAGTTTTGGCTCTTTCAAGCGACAACTCATACCGCTCTCTCTCCGTTCCGGCAAACGCCGTATGCCCCTCCACTAAGAAGGTCTTGTCTTTTATTTTAGCAAGCGAATTGTATATCTTGTCAAGTTTATCGTACTCGATATCCAGCAAATCGGTAGTATTCGGCTTGAATTTGAGATCTTCCAGCCGCAAAACCACCCCTTCCTCCCCTTTTTCCACAACAACGCCGTCGTCCTCCCCAAAATCGAGATCGTCGCTAAGGTCGCGGACAACCTCTTCTTTATTCATCGCGTCGGTAATATTATAAAAGTATAGCGTGAAACCTTCCATTCTATAAACGTCGCCGGAATGGTGAATTTCTTCCTTAAAATGATCTTCGATATAACTCGGCAGTTTCGCTTCGTTGTCGTAATACAACTTAACGTTATGCATAGCGAGCGTCTTGGTTATCTCTTTTACGCCGTGATTTCTCGTATAAGAATATCTTATTTCAAAATAGTCCCTCTCCGAGCCGAATAACATCTTCTTACCCAAATATACCGTTTGAGTCGCGATCGGTAAAACGTATTTCCGTTCTATATCTAACACCGCTTCTCCGTATCCGAAATAGGAATCTCCGATTGATAAAGTTTTCTCCGGAAAATTCGGCGCTCCCCTCAAAAACGGATACTCCGTCTCTTTTACGCTTTTCACTTCGCCGCTTCTGTTCATAAAATACGACACGCTGCAATCTTCGTCTACCAAATAGCCGGATAAAACTTGATTGCGGAGAGTTTTCTCCATTTTGTATATCCTTCCGTCTATTTTATAGCTGTTTTCTAAATTATTCGCATGAAATATAACTTTATACTCTTTAGAGGTCAGACCGGCGTATTTTTTATTCTTATACCTCCTATAATCAGACCGTATAGCGATAGAGTAAGACTTGCCTTCGGAAAAATTGTAATAGAAATCTTGAGAATTAAGCGAGCCGACGACGAAAAATAGTAGAATTAACGCTCTTCTCATATACGCCCCTTTTAGCAAGCGCGGCGCTTGTATATTTTTATTACCATTGCATAACGCTACCGGTATCCCGTCGGTTTTTCGGGATGGGGAAACGACGCATATGCGCCGCGTAGATAACGCGCGACAATTGTCGCGTAAAAATTCGACGCAATTGACACATATGGAACAAATATTTTTTATTCCCCAAAAAACCGGCCGGACGCGCGCTACTGCTGTATCGCGATCCAGAATAACATAAACGGAGCTATAGGAACAACGTCCGCGCTATCCCAATAACCTTTAGCGTCGTCGCCGTTAGACATATACGGCATATATATTGTAATCTTTTCCTGCTCTACCTTTACGCATTTAAACCAATCCGAAGCGTAATCGGCGCTGTTGTCCGGATAGATCATCGTCCCACCGTCGTAAGTAAAATACGACAATTGTCGCGTTTCATATCTGTCGTCCGTAGTATCCTGTTTTTTCGCCGCGTCGAAGGTCGCCAAACAATTTCCCTTCGGCAAACTATCCACTATCGAGTAATCGTTCGTCGCGCCCCACTGCTTCGGTCTTTGCGTGGCGAATATCGCTATTCTCGCGCCGGGCTTTAATACCAAGTAGTTAGAATTAACGGTATTTAATTGGACTACTACCGCTTTATTAATTCCGTCCCAGGTAACGTCGAACTTATTCGGTTCTATCGTCGTATCCTCGACCCTTTTATATATTTTTTGTTCAAACGCCAGAGGCATAATAATGTTATTGTCCACCGTCGCGTCTTCGGTAGGCTGTATATTATTACTGTAAAAATCTGAATCGTAGTAAACAATCTGAGAATACTCAAACATACTCCAAGTATCCGGATTTATATCGGACGTCCCATCCCAAACTCTTCCTGTCAAATTCCCGTTATCCGTCGAAGCTTTTATCTGAATATCCGGTCTCCAATTGACGAATCTTATACCGGGCAATCCCCAGAATTCGGCGACCGTGGAACTGTCGCTATCTACTTCTATATAATTTATCAGATAATTTATCCGTTCTACTTGACACGACAAAAAAACAACCGCATATACCGCCGCTACTATTGCAGATACAATAATTTTTCTCATAACATCACCCTCTACGCTTGTTAATATTTTAACATTATACGCCATTTATACATCATTTCTATTTTTTTTTCAAATAAATTTAAAAAATATAAAAAAATAAAAAAATATTTGTTTATTTTTTTATAGAGTGTATAATACAAACAATACAGTTTAGATTCTCTTTATAGAACGGCTTGCATGCTTTTTTAAAAAGGGATGAAGATTGTCGACCGTTTGTGGATGTTTATTTTTAAAAATAATTATGACGAGGAATTCAAATGTCTAGAAAAAACTTAATTTGCTTGGTATCAGTTTTATTGTTGGTTTTTCAATTGTCCGTTGTTTTAACTACTTCCGGTTGCATATACGTAGATAGGGACGAATATAAGGACGAATACGTATACGTTCAAAGAGAAAAAGCCGACGCTCCGACGTTTTCCCCCTTAAGCGGCGAGTTTACCGAAGATCAAAAAGTAGAAATGTATTATACTCCAAAAGATTCGTCGTCAAGTTCGTCCTACAAAATCGCATATACAAAAGACGGAACTAATCCCGTCGTAGAAAACGGCGTTATCAAAAACGGTTACCTTTATACCGGATCCTTCATGGTTTCTTCATTTACCGTACTAAAAGCCGTCGCGTTTAACGAAACTTTTACGTCGGATATCGGAAGAGCGGCGTTCTCTTTTAAAGTCTCCTCGCCTCTGTTTACGCCCGCGACCGGCAAATACGGTCTCGATCAAATAGTTTCTATAACAAACAGTACGAATTTTTCCAAAATCTATTATACGACGGACGGAAGTTCGCCGTCGTCGTCTTCGAGTCTATACGTTACGCCGCTGACCATATCAAAACCGGTAACAATCAAGGCGATAGCGTACCATTACGGCTGGTCTTATTCCGAAGAAATCACGGCTAATTTTTCATTCCAACCCGATTCGCCGCATTTCTACCCAACCGGCGGCGTATACGATTCTACGTTCGACATAATTATATCCCCAAAAATAGTAGGGAGCGGGGTTTATTTTACAAACGACGACTCGACGCCCGACGCGACGAAGACTAAATTTACCGCGCCCGTTCCGATAACCTCGTCAAAAACGATCAAAACCGTAGCCATCAGGGAAGGTATGGAAACTTCCAATGTTAATATAGCGAATTATGTATTGAAAACGGCCGCTCCCGTAATCGAACCCGCCGGCGGGACTTACGGCGCTTCTCAAACAATAACGATATTCTGCAAGACTGGCGACGCGGAGATAAGATATACGACAGACGGAACCGATCCGACGGCAGATTCCGCTCTATATACCGGAGCGATAACCGTAGATACGACGGATACGCAGATAAAAGCTATCGCTTTAAAAAGCGGTTTTGAAAATTCGAATATCGTTTCGCAAAAATACTTTATAGTAGACGGAACTATCGCGCCGCCGGCTCCGGAGTTTTCCAAGCCGTCCGGAACATACGAAAATTCTATAGAGATAGAGTTTCTTAACGATTACGCGAACGAAGGGTATTATATACGATACTCTATCGACGGAACGGCGCCGACTAGCGAAACGGGCAAAATTTACGAAAGCGATTCGATATACGTAGACAAAACTACTACAATCAAAGCTATATCGTACCGCGGCGGTATGATTCAATCCGAAGTAAAAACGGCGACGTTTACTATTACCGGAACGGTCGCCGAGCCTACGCTGTTTATACAACCGGAGGAGTCGGAATTTGACGAATACCAATCCGCAATTACAATCGATATAGCCTGCGATACAACCTACTCCGTAATCAGATATACGACCGACGGAACCGAACCGGACGCCTCCTCTTACATCGTTGACGGACTTATTTCCATATCCGGCTCGTCCGGCGCGGTAGACCTGAGAGTAAAAGCCTTCCGAAAGGGCTGGACCCCGTCGGAGACCATAGAGAGAAATATAACGTTTAAACTTCCAGATCCGGTATTCAATCCCGAAGGGGGAAGCGAGATTTCTAAATCGGTATTGCTGACCATATCTCAACCCGTGTTGGGAGCGAAAACTTACTATACTATAAACGGCGACGATCCTAAAATATCCGGCGCATTATACGAGTCGCCTATATTGATCAATTCGACAACGACGGTAAAAGCCTATTCAAAACTCGCCGGTTGGACTGATTCGGAAACGGTCGTAAACGTATATACCTTTACCGCCCCCTTACCGTGAGGCGTTGATATTTAGTCGAGAGGCGCGAATTTCCTTTTATCTGTCTAATAATTGAATTAGTCAATTGTTAGACAGATAATTTACTAAAATGCCGTAGAATAAGCCGGTAAAATTTATCATAACGTGAACCCAGACGGAGACGTTGATATAACCGGATTTTTTTCTTTCAAGCGATAAAAATATACCGATTATAAACGAATACAGCGCGTTTGAAAGCGAATTTATGTGAAACAACGAAAATATTAGGGAGGTTATAATAACGTCGGCGTTAAATTTGTTTAAAAATTTCCCCAGCGAATCCTGTAAAAAACCTCGAAAAATTATCTCTTCCGCTACGGGCGCTACGACTATTATATAGCAAAACCATATCATTATTTTCAAAGCGTTTTTGTCGTTTATTCCGTCAAATAGTTCAAGATAGCCTTGATTGGGGATCTTCATCCAGCTTTTGACGCTTTCAGGCAACGGGAGAATCTCAAATATTTGTATTATCGCTATTAATGACACAAAACCGACGAAAAAAGAGATTAGCGCGGGTCTAAACGCTTTTCCCATCGTAACAAACCAATTTTCGGCGCTAAACAAACAGATTTGTATGGTAAATATCTTCTTTAGAATAAAATATACGCCAAATATCAAAAGGTAGTTTAAAGTTATTAAAAACAGAGGCTCTCTGATAAAGACGTTTAGCCGCCCGGTAGCGCAACGATCGGAAACGACTTTGGTAATAAACAAAAACAGAGCGGGTATAACCAAAACGGCTAAGAAAAATAGAAGTCCTCTAATATTATACCATATTCGATATATTCCGGTTTTCATTTACAATATGTTGTTTATTTCGACGTAGGCCGGAATAGTTACAACTCTCTCTATCAAGGAGGAGTCTTTACTTTTATAACTAGCCGTTAAGGCGATATATTTCTGTTTTTCAACATATTTTAGATCGTAAATTACTATCGGCGTATCTTCAAGGATGCCGGCTTGAGCTCCTATCGAGCCTTTGTAGACTTTTTGAACTTTGTATTTCCTTGAAAAGATATTTTTATCGTAATATTCAAGTTCCACTCCGTAAATCAGAGTTATCAATTTTCTTTGAACGTCGTTTTCAAAGGCGGTTATAACGGGCAAATACGGCCGCTCTTCGAGTCTCGCAATCCTGTTATTAACGACGCCGTTTAGCTCGGTTTCAATGTTGATTAACATCGGATACCGTTTCCACGCCAACTGCTCCTGCGCGTCTTCGACCGTAGAGACTTTTACGCCGTCGATCGATCTTATAACTTCGCCCGGAGCAAAGCCCGCTTTTTCGGCGGATCCGTTGGGCATCACGTAGTAAACTTTTACTCTGTTATTTTCATTTAATATCCCCGCGCCTATCCAGCATCGCTTTACCTCGCCGCCGTTGAAAAGGCGCGGGATCGCTTTGGATACCCACTGAAAAGGTATAGCAAAACTTATCCCCGCGTATTGAGGAACGCCGGCGAATACTATCCCGATTACCTGTCCGGCGCTATCGATTAGCGGTCCGCCGGAATTTCCCGGATTGACCGCGGCGTCGATCTGAAAAGCCCGCCCAAGTTGAAAGAAAGATATCTCTTTGTTGCTGATTATGCCGGAGGTAACGGTGTTTTTTATCCCGATAGGATTGCCGATGGCGTAAATTTTATCGCCGAGATTTACGTCGAGAGATCTGCCGAGAGTTAAGGTCGGCGCGTTATTTCTTGAGATTTTTAAAAGCGCAATATCAAAAACTTTATCGTAGCCGACGACCGTCGCCGGAATCTCCAAATCCGGATCCTCTTTGGTTACGACGTAAACGGCGCTGTATCCTTCGTATTTGGGATCGACGTGATCCGCTATAACGTGATGATTAGTCAATATATAGCCGTCGGCGCTGATAAAAAACCCCGTCCCGATAGATTTATCGATAAATCCCATCCCGTCTTTGACGTTCATCCCTTTATCGAGCAACACTTCTACGACCGATCCCAATATCTTTTCAAAATTCAGCTCGTTTAGAGATAACAACTCGGATTTATAACTTAAAAGTTCGGGGTATTTGGTAAGAAGTTCCGGATATAGCGTCGAATATTTTTCAAAGTCTGCGGCAAAAAAACCTTTGCTTTTTTTCTCATAACTGTATTTTAAGATTTCGTAAACTTTTTCTACCGGCAACAATTTTTTGTCGGCCATCTCGTATTTAAGATTCATTTGGTTGAAAAAATCCGCCGAAAGATCGTATCTATTCATCAATTCGCGGTAAATATCCCCGATTTCAATCTCCGGCTCGGTATTAAGCGTATTAAGACTCAAAGCGTATCGAAGAGCGTCGTCGTATTTTTTTTCGTCGTAATTTCTCTTTATTTCCGCTTGTATTATACCTTTCAAATCCTCGACGTATTTGCCAACCTCGTCCGCCGAATCTTTAGCCCCATTTTTCGACAAAATTTTATTCGATAAAACGTAAGCTTCAAAAATATCGATCTTTTTTTTATCGAGATTGTGTTTGATATTTTCAATACCGTAAGCAAAATGCGGCTCGTTCCCTTCGCCTTTCGACGACGATTTACAACTGAAAAGCAAAAATATCGTAACAATCAAAATGCAAGCGCTAACCGCCCTATTCATAATCTCTCCATTTTCATCGCGAACATTTATTTATTCACGGTTATCAATAAGATATATTTCGCTATCGATAACAAACAGTTTAAAATTTAAATTATCGTTTATTATATCAGAATTTTCAAAATAATATTTCTCGTTTTTGTCTAAAAAATAACCCGACGTTTTTTTACCGTCGGTAAAAACAATTTTATCCGGTACGTCAACTTTTTTAATATCCCTGTAAGAAACAATATACCAATTATTCTTTTTAATCTCCTCTTTACTCGAGAATGTTTTGATATTAATCAACTTCCCGGACTCGATTTTCGACAATCTTACCGGCTCTCCATTTTTCAGTTCGACTTGATAATCGTAAACGCCGTCGTAATCAATATCTAATTTATTGTAAGACGTTCCGTTCGGATATTCCGTTACCGAAGACTCGTATATCCCGTCCAAATTTGTATCCCAGTTTTTGACGGAATAGTTCGGTTCTATATCTTCTCTATAATAGTAGTAGTCGGAAAAATCGCTCTCTTTACAAAAAACGGTTTTCAATTTACCGTTAGCATATCTCTCGATAATCTCAAAACTCCCGTCCTTATCGGCATCTTTCAATTTTTCATAGATTACGCCGTTTTTATAAAATTCTTTCTCTTCTATCGCGCCGTCGTAATCCAAATCTATATCTCTCCGGTTAATTTGACCGTCGGTATATCTCGATATCGAATAAAAATCGCCAAAAGTCTCCTTTTTATCTATATAGTTGCGATAAATTTTTTCGTCGATATTTTTGAGAATATCGACGTTCAGATAGAGAGCAGACTTGACCGCGGTAATTTTCTCGGTTAATTTGCCCGAATTGTATATATCGATCGTTACGACCGACGAATCGTAAGGATTAAAACGCGCTTCTTTATAATCGGAGTTTCTTCCTTCGTAAACGGTAAACGTCTCAATTTTTCCGTCCTCAAAATAGGTATATTTGTACTCGTACGCTCCGTCCTGATTTTTATCGACAACGCGGGATCTTACGTCGCCCGACGTTATAACGTATAACTCCTCCCAATTTCCGTCGTTATCGGCGTCTTCTATCCTTTCTCCGCTATATTTTAAGATATTTTCGCTTAAAGCGGCGTTTTTGGATATTATCGAATATAAATTTCTGTTTTTGAGAATATCAAAAGTTTCGGCATAACGTTGCCCGTTTATCTCGCTCCATTCCTGAAGGGCGGACAAAACGTCGGGCGTTTTCAAACTCGAAGATTTCATTATTAGGTTATATAGTATCTCTCTTTGATAATATCCGTCTAACGACTTAGAGGCTTTCAAGGAAAAGTAGTCGTCCAAACATTTTTTTATACCGTTTGCCGGAGAGCGCAAAACCGATAACAGAAGAATTTTGCTTTTTGAATACCCGTTAGCGTTTAGGACCGAAATTTTTCTCTGAAATTCGTTAGAATCGATTTTATTCAAAATAATTTTTGATTTTAGGTCAAAATATTCAAATTCTATCGAATTATATCGATTACGGGCTTCTTTTAGAATATTCTCTATATCCGAAAGATCTTTTGATAAAAAAACGGTCTCAATATAGCCGATATAGTCGTTTAGCAGATCAATATTAGGAATAGAGAGTATTTCTTTATAAACTTTTTTTGCATAGTCGTAATCTCGAGTTTTCAAAGAGATATCTTTGACGTGATTTAGAATTTCGTATGCCGATAGGAAATAGTTATTTTTTATATTTTTAATAATATTTCGCGAATTCTCCATTTTTATGTAGAGAACGTCTCTTGAGTCGCCTAAAAGCTCGTTTTTCAGATAAAAATATTCGGGGATATTTAGCGCAAATTCATTCGCGCCCTTCAAAACATCTTCAGCCAAAGCGTTTTTGCCGGCTCTATAACTGTCGTAAGCTCTACGTATCTTCAGTTTGGCTATATCTATTTCCGAGGAGAATAAATTAACGGCAAATAAAAATAAAATTAATCCTAACGCTCTCTTCATTTAAAACCGCATAAAACGCTAATTTCCCTTATCAACTCTTCGGCGGAATTCCCGTCTTCCGCCTCGACAAATACCCTTGCGATCAGCTCCGTGTTGCTAAGTCTGATCAACGCCCAACTACTCTTAAAATCAATCCTGATACCGTCCTGCGTATCAAAAATTCCTTCTTTGTATCTGGCTCGAAGTTTCTCTTCAAGGGCTTTGATATCCACGCCGCTCGCCGAATATTTTTCCTTTACAAAAGTATATTTCGGTATTTCCGACGCTAAATCTTTAATTCCCTTATTCTCCATGGACAACGCTTCGAGAATCAGCGCGATACCTACCGAGGCGTCCCGGCATTTATTGACTTCCGGGAATATTACTCCGCCGTTGCCCTCGCCGCCTATCTTCGAGCCGATCTCCTCCATCTTCTCCGTTACGTTTATCTCGCCGGTCGGGACTCTAAACGTCCGTCCTCCGTATTTTTTAACGACCTCCTCGACCATTCTTGATGTGCTGGTATTTATAACTACGTCGGTTTTTCCCCCGCGTTTAAAATATTGAGATACCGCTAACGCCAGCGTGTACTCTTCGGAAAGTATCGTCCCGTCGGAATCGGCTAAAACCAGCCTGTCGCCGTCGGGATCGAGCGCGAACCCTATATCGACGCTCTTCGTCTTAATAAAATCGGTAAAGGCGACAAGATTTGCCGGCGTCGGTTCGGGCGGATGCGAAAAGTATCCGGTCGGCTCGATATTAATCGCCTCTATTTGACATCCAAATTCCTTAAGAAGTTTTATCGTATGCTCGCCGCCGGCTCCGTTTACCGTATCCAGAGCGACTCTCAACCTCTTCTTTTTTACCTTTTCTTTGTCTATCATATTGGAAACTTTTTTTATATGAATATTAGGAATATCGGCGCCCGCCCGACGCTTTCCAATTTTATCGTAACCGGCGTATTTAAACTCTTTTTTATTATATAGCTCGGATAATTTGGCAAACTCCGCCGGCGATATAAACTTACCTTTACTATTTACGAGTTTTAGAGCGTTCCACTCTAAAGGATTGTGGCTTGCCGTAACTACTATGCCGCCGGCGTAATTATTATCGGCTACGCCAAAAAGAACTACCGGAGTAGGAACTATCCCGATATCGACGACGTCTCTGCCGCAAAAATTCATAACGCCGCAAACTATATCGGTAATCATATCGCCCGTTACTCTCGAATCCCGTCCGATCAGTATCGCCCCTTCCGGCAATATCATAGAAAAAGCCGATAGATAGTCGGTCAGTATTTGCGGAGTCAACGAATCCCCTACAATCCCTCTTATACCGGATATTGACGCTTTTAACGACATAGGCGAGCTCCATTATATTTAGACTTAACTCAAATTATATGCAACTAATCTTCTTTACCGTTTTCTACGTTTTCTTTTAACTCATCGGCTTTTTCGTTATCATCTTCTTCATCTTTGGAAGATTTAGCGCCGTCAGAGCCGTTTTTATCCAAAATCGTGGTAGAATTTATATTATGCTTGGGAGTTATACCCAAAAAGCTGTAAATCTCTTCGGCGTCGAGCGTCTCTTTTTCAAACAACTTCTCGGCAAGTTTGATAAGATTATCTTTATTTTGATTAAGAATATCTTTAGCCCTGTTATACTGTTCGGTAATAATAAGTTTTATCTCGGAGTCGATAATCTCGGCGGTCTTTTCGGAATAATCTTTATGCGTCGCTATCTCCTTGCCGATAAATATCGGCTCGTCTTTCTGTCCGTAAGATATAGGTCCCAACTTATCGTTCATACCCCATTGAGTTACCATCTTTCTGGCTAATTCCGACGCCCGGCTAATATCGTTCATCGCTCCGGTGCAGATATCTCCGATAATTATCTCTTCGGCTACTCTCCCCCCCATTAATATACAGATGTTATCCAATATTTTGAGTTTGGAAAGATGAAACTCGTCGCTATCTGGAAGCATCGACGTAACCCCCAACGCCATACCTCTGGGTATAATAGAAACTTTATGTATAGGATCCGCGTTGTCGACAAACATTCCTACAATAGTATGCCCCGCTTCGTGATAACTTGTTATCCTTTTATCTTTCGGCGGGATAAGTTTGGACTTTCTGGCTACCCCCATCAACGCTTTATCTCTGGATTCTTCAAACTCCTCCATGGACACTTTGCTTTTTCCCAACCTCGCGGCGAGTAGAGCCGCCTCGTTTACCATGTTAGCTATGTCCGCTCCGGAAAATCCGGGAGTAGACCGCGCTAATCTCTTCAAATCGACTTTCTTTGACAACGCGACCTTTTTGGTGTGAATCTTAAATATCTCCTCGCGCCCTTTGACGTCAGGATTGTCGACGACTACCTGTCTGTCAAACCTCCCCGGTCTCAGCAACGCCGGGTCTAAAACGTCAGGTCTATTGGTCGCCGCTACAAGTATGACCCCAATCGTCGGATCAAATCCGTCCATCTCGACGAGAAGTTGATTGAGAGTTTGTTCCCTTTCGTCGTGCCCGCCGCCGTATCCGGCTCCTCTGGTTCTTCCGACGGCGTCAAGCTCGTCGATAAACAGTATGCACGGCGCGTTCTTTCGCCCTTGATCAAACAGATCGCGGACTCTCGAAGCTCCGACGCCGACAAACATCTCAAGGAAGTCCGAACCGCTCATATAAAAAAACGGAACTCCCGCTTCTCCGGCGACGGCTCGAGCCAACAAAGTTTTTCCCGTCCCGGGAGGACCTACGAGCAAAACTCCTTTTGGTATCTTTGCGCCGATTCTGGTAAATCTATGCGGATCTTTCAAAAACTCTATTACTTCGGCCAGCTCCATTTTCGCCTCGTCCACTCCGGTGACGTCGTTAAACGTATATTTCTCTTTAGAATCGTACTTCTTAGCTTTGGATTTGCCGAAAGAAAAAGCCCTATTGCCCTGCCCCTGAAATTGACGAAACATCATCCATATAACAAACACTAAAACAATTATAGGAAGGATATTGAACAAAAACATAGTAAAAAAAGGATTCTGGTCGGATTCGGTCTTAAATATAATATTATTTTCATTAAGAAGCCTGTAAAGTTCGCCGTTATCCCAAATAGGCGGTATCATAGTGGTGAATTCTATATCCGCCGAAGCCCCTTTTCTATATACTCCTGATATTTTACCGTTTTCCATGATAAGCAGAGGCTTTCCTATATCCGAAATAATCCTGCCGTCTTCCTCTTTTATTAAAGATATAAATTCGTTATATGTTATGGTATTTGTAGTTTGATACTGAGTGTAAAAAAAATACATTAAAATAATAGCCGCCAAAGCGATGCCGACCAAAGCCATTCTGCCCGGTCCCCCCTGAGGTTGCCGATCTTGCGGTAATTTTGGATCTATCTTTTTCTTATCGTTGCCGTCGCTCAATTTGTTCTCCTGATATATACCGATTATCTATTAATCGTTTTTTATAGATTATATGAAATTAACCTTTTTTGATAAAAAAGACAACTAATTTACAAAATAATTAGTATCCCGCTCAAATATCTTTTTGATAATCGTCATATCTTTTCTGAAGTCGTTCAGCTCTTTTGTAGAATTCTTTCTCGCTTCGTTTGTAATCTTGCTGTTTTTGGGGATTATCGACGCGATTTTATCGAGCGGATAACTTCCCTCTCCGTAATGAAGATGACTATCGTAATAACTTTTAAAGTCTCCGTCGGTAAGATGATACATAGTCGGCGACAACGCTATAAATTCTTTGAGGTATTCCAGATAGTCTCTCTTTTGATAATTTGCCGAACATATAGCGTGCCCTATATCGAGACAAAAGCCGACGCCGCAGTTTTTCATTATCATATCTATCTCCTCTACGGTTTTACCGACGCAAACCATATCGTTTAAAAGCCCTAAATACGGCTTGTTTTCTATTATCATTCTGCTATCGTAATTCTCCTTGATTTGACGAATGGTTTCGTTAACGTCCCCCTCTACGCCGGGGTGTATTATGATAAAGTCCGCGTCTAAGGCGTCGGCGCACCTTTTGGACTCGTCCAATATTTTTCTATTTGAAACGCTCGACTCCTTTTTTGACAGATTAAGCCCGTTCCCGAAATGCGGGGCGTGAATAGTAAAAGGAATATCGAGTCTCTTCCAATGATTAACAATAGTCTCATATGTGTCATTTAGAGCGTACAACTCTATATAATCGCAATACTTCTCGCGATGCAACTCTACAGCTTCCTTTATCAATCCTTTATTTGTAGACCAAAGTTTCAATCCGTAACTATTCACGATTCCTCCGGTATGTTTGGTTTGAATTATTCCCACCCAAAAGTAGCCGGCGGTTTGTTAGTCGCGTCGTAATAAACCGCGTCGATAAAATCAATTTTTCTAAGTTCGTCGACAATCGCGCTCAAAAGTTTTTGGTCTAACCGAGCGAACTTCGCCGTCATAACGTCCTCGGATACTACGGGTCTCAATACGACGCTACAATTGTCGCGCTTTGTCGCATAGGGAAGATTGATCGTTAGATGTTGAAATATTTTATTATACCACCCGTATTTCTTAAGAGCGCTTAATACTATCTCGTCGGCGATTCTCGTCATATCAAGCCGCTTTTTATCGCAATAACCCTCTATCAACGACAACCCCTGTTTTTCATATATTTTTAAGATAGTTCTATTAACTTCTTTTACTTTATTTGTAATAAAAAAAGAAATTTTTTCGATTTCGTCCCAATCTATCGCTTTTTTATAAAACTCCCCCATATCTAGCGCGGCGGGATAGGCGTACGTCCTAATATCTCCATGAACTCCTACGGATTTGATAGGAATAGCGTATATATCTTTAATTTCTTTAGATATAGAAGCAATATTGAGTTCTTTTAGAAATTTATTTGTTTTTTCATAAAGTTCGACCTCTTTTATGACGCCGTCGGAACAGAGGACGTTTATAGACAGTCCCGGTCCCGGAAAAGGGTGTCGGCCGACAAGTTCCTCGGATAACCCCAAAGCCCTTCCGACCGCTCTGACTTCGTCTTTATACAGATCTTTCAACGGTTCGATAACGAGTCCGGCGTCGATCAGTTTCTGGATACCGTCGACTCTATTGTGATGAGTCTTTATAGTTTTGGAATGTTTTGTTCCTCCGGACTCAATGATGTCGGGATAGAGCGTCCCTTGCGCCAATAACCAATCGTCAAACGGCAGTTTTAGTCTATCGACGACTCTGTTTCTGACGTTAATATAAGTTTCCCCGACCCTTTTCCGTTTTTCTTGAGGATCGGTAATATTTTTAACCGCCTTCAAAAATTCTTCGCTAGCGTCCTCTATGATATAATTAGTAAATCCGAATTTCTTATACCTTTCGTCGATAGCCGCGCTTTCATTCATTCGCATAAACCCGTTGTCGATATGAAGCCCCAATACTCTGTCCTTACCAAGCGCGGCGTTTAGCAGAGCAAAAGCGACTGTAGAATCGACTCCGCCGGATAAAAACAGCAACGCCTTTTTGTCGCCGGCGTCTCTCTTTATATCTTCGAGAATAATCTCCTTAATTTTAGCGGTATCCCAATTTTTTTTCATTCCGCAAAATTTTATAAAATTACCGAGAATTTTATCTCCTTCAAGAGTATCCCTTACTTCCGCGTGAAATTGTATCCCAAATCTCTTTTTCTCTAAGTTCTGTATCGCGGCGATACGGCAATTCTTTGTCGAGCCGATTATCTCAAATCCCGGCGGAAGTTCCGTTACTTCGTCGTTGTTGCTCGTCCATACCTGCGTCGGAAACGTTACCCCATCGAACAACGGCGACTCAGCGACATTTGTCAACTCGACGACGCCAAATTCTCCAACGGCCGCCCTCCGGACAACTCCGCGGTATTCTTTGGACAAAAGCTGATGCCCGTAACAAAGCCCCAATATCGGAACGTCGAGATTCAATATATCGGAGTTAAATTCGGGAATATCCTTATCGTAAACCGACGAAGGACCTCCCGATAAAACGACCCCCGCGACGTCCTTCATCTTCGGGTCGTTTTTTGATATTGAAGGCAAAGCTATCTCAGAATAATACCCCAAATAGCGAGCTCTTTTTGCTATAAGATGCGAATATTGACCGCCAAAATCTAACACGACAATTTTTTCCATACCATATCCTGTTGAAAAACTAGAATACCGCATTATATCAAATATTTTATTATTACAAAAATATATTTACAAATTTAAGGTAACCCGTCAGTTTTTTTGGGAGAGAAAATGACACATATGACGTTAAGAATAAAATTGACACATATGAAACAGATATTTTTTATTCCCCAAAAAACTGACAGGGTATCGATAATATTGATAATAATGTAAAAATATTAATTTTGTTCATAAAAATCCCCTTTTGAATTTTATCAATACTATTTATTTTATAGGACTAAATTTAAATAATGATGAATCTGACAAAAAATTACAATTATTACGACTTTTTAATTCATTTTTAATCTTAAAAAAGTTATTATATCTATCTACATCCTCCTTAGAATCGATTTTGTAAATACGATATCTTCTATTTTTATTTAAATAATTTATTGGGACAGTATTATTTAATAAATTAATATTTTTACTTTTAGATCCAAAACATAAAGGATTAATTAAGAAAACATCTTTTAGATTTCTATTATCAGATTTATTATTTACTAAAATTGACCAAAACCAATCTTTATAGCAATCATCGCTTGGTTTCAGAGGCATATAAAAAGCTTTTATTTCTACAATAAAATTATTCGATAGATCAACATTATCTTTTAAACACTGAATTGCCTCATCTTTTGATAAATACCATATTATATCATTTTCAAGAAAATTGGTTTCTTTTCTAACATTTCCAGTATAAGCATCATACTCCCCGGATGCAACTATTGAATTAGATTTTAGCGATTTAATAAACAGAATATAGATATAATCCGGCGAAATAGTTGACATAGAGATATATTCTAAAAGTATTATACTATCAAAGGAATAATCGCCTTCGCAAGCTAATCTTTTAAAATATTCTATTTGCTTATTATTTCTTGCAATTTTAATCCATTTTGAAACAATCTCCCATTCGCTTAAAACGCCGCTAACGATAGGAATATTATTTACTTTTCTTTTTATACTTTCTAAATCTTCTGAGAACAACAAATTACTTATAATCAGAAATAAAAAAATTAACATTATCTTATTCATTATAATTAATCGCTCGCGCGGATGCGAGCGAAACAATTTGTTAAAAGTTTTACGGGCAATTTCAACTAACCGATCGGAGACGTAAGAATATTTTATAAAATAGACGAAGATAAAGTTATTACCTTTATATCGGTTTAATCTACGTCGTAAACAAAGTCCCATTCTTCGTCGGGAGGAGTTGCGATAAAATTCTTGCATCTTTCAAAATATATTTTACTCGGAACGTCCGTCGATTTAATCTTTAAACATTGTCTGAAATAGGCGGAAGCCGCCTCAAACTTGCCGGATTCAAATAATTTTAGTCCGGCGTGAAAATAATCGTATAAATCGCCGCTATTATCGACTTGATTCTGATCGAGCAGTTCGAAAATCCTAATAGTCGATTCGACGTTATTAATTCTGATTCTGTCCAACATTCTGACGGGTATCTCAAAATTAGCCAGTTTAAAGCTGTTTTCCGAAATAACTATAGCCGCGTCAAACTTTTTAGCTATTTTATCCATAGCTCTCAAAATTTTAAAAGAATTGCCAATATGAACCCACGACTTCTTGCCGCCATTTTTGATAAATTTGAACCATTCGTATTTTGTTAAAACGGCGGTAGTAACCTTATTTTCTTTTGAATTATCCTTATCCGCAGGTATCTCTGAGATTTTATAAGCAGAGTTTATGAAGTTTTTATACGAATAACTTTTAGTTTCCGGCGCGCCGAAATATCCGACTATAAGCGAATTATTCGAACAACTAACGACTCCGTAGTTAGACTTTATTATATTCTCTATTTGCAAAATTTTATCTTCAATCTCGTCGATCTGTTCGTCGTCGGAATCTTTAGCAATAAACGGAGCGACGTCGACGGACAAGAAAGTAGCCAAATACGGTTTTGATTCAAACGTCCAATTTTTATTCCTTTCCATACCGGCGATTTGTTTCAACAATTTACCGGAAGCGGCTCCTCTATAGATAGACTCGAGCTCTCTATTTTTCAAAACTCCTTTCAAAGTAAATAGTCCGCCCGAATACGCCAAGCAAAATAACAATAACGCCAATATCGACTCTACGGGAAAATCATACGCTAAATATTTTCTTAATATGTAAAAAACCGCTAATGAAAAGATAAATAACGGGATAAAAACTAAAATAACCGGTATAAAATTCCTCACTTTTAACGATATAAGCGTAAATAACGCTAAAACAGCAAGATTTATCAACAAAATAAACTCAAGCGGGATTCTTTTTAAATTTTTTCCCCGATCTATTACTCTCAGTTGATAATCCAAATTTATAGCGGTATTCAGATTTTTTTTATCGACTACTATCAATCCTTTCGCCTCGCTGATAGAACGAGCCGACGCTTTGTAACTTTTCCATTTCATAGCGACCTCTTTTACAACCGCTATCTTTGCGTTTAATTCGGCGTTTTTCTGATCGGGCGCTTGATATACAAAATCTATAATCTTCTCTTCTTCTCCGTAATCTCCGCCGGTCTGCGTCTCAGCGTCGGAAAATTTAAGCTCTTCTAATTCAAGGTCTTTTATCAGATTAAGACACTCCTTTCTCGCCAAGAAAGCGTCGTCGACGTTTGAAAAGTTTTCGATAAAAATATTCTTATTCGGCTTCATTTTATGCGCAAAAGTCGCTCTTCCTTTCTGATCGTAACCGACTATAACTTTGCCGTCGTAAGTAGCGGCGGTAAAACCAAATTCTATCCTGTCCATAGGAATATTTGCGGATTGATTCCGTAATAAAAATGGAGCCGACAATAGATATTTGTTTTCGAGCCGAACTAACGCATCAAAATTTTCAAGATTATAACCGCTAAAATTATTGTTTGACGCAAAACCGATTCTATCGGCAATTATATCTAATTTGTTGCTAAAAACGGCAAACTCGCTCGCTCCGGCAAAAAGAAAATCGGCGTCCGTCTTTATGTATCTAAAAAACTTAAGCGCTTCGTTATTGACGCCGCTCCTATTTAACAAACTTTTTTTCGCCTCGATATTTAAGACGCCGTATATCTTATTATCTTTTCGGATAAACTCTTTAAGTTTATCTATTTCGGTAATATCCGAGAAATTATCGATATCCATATCCAGAGCGATAAAATCGGCGGAACAGTCCGAGAGAAATTTCAAAAATTGCAAAAAAGTATCCGCCGAAATCGACGCGTCCAGACTTACTATAACGTTAAATCTATGAACGTCGTCCTTCTCCGATATAACCGTATCGCCGCCGGGCGCTTTTAAAAAAAACGAAAAATCGTATATCTCAAAGAAAAATAAAGATATAAAAATACTCGCCAAAATAAAAACGACAAAAGCGCTTAAATAAAATTTAACTCTGGACGCCAATTGTCTCATCTCCGAAATAAACAACGTTATAAATATTCTCGATATTTTATCTCTTAAACTATAATAGTATATTATTTTTTAAATTCCAATAAATAATTATTTTATTTAGAAAAAAGGAGTTTGTAACCCGTCGATTTTTTGTGGAATGGTAATAATCTTACGTAGAGCAGACGTACTTGGGATAATTTTCGATTACGAGCGCGTATAATAGCCGTTTTCGAGCGGTTATATTTAACAGTTGTGTCATTTTA
>MWDO01000012.1 GCA_002070605.1 Spirochaetes bacterium ADurb.Bin133
TTCAGGCTCTAATGTAGTTCTTGTGAAGTACGACTCCTCGGGAACTGCGCTATGGGCTAAGAGCGTAACTGCGGGGACGAATACATCGAGTTTTAGATCAGTCGCTGTAGACAGTTCGGGTAACGTTTACGCGGCGGGGTATCAAGTCAGTACGGGAAGTTATACTTACGGCGCGGGAGTCAGCGTCGCGGGGAGTTCTGCCTACAGATGTAATGTAGTTCTTGTGAAGTATAACTCTTCGGGAGCCGCGCTATGGGCTAAGAGCGTAACGTCGGGAACGAGCGGCGAATCGCAATTTAATTCTGTCGCAGTGGATAGTTCGGGCAACATTTACGCGGCGGGGTATCAAGTGGGAACGAGAAGTTATACTTACGGAGAGGGGGTTAGCGTCGCGGGGAGTTCTACCTACTCCTATAATGTAGTTCTTGTGAAGTACGGCGCAACCTGAAGGGGAACCGGGAGACATGCGGGGGCTTTGCCGTCCGTTCATAATCGTCGCTTTGCGCGATTATGAACGGACAAATTTTGGAGAGAGAAATGTTTTATGGAAATTAATAGGAGGCATTATAATGGGAAAAGCGTTAAAATTTGAAAAAGAGATTAGCGCGATATATATTTTCTGCGATATCAGAGATTTTTCGAAAAAAATAAAAGAATCTTCAGACGAAATGAAAAAAATATTAGAAGTTTATTATAGTTTAGCTTTAAAAGTATTTGGCAAATTTGGTTCTAAGACTAGGGAAGATGGTACTTTTAAAAAAATAGTAAAATTTATAGGCGACGGTTTCTTTTGTGTTAATGAATATACTGATAGGTTGGACTTAATTAATAGAAAAATGGATGAGTCTATTAAAGATATTTCGAACTTTGACAAAAAGTTTAAAGAGACTATTACTAATTTGGGTTTATCAGAAATTAGTCTTCCAATTAATTTGGGATTTGGGATAAATTACGGTTTGTCGAGTAAAATAGATATAAATAAATATCATACAGAATATATAGGAAATATTATTAATGTGTCTTCTAGATTATGCGATGCTGCAAAACCTTCGGGGATTATTATAAGGAAAACAGATGATATAGAAAATTTTATTAATGAGAAATCTCTCAAAGATTCATTTGAACATGATTATTGCGATATAAAAAATGGAGATAAAGTAGAAGTTTATATAGCTCGGGAAATTAATTTTAAAAATTTATAATGGATATGATGGAAATTATTTTATAAATTAATGATAAGGAAAAATTAACTAGAAGATACTTTTAATTCGCGCGGTTGATAGAGAAAAGCGCTCGACCCCGCCGCGCGCTAGTCCGTCCGTGGACGTCGGTCGGTTTTGGCGTTATTACCCATATGTGTCAAAACAAATTTGACACATATGGAGCTATATGCGTCGCGTCGCTCCCTGAGAGAAATTGACACATATGCGACGGGTTAAACATTTTCAAATATTAAAAAAAACGCCGAAAAGGCGGTTTTTTTAATATTTAATTTTTATCCTAAAATATCAATTTTTCTTCCGATTTTGGGGTCGGTTAATACATTTTTGCTTTGATTTTCATCTTGAGATTCTTCGTTTTCGCCGTCCGGTTGTTCTTCGTTTTTCTCTTTCTTGTTTTGCTCTTTAGATTTCTCTTCGTCTTTAATTTTTGAGAATTCCTCGTTAAGGTCTTTGGTTTCCGGGATCTCTTCCGAGTCTTTGATCCCTTGTTTGTGAATATCGCTATTGAGTATTTCTTGCTTTAATACTTCGTTTTCCTTCGTAAGAGCCTGTTGTTTACCGACTCTGTTAAGTTGTGAAAAAAGCGTTTGTAATTCCAGGGGATTAATAGACATTACCTATTCCTCTAACGTTCCCTCTCTTCTTCTCTATACGGAGTAACGTTAACCTCCGAACCTTGTAGCGTGAAGAAGACTTTTTTATATTCGGTTTTAGTTTGAAGATAGGCGCTCTTTATATAGATCTTAACGCCCGGAAATGCAAGTTTTGACGCGATAATTCTACCTTTTGTCTTTAAATTTGCTAAATATTCGTTTAGTTGATCGATTTCTTCTTGATTTTTTTTGATAATAGTCTTTAAATTGATCGATTCTTCGACCAGTTTTTTGAATAATTCTTCCTTCTCAGGAGTTAGGTTTTTCATAACTTTTTTTTGATTTTCAAGATTGGTTAGGTTTTGTTGCAACGGCTCGAGTTCTTTGTACGCTTTGATTTTCTCCTCTTCAAGTTCGTTAAGCGTTTGTCTCTTTTTGGGGTCTATTCCTACTTCGCAAGTCGTCTCGGTTCCGGATACCGAACCTATGGTTTTTGATTTGATCAATTCGCCCGCTCTCATCCGTCCGCCCACTATCGCCGCTCTTTTACCTACGACGGCTATCTCTTTTGTCGCGTCGATGTACGAATGCATTACTCCGTCTTGAATGTACGCCCCCTCCGCCGCTTCGACTCTTGCATTTTCAACGAACTTTGCATAAATATTGCGTCCCGCTCTAATGAAGCCTTCATTTTTACCCATAACGCCTTGACTTATGATAATATCCCCTTCCGCGTCAAGTTCGCATTTTCCGACGCTTCCGTGTATCTCGATATTTCCGGCGGCTTTTACGCTAAATCCGTCTTCTACGTTGCCGTTTATTATAACGTTTCCGAGGAATAAGATATTGCCGACTTTTAAGTTGACGTCGCCGTTTACGGTATATACCTCTTCTACGACAACTTTTCCGCCGTAGAGCAATACTTGTCCGTTTTTGTCGGCAATAATCTGTAGACCGTCTTCGGAAGCGTGAGTGTTTTTACCGGGATTTAACGAGCAGTCTTTACCGATTTTTTGAGGTATGAGTTTGCCGCTAATCGTTCTTCCCGGCTCCCCCTTGGTAGCCAGCTCTTTTACAGCCAATATCTGACCGGCGACGACGTTCTGGACTATATTTAAGTTTTTAAAATCAACTCTACCGTCCTCTTCGACAAAATGAACTTCGTCCTTTGTATTGAAATTATACACAATTTCCGCATCTTTACCGTTTTTGGGTTTAATCCCCTCGGCGATCAAAATTGGCTCGTTATAAATAGGGTAATCGATTATTCTGTTTAAAACGTCCTCTTTTATACCGACAACCGCATTGTTGCTCTTTAAAATGTTGCTTATTTCATCAATTTCCAGATCGTATCCGCCCGGTTTCGGCGGGGTTAGCACTAGATAGGCTTTCATTTCGTCGGATGTTACCTGAACGCTTGCCGAAGAGTCGGCCGTAATGTTCAACGGCATCTCGCCGATTCTTGTATATTCTCCGCTTAGGTTTTTCAAAACTTTTTTTACCATTTCTCGGTCGAAATTTTGAACTCCTCTTGTTGAAATGATATTCAATATTTCCGATTCCGAAATCTTCTTGCCTTTGCCGATCGGCGGAGTAACTTTTAATAAAACTCCTCTGCTTGTAACTCTCAAGAACGCTTCCGAGTCTTTATTTGTTATCTGGTTTTCTATATCGTAATCTGCGGCGTCGTCAAAGTTCATATTATCCGACATTAGATTCTGAAAAAGTTCGCTTTTTAAGTTGGATTTATAGACGTTTACGACAAAATCTTTTTTACCTAAACCAAAAACGCCTTTTGAGCCGAATTCTTTTATCTCATAGTCGAGTTCGCTTATATCTACGCCAAGTTCTGCGCTGGCTTTTGAAAGAGCTTCTTCCAGACTAGAGCCGGATATTTCGACGCTCGTCTGATTTAGCTCCTCTTCGATAAGTTTTTTTAGTATCTCTTTTAATTTTTGCATAAAAACTCTCTGCTTATAAGATTCCCTCTTTGATTTCAGCCAATTTTGCTTTTAGTCTGATGATTGCTTTCGTATGCAGTTGACTTACTCTCGATTCCGTTACGGCTAAAACTTCTCCTATTTCTTTTAAAGTAAGGTCTTCGTAATAATATAAAACTAAAACTTTTTTTTCTTTGTCGGGCAATTCGTTTATGGCGTTTACGATCAGTTGCTTGACCGAATCTCTTTCAACGGTAATATCCGGATTCATTTTTGAAGGACTTTCAATTGTGTCTAGTATAGAGATTTTATCGTTGTCGTCCCCCGTAAACCAAGGATCGCTTAGAGACATTACCGAAGTCGAGGATATTTTTGTTAGGGTCGAATAGAATTCTCTTATATCAAGCCCAAGTTCGTCTGCAATTTCCTGATCTGTGGCGAGTTTTCCCGTCGTCCCTTCGATTTTAACGATCGCCTGTTCAACCTCTTTAGCTTTAGTTCTGACCGATCTGGGCACCCAGTCGATCGATCTTAGTTCGTCGTATATCGACCCTCTAATTCTGGTAACCGCGTAAGTTTTAAATTTGACGTTTTTCTGAAGATCAAACTTTTCGATAGCGTCCATCAGTCCGAATACTCCGAATCCGACAAGATCGTCGTATTCAATATTGCCGGGTTTGCCCATAGCGACTTTGCCGGCAACGTATTTAACAAGCGGAGCGTATTTTTCTATAAGGAAATCCCTGAGTTTTATATCCTTGGTTTTTTTATATAAAATCCAAATATCGTCTTCATTCATATCTGATAATTTATTATTACTATTCACAGCTATCCCCCCAAGAAAAATATTAATCCGTTTGTATTAACAAAAATAACAAAACTAACACGACGGCAATTAGAATTATTCCAATAATCCAAAAGTTTTTAGAAAAGAAATTACCCTTTTGAGCGCGTTCCGGAGCGTCAATCTCCTCTTTTGCCGCCGTTCTAACTTTGACGTTCTCCCCGTAAAATGCGACGCCGTAAATACCCGGTCCAAACCGTACCTTTACGCGTATGCCTCCGTCCGTAACTACCAAATCTTCGAGTTCGGCGTAAATTATTTGAGGTTCGTACTCGTCAAAGCTAGTCGTTCCCGATAAGAGATTGTTTATATAAGACGCTACGGCTCTATCGTCCGTGATCTTTACGGCTATCGTCTGTCCCGGCTTTAGTTCGCTAATAGGCGTTCCCTCGACCGGAGATATATCTAATTCGATTTTGATAGTCAGAATTTGGTTTTTTTCTAGTTCTATCTTCTCTTTTTCAGTTTTTTTATTTTCAGAAGTTCCGGTTTTATCGTCGTCGGGGATTTTATCCCCTTTATTCATCTCAAAAGCGTCGGTTTTATTAACCTTTATTTTGATAGCGGTATTTACGTCTCCGACGACGCCTATAATAATCTCCGTCAAAAAATTTTTTAGAGATTGTTCGTCAATCTCTTTGTTTTTTGATAATCTTTCAAAAAAATGAACCGATTTGGAATTAATTAGTCCCGTATAAAAATTATTCTGGAGATTGAGATTGATACCGCGAGATTTTTCATAATTTAATAAATCTTCCTGATACTCTTTCCAGCGTTTTTCAAAATCAAACTCAATCGCCGATTTGTCGTTATCTCTGATTACCGCGTTTACCTTTTCTATCGACTTGTTTTTAACGTCGTAAAAGAAAATAAAAGCTCCGTAGATTTTATTTGTCTGAGCTATAAACTTTCCTCTGATAACGTAAATATTTTTTTCAACAGAGCTGATTATCTTTACGGCTCCTTCAACGTCGTCGCCGGTAAATTTCAACATCAGTTTAGCCAGATCAAAATCGCATCCCGTTTCGCTTTGAAGTTGTAATATTTTCTGATCCGACATAATCTATCCTTATTTTATGAGTTATCCCGTTTTATCATTGTTTGAACGGCTCTCGCCAGCTCTTCATTTGTCGCTTCATATCCCAATTTTTCTTTGAGGGTCGCAGAGTTATCGAAATCGTTATTATAGCTATATTCGTCTTTGGCGTCCATAGAGCTTGTCGAATCGTCGAGAGCCGTTATATCTTCAACGTCGTCGATTTTTTCGTCAAGATCCGAGAATTTGTCTGAATAAAAAAAGTTTTGATTTTCGCCGCCGTTAGCGTCGCTTTTATTTTCATAGTCGGAAGTTTCATTTTCTCCCGCAATTTCCGTAGAGCCGCTTTTATCGTCGTTGTAATTGTTATAATCAAACGGATCGACTTTTTCGTCGATCGATATATCTACATTTTCGCCTTTGGCGTCGGCGTCGCCGTCCGAGCCCTCTTCGGAGGCGGATAAATCTATTTTTAATACGTTTTTTAACAATAAAACGGCGCCGAATAAAAATCCAAAAACAGCCGCGCCGCTAAATAGAGATCTGGTAAAAATAACAAAAAAAGAGTTCCCTTGCGCTAAATTTATTAAGAAGAAGAGAATAAAAAAAACCGCCCCGGCGATAGATGGAATTTTAAAATTCATAACTCTACCATAAATTAATATACAAACTAGCAGTATAATCTATTAATTCTATATTTGCAAACAAAAAATTATTTAGAACCTAACAATTTTAGAAAAAAATTCTTCAAACCTCCGCCTTCCTTAAACTCTATCCCTTCCAATCTTGATACGATATGTTTTATACTAATCGACGCTTTGCTTGTCGGGTCCAAAACTAAAAACGGCGTCTGTTTTCTTACGCTTTGAGGCACGATCAAGTCTTCGTAAACCATTCCGAGATTATCTACTTTGATGTTTAAGAACTGACCGGCAATATTGATGACCCTTTCGGCTACCTTTCTCCCTTCCGATATGCTAACGACTCTGTTTACGACCAGTTTAAGCTCCAAAGCGGGATTGCTTATCTCCGTAGCGATGATCTTTATGATACCGTATGCGTCGGTAATCGCCGTCGGTTCGGGCGTCGTTACGATTATCGATTCGTCGGACGCTACGATAAACGAGAGAACGTTCTGACTGACCCCCGCGCCGGTATCTATTATCAAAACGTCGGCGTATGAAAGAGTATCCATCTCCTCTATCAAAAAATGCCGCTCCTCGTCGTTGAGATTTGCGATTTTGGAGAAGCCCGACGCTCCGGCGACTATTTGTATGCCGTAGTTAGTGTCTATGATTATATCTCTCATAGTTTTTTGTCTCTTTATTAATTGGAAAAGGTTGTATTTCGGAATAATACCCAGGCATATATTAACGTTGGCAAGCCCCAAATCGGCGTCCATGACTATAACTTTTCTCCCCAGTTGCGCGTATGCGATGCCGAGGTTTACGGCAATGTTTGTTTTACCCACGCCGCCCTTACCGCTCGATACGGTGATAACCCGCGTTTTTTTTCTTTTGTCCGTATTTATATCTTTTTGCATCATCTTTCTTAAGTTTTCAGCCTGATCGTCCATTTTGTCTCCTACCACATATAATTCTAATATTTAGCTAAAGAAAAAAATATTTCAGTTTCTAATCCCTTTATTTTTGATATAATGTTAAAAATATCCGCTTTCTCAATATCGTTCGGCACTTTTTGCCCGTCGGTATAGTACATTATCGCCTTCTTTTTATCTATGCAAGCATTAATTATCGCTCCGATCGAGTCCGACTCGTCAATTTTGGTAATTATTACGTTTTTATAATCAAAAATATCAAAACTTTTAAAAATTCTCTCAACCTCTTTCTGTTTTGTATTAGCGCTAATCGTTAAAACAAATTCAAGAGCGCAATTTCTAAGATCCAATAACTGCTTCATTTTCAGAATATTAATCTCGTCCTTTTGACTTCTACCTGTCGTATCGACTATGATCATATCGGCTTTTGATAGAGCGACTACTCTTTGCAACTCCATATTATCTTCTATATTCATCATTTTTACGTTCATAATCTCGGCGTATTTTTCAAGCTGAAACCGGGCTCCAAGTCTGTATCCGTCGATCGTAATTAGCTCGATATTTATCTTGTCTCTTATAGCGTTGGCGGCAATTTTCGCCACCGTCGTAGTTTTGCCGACGCCCGTAGGACCGACTAAGACAAGAACTTTTTTTACGTTATCTAGTTTAAAACCTCCGGAAATCTGAAGATCCTTTTTAATATATTCATAAACAAATTTATGAACTTCAGATTTGTCGTTAATCTTTGATAAAGGCAAACTTTTATTGATCTCTTCTATCAGTTCATTAATAAAATCGTCAAAAAACTCATTTTCCTTAAGAATATCTTTAATTTCTTCTAAATTGGGGTGGATATTTTCCCCCTTGTTGAATTCTTTGTATTGAATAACTTTTTCAAGATTATTGAGTTTTTCCATCAATATGCTTAGCGAAATGGATTCTCCTTGAATGCTGTTTTTGACGCCCGAGTCGATAGGGGGTTTTGTCGCCGGAACGGTTTTTTCGGGAGTCCCGGCGCCTTTAAGGTTTGATTGCAGATAAGCAAAACCCTCTTTCGATTTTTTTAGATATTCGTCGTCGGAAATGCTAACCAGAACTTTGACGTATCTCTTTTTACCGAACCCTAAAAATCCCCCTTCCGCGTGCTCGGTTCGTCTGATTATCATGGCTCTATCGCCGTATTTCTTTTTAATATCCATGATAGCTTCGTCGTAAGTTTTTGCGGTAACGTAGTCGTACTTCATTTATATCCCCCCCCAACGTATCTTACTGCCGACCGTCTAATGTAATACTTTAAACTATTATTGTCAATAAACGGCTACGGTCAAAATTATATATTATGCTTCAACTTTTTCTTTCTCTTTTTCTTTTTCTTTCTCTTTATCTTCAACGGCAATTTGGCCGAATAATATCAAATCGACATCCGGCAACAACTCTTTTGTCGATAGAACGGCGATATTTTTATGAATATGAGAGCATATTTCCCATAAAGCTTTTCTTATCTGCGGTTGAGTAACTATAACGGGTTGAAAACCCTTTTCAAACATCTCGGTAACTTTGTCTTTTATTGCGTTTTGTATCAAATGTAAAACGTCCGGTCTCAATCTCAATATCGGGAAGCCCTCCTTATCAAGTTCCATATTCTTGTAAATCTCCTGCTCGATTTTTGGGTGGACTCTCAATATGTTGAGTTTTCTATCCTCCGTGAGATATTTATTGCATATTACTCTTTTTAGAGCCTGTCTGACGTACTCTATAAGCTCAAAAATTTGAGTTTGAGGATTATGCTCCGATAAGGTTTCAAGAATAGTGATAAGATCGCGGATAGAGACCCCCTCTCTCAATAAGTTTTGCAATATTTTTTGGATCGAAGACATCTTGTAATCCTTCAAAACGTCTTCGGTTAGCGTCGGGAAATCCGATTTGAAAGCGTCTATGATCTGTTTGGTCTCTTCCCGTCCCAATATCTCATGGCAATGAGTTTTGATTAGCTCCTGAATATGCGTAGAAATAATGGTCGGCGGATCGACGACGGTATATCCGAGCGATTCGGCTTTTTCTCTGTCGGATTCTTTTATCCATTTAGCCGGAAGTCCGAAAGCCGGTTCGGAAGTCGCCTCTCCATCGACGGCTTCGTACCCTTCCCCCATAGCGAGAAGATAGCCGATTTTTATGCTATGCTTGCCGATCTGCTGTCCTCTAATATAAAATCCGTATTCGTTAGGAAGAAGCCGCATATTGTCTTGAATTCTTATAGGGGGAACGATCATGCCCATATCAAGCGCCAAATTTCTTCTGATGCCCGTTATTGAATTAAGCAGTTCCGCCCCTTTACTTTTATCAACCAGCGGTATTAGTTCGTAGCCGATGTATAGAGATAGAAGATCCGTTTTGATAAGCGACGTAACGTTTTCAGGACCTTTTTGCTCCTCTTTTTGAGTTCCGCCCACTTTATCCGTCTCTTTTTCCGTTCTCTTTTTGTCGGCGCTATAAAGAGCGTATCCGGAACCAAACATAGCGATAGAGAGCAGCAGAAGGATTATATGAGGGAATCCCGGCAGTATCCCCAATACCAGCAAAGCGCCGCCGGATATAAAAAATATTCTATACTGATTGGCTATCTGTTTCCAAACCGCCGTTCCAAGCGAATCTTTTGCCTGAGAACGGGTAACTATAAGACCGGTGGCGGTGCTTATCAATAGGGAAGGTATCTGACTGACCAAACCGTCGCCGATTGTAAGCGGTATATAATTTTGAAGCGCGACGTTAAAATCTTCGCCTCTAACAAGCATTCCGACGGTAAAACCGCCGACAATGTTCACTATAGTAATAATGATGCCGACAATAACGTCTCCCTGAACAAATTTACTCGCTCCGTCCATATTTCCGTAGAACTGCGCTTCGATTGATAACGCCTCTCTCTTCTTTAGCGCTTCTTCTTCTTTAATGACGCCGTTTTGAACGTCCATATCTATCGCCATATATTTGTTTGGCATCGAGTCGAGAGCGAACCTTGCGGCGACTTCGGATACTCTCGTCGATCCTTTAGTTATAACTATAAATTGAACCAGAGTGATAACGACGAATATTACGGCGCCGATTACCATACCGGAGGCGTCGTTTGTTCCGACGACGAAAGTGCCGAACGCTCTGATCATTTTACCGTCAAAGTTTACCCCCTGCGATAATATGAGTTTTGTCGAGCTGACGTTGACGCCCAATCGGAAAATAGTCGTTACCAACAATAGAGAAGGGAATATCGAAAACTCCACCGCAGACTTGACGTAAGCTACCGTAAGAACAATAAGAATCGAACTAAGAAGACTCAACGACATCAATAAATCAAGCATAAACGTCGGCATTGGTATAATGAGCATGAGAACGGTTACTAAAATGAAGACCGCAAATATCATGGTCGGTTCTGTAAAAATTTTTGAGATATTAACTCCGCTTTTATTCTCCGGCATATTCATTCCCCTTTATTATTTTAAAATTCAGGACGTCTCCTGAAAAATTATTGTCAAATATAATATCCGGTCTATACGACCTCTTCCTTCTGTTTATGTTTATAAGCGAGTATCAGCGCTTGTATTACCATTCCGTAAAGTTCTCTTGGTATTTCGCTATTAACCTCGACGTCGTTATAAAGCGTTCTGGCTAGCGGTACGTTCTCGTACATAAAAATATCGTTTTCCCGCGCGACCTCTTTTATTTTCATGGCAAACTGATCTTTGCCTTTTGCCGTTACTTTTGGCGCGTTATCCTGATTGTCTTTGTATCTCAGAGCGACGGCGTAGTGGGTCGGGTTTGTAATAACGACGTCGGCGTTCGGCACCTCTTCGAGCATTTTCTTCTCGGAAAGAAGCTGTTGATACATCTGTTTGAGTCTCGATTTGACGTTAGGATCGCCGTATAACTCTTTATACTCCTCTTTTATCTCCTGTTTCTTCATTTTTAGTTGCTCTTCGTACTGCCATCTTACGAAAAATATATCGAGAATTGCAAAAATCGTAAGAATTATAGTGGATTTGAGTATAATATCGAAAGCTAGTTTTAATATAAATATAATCGATTGAAACAGACTCTCTTCGTTTATTAATCCTAATATTCTATCCATTTCGCCGGTAATCGTTAGATACGCGACTATTCCGATAATAACGACTTTTACTACCGATTTAAAGAGATTGAAAAATCCCGTAAAAGAGAACACTTGATTTTTGAAGAATTTAAAAACATTCGGACTGATCTTTTTGAAATTAGGCTTAATCGCTTTGGGCGTAACTTTAAAACCGATTTGCATATAATTTGACAAAACGCCTATTATAAACGCTACAATCGCGATTGGCGCAAAAATTTTAATAATCGGTATAAGAAGATAATTATAGTAGACGTTCGAACCGCTAAGCTCCAAATTTGTCGCATTTTCGAGTATAAACTCCATATTGCTAATGAGAATATCAAAAATGTATTTTGCAAAAAAATAAATCGCTACAAAAGAAAAAAGCGATATCAGCGACGCCGGAAGATCTTTGGAGAGAGCGACCCGCCCCTCTTCTCTCGCTTTTCTTATTTTATGTTCGGTCGGTTTCTCAGTGCGCCCTTCGGATTCCGCCGACGCGAACCTTTGAAGATCGAATATTATATCCGAGTTTCTACCATATATATAAGATATAAGATCGTCGCGTAAAAAGAGCCCGTTATGTTCCAACTTTCATCTCCTTCATCAAGAGATATAACGAGTTGAACGTTTCGTTCATATAGTTATCTACAAACTCGACAAACAGCGGCAATAAGAGTATAATTATTGCAAACGATACGCCGATCGATATTGGAAATCCGATCATAAGGAGGTTCATCTGCGGCGCCGCTTTTGCGAGCAGTCCCATACTTATAGATACCAGCAAAAGCGAGGCGACTATCGGCAGCGATATTCTCAGAGCGACCAAAAACATGCTTGAGAATATTCCGACTATACCGTAAGGAGAATTAATTATAACGCCGTTTGTCAACGACTCTATAGTAACAAGCCCGTAAGAATAATATAGTTCGTATATGATTATTAGCGGACCCTTTATAGCGAGAAATACCATAATAGCGACAAGATAGAGATATTGCCCCATCAACGGGAGACTTATCTGGCTCATCGGGTCGAAAACCTCCGAAGCGCCGAGACCCATCTGGACGGTAAAGTATTGCCCCGCCAACTGATATACTGAAAATGAGATCGTTATACATATGCCGATCGTCGCGCCGATGAGTCCTTCTCCTATCGCGATAAGACCGTACTGTACTATATCCTGCGGAACTTCGGGGATATTATCAAAAACCACCGGGAACATTACCGCCGTAACGAAGAAAGTCAAGCCCAATTTTACTTGATTAATAATGCTGTCCGATTCGTAAAAAGTCGAAGTCAGCATGAGCCCCATCATTCTCGCGAAAACAAGCATAAATTTTTGAAAATATAATACAAAAAACTCCAATTGACTTCCTTTCTATTAAATATCGCTCAAATATCACGGAACCGGCAGAGCCATTTCCGGTATAAGTTCAAAAATTTGTACGGTAAACGCTATCAAAGTCCCCGATATCCACGGTCCGAAAATCGTTATTGCGACGATAATCGCAAATATTTTTGGAACAAACGTCAAAGTCTGTTCCTGTATCGAAGTGGTCGCTTGAAATATCGAAATTATTAAACCGACTAACATTCCTATTCCCAAAATAGGAAGAGCTATCAATAGCGATATGCGCATCGATTCAATCATGATCTCTTTTATAAATTCTGTATCCATTTCCCCCTCCCGAACTCGCTTCTATCCAAAACTTCTAAATACTTGGTACGTCAAAAGCTCCCATCCGTCGACTAGAACGAAAAGTATGATCTTAAAAGGCAGCGATATCATAACCGGAGGAAGCATTATCATACCCATAGCCATAAGGGTAGAAGCGATGACCATATCGATAATTATAAAAGGTATGAATAATAATATTCCGATTCTAAAGCCGACGGTAAGTTCGTTAATGACAAAAGCCGGTATAAGAATATACGTCGGCACGTCTTTGTAAGTATTGGGAGCCGGAAGTCGGCGCATATTCATAAAAAAACCGATATATTTCGGATCGGTCTGTCTAAACATAAAGTCCCTTAGCGGCGATATCCCTTTCTCGTAAAATTGTTCGAGCGACAGACGCTCGTTTGGCGGAGTCGCCTGAGCGTTAAAGAAAGGTTGAATAGCCTCGTTATTTATGCGGTCGAAAGTCGGAAACATTATGAAAAAAGTTAAAAATAGAGATAAACCGAATATTACCTGATTAGGCGGCATCTGCTGTAAAGAGAGAGCCTTTTTCAAAAAATCAAATACAATCGCTATCCTCAAAAAAGCGGTAGTCAACACCGCGATAGACGGAGCCAAAGTCAGAATGGATAACAAAAAAAGTATCTGCAACGACAACGCTACTTCGTTTGGAGAACGCGCCTCTTCTATTCCTAAATTAATCGACGGAATAGGTATCCTTACCCTCGCGTCCTGAGCGTAAGCCGACGCTATGCCTAAAAAGCAAAATATAACTATTAATATGATTGCGTTTTTTCTCAATGCTTCCTCCCAAAAGCGCGTATCGCGTATTTAAAATATAAAGTCGGCGATACGTTGATTACTCTCGCTCTGAACGATTATTCTTTCAGCTTATCTATTCTACCTCTCTGTTCTTTTAAATAATCCAGCGAGTCGACTTCGTAGTCAAACTGTCTCTTTTCAACTTTTTTACTGAAGGTTTTTTTGAAAAACTCCGAAATAACGTCGACGAAACTATTCCCTTCGTCGATTTTTTTCTGAGATTGATATATCTCCAGCCTCTCTATCTCTTTTGGATCGGTTATCTCTCCGATCAGATTTATATTGTCGTTAGTTACCCCAAGAATAAGATACTTCCCGTGAATATATACCACTTGCAACTGTTTTCCGGGACCGAGCGTTTGAGAGGTAATTACCGACGATTGGTCGTCTTTATAAGTTTTAATATTTAAAGTTTTTTTGATAAAAAGAAATATAAGATATATCGACAGTAAAACCAGCGCCAATACTACGATAATTTTGACATAAGAGAAATAATTGATCTTAATCTTTACTTTACCGTCGACTTTGCCGGCATCGGAAGTATTATCCGCGTCCGTAATCCCCATATTTTTTTTGACTTCCTTAAAATAAGCGTCTTCGGATATTGAAGAATCGTCCCGCGATACGTCTCTGGCTGAAAATGAACAGAAAATTGACAAAATTAGCGCAAAAAAAACGAAAAGCTTATAAATTTTATTCCCCCCCAGAAAAACTTACTCAAATTTCTATAATAACAGAAAAATAAATTTTGTAAATATAATTTTTATAAAAAATTGTAGTTTGCCGATTTTTTATGAAATAAAAATTAATTTTAGGTATAGTAGACGTATTTGGGATAATTTTCGATTAGGAGCGCGTATAATAGCTGTTTTCGAGCGGCGATACTCAACAGTTGTGTCATTTTACCCAAAAAGTCGTTTTGCAATTTATCAATCTTCAATTTCCTACCAACAATCTTAAGGAATTCTTCCAACCCGTATTTCATAACGCCGTTATAAAAAAACAGTATAATATCTCGAACCGTCGAAGCCATACCGAATTCGTTATACAAGGAATGCCATCTTTTAATTTGCATATAATCTGTTTCGCTGATTCTAAGGTATTTATCCAGCCTTTTGTCGTCGGATCTATCTATAACGGCGTATTCGGAGCGATGATTTCCGATTATTCTCTTTATTTTTGAGATTTTTTTGTTAACGAGACGAAACATCATTTCAAACAGTTTACTGAACGTATTAATTTTGAACTCTTTTAGTAAGAAATCTATGACGTTATTATTCATAGATTCCGATACTATAAAATGGAATAGATGTTTTTTGTTTTTCATAAAATTTTCTCCTTTTTTTTTAATATTTCTTTAATATATATAACAACTAAAAGTAGAAAACTCTTTACAAAAATTCGTATAATTTTTTAGAAAATGACAAAAAATTTGCTAATTAAAAAAAAATGACACATATGCGTCGATTTTTCATCGAGGAGCGCTACATCCCATATGTGTCAATTTCCTAAAAAACCAACAGAATACGAAATAAATTTACATCTATTGAAAATATTAATATAATACAGACAGTTTTAATAAAAATCCGATAATTAATAAGGACATAAAATGAAAAAATCCAGACAAAACAGCAATAAACCTATTTCATTAAAGAAAACAATCATAACAAGCGTTTTCGGAGATAAAATTGACGAAGAACTGCAAAGACGACTTAGAGAAGATATAGATTACGTCGGCTCTTTTCATTATGGAAGGAACGAAATTAAATACAATATCAAATCTAAATGCGGAATAAATTTCAACGACGCCAAAATCGATTCGAAGAAAACCGCGGGGTTTTTTCAAAATCGTAAAAATGAGTCGCTATTTTATCAATATTGGATAATGGATAAGACGAGACCTCTGGTTTTCTTTATACACGGCAACGCCGAAAATTCGACTACGCACCCGTTTTTTTTATACAATCTTTTGTTTCAGAAATACAATCTTTTCGTATTCGATCAGATAGGATACGGCGATTCAGACGGAATACGAGGGTCTCTTGACAATTTCAACGATTATATAGATAATATTGACGATTTTATAAATTTTGCGCGAAATAGTAACAATTTATATAAAAACGATATTTATCTTGCCGGATTTTCTACCGGGGCGTTGGAAGTTTTATACTACTATATTTTTAAGGACAAAAAACACTCTAAGGAGGTTTATAACAATACGAAAAAAATATTCTTATTTTCATCATTTTTTAAACCGCATCGAAGATTGATAAACTTTCCTGCGGAGATTTTTCTGATTATTTTCAGCCGATTTTTCGGAAAGGATCGGTTAATTAAGCAAGTGAAGCAAAAGACGATACTCGAGAGCGACGAAGAATTTTATATCCAAACTTACAAAAATCTGACGGATAACGCGGATTTTTTAAAAAGAAGAAAGAGCGATACGAGAATATACAAGGTTAATTCAAACCGGTGGATTTCTCGAATAATTTTAGCTCAAATAAGACTATTTATCCGTATTCTTTTTAACAGGAAAAGCGCCGCAAAAGATATTAGAAATCTAAAAGTATATTTCTACGTCTCGGAAAATGATTTTGTCGTCGACAACAGACAAACTTTGAAAATCGCGAAACTCCTCAATCTTCAGAATAACGTAGTTATTTCAAAAAACGCTTTTCACGATTTTATGGATTACGAAGACGAACGCGGCGCGAATTTTTACTCCGATCTAAATAAGAAATTACAAGATTGATATTTTGAAGTCTGTCCGATCAAATTAAAAATTTTATGTCGTACCCAGTCGTTATTTTGTTATGGGAAAATTGACGCATATGCGACTTTTTTTATCAAGGAACGGCGGTTATGCGATTCATATGCGTCCAATTTTCATCGAGGCGCGGCAATTATGTAGCGCATATGTGTCATTTTAATTTTAACGCCATATGCGTCGAATTTTCTCCGCAACATCATATGTGTCAATTCCCCAAAAAACCGACGGGGGACAAAAAATATTCACATAAAATTTGCGTTTTTAATTATTTTTGATAAGATGTCAGAAATTTTTTTAGGCAGGGTTATGGGCGGCGATAAATTTACGAGTTTGATTGAGGCGATATTATTTTACGAGACCGAAGTGGTCTCTTATGAAAAATTGATGCGGATTACCAATCTTGACAAGGACAAAATTCTCGATATTGTCAACGAATTAAATTTAGACTACCAAAAAGCTCTTCACGGCATAACCATCGCCGAGGTCGCCGGAGGCTTCGCATTTCAGATAAAAAAAGATATTTTCCCGGAAATAAGAGATATTTACAATATTCGGGGCAAATCCAGACTCTCGCAGTCGGCGTTGACGGTTTTATCGATAATCGCTTATAAGCAACCCGTTACTAAAGGGGAAATAGAGGCGATCAGGGGGGTATCGGCGGATAATCAGGTGAGAAATCTTATAGAAAAAGGGCTTATTGAGATTGTAGGTAGAAAAGAGACGTTCGGCAAGCCCCTTCTTTACGGCACGACGAAAGAGTTTCTAAAATACTTCAATCTAAAGTCGATTAAAGATCTTCCTGAAATAAACGAATTGAAAAGCGACGAGTATTCGGACGATGAATGATAATATACGCCTGCAAAAATTTTTATCGGAGCGCGGAGTTGCGTCGAGAAGAAAAGCGGAGGAGCTGATTATTTCCGGAAAAATAAAAGTTAACGGCGTAGTTGCCGATAAGCTAGGCGTCAAAGTAAGCGCAAACGATATAGTCGAATACGACGGTAAGATTTTAAAAAGCGTAGATAAGGTTTATATCGTTCTTAACAAGCCTAAAAACTATATATGTTCGCGCGACGCTCAATTTAACAGAAAAAGCGTTTACGACATTATACGGGAGGACAAAAAGATATTTACAGTCGGCAGACTTGATTATCTATCCGAAGGGCTTATTATTCTGACAAACGACGGCGATTTTGCAAACGGCGTTATTCATCCTTCCAAAGGGGTGAAAAAAGAGTATATCGTCGAGTCGGATCAAAAACCGTCCGCTAATATGATAAAAAACTTTATAAACGGCGTAAATATCGGCGATATTACTTATAAAGCGTCGAATATCGTTAAAACCGGAGATTCCAACGTCTTAAGAATAACGCTTGCCGAGGGAAAAAAGAGAGAAATCCGCGAAGTTTACAAATTTTTCGGTCTGAAAATCAAACGGTTATTAAGAGATAAAATCGGGAAAATGAGTCTGGACGATTTAAAGTTATCGTCCGGAGAGTTTAGATATATGACAAAAAACGAATTAGAAGGGTACATATATGGAAATATTTAAAATAGCGATAGACGGTCCGGCCGGAGCGGGTAAAAGTTCGATAGCAAAAATAATCTCCGATAAATTAAATATTGAATACGTCGATTCAGGAGCTATTTATCGAGCTATTACGAAAAAAATGCTTGACAGTAATATAAAAATAGATAATTATGATGAAATAGAAAATCTTATGAATAGAATTTCTATTGCTCTTATAAACGGACATATTTTTATCGACGATGCCGATATGACCGGATATATCAGGAGTAGAGAGGTTACGGAACTGGTGTCTCCCGTGTCGTCAAACATAACCGTCAGAAAAAGAGTCAACAGATTTCTTAACGAATATTCGGGTTCAAAGTCTGTCATAATGGACGGAAGAGATATCGGAACGGTAGTATTTCCGGACGCAAAGTACAAATTTTACCTCGACGCGTCCGTAACGGAGAGAGCCAAGAGAAGATATAACGAACAAAACGGCGATGCGACTTTAGAAGAGATCAAAGCTTCAATTGAAAAAAGGGATCTTAACGATAAAAACAAACCGTTTGGGGCGCTAAAGATTGCCGATGGAGCAATTTATATAGATACAACCGACTTATCTATTGATGAAGTTGTTGAAGAAATTTTAAAAAAGATTAAATAATGGAGAAAAAAATGAGTATTGAGACCAACGACGATGAATTAGACTTTGTTAAAGCCTACAATGAAAGTTTTAAGGATATTGAAGAGAATACGCTAATCGAAGCTAACGTTGTTCAAATAAGCTCTGATACGGTTTTTCTCGATTTTGGGTATAAATCTGAAGCCAAAGTTCCGTTAAGCGAGTTTTCCGAACCTCCAAAATTAGGCGATACCGTCGTAGTTTATTTGGTTTGGACCGAGGGTAAAAACGGCGATCCCGTCGTATCGAAGAAAAAAGCCGAAACGATTCTTCAAAAGCAAGAAATAATCGACGTTATGAGAGATAAATCTTACGTCGAAGGGGTCGTAACCGGCGTAAAAAGGAACGGATTTAACGTAAAATACAAATCTCTAACCGGTTTGATACCGTTTTCATTATTCGACGTCGAGAGAATTGAAGATCCAAACTCTTTTATCGGCAAAACCATTAATTTTTATATTGAAAAGATTTTTCAAAACGAGGGGGGAAGCGATCGTCCCAGAGGTAGATTTAACAAAAATAGAGAAACAGAAGATTTTATGGGCAATAGAAGAAAGTATATATACCAAGAAAAAAATATACTTAGAAGAGAGTTTCTCGACGACAAAGTCGAAGGGGAAATAATCGACGGCGTAGTAAAAAACATCGCCGATTTTGGAGCTTTTGTGGACGTCGGCGGTATCGAGGCTCTTCTTCATATCAGAGATATTTCATGGTCAAGGATTGAAAAAGTCGGAGACGTTCTCAAAGTCGGCGATAAAATTAAAGTAATGATACTAAAAGTTAATAGAACAACCGGCAAAGTATCGGTAGGACTAAAACAAACCGAAGAGTCTCCATGGGATAAGTTTGTTGAAAAGTATAAAGTCGGCGACGTAATTGTTGGCTCCGTAGTATCTATGACTACTTACGGCGCTTTTGTTAATATTATCGACGGTCTTGAAGGACTTCTCCACATTTCCGATATGTCTTGGACAAAGAACATAAAAAATCCTCAAGAACTTCTCGAGAAAGGACAGAAAGTGGAGGTTAAGATTATTAACATCGACGAGGAAAACCGCAGAGTAAATTTAAGTCTAAAACACCTCTTAGAAAATCCATGGGATAAAGCGGCTCAAAAGTACAAAGTCGGAACAAAAGTATCGGGCGTTGTAAAAAACATAGTCTCGTTTGGTCTTTTCGTCGAGCTTGAGGAGGGAATAGACGCTCTTCTTCACATTGAAGATATCTCATGGACAGAACCGGTTAAAAACCTTCACGATTTATATAAAATATCCGACGTTATAGAGGGAGTCGTAATACAATGCGACGCGGATAAAAATAAAATTAAAATCGGCGTTAAGCAGTTAACCGGCGATCCATGGCAGACTATTAAAGATTCTTTCAAGAAAGGGGACGCAATCGACGTTAAGATTATCGAAGCCGACGATTCTAAAGGGATAACCGTGTCTATTGTAGAGAATGTCGACTCGCTGATACCTATATCGCAGCTTGGCGTAGGTAAAATAGATGAAATTAGGTCAAACTTCAAATTTGATTTTAAAGTAGGCGAAACCGTTAAAGCGATGATTACCGAGCTGGATCCGCAGAAAAAAATAATTAAACTCTCGATAAAAGAGTTGTTAAAGAAAGAAGAGAAGTCAAAAGTTGAAGCTTACCTTCACAACGATACGGCGGACGATAAATATACTTTAGGAGATATGCTCGAATCAAAAAAAAGCGATAAATAGTTTTTTAACATGGAAGATAATTTTATAGTTATCGGTAAAAGTTCAAAATTAAAAAGCGTATTTGATATAGTAGAGAGAGTCTCCAAAACTCCGGCGACGGTTTTGATTACCGGAGAGAGCGGTACCGGAAAAGAGCTCGTCGCCAATATTATTCATAAAAAAAGCGACAGAAAAGATCAACCTTTTGTAGCTATCAATTGCGCTTCTATCCCGGAGACTCTTCTTGAAAACGAACTTTTTGGTCATAAAAAGGGCGCTTTTACCGACGCTACAAGCGATTATATCGGCAAAATTGGCGCGGCGCATAACGGTTTTTTATTTTTAGACGAGATTGGCGAGATGCCCTTGTCTGTACAACCCAAACTCCTTCGTTTTCTGCAATACAAATCGTACGAACCTCTGGGGTCAAACGACTCCATTTTTGCCGACGTCCGGATTATCGCCGCTACAAATAGAGATTTGACGTCGATGGTAACCCGCGGTAAATTCCGCGAAGACCTATACTACCGTCTAAACGTTATACCGATAACTCTTCCGCCGCTTCGGGAAAGACGCGAAGATATAATTGATATTGCAAATTATTTTATATCGACATATAACAAAAAATACGATAGGAACATTCTCGGTATAAGCGACGAAGCGAAAGATATGATGCTAAATTACGAATGGAGAGGCAACGTCAGAGAACTGCAGAATGTTATTGAAAAAGCCGTAATTCTCTCATCTAACCGTCTTCTAAGAACGGAAGATATAAAAATCGACTCAAAACAGCTTGCAAATAGTTATCCTTCAAATTTGAAAGACGCTATTCAGAAATTCAAAAAAGAATTTATTATATCGGCTCTAGAAAAAAACCGTTGGAATCAGACTAAAACCGCGGCGGTTTTGCAGATTCAGCGCACCTATTTGACGCGGCTTGTTAAAGAGCTCAATATCGATAAATATTGAGAATTACCGAAAATTTTACATATTACGGAATTCGTTTAAAAAAAAGAGCGAAGTCGGATCGACCGGAATACCGTTCGCTCTGACCTCCCAGTGAAGATGCGGACCCGTAGCCGCCCCTGTCATACCGATAGTCCCAATCCGCTCCCCTTTTGCGACAAACTGATCCGGCGTTACGTCTATAGTATCGAGATGCATATAGTTTGAATACAACGAAAATCCGTGATCGATTATAACCATATTCCCCACATATTCGCCGTTTTCAGCATATTTTACGACTCCGTCGGCGGACGAATAAACGGGCTCCCCTTTTACGTAGGCGAGATCTATTCCAAGGTGAATATCTTTTGAGTAAACTTTTTTATTAAGAATCCACTCTCTTATCATGCCAAATTCCGAAGTAAGATATTGATAATCTCTGATAGGATAATCAAAGCCGGATAAAAAATATGGGGTAGGATTATTGAGAC
This sequence comes from Spirochaetes bacterium ADurb.Bin133, assembly GCA_002070605.1. Taxonomy (GTDB): domain Bacteria; phylum Spirochaetota; class GWE2-31-10; order GWE2-31-10; family MWDO01; genus MWDO01. Next base: position 21,925 of record MWDO01000012.1, read on the forward strand.
TCCAGATAGCGCCTCTCTTCTCTCTGTCTTTTTTATTTTTATCCTTATCGACGGATTTTATCTCCGCAGATTTGGCGTTAGAAAATCTAACCTCCTGTCTCTCCCAATCTCTTCTATCCACTTTGTAAGCGTATCTCAACGATAAATACAAAGAGTCGTTTTCGTCGACGTTTACGGATATATCCGTTTTTAGTATAGTATGATATAAAAAATACGGAACATAAAAACCGTATACGTTAGTTTTACCTTTATCTTTAATTAAATTCATGGAAGTTTTAAGAGTAAAAACCCCGTCCTCGTTCGTATAATTAATAACTACTTCGCCGGTCATATCGTCGATCTTTCTTGGTATGGAGAGATAAAAAAGCGAGCAATTCCCCCAGACTCTATCTCCCATCAAATCAAAAAACAACTCCCGATTTTTTTTCGTCGAGCCTTGTATAATCATACCCCTTAAAACGGAAATATTGCTATTACGATCGACTTCTATCAAAGAATAGGGCGCTATCGAATACCTTTTATTATTTAAAACTATATCCGCCGCGTCTGTATTTGTTTCTATCTTTTTTACATGTTTGCCGGCAAGGTCGTGATATTCTACTAATATATCTTTATTGTTTACGCAATTAAAAATTAATAACGCGTTTATAGTAATTATTGAAATTATGAAATATTTAGTCATTTTAATAAGTTCCCTAATTTTTTTCTATCTAAAAATTTGTCATAATTATAAAGAAAAACGGCGCCGTTTTAGGCTCAAAATGTTTCGCGCTCGTTTCGATAACCTTATTTATCTCCCGTTATCTTTTGATCTTATCATGCTTAGCCATCTCTTCGAGTTTATCTATATACTTGTTAATCAAATCTTTATATTCAAACGGCACTTTTTCCGGAACAAATTCAACCCCTATTCCGTAAATATCTTTCCGGTCCGTAACCTCTTCATATCTTACCACGGTTCCCTCTATAACCAACGGCTCCGAAGAATCTTGTATTAAAATATTAATATAGCACTTTTTTTTCATTATAAATTTCGGAATACACGACATTATTACCATAACTCCGTTAGCTGAAATATTTTTTAAAATACAAGCTCGTTTAATATTATCTATTTCGGCAATAATCTTATTTGTCGAAAGTCCGATATCCGTAACGACTTTACCGTCCAGATTAATTCTCAACGATTGTCTTTTTTTAAAATTCTCGTTTGACTCTATAACCTTACCCAAAATCTCAATCAAATCGTCCGGGGGTTTTTGAGTAAACTCTATCGTCATTAAAAACGACAAACGTTCCGTAGATTTTATATTAAAAACGCTATAACCTTTCACAACTGAAGGAACAAAAAAATATATCGAACTTTTTGCATCTGACGGAAAAAAGGCTAGCCTTAGATTAACAAAGTTTTTCGCCCTTTTTATCTCCTCAAATCCCAACGTGTCCAGATTTATAATAATTTTCGCTTGAGCCATCGAGCAACTGTACAAAACGCAGGGCCACGGATCCCCTTTAATTTTTAAAAATATATTCCTTGTCTCAAGTCCTAACGCTTTGATTATAGATTTATTAAAAGCTATCTCCGTTTTTCTATAATCGTCGTAATACTGATTTAATTTCTGAGTAGATAATGAAGCCATACTATATCCATATTTTAGTTCTTTCAATCATAACAAATTTTCCAAGAAAATCAATGTAAAATCTTAAATTATATTTTTTTTATTTTTTTATCTCTGAAAGAAATTTTAATAGGAATCCCTCTATAATCAAATTTCTCCCGGAATTTATTAACAATATAATTTTTGTAACTTTCGGATAACAAACTTTTTTTATTAATAAAAAATACAAACTCGGTAGGCGCGCATGAAGTTTGGACGCCGTAATAAATTTTAATAACTCCTTTTTTTGAAGTCGGATTATATTTTTTTATGGTTTCGTTAATAAAATCGTTCAATTTAGGAGTATCTATACGTTTATTTAGAGCTTTGTATATTTTTAGCGTTAGGTTGAGAATTTCATTTATCCCTTTACCGTATTTTGCCGAAATAGGCAAAATAGGGGCGTAACTAATCACGGGAAACTTAAATAATAGTTTCTCTTTTTTTTCCTTAATATTTTGCGCCGTATCTTCCTGCAAGTCCCATTTATTTAAAGCAATTATTAATCCTTTACCGTTTTTTACAATCTGATCGGTAATTTTTTTATCTTGTTCGGAAACGTCTTCAAGAGAATCAATAAGTAAGATCGTTATATCGGCGCTTTCAATAGTCTTAATAGCTCTGTTTACCGAGTAGTACTCGACGTCTTCAAACACTTTTGACTTTCTCCTAATCCCGGCAGTATCAAGTATCTGAATATAATTATTTTTATAAACGATCGTTTCGTCGACGACGTCCCGCGTAGTGCCGGGTATATCGGAGACGATACTTCTATCGCTGCCGACAATTCTATTTAATAAAGACGATTTGCCTACGTTTGGTTTGCCCACAATCGCCAGTTTAATTATCTTTTTCTCATCGTCATCGGCTTGGCTACTCTTTTCGCCCAGCTCAAACTCCGCTATCTTCTTCTCAAGTATGTCCAAATTCAAATTGTGAGTCGCCGAAATAGGTATAGGCTCGCCCAAACCGTAAGAATAAAACTCGGATACGGTTTGCTCTTTATCTTTAGAATCGCACTTGTTTACGGCTAATAAATACCTTTTCCCGGACTTCTTAATAATATCGACATAATCCGTCTCGATCGGAAGAGGATTATTCGCTTCGACTAAAAAAAGTACGACGTCGGCTATTTTTAACGACTCAAGCGACTTTTTTTGTACAAATTTATTTATTTCGCCCTCTTCGTCGGTTAGACCTCCGGTATCTATAACTATAAACTTCTTATTATTAAAAAAACATTCGTCGAAAATTAGATCGCGCGTAACGCCCGGAGTCGGATCTATAATCGCTTTTCTCTTCTTAATCAATCTATTGAATAACGTTGATTTTCCAACGTTAGGTCTTCCGACTATCGCCAAAATGGGAAGATTTGTCTTTTTTAATACAGATATTTGAGATTTTTTTTCATCCATAAATTTATTTTCTTTTCAGTCCCCTCTTTTGAGCTTCGCCTCAGAGCCTCTTCCGCAATTTTCTTCGCATCGCTATACTTAATATTTAATATCGCCTTTTTTATCTCTAAAAGACCAATCGAACTTAAAGATAACTCGTCTACGCCTAATCCGATCAAGACTATAGCGTTTTGTATTTCTGAGACCATCTCTCCGCAAACGCCGACTTTTATGTTCTCTTTATGAGCGTTATCGATAGTCTTTTTTATAAGCCTCAATACCGCCGGATGTAACGGCTGATATAGATTGCCTACGTTTTGATTGCCCCTATCGCACGCCATCGTATACTGAATAAGATCGTTAGTCCCAATACTAAAAAAATTGCATTTTTTAGCTAAGATGTCCGATATCATAACAGCGGAGGGAGTTTCAATCATTATACCCAGAGGAATATTGTCTTTATATTTAAATCCGTCTCTCTTCAACCCCCTCTTTACCTCGGTTATAATCCGTTTGGTCTTTGTTACCTCTTCAAGGGTAGTTATCATAGGCAACATAATGCTTAAATTTCCATAAACAGACGCTCTCAATAGAGCCCTTAACTGAATTTTAAAAATATCCGGTCTGTCCAAGCAAAATCTAATAGCGCGCCATCCTAAATACGGATTAGATTCTTGTTTGGTTACCCCTTCAATCAATTTGTCTCCGCCCAAATCCAAAGTTCGTATGGTTACCGGTTTATCCCCCATTTTTTCGAGTATAAACTTATAAGCGTTAAACTGCTGCTCTTCCGACGGCAATAATCTACGCTTTTTAGAAAGATACAAAAACTCAGACCTATAAAGCCCTATCCCCTCCGCTCCAAATTTAATAACATTTTCTATCTCCTGCTCGGGTATCTCCATATTGGCTTTTAAAACAATACTCCTGTTATCAAGAGTTTTTGAAGATATATCTTTAAATTGTAAAAACTCGTTTTCCCGTTTCTCTAATTTTTTACGTAAATTCGTATAGTATTCAAGTTTTTCATCATCCGGATTTATTATAATCTTCCCGCTGTTGCCGTCGACAATGATCAAATCCCCGGTATTCGCTATGTGAGAGACATCCTTTATGCCCACAACCGAAGGAATTCCTAAAGAACGCGCTAAAATAGCGGAATGAGACGTTTTCCCGCCGATTTCTGTAACAAAAGCAAGAACGCGGTTTTTATTCATACTAGCCGTATCGCTGACGGTTAAGTCCGCGCTGATAATCACAACGTCGCTATTTAAATCTGATAAAGACATCGACTTTTGAGACAACAAAACGCGCATAATCTTTCTTCCGATATCCAAAATATCCGTCGCTCTGTCTTGAAAATATTCGTCATCCAGTTCTGAAAATTTCTTGGACAAATTCTCAACAACTTGATAAATAACCCATTCTATATTTTTTTTGCTTTCTCGAATATAATCCAAAACCTGATTGATAAAGGTAGCGTCTTCAGTCATCAAAATATGCGCGTCTAAAAATTTACCCTCGTCTTCAGACATTTCGCTGACCAATTTATTCCTTAATACAATGTAATCCTCTTTAACCTTAACCAGAGCTTTATAAAACCTATCTATCTCAAGTTCAACTTGCAAATCGTTTATAGAATATTTTTTTATAGATATTTCTTGATTATATACCAAAGCCTCGCCGATCGCTATGCCGTGAGACGCCGATATACCTTCCAAAATTTCCATTATCGATACCTAAGCGAAATAAATTTAAAATTTAACCGTAATTCGCATACTTATAGCATTAAATTTTTATTTTATCAATAAAATATCTTAATAAAGTAACCGGGACGCGATCCGCTACTGTTTTTTTTGTAATATAGCCTCAATTAAATATATTATATCTTCGACCTGATAAGGTTTAGCTATTACTCCGGCAAATCCGTATTTCTTATAATCGGCCATTATAGGATCCATCGAATAACCGCTGGAAACGATAACTTTTACCTCCGGATTGATCTTTAAAAGTTCTTCCATAGTTTTTTTTCCGTCCATTTTGCCTGGAACTATCAAATCCAATATGACAATGTCAAAAGGCTTTTTCTTATTTAATTCTTCTTTGTAAATACGAATAGCTTTCTCTCCGTCTTCAGTCGTCGTTATTTTATAACCAAGCGCAGAAAATATCTTTTCGTTATTTGTCCTAATAAAACGGTCGTCGTCCATCATCAAAATTTTTGCCGAATTCGCGATCTTAATCTTATCTTTTGACAATTTATCCGAACTTTTGCTATCCGACGCCGGAAGATAAAATGTAAAAACGGATCCGGAGTTTATTTTCGAATCTACCGTAAGATAGCCGTTATGTTTTTGAATTATCGAATACGAAGCGGTTAATCCCAATCCCCACCCTAAATTTTTTGTCGTAAAATAGGGATCGAATATTTTTTTCATATTTTCGGACGATATTCCGACGCCGTTATCTTTAACCGATATTTTAACATACCTTCCCTCTTTTACAAACGACGCGTCGTCCGCTCCGATATCGACATTGCCGCAAGCAACCTCGATTTTACCCCCTTCGGGCATAGATTGAACGCCGTTGATAACCAGATTGTTTATAACTTGCTGTATCTGCCCTTCGTCCATTTCAACGTCGTAAACTTCGTCGTCTATACGATACTCGCAATCTACCCTCGAACCTGTTAAAGCAAAATTGACTGTCTCAATCAATAAATTCTTTATACTACCGAGTTTTTTTATCGGTCTCCCGCCGCTTGAAAAAGTTAAAAGTTGAATAGTAAGTTTTTTTGCCCTTTCGCAGGCTTTTTCTATATCTTCAAGAAGTTCTAACAAGTCTTTTGATATCAGATATTCGCTTAACATAAGCCGGGCGAGATAGATATTCCCCATAATTCCGCCGAGTATATTGTTAAAATCGTGCGCAATCCCCCCGGCAAGGACGCCGATCGATTCTATCTTTTGATTTTTAATCAACTCGTCTTCCAATCTTCTTTTTTCTGTAACGTCCCTGAAAACAATGACAATTCCGACTACTATCGAATAATTATCCGTAATATTTGAAGCCTTTACTTCGATTATTCGTTCATACCCGTCTTTCGAAGTTAACGCATACTCCCTGAGAGAAGAGTCGCCCGCCTTATTAATAAAAAAATCATAGTTTGAAACAATTCTGTTTTTATTATCCGACAAAATATGCAAAATTAGTACTTCAAATAACTTTTTTCCGATCCATTCGCCGGATTTCCAGCCTGTAAGCTCCTCGGCGACTTTGTTCATCAAAGTTATATTATCCTCTTTATCGACGGTTATTACTCCGTCGGCAATCGAGCTTAAAGTAACAAACAGCCTCTCCTTTTCGTCGGCAAGCTTCCTTTCGGTCTCCTTTAGTTCGGTAATCTCGGTAACGACGGCAAAACTCCCCATATATTTCCCTTTGAAATCATACATCGGTTTGGGCGACATAATAGTAGGAATATTTTTCCCCGATCTATTCCTCCACTGCAACTCATAAGAAGACTCAATTCCATCTAATCTTCTCGTCATCTCGTCGCCAAATTTATCTCTATTATTTTCATCTAAAAATTTAGACGTTTTACTCCCCAGTATCTCCTCTCTCGGAAATCCCAGCATATTGCAGAATTTCTTATTAACAAACGAAAAAATATCGTAAGCGTTCCTAACCATAAAGCCTTCGTTCATCGTCTCGATTAAAGTTTTATATCTCTCCTCGCTTTGGATTAATTCGAGTTCGACCGCCCTTCTTCTTAGTATATTAAACGTTAAAAACGCAATAATTATCGTAAAAACTAAAACAATAGACGTTACAGATACAATATAGTTTTTGTGTTCCAGAAAAAACGAATAAGGCTGATTAATCAATACGGATTCCAAAGGCGCGCGCTCCAAAGGAATTTTGTGAGCCATTAATTCGCGATAATCAAAAATCAACCGATTCTGACTTTTCTTGACCACCTTGATATTTTTAACATTCTCGCCCTTCAATATTCTGTTAACCATATCCGCGGCCAATCTCCCTTGAGACTCGCCCGAAGTAATTACCCCTCCGACAATGCCCCAGCCCAAATAAAAATCCCACACGCCGTAAATAGGGGCTTTACATTTTTTTCTGATCATTGTTATAGATTCGCGAAATGAAAAAATTTGCCCGTTTTTATCTCTATTTAATCCGAGCGCTAAAACGACGCTATCGTCGGCCGAAATTTTTTGAACCTCGGCTAACAACTCTTTCATGCTATAATCGCTTAATATCGTAAATTTGTACTTTTCGTCAAAATACGGGTAAACTTTTTCTAACAGTTGCAAATTGTAAATTCCCGTCGAAGTTTGATCGCTAATTACGTAAATATTTTTTGTATCGGGACAAATACGCAAAGCGTTCTCTAAGGTAGCCAGAATATCAAAAGATTCGACGACGCCCGTTATATTCGAAAAGTTTTTTATCCTCTCGTCCGAAAAATAGTTGACTCCGCAAAAAACTATGGGAGTTTCGCCAAAAAGTTCTTTCGAATATTTTAATAAAAAATCAAAAGCGTCGTCGTCCGTAGACAATATCGCGTCAAACTTAATATTTTTAAATTTTAATTTATACATTTCGGCTAATTTAAAAAAATAGTCTTCGTTCGACAGAATTTTGGTATCCATAAATTCTATCTGAAAATAGATATTTGAGTTTTTCTCAAAATATTTTAAAATGCCGTCGTTAATACTCCTAGTCCATTCAAGTCCAAGATTGTAAGAGTGTAAAATAAGGATATACTTCTCCTTATCGTAATCCTCGCCGTAAAGCGTCCCCGCCGATAATAAAAAAATAAACGCGGCTATCGTCAAAATCTTTTTCATATCCCCGCATTTTATCAATTGCCCCAAACTAAATCAATAAATATTTATCTGTTTCCAAATAATTTTTCAATCGGTTATTTTCTTAACGTCGGGAATCTGTTTTTTGGGGGCGGGGAAAATAAATTAACGCATATGGAGCTATACCCGCCGCGTCGCTTCCCGATAAATTTTGACACATATGGAGCTATACGTCGCGTCGCTCCCTGATGAAAATTAACGCATATGTAACAAACGAATCAACGCATACGAGTCGCGTCGTAACGCGCGACAATTGTCGCATAGAAATTGACGCATATGGAGCTGCATACGTACGACTATTGACCCCTCGATTTCGCGTCCCAAGCATAGCCAAGGGAAAATAAATTGACGCATATGCGTCGAATTCCCCAAAAAACCGACGGGATTACAAGAGATGCCGCGAAAAATAAATTCCAACAGAATTATTTGATCAAATTGTCTTTATGAAACAAATCCGACGAGTATAGTAACATAGTTTTTTCTTCAAGGAGAGTATAACCCCAATCGTCGATTTCAATGGCTTTTTTTCCGTTTTGGAATTTATTCGTTTCAAGAAGGGGCGTTAAAAGTCTTTTTTGTTTCTCAATTAACTTATTCATCAAGGATTCGTCGAAATACAAATTGTTGTAATAGATCATACTGAACGTAATTTTGAGAAACAGCCCTTTCCCTATCCAATCTCCTATCTCTATAAAATCGGGATCAGAATAGGTCGACTGCCCCAGTTTATGCTTTACAAGCCAAAACCATTTTTTAAACTTATCAGAATTGCTAAACTTAACGATTACGTCGGGGGTCATCGATAATCCGTAGACCTCTACCATAAATGAATAAATTTCAGCAAAGAGGGCGACTATCTTACCGCCGTGATCGACGACGTTGTCCCCAAACAACTCGCTTTTAAAACATATATCTTTTTGACAACGGAAATACGCCTTCAAATCGTTATAATTAACGCCGTCTTTTATATCGCTCATTTTTTTCTCTGAATACTCGTCAATACTTTTAAATTCAATAAAAACAAAATATTTTACTTTATATCGGTAATATAACTAATTATTTTAAAAATTCAATAATAATTTTATATTTATTTCAATTCTTTAAATAAATATTGAGTTTTTTTATTATTTTGTTATATAGGATATATAACAAAATCAGGAGGGAATAATGACTACTACGATAGATAAGGAGCAGATGAATAGGATTGTTTATTCTTATCATTGGGATCCGTTTCAGGTTCTTGGGTATCATGAAGTTACCGTTGACGGTAAAAAGGTTGGAACTATTAGGGGATTTTTACCCGAAGCTCGGGACGTAGAGTTGGTTATTGTAGAAAATGGCAAAAAAACCTATAAAAAAATGGAAAAAGTCCATAACGACGGGATGTTTGAAATATTATTGGATAAAACCGGCAAGCCGGATTATATTTTCAAAATAACTAATTGGGAGAACCATTCGTGGGAGATAGACGATCCTTACAGGTACGAGCCCGTATTGACTGATTTTGACTTCCATCTGTTTAACGAAGGCAATCACTATAAAATTTACGAAAAACTTGGCGCGCACATTATTGAAAACGGCGGGAAAAGCGGAACGCTTTTTTCCGTATGGGCGCCGAATGCAAAAAGAGTATCCGTTATAGGGAATTTTAATCATTGGGACGGCAGAAGGAACTTGATGAGGAATAGAGGAGCGAGCGGTATATGGGAGTTGTTCATTCCGGATATTACCGAAGGGGAAGTGTATAAGTTTGAGATTAAGACTCAAGACGACCGGCTTTTAGAAAAAGCGGATCCGTACGCTTTTAGAACGGAGTTGAGACCAAAAACTGCGAGCGTCGTTCATAAATTTGGAACATACAAATGGAACGATAAGTATTATATGGAGAATAGGAATAAACGCAATCATTTTGACGAACCGATTTCGATATATGAAGTTCATCTGGGGAGCTGGAAACGAAAAGGATACAACGAGTATTTGACTTATAGGGATTTCGCGCTGGATTTGGTTAACTACGCGTCGGACATGGGCTATACTCATATAGAGTTGCTGCCGGTTGCAGAACACCCTTTCGACGGCAGTTGGGGTTATCAGGTTACCGGCTATTTTGCTCCGACGTCGAGATTTGGCTCTCCGGAAGATTTCTGTTATTTTGTCGATAAATGTCACGAGAAAGGAATAGGCGTTATAGTGGATTGGGTGCCGGCTCATTTTCCGACCGACTCCTTTGCCTTAGCGCAGTTTGACGGCACAGCCCTATACGAGCACGCCGATCCAAGAAAAGGATTCCACAAAGATTGGACTACGCTTATATTCAATTTTGGACGCAACGAAGTCAGGAATTTTTTAATATCTAACGCGCTCTTTTGGCTCGATTACTATCATATCGACGGATTGAGAGTAGACGCGGTAGCTTCGATGCTCTATCTGGACTATGCCAGAAAACCGGGCGAGTGGATACCAAACGAATTCGGCGGCAACGAAAATCTGGAAGCGGTTCATTTTATAAAAAGACTCAACGAGCAAGTCTATCTGGAACATCCCGGAGTATTAATGATAGCCGAGGAGTCGACCGCGTGGACGGGCGTTTCCAGACCTACGTACGTCGGCGGTTTGGGATTTGGTTTGAAATGGAATATGGGGTGGATGAACGATTTTCTGAAATATATCTCGAAAGATCCTATATATAGAAAATATCATCACAATAGCCTAACATTCTCCATGATATACGCTTTTAACGAAAATTTTGTATTGGTATTATCGCACGACGAAGTCGTTCACGGTAAAAATTCGCTGATTAGCAAGATGCCGGGAGACGATTGGCAAAAGTTTGCGAATCTGAGATCCGCTATAGGTTTTATGTACGCTCACCCCGGTAAAAAACTAACTTTCATGGGCAGCGAGTTTGGACAATGGAGCGAATGGAATGCAAATCAAAGTTTGGATTGGCACCTGTTGGATTGGGATAGACACAGACAATTACAAAATTATTTTAAGAGCGTTAATAGGATTTATAAGGAAAATCCCGCTTTATACGAGGTAGATTTTCAGTGGCAAGGTTTTGAATGGGTTAATTGTAACGATTGGGAAGGTTCGGTAGTAAGTTTCCTCAGAAAAGGGCGCAATCCCGACGACGTCGTTCTCGCCGTAGTCAATTTTACGCCGATACCAAGATATAATTACAGAGTCGGAGTTCCAAAGCATTGTCATTGGGACGAAATACTAAATTCCGACGCTATTGAATTTGGCGGCGGCGGTCTGGGCAACTACGGCGGATTTTGGTCGGATCAATGGGCTTGGGACAATCAACCCAATTCTCTCTGTCTGACCGTCCCGCCGCTTGCGATCGTTATGTTTAGGGCGAGAAAAGAAACCCCGCAAGTTACGGATGAAGCGGATAAATGAAAAAAATAACTTTATTTTTTTTAAATCCGGTTTAATTTTAGATTATCAAATTATATTGAAAGCGCAAAAATCGGTTTACAGATTTTTGCGCTTTAATTTCGGTTATTATTGAAAAACGACGGTTTGTTTCACCCCTTGTTCGGCGAATTTTTTTCTAATGCGGTTCATGTAGGCGCCGACGGTATTGCGGTTAAGACCAAGGTTACGACCGATTTGATAGCTACTCGGATAGATATAGGCGGCGTCGTATAGGGATTTTATATTTTCTCTTACTACTCTTATTTTTTCCTCTTTTCGCTTTAGTTCCTCGAGTCTCTCTTTCTCAGTTTCGTTCATTTGATCGCGTTGAACTTTTAACAATTTAACGTAATTAAACGATAATTTTGCCTCAAGATTTATTTTTCTTTCAAAGTTTTCATTTATTTCCATTGAACGAGTTTTATTATCGGAATATTCTTTACTCACGCCGTATTTGTAATCGATTATCTTAAATTCATTTTTTGACAATTTCGGAAAGTTTATTTTAACGGAAGCGCTTTCGTCGACGGGAACGGCAAAATTTTCATTATATCCGGATTGTAAAATTCCAAAATCTTTTCTTTTAAGAGACTTCGCGTAATTAATGAAATCATTTTTTAATACTTTTTTAAACCATGCGTCGAAAGCGTGTTCGTCGGTAGGTTTATACTTAGATAGTATTTTATCTATCTTGCCCAAAACGGCCGCATAATAATCGTGAATCATGTCTCTGTTGCCGGCGTATCCAAACCTTTTGGGCGTCTCTAAAATTGCCGCAGACAAGCTTCTAATCAACTCCCTTTTTCCGACTCTGCCGTTTTGGTAACCTCTAACAACCTCTTTACAGCTATCGACTTGCTTTAAATCTTCAATCATAATAATCCTCCAAAATACTTTTTTAATTTTTTTATTTTTTTAATGTATTATGTATATCAGATTTTATCAAAATATGAGCGATAAAATATTAAACTAGATTACAATTAATTAAACAATTTTATAATTATAATTCTCCCTTAATTATAAAACTATCGCCTCCTCTTTTTGTTATCTCATCGAACTTCATACCGGTCTCCCTCATTAATATTTTAATTATCTTATACGAGCAAAATCCCCCTTGACAACGCCCCATTCCGGCTCGGGCGTAGAATTTTATCCCGTCGAGAGTCGTATGACCGGCTTGGATGGCTTCGATTATTTCGGCTTCGGATATACTTTCGCATCGACAGACTATATTTCCATAATTTGGGTCCTCGTCTATAACCTCCGCCAGTTTATCAAACGATAAATGTCTGGCTTTAGGTTTTTGTTCGATATACGGATCAAAATTCGCTTTCTCGGTAAGACGCAGTCCAATTTTTTTCAAAATATCCTTTACCAAAAGCGCGATAGCCGGCGACGCGGTTAATCCCGGAGATTGTATGCCGGCAACCTGTATAAAATTCGCTTTTTTTTTCGATTCCTCTATGTAAAAATCTCCGCCGGGCAGAGCCGGTCGTATTCCGGCAAACGAAGTAATAATATCTTTTTCAGAAATTAACGGAACAAGTTTTTTAGCGAAATTAAAAACCGTCTGAAGATTGGTCAAACTTGTCGACAAATCGGTTTTATCCTCTATTTCTATTGCAGTCGGTCCTATCATCATCGTTCCTTCAACCGTCGGTATCGCCAATATGCCTTTTGAGTTTCTCGACGGCGTAGGAAATATAACCTTGCCGGTAAACGCCGAACTATTCTTATCCAAAAGATACTCCTCCCCCTTTCTTGGAATTATCTCGTACTCCTCCGCCCCAAATATCCCGGAAATTTCGTCGGCGTAAAGCCCTGCGGCGTTTACTACGAATCTACTCTCGACTACGCCTCCCTCCTTCGATAATATCTTAAAACCCTCTCCGTTAGATTCGGCTTTGTCGACGGTAAAACAGGTTTTCAACTCGACCCCGTTTTTTTTAGCCGACTCGACTAACGAAAATACAAACCTATACGGCTCGATAATGCCGCCGATCGGGGCGTGAAGTCCTCCAATAACTTCCGTATTCAGTTTCGGTTCTAGAGTTAGGATTCTCTCTCTTCCGCATAACTCTATCCCATGCGATCCGTTCTCCGTCCCCTGCCGATATAACGTCTCAAGGGATCGGAGCTCCTCTTCGTTAAAAGCCGCTACAATAACGCCGGTTCTTTTAAACGGAAATCCCAACTCTTTATGCAGTTGATCAAACATAAGATTGCCTTTGATCTCAAGAGCGGATTTGAGATACCGCGCGTCCGAATGAAATCCGCCGTGAATTATCCCCGAATTGGCTTTAGAAGTTCCAAAAGAGACGTCCGCCTCCTTTTCCAATAGAACTACGTCTAAATTGTATTGAGATAAATTCCTCGCAATGCAAGCGCCTATTACGCCGGCGCCTATAATAGCCACGTCAAAACGCATTTATAACGCTCCTTAATTATGAGTATAATTTTTTTTACGTAATTATCAAGACTTTTTTAAAAAATAAAAAACCGATAATATTTGAGTATTTACTGATAAAATGCTACTATTCGACCGTACTAAACGAAAAAAGAGCTCGTCGCGGCGCTATTTAAAATCGGCGGCAGGCTATTCTATATTGGATTGTATAAAATGTTAAACAGAGATTTTGACGTAGTCGTAATAGGCGGAGGACACGCCGGATGCGAAGCCGCCGCAATTTGCGCTAAATCCGGCAGAAAAACCATTCTTATCACTCAAAATTTGGATATGATAGCGCGTTTGAGTTGCAACCCTTCTATCGGCGGCATAGCCAAAGGGCATATCGTTAGCGAGATCGACGCTCTCGGCGGGCTAATGGCAAAAATCATAGACAAAACGATGATCCAATTCCGAATGTTAAACACAAAAAAAGGTCCCGCGGTGCAGGCAAAACGCGCTCAAGCCGATAAACTCGATTATCACGTCTTGATTAAAAAAACTCTTGAAAATATGAATAATCTTTACTTATTTCAAGATACCGTCGTAGACTTCGTTATAGAAAACGGGACTATCGCCGCAGTTATTACGGAAAGAGGAAACAGAATTTCTTGCAAAGCCTGCGTTTTGACTACCGGAACGTTTATGGAGGGCAAAATCCATATCGGCGAATTTCACGCGACCTCCGGGAGATTAGGAGAGCCCGCCGCGTTGGGATTATCGGTCAATCTCGTTAAATGCGGGTTAGAGTTAGGAAGACTAAAGACCGGAACGCCCGCCAGAGTGGCGAAAAGAAGCATAGATTTTACTAAACTGCAAGCTCAAATCGGCGACGAAAATATGTTCAGTTTTTCAAATTTCAGCGGCGGGCTCGTCGACAGACCAAATTGCCCCTGTTATATAGGTTATACAAATAGCAAAACTCACGAAATAATCAGAAAAAATTTTCATAGATCTCCGCTTTTCAGCGGCAAGATAAAAGGGGTAGGTCCCAGATACTGCCCCTCTATTGAAGATAAAGTAAAGAAATTTGGAGAAAAAGAGCGGCATCAGATATTTATCGAGCCGGAAGGTTTATACACGGACGAAATTTATCTTAACGGACTATCTTCTTCGCTACCGGAAGACGTCCAACGCGAGTTCTTAACGTCGATAGAGGGGTTTGAAAATCTGGAAGTTTTAAGACCGGGATACGCGGTCGAATACGATTTTATCAACCCGATACAGTTAAATCCGTCGCTTGAAACAAAAATTATCAAAGGGCTTTTTGTCGCCGGACAGACTAACGGCACGTCGGGCTACGAAGAAGCCGCCGGGCAGGGAATCGTAGCCGGCATAAACGCTAACTTATACATCGCAAACGAACCTCCATTAATTATCCGACGCGACGAAGGGTATATCGGCGTTTTGATCGACGACTTGGTAACAAAAGGGGTAAAAGAGCCGTACAGAATGTTTACCTCCAGAGCCGAATACAGACTTAAACTTCGACAAGACAACGCCGATATAAGACTCGCGGGTTACGCGAAAAAATACGGACTTCTTGACGAAACGGCTCTGAATACTTTTAACGAAAGAATAAACGATATTGATAGATTAAAAAAATTATTCTTTGAGATAAAACTATCCGGAGACGAACTCGATGATATTAACCAACCTGAAATAAAGAAGGGCTCTTTTTGGTATCAATATCTGAAAAATCCAAATATTGACTTTATTAAGGCTTACGGAATTTTTAAGAAACATAGAGATAAACTTATTAATCAAAATAACTTCTTAACCGCGGCAATCGAGGTAAAATATCAAGGCTATATCGAAAGGCAAAGTAAGTTTATAATCCGGGATAAAAAAATGGAGGAGAGCGCTTTACCGGAAAATATCGATTACGACAAAATTTACGGAATTTCTATCGAAGGGCGGGAAAATCTAAAACAAGTTAGACCAAAATCTTTGGGACAAGCTTCAAGAATTTTGGGGGTAACCCCCTCTGATATATCTATTTTATCTATGCATATCATAACGCATCGCAAATAACGCCTACTCTTTTCCAATCATCTCCTTCACTTTGCTCAGTATCTCGGATGTTTTCTCTCTTTCCACCAACTCAAGCATTCTAGACTCGACAAAATCCTTAGCGGTCGGACTAAAATTTCCCGCCGTAACGCAAACTCCTTTGTCTATTTTTTCATCTCTTAGTTTGTTGTAAATAATTCTTAGGGTAAGATCGCCTACGGTCGTCGCCGACCTCATAAATAAGAAATAATACAGCTCTACAAAATTTTTTGTCGAAACCTCGACGTACATTTCAAGACTGTTGTTTACCTGTTGTTGAATTTTATTGAATTTAACAAAGCCTTTTAATCTGGAGTATCTATTAATATATACTTTTACAAAATGTTTGCATATACTTGTGAATTGACTCGCGGAACCAAAAAGATACTTTTCCAGCAATGAATTCTCGTTTAATTGAGAATAAGTCGCAACTTTTTCATCTACGTCTTTATAAGCCGGATTTATCTCAAGTATTTTCCGCCAATTTAATATGGCTTTATTTAAATCGTGAATATTTACGTAAGAATCCGCAAGATTATAATACGCTTCAAGTTGTTTATCGTCCGATAAAGAACCGGATTTTATCGCCAAAGTGAAATCCTCTATGGCTTTCAAATACACCTTCTTTTTCTTGTGAATATTTCCAAGAAAAAAATTTACCTCTCCGGCGTATTTCGGCGACGAACTTACTTTATAAAAATATTTTAACGCTTCGTCCACCCGATTGAGATTATAAAAACAATTCCCGATAAGGTAAGAGACGTCGACGTCTTCCGCATTAGCCCTATGAAATTTAAGCAATTTTTCCAGAGCGTTTTTGTATTTTTTTACTCGATAATAAGCCAATCCGAGAAACTTATAGTTTTCGAGATTATCCGGCGCAAGTTTATCGACGATTTTAAAAAACGCGATAGCTTTTTCAAACTCGTTTTTTTCGAGTTCTATCTTTCCTAAATTAAAATTAGCTTCGATGCAAAATTTATCCTTTCTCTTTGCCAATAGATAAAATTTTTTTGCGTCGTCTATCGACCCCATATCTTTGTACGTTTCGGCTATTTTTAAAAATAATCTAACTTCGTCGCTATCAAACGCCGCTCCGCCATGATTGAGAAGCGTCGTATACTCCTTAATCGCCGCTAAATGCGATTTTACCTCAAAATATAAATCGGCAAGTTTTTCTCTGACTCCGCGATTTTTTGGACCGCTTTTTAATACTCTTCTTAACTCTTCTATCGCTAAATATTTATCTTCTTTGCTTAATTTTTTTATTTTATCCTTAACTACCTTTGCCCTTTTTTTAGAAAATAGAGACAACAATCCAAAAACAAGGAGTAATACCGCCAATATAGTAATTAAAATTATTATTATTAAGTCCACGTCTCCCCCGTATCTTAATCATATCGGAATTCTATCAAAAAAAATATAATTATTATATATAATTAAGAAAATATTACATTAATATACCCCGACGGTTTTTTGGGGCAGGAAAATAAATTGACACATATGGAGCTGTATACGGCGCGTCGCACGTCCCGATAGAAATTGACACATATGGAGCTATATACGCCGCGCCACGATAAAAGCGGGAATTCCCGTTTTGAATATACTAATACTCTTAATCAACAATCGTATCATATGTGTCAAATTTATTCTTAACATCATATGTGTCAAATTATCTCCCCAAGAAACCGACGCTATTCTGATTATAATTCAAAAAACAACTTGACTTATAAGATTTTTATGATATAAATAGCTTCCGTTGTCGACGCGCGGGTCTGTTACGGGCGGTTAGCTCAGATGGGAGAGCGATTGCTTGACGTGCAATAGGTCAGAGGTTCGATCCCTCTACCGCCCAAATTTTTCATAATATATCTTTTTTGCCGATGATTCTTTTCAGTTTAGACATTCCGGATTTTCCGAAAGGGCGGCGGCTACAAAAATGTTCATAGCGATTCCGGCGGCGACCGATACATTGATAGAGTTTTTTTGTCCGTAAAGCGGTATATGAACTATTTTATTGGAAGCGCGGAGCGTCTCTTTTGATACGCCGAATTCTTCGGAGCCAAATATCAGTAATGAAGGAAATTTTATATCGGCTCTATTTATAGGAACTGAGTTTGACGTTTTTTCAAGAGAATATATTTCGACCCCTTTTCTTTTATTTTCAAGTATAATCTCTTTTGCGCTTTTGCCGTAATAAAACGGAACGCGCGACCCTTTTAACGTTTTATTGAGCTTTTCGTTTAGCTCGGGAATCGGCGTAATTCCTGTCAAAAATATTTTCGTTACGCAAAAACATTCGGCGCTACGCATAATCGAGCCGACGTTAAAAGGGGAGCGAATATCTTCTAATAGAACGGAGTAGGGGAGCGTTTTTCGATCGGCGCTTTTGTCGTCGAAAGGGACTTCTTCGGTAAATTCGTTTTCAGATTTCAAAATTGCAAGAAGTTTTTCAAGAATTGATCCGGTCGAGGAGTTTTTGTCAAAACCGAGTTTTTCATATTTTTCCAGCCATAACAGAATGTTACCGACGTTTTCTTCGCTTATGTCGTTATATTTTTGTAAAGCAAAGATCGCCTTTTTTATCCTGTCGTATCTTTTTAGTAATACAAACTTTTCCTCTGTAAAAGACAATTATCTAACTCCAAATACTTTTCAGTCGACGTTATATCTTATATTGTTATTTTAAAATGTCAATAATTTTGACGACTCTTTAAATATCCATCAGTTTTTTGGGGGTTCAACGATGACTTTTGAGACAGTTCCTTTAAAATGACACATATGCGTCGGATTGATACAAATAATTTACTAATTAAAAATATTTGTCCATATGTGTCGATTTTTATCATTAACATCATATGCGTCGAATTTCCAATTAAAATAAGGACGCGATACAAGCGCCGCCTCCTTGTTAAATTTAAGGAAGCGATACAAGCGCCGCCGCTTTATAAAATAAAGGAAGCGATACAAGCGCCGTCTCCTTATTAAATTTAAGGAAGCGACACAGCTTCCTTTTAGAATTCAAGGAAGCGATGCTTGACTTTTTAGAAATATTTTTATAAAATATAAGGAATATTTGGGAAAAAATGGAAGAAAAATTATGGGCAACGTTATACCGGTAGATCTCGAGGACGAGTTAAAAAATTCATATTTAACATACGCGATGAGCGTAATAGTAAGCAGGGCTATACCCGACGTTAGAGACGGTTTAAAACCGGTTCATAGAAGAGTGCTTTTTTCTATGGAAGAGATGGGATTAAACTCTAATAAACCTTACAAGAAGTGCGGTCGTATAGTCGGAGACGTTTTAGGTAAATTCCACCCGCACGGCGATCAGGCTATTTACGATACGTTAGTTAGATTGGCTCAAGATTTTTCGATGAGATACCCCGCGGTCGACGGCCATGGAAATTTTGGATCTATCGACGACGATCCTCCGGCCGCTATGAGATACACGGAAGCGAGACTTTCCAAAATCGCCGAATTGATGCTGAAAGATATCAAAAAGGAGACGGTTAAATTCGGTCCGAATTATGACGATTCTATGGAAGAGCCTGTGGTATTGCCGGCCGCCGTTCCATACTTGTTGATAAACGGAACATCCGGTATCGCCGTGGGTATGGCGACAAATATTCCGCCGTATAATCTCAAAGAAGTCGTTCAGGCGATTTCGGCTCAGATTGACAATCCCGATATAACGATCGACGAGATAATGAAATATATGAAGGGACCCGATTTTCCGACGGGCGGCATTATTTACGGTAAAGAAGGTATAAATAGCGCTTTCAAAACGGGTAGGGGACAAATTGCCGTACGGGCAAAGGTCTCAATTGAAGAGATAAGAAAAAATAGGGAAGCCATTATTGTAACCGAACTGCCGTATCAGGTTTATAAAGCGCATCTTATAAAAAAAATAGCCGATTTGGTTAAAGAGGATAGGATACCGGGTATTTACGATATCAGAGACGAGTCGGATAGAGAAGGGATGAGAATAGTCATAGAGTTGAAAAACGGAGTCGTACCTAAGGTAGTTTTAAATCAACTCTTTACCCATACGGCGATGCAGTCAAATTTTGGAGTAAACAATCTTGTTTTAGATTTTGGCGTTCCCAAAACTATGAATATCAAAGACACTATTCAGGCGTATATCAATTTCAGAAAAGACGTTATATATAAAAGAACAAAATTTGAATTAAGAAAAGCCGAGGAGAGAGCTCATATTGTCGAAGGATTGCTTATAGCGATAGATAATATCGACGAAGTAATTAGAATTATCAGAGGCTCAAAAGATACCAATGAAGCTAAAGCGGCTTTGATGTCGAGATTTAATTTGTCCGAGATTCAGGCTAACGCTATTGTTGAAATGAGACTGAGACAGCTGACAAATTTGGAAAGCGTCAAACTTAAAGACGAGTACGACGAGTTGCAAAAAACTATAGCCAGATTGAAAGAAATTCTATCCAGCGATAAAAACGTGTTAACCGTCGTTAAAGAGGAATTAAATAGCGATTGCGAGCCTTTTTTTGACGAAAGAAGAACCAAAATAGTCGATATGAAGATAGAGAGTTTTGACGCGGAGGATCTTATTCAAAAAGAGAGTATGGTCGTAACGGTTACGCATAAAGGTTTTATCAAGCGAACGCCGACTAAAGATTTTAAAAAACAATCCAAAGGGGGCGTTGGAGTATCGTCAAGCGCGTTAAGAGACGACGATTTTATCGAACATCTTATTATCGCTTCGACTCACGATTATATTCTATTTTTTAGCAATAAAGGTTTGGTTTATCAAATTAAAGCCCATGAAATACCTCTGCTTTCTAAAAACGCTAGAGGAGATACAATCAAAACTCTATTTGGAATAAGCCAAAACGAAGAGATAACGGCTATTCTAAGCGTAAAGGAATTTAAAAACGAGGAACTCAACGTATTATTGGCGACAAGAAGGGGCATAGTCAAAAAAGTATTGCTTAAAGAGTTTGAAAGAACTAAAATATCCGGTAAACGGGCTATTCAATTAGACGATAACGACGAAGTGGTGGACGTAAAAATTACGGACGGTAAAAGAGAAATACTGTTAGCGACCAGAATGGGTAAGGCTTTGAGAATTAGCGAGGAACAAGTCAGGGTTATGGGAAGAACCGCCAGAGGCGTTATTGGTATAAGACTGGAACAAAACGACGAATTATGCGGCTTATGCGTCGTCGATAGCGATTCGCTGATGTTGTTGATAACCGAAAACGGATACGGTAAAAGAATGGATTTTGGACTTTTTACGCAACACGGAAGAGGTACGGGAGGACAGAGGTATTATAAATATAGCGAAGAAAAAGGAGAAGTCGTATCGGTTAAACAAGTTAAAGATGGAGACGACATAGTCGCTATAACCTCTAAGGGAAATCTCATTAGAATAAATTCAGAACAGGTATCGCAACAAGGTAAAAATGCCGGCGGCGTTAGACTTGTCAGAATAACTAAACCGGATTTTGTCGTATCAATTGCAAGATCTCCAAAATCCAATTATGTCGAGGATAAAGATAGCAAATGAAAAAACTCTTCCTAGCGGAGTTTATTGGGACTTTTTTCTTGATTTTTTTTGGATTAAGCGCGCTTATTATTCGGGATTATAGCTCAAACTTTGGTTCTGTTGGCGCCGCTTTTGTATTTGGAACGACTATAGGCGCCGCTACCTATTTTTTTGGAAGAATTTCCGGCGCCCATTTTAACCCCGCTTTATCGTTCGCATCCTTTATAACGGCGGAGATAAGTTTTAAAGATTTTTTAATTTATGTTATTTCTCAAATTTTAGCCGGATTTGGAGCTTGTTTTTTGTTGTTGATAATTTTTTCCGAGCGTTTCTATACCGCGTCTATCCCCTCGGATATGTCTATCTCCATGTTTTTAGAAAACGACATTTCTTTTCCAACGCTAATCTTAATACTAGAATCTATTTTTTCCTTCTTTTTGGCGCTAGTATATTTTATGTCTATAAAAAATAACAAGATAAGAAATAGAATTGTCCCAATTTTTATAGGCGGAACGTATTTTACCGCTTGTATGATACTTCTAAATATCAACGGATTTGGAATAAACCCGTTGAGAGTTGTAATTCCCGCTCTTTTTAAGTGGAACTGGACAAACGTCGCCTATTACGTAACGGCGAATTTTATCGGCGCTCTAATAGGCGGGATAACGGCAACCTATTTTAAGAAATAAATTATCGACTTATATTACCTTCTTTTGAAATATTTGTCTGTTGAACCTATTTTTAGACATATACCGGTAAATTCTGTATTATCAGGGATAAAAGCGCGAGTTTTTTGAGAGAAATTTTTCTCATATGTGTCAGAATATCGCCCAAGTCTTTTACAATATTATCTGTTTTCAACTTCTTACCGATCATACAGATAAATTCTTTAGCGCCATATTTTAAGATTCCTTCATAGAAAAATTTGATAATATCTCTTAAAATTACAGATATTCCGTATTCGTTGAATATATAATGCCATTTTTTTAACATTTTATACTTTTCAGCCTTTAATCTCACGTATTTATCGATTCTTTCCGGATTTTCATTGTCGATAAACTCATATTTAGATTCATGATCCCCGATAATATTTTTAATATTTCGAATATTTGCAGAAGAAACCTCGAGTATATAATCGATTAACCGGCAATTACTTTTAAAATTAAGTTTTTCCATCAAATAATTGATATAATCGTTAAACTTAGGCGAGATTTTAAAATGAAAAAGATAATTTTGTTTTGTCATGATTTAATCCTAAAAAAAATAATTGTTTTCTATATATATATAACAATTATTTTTTGTAATTCTTTACAAAAAATAAAAAATATTTTGAATATTTGCGCAAATAAGCATCATATGTGTCAAATTTGCATTATTTTCAAATAATGCGCCCTGTTAGTTTTTTTGGGGAATAAAAAAAATGACACATATGCGTCGATTTTCCCCCTCAAGAAGCAGACGGGGTACGGGCGTCATTTTTTTATAGATTTTTTTTGACAAAAATTATATTATAATTTAATATGTTTTTATTTGTATAAATATTAATTTAGGATTTTATGTCGCTTTTTAAGGAATTAAATTGAACAATAATATAAGAAATATCAAAGAAAAAAGTTTGTCGTATCATTTTGATAGAGAACCCGGGAAAATAGAGGTCGTCCCCAGAAAGGAGTGTAAAAACCAAGACGATCTTTCTATGGCGTATACGCCGGGGGTCGCTTTCCCATGTCTAGAGATTGAGAAAGACAGGGATAATTCTTACAGATACACTTCAAAAGGGAATCTTGTTGCCGTAATTTCCAACGGAACTGCGGTTTTGGGACTGGGAGATATCGGCGCGGAGGCTTCCAAACCCGTTATGGAGGGGAAGGGAATTCTATTTAAAAGATTCGCCGACGTCGACATATTCGATCTGGAATTGAATCTAAAAGATCCGGATAAAATAATAGAGGTCGTCAAATCTTTAGAGCCTACTTTCGGCGGCGTCAATCTCGAAGATATAAAAGCTCCGGAATGTTTTTATATTGAAGAGAAACTGAAAGAGATAATGAATATACCGGTATTTCACGACGATCAGCACGGAACGGCGATTATATCCGGCGCGGCGTTTTTGAACGCTCTCGAAATCGCAAAGAAAAATATTGAAGATGTGAAGATTGTCTTTAACGGAGCGGGCGCGGCGGGTATCGCTTGCGCTAAATTTTATCTCTCGCTTGGAATAAAAAAAGAGAATCTGATACTATGCGACACAAAAGGGGTGATTTACGCCGGCCGAAACGTCGGTATGAATAAATATAAAGAATATTTTGCTATCGAAACTGAAAAAAGAAATCTACAAGACGCCCTTGTCGGAGCGGATGCATTTGTAGGCGTTAGCGTAAAAGACGTCCTCGCTCCCGATATGATAAAATCGATGAATAAAGATCCTATAGTTTTTGCTATGGCCAATCCCGATCCTGAAATAGAATACGACGTCGCTAAAAGTTGTCGAGACGACGTAATAATGGCTTCAGGGCGGAGCGACTATCCTAACCAAGTAAACAACGTTCTCGGTTTTCCCTTTATTTTCAGAGGAGCTCTCGACGTACGCGCCAGATGTATAAACGAGGAGATGAAGCTCGCCGCCGCCAGAGCTCTTGCAGATCTTGTCAAGCGGGAAGTACCGGAAGAGGTTAAAAAAGCGTATAATCTCGCTGAAATAGAGTTTGGGCGGGATTATATCATACCCAAACCTTTTGATACCAGAGCTTTTATAGAAGTTTCTCAGGCGGTCGCCTGGGCGGCGGTCGAATCCGGAGTCGCGCAAATTATTCCCAAATCCCGCGAAGAGTATAGAAAACAATTAACCGACAGATATGAAAATAAAATCAAGCGTTTTAGTTGAGTAAATCTCAATAAATACCGCCCGTTTGTTATAAAATTAATTTCATGCAATATTGCTTGATGTCCAAAAAAAAACCGTTTTTTTTCAAGTCGTTTAGTATCTCATCGTCTTCAACGACATTCTTAATAACGACGACCGTTTCTTTGAGCAATATATGAGATATCATGATAAACAGTTCGTCGTTACTTCCACTAATAATTCCATAATCTATTATATCTAACGAATTAGAGCCTCTTCTTGCTATTATATAACCGCAAATCTTATTATCAAGATAAAATATATGAAATTCGGCAATTTTTGCCTCAAGCAAAAAATTTATGTATAGCGGATTTGTTTCTGAAAATAATTTATTTACTCCAAAATTTTTGCGAAGCATAGCGAAAATTAAAGGGTCTCCATTTTCGTATCGCCGATACGAGTCTCTTCTATAAAAAGAGTTAGTTTCATTTCTAAATTGACACAATTGTCTAACAATTTCAAATCCCATCGATTGGTACAGTTTTATCGCATATTGATTATCCGCTAATACTTCGAGATATACCTCTTTTATATCGGCCCGCCTCAACCCGTCAAGAGCGCGTTCCATAAGACTTCTACCAAATCCTCGGTTTCGGAATTTAGCCGATATATACAAAAGCGATATATAAGCGGCGTTTACGCTTTCCAAAATAAATATAATCCCGCCTATTTCATTTTCTACAACTAGCGCAAAAGAATATTCGGTATTAATTAGCAAGTTTTTTTCTATTTTGCTGATAATTTTTTTTAATTCCAGCCCGGTCGTCTGAACGTCCGCTCGGAGTTGTTTGAGATACGTTACAATTTGTTCGCTCTTCAATTCGCTAAGATTATATATTTTCATAAAAATTATTATATAAAATAATTCATTTTTTTAAAGAAAATTTATATAATAGTTATCTATGTATAAAATTCTCGGATTTGTTCTGGCGCTATTTGCGCTGTCTATTTCAAACGTATCCTGCGCCTCAAAAACGATTTTGATGAAAAACAAAACAAATATCTACTACAGAGTTTTTCTCTATTATTTTCCCCTGTCAAAAAAATCAACCCCTTTTTTTATTTTGAACAAATCAGATTTTTCTATAGAAATTGAAATTAATAACAAAGACGTTTACAAAGAACCTTCCGACCCGTCTATTTTTGAAGACGACATTATATTCAGAATTGACAATATCCCTTACGATTGGGTAGGAAAAGGAGAATTTCCCGTTACGCTGCGAACAAACAAAAAAATTATTTCAAGAATGGCGGAATTTAAAATATCGTCGATCGACGGTCTTCTCAAATTAAAAGGCGACATAAAAGATATAAAAATCATCGATATTACTGATAACGACTATTTCAAAAACAGAGCTAATTGGGAAGAGCCTTTTTATTTTGATTTTAAAATCTATATGAAATAAACAATCGCAGTTTACTTTTAAAATATACGCCGCGTTGGTTTTTTGAGGAATAACGAATAATTTTACGTATATCTGGGGTAATTTTCGATTACGAGGGCGTGTAGTAGTTGTTTTCGAGCGGCGATATTTAACAGTTGTGTCATTTTACCCAAAAAGTCGTTTTTCAATTTATCAATCCTTAATTCCTTACCAACAAGCTCAAGAAATCCTTCCAAACCGTATTTTACAACGCCGTTATAGAAAAACAAGATAATGTCGCGAACCGTCGAAGCCATACCAAATTCGTTATACAAGGAATGCCATCTTTTAATTCGAAGATAATCCGCTTCGCTGATTCTAAGGTATTTATCCACCCTTTTATCGTCGGAACTATCTATAACGGCGTACTCGGAGCGGTAATTTCCGATTATTCTCTTCATTTTTGGTATTTTTTTGTCAATAAGACGAAACATAGTTTCAAACAGTTTGCTGAACGTATTAATTTTGAACTCTTTTAGTAGAAAATCTATGACGTTACTATTCATAGATTCAGATACTATAAAGTGAAATAAATGCTTTTTGTTTTTCATAAAGTTTTCTCCTTTTTCCTTTATATATATAACAACTAAAAGTAGAAAACGTTGTACAAAAATTTGGATAATTTTTTATTAAATGACAAATATTTTACTATTTAAAAATATTTAACGCATATGTGTCAAATTTTCATCGAGGAGCGCTGCGGCGCATATGTGTTAATTTCTCCCGCCTCAAAAAACTAACGAAACATGTTTCATATGCGTCGATTTTTATACTTAACATCATATGTGTCAAATTCTTGCCCCAAAAACCGCTCAGATTACTTAAAATATAAATTTTAAAATAGACAATTATTATAAGTTTTGATATAATCGGCATAATTAAACGATTATTATATTTAGGAGATGGTTTTTATGGAATTGATTACAAAACCGTTGTTAGAGGGTAAAAATATTTTTCTAACGGGAGGCTCTAGAGGCATCGGTAAAGCCGCAGTTTTAGAATTGGCTAAAAATGGCGCAAACGTAGCTTTTACGTACGTTAGCAGCGAGTCGGGAGCTAAAGATACCGAAGCAAAAATAAAGGAGATCAATCCTAACGCTAAAGTTTTTTACTATAAAATGGACGTTAAAAATTCAAAAGAAGTTAACGAGGTCGCTGAAAAAGCGATAGCGGATATGGAAAGAATAGACGTTGTGGTCAACAACGCCGGCATATTACGCGACGGGCTGATTTATCAGATGACCGACGATCAGTGGGACGAGGTTATTCAAACTCATTTAACGGGAACTTTCTACGTGTGCAGGGCTTTTTTGGAAGAATTTATCGTAAATAAGGGGGGGAAGTTCGTTAATATCTCCTCGATTTGTCACGTAGGTTCGGCGGGACAGGCAAATTACTCGGCGGCAAAAGCGGGAATAATCGGGTTTTCTAAAGCTTTGGCTAAGGAATATGGGTATAAAAACATTTATTGCAACGTAATAGTGCCGGGATATTTCAAAACGGAACTGACCGACGCAAACGCTTCAGAAATGATTGTAGAGCAATTTGTTAGATTATCGATGCTGCAAAGAGAAGGCAAACCTGAAGAATTTGCCAAAGCCGTAGTTTTTTTGGCAAGCGGACTATCTGATTTTGTCAACGGCGACGTTCTGTATGTAACCGGAGGATTGGATACAATCCCTCCAAAAGACTCAAAAAGAAAGAAGAAATAATTATAAGACAATCGCTTATATCAAGTAAGGCGATTGTTTTTTATTATAAACATAAGGAGAATTTATGAAAATAGGTATTGAAAAAATTAATGTCTATGCGGGAAGTCTCGTACTTGATATTGAGAAGCTTGCTATTGCCAGAGGAAGAGACGTAAACTACTTTAAAGAAGAACTTATGCTTGACAGCAAATCGCAAAACGTCGATTTTGAAGACGTAATAACAATGGCGGTAAACGCGGCTAAACCGATAATTTCCGAACAGGATAAGGAAGATATCGAGATGGTAATATTTGCAACAGAATCCGGACTTGATTTCTGTAAATCTAATTCTACGTATGTATGCAAATATCTGGGTTTAAAATCGAACGTTAGAAATTTTGAGATAAAGAACGCATGCTATGCCGCGACTTGCGCCGTTCAGATGGCTATAAGCTGGATAGCGAGCGGAGTCGCTCCGGGTAAAAAATGTCTTGTCGTATCCAGCGACATAAATTACGATCATGCCGGTAGATCCGGCGAAGAGGTGCCGGCTATAGGCTCGGTGGCTATGCTTATCAGCGACAAACCCGTAGTAATAGAGTACGAACTCGGTAAAAACGGATACTATACGTTCGAATGCACAGACTATGCAAGACCGACTTCGACTTGGGATATTATCAATCCTCAAGAGTCGCTATACGCCTATTTGGAATGCGCGGTTGGATCTTGGCAGCACTATAAAAAAGTCGTAGGGCAGGATCTTGATTTGAACAGCTACTTTAAAAGAATTATTTATCACACGCCGTTCGGAGGTTTAGTTAAGCTTGCCCACGGCAATATTTTAAAGGAGAGTTATCCCGGAATAAAGAAAAGTCAAATAAAAGAGAATTTTGAAGAAAAAGTTATGAAGTCATTCAAAATACCGAGAGCCGTTGGAAACACCTACTCTTCGACGGTTTATACCTGTTTATTGAGTTTATTATTAGACGACGACGAAGTTAAGCCCGGGGACAGAATAGGTATTTTTTCTTACGGATCGGGCTCGTGCGCCGAGTTTTATAGCGCTATAGTATTGCCGGGAGCAAAAGAATACGTTAAGTCGTTAAAAATTGACGAACATCTTGCCGCCAGACGACCGCTTACCGTAGAAGAATTCGATCATCTTGCTCAATTGAGATCAAGTCACGCTGAAAAACCGACTTTCCAGACTGAAATGAACTACCCCGAAGGTTGGTACGATAAATATTATAAAGGCAAAGGATTGCTGATTTTCAGAGGCGCTGAAGACTTTATAAGAAAATATGAAATTAGTTAAAGCAAAAAAAAGGGGTTGTCCTAGCGAACAGCCCCTTTTTTTTATTTATCCGTCTATTTCTCTCTCTTTTTATGATAATGCGTATGAAGCAATTCGTGAGATTTTTTACTCCCCGGTTCGCCTAAAAATTCCTTATATAACTTTTGAATATAAGGGTTATCGTGCGATTTTCTGATAACTTTTCTTTCGTCCTCCGTATAGATCATCTTCATTCTGCGTTCAAGTTTGGTAGTGTCGCCGTGTATGTAAGGTTGACCTCCGCCGTTAATACAGCCGCCGGGACACGCCATAATCTCAATAGCGTGGTATTTGGCTTCTCCCGACCTTATTTTCTCAAGAATCTTTCGAGCGTTGCCAAGACCTGAAGTAACCGCGACTTTTACGTCGAGCTCTCCGATCTTTACCGTCGCTTCTTTGATCCCTTCCAACCCTCTTACCTCGACGAAGTTTACATCTTTTAGTTCGGTTTTACTAATTACTTCAGATACGGTTCTAAGCGCCGCTTCCAAAACTCCTCCCGAAGCTCCAAAGATAACGCCCGCTCCGGTAGATTCTCCAAGCGGATTGTCGTAATCTTCGTCTTTCAATTTTGCTATATTTATACCGGCTTCTTTAAACATTTTGGCGAGCTCTCTTGTAGATAATACGTAATCTACGTCCGGTACTCCGTTATTTATAAATTCCGGTTTTGCCGCTTCATATTTTTTGGCTAAACAAGGCATTATAGATACGACTATTAGGTCTTTAGGAGACACGCCAATTTTTTCAGCATAATAACTTTTAGCGATTGCTCCAAACATCTGTTGCGGAGACTTACAAGTCGAAGGTATATGTAATAAATCCGGGAATTGGTACTCCATAAAATTTACCCAACCGGGACAGCATGAAGTTAAGATCGGAAGATTCTCATTTTTATTAATTCTATTAATTAACTCATGTCCCTCTTCCATAATAGTTAGGTCGGCCGAAAAATCCGTATCAAATACCGCGTCAAACCCTAATCGTCTTAGACCGGCGACAAGTTTACCCGTCGCGGATTCATTTTCAGGAATGTTAAATTCTTCGCCGATACCGACTCTAACGGCCGGAGCGGTCTGTACGATAACTTTTTTTGTAGGATCGTTAATTGCTTTCCAAACCGGATTGATATAATTAATCTCGGTAAGAGCGCCGGTTGGACATACGTTGACGCATTGACCGCAAAAAACGCAATTTGTGTCGTTTAACGGTTTCATCTCCGGAGGCGCGACTACCGCCATAAATCCTCGTTTATAGCCGGTCAAAACTTTAACCGTCTGTATTTCGTTGCAAGCGGTCTCGCATCTTCTACACATTATACATTTGTCAAGATCCCTATTAATCGCATTACTCGACGTATCGCGCGGATATGAAGATCTCTCGCCCGTATAAGTAAGGTGATCTATTCCAAATTGTCTGGCTAGCGCTTGAAGTTCGCAATCTAGCGATTTCGCGCATATCAAACAATCAAAGGGGTGATCGGATAACAGCAACTCCAAAACCGTTCTTCTTATCTGAATTATTTCCGGAGTATTCGTCTTTATCTTCATCCCATCTTGTACCGGCGTGCAACACGCGGGCATCATTTTAGATCTGCCGCCAAGTTCGACTTCCACCATACATACTCTACACGACCCCGTTCTATGTTCTATGTTGAAACTTTCCAGATCCAGATGACACAAAGTCGGAATAAATATGTCGACCTCCTTTGCGGCGTCCAAAATTGAAGCGTCGTTAAGAGCCTCAACCGGAATATCGTTTATTATTACTTTAGCCATTATTTCCTCCTATATCGTTAACTAAGATACTATTATTGCGTTAAATTTACAGTTTGTATAACATACGCCGCATTTTATACACGCTTTCTGATCTATGGTATGAACCTCTTTCACTTTTCCGGAAATACACTGTACGGGGCAACTTCTCGCGCATCTCGTACAACCGTTGCATTTATCCGGAACTATTTCGTATTTCAACAGCGCTTTACAAACTTTCGAGCGGCATTTTTTATCTTTTATATGCTCGTCGTATTCGTTCCTAAAATACCTTAAAGTCGACAATACGGGATTGGGCGACGTTTGTCCTAAACCGCATAGGGACGCTTTTTTAATCGTAGCGCATAGTTGTTCAATTTGCGGTATGATCTCTTCCGTCGCCTGTCCGTTGGTAACCTTCTCAAGCAGTTCGAGCAATCTTTTATTCCCGACCCTGCAAGGCGCGCATTTTCCGCAACTTTCGTCGATGGTAAATTCGAGGAAGAATTTTGCAAAGTTAACCATACAGTCGTCTTCGTCCATTACGATCATACCGCCCGATCCCATCATCGAACCGATAGATAAGAGGTTATCGTAATCGATTGGAGTGTCTAAGTTCTCTCTTGTTATACAACCTCCCGAAGGTCCTCCCGTCTGGACCGCTTTGAACTCTTTCCCGTCTCTGATGCCTCCGCCAATATTATCGATAACGTTTCTCAAAGTCATACCCATAGGAATTTCTATCAATCCTACGTTATTAATTTTACCGGCTAACGCGAACACCTTAGTTCCGGGCGATTTTTGAGTCCCTATACTTCTAAACCAATCTTTTCCGTTTAGGATAATAGGACATATATTAGCAAAGGTCTCTACGTTATTTACTATTGTAGGTTTACCCCAAAGCCCTTTTTGAGCGGGATAAGGCGGTTTAACGACCGGCTCGCCTCTTTTACCCTCTATCGACGCTATAAGAGCGGTCTCTTCTCCGCAGACAAACGCGCCGGCTCCGTATTTAAGTTCGATATCAAAAGAAAATTCCGTTCCCAAAATATTCTTCCCCAAAAAACCGTATTCTTTTGATATCTCTATGGCTTTTTTTATTCTTTCTATAGCTAAAGGATACTCGGCTCGTATGTATATAATACCCTTGTCCGCGCCGACGCTATACCCGGCGATAGTCATAGCTTCCAATACGCTGTGAGTATCCCCTTCGAGAACGGCTCTATCCATAAAGGCTCCCGGATCTCCTTCGTCGGCGTTGCATATAATAAATTTTTCATCGCTAACTTCCGCCGCCGCCGCTTTCCATTTTATTCCGGTCGGGAATCCGCCGCCGCCTCGTCCTCTTAATCCGGATTCGGTAATGATATTTATAACGTCCGCCGGTTTTTTATCAAAAAGACAAGTTACCAAAGCTTCGTATCCTCTGGCGTTTATATAATCCTCAATACTTTCCGGATTAACTCTCCCGCAATTTCTTAGCGCAATTCTAACCTGTTTTACCATTTTATCCCCCTTGTCCTTATTCAAAATTTCTGGGAATCACGTATTGACTCTCGAAAGATTTATTCAAAATATGCATATCTATAACGTCTAACGCATTTTCCGATTTAATATTTCCGAGAATTACCGATCCGCCCTCCGGATAAACTATCTCAATCGTCGGTTCCGCATAGCAATATCCAACGCAACCTACTCTAACGATCTTAGCGTTTTTAATATTCCTCTCGGCAAGACCTTTTTCAATGGCTTTTTCGATTATCTTCGCTCCAGCCGCTATTCCGCAAGTCCCAAAACCTATTAATAATTTAATATCCTTATCTTGAGCGCGCTTTTTAACCGTCTCTTCTTTGAGTTTAAAAAAATCCTCTTTACTTTTCAATTTCATTTATTTTCCTCCATAGAGTTTGCCAATTTTATACAGTCGGTCATAATGTCTCCGACCATTTTTGGATTAACGTTGCCGTAGACTCTGTCTCCAACCATTACAACCGGAGCCAAACCGCAAGCTCCGACGCATCGTAAAACGTCCAGAGAAAATTTTCCGTCGGAAGTAACGCCCCCGGATTTAATATGCAGAAAATTCTCAAACTCTTTCAAAACCTTTTCCGAGCCGCGGACAAAACAAGCGGTTCCCATACAAATGCTAATATTCACTTTCCCTTTCGGCAGAGTCGTAAAAAAGTTATAAAAACTTATAACCCCCGACACTTCCGAATGACAAACGCCCAACTTCCTGGCGACAAATTTCTGAACCTCTTCCGGCAAATAACCGAAAAGACTCTGCGCCTTATGCAAAACTTGAATGAGATACCCCTTTTTTCTGGGATCCTTTGAATCGATGCCCAAATCTTCGACAAAACTGTCAAGTTTGCGATACAACTCTTCAGGAAGTATTTTCTTATACTCAGTTACTTCGCTCAATTTATTTCCTCCGTATATAAATGTAAAAAGATTAACGATACCATTATAATGATTTTAAAAATAAATTCAACCTTAATTTGAATATTTATGAAATACATTTTTTTTATTACGACAATCTTTTTACTTGGATAGCCCCATATGCGCGCTCTTACATCATATGCGTTATTTTTTCAAGACAGTCGCCGCGCGTCCCATATGTGTCAATTTATCCATGAACGTCATATGTGTCAATTTTACTTTTAGCATCATATGCGTTAAAAAAAAACCGAGCGACGTATAAAATCCATTTCAATAATAGAATTTTAAATAATATTAAATAATTGACAATTTAAAATCAGTCGGATATATTAATAATGGCGATAGGTTGTTTTCTTGATAATAACAACATATGCGTCAAATTAGATTTTGACACATATGTTGTTTCTCGCCAAAAAAACAATCAATCGCGCTTGGCGCTAATTCCTTCGTATAAAAGGCGGAGTATGAACGTAGATAACTTTGATTTTAAAAACGGCGATTATGAAGAGTATAAGGCTCTGGTTTTTGATATATTATCTTATCCTAAGCCGCCCGATACCGAAATATTCAAAAATATTTTAAGAGAGACGCTTTCGGCGTATAGCGGCGAAAACGAGGAAATTAGACCGAAAGATAAAAACGGATTTGGCGGCGGTTTGATTGATTTAAGCGGAGCCGAAAGAGTCGTTATCATTCCGGATCTGCACGCGCGAAGGAGTTTCTTAAAGGAGACGCTTCTTTTTTCTATAAACGGAGACGGGGTTTCAATATTTGAGCGTCTTGAAGATAAAAGTTTGACCGTCCTCTGTTTAGGCGACGGAGTTCATAGCGAGGGGGCGTATTTAAACCGGTGGCTGCGCGCTTACGACGAATACAAAAAGGGATTTGATAAGTCGCCTAATATGGATATGGAGATAGCCGACTCGTTCAATCTTATGCTCGCGGTAATGCTGTTAAAAATACGATATACAGATAACTTCCATTTTTTAAAAGGCAATCATGAGAATATATTGAACGAGACCGCTAACGGTAATTATGCGTTTGCTAAGTTTGCCAACGAGGGGGCGATGACGTTGTCGTATTTTCAAAAAAAGTACGGCGAAGAGATACTGGCAAATTATTCAAAATTTGAAAAAGAGTTGCCGCTATTTGTCGTCGGGAAAAATTTTCTCGCAAGTCATTCCGAGCCCGGCTATTTTTTTACAAGGGACCAAATTATTAATCATAGGGACGATCCCGATTTGATCGCCGCTCTTACGTGGACGGACAACTACTCCGCGGAAGAGGGCTCTGTCGATAAGATTATATCGTATTTTATTCCGGAAAACGACGATTGCACTTACTATTTTGGCGGACACAGACCTATTAAAGACCTTTACAACAAGATTAATAACGACAGGTACGTTCAGATACACAATCCGAGAAGGAAGATCGTTTGTTTAATAGATCGGGACAGGCGCATCGATTTGGATAGAGATATTATCGAGATAGCAAAGGACGAAAAAAAAAGTATTTTTAAGAAAGAAAATCCGATATAATATTTATTGACCTCGAAATACAGAGTATATAATGGATAAAGAGAGTAAACGACAAAATACCGAGATTAAGGGCTATACTATTCTGGGAAAAATCGCTAAGGGCGGAATGGGCGAGGTATATCGCGGCATTCATCAAGGACTTAACAAGGAAGTGATACTAAAGAAGTTAATCTCAAAGGCGCCGCCTACTTTTTACGAGCGGTTTCGACGGGAAGCGACGATAATGATGGAGATATCGCACCCAAACGTCGTTCATCTTTTCGATTATTTTAAAGAGGACGACTCTTCTTATATAGTGATGGAATATGTCGCCGGATTTAATCTTTCGGAAATTATCAGAAAATTTGGCAAAGTTCCGGTATATCTTGCCTGTTATATCGCTTACGAGATTGCCAAAGGGCTGGAGTGCGCTCATCAAAAGGAGATTATTCATAGGGATATAAAGCCGGCAAACGTCCTTATTTCTAACAGAGGGGAGATAAAGCTTACGGATTTTGGAATAGCGTTTAAAAGTTCCAGAGAAGAGGAAGAGGCGATAACTAAAAAAGGCGCTTTACTTGGGACGCCGGCTTATATGTCGCCCGAACAGATTAGCAGTTCTAAGGACGTCGACACGAGAACGGACCTTTACGCTCTCGGCGTCATAATGTACGAGATGCTCTCAGGCGTCAAACCTTTTACTAACGAATTCTCTATGGAGAATGTAGTAAATATCAAAAAGGGGAAGCGAAAGCGGCTAAGGTCTCTCAACAAAAACGTCCCCTATACGCTAAACGCGATCATTAATAAAATGTTGAATCCCAAAAAAAACAAAAGATACCGAAATATAACGGAGTTTAAACGGGTAATAGAGAAATTCATTCTTTTTAAATTTAAAGATATAAACTCAATTAAGGACAAATTTGCTTTGTTAATCGGCGATAACGAGAATAAGCCCGATCTTAAAGAGTTTGATTATTCAAATATAGTTATAGTTTTGACTCTTATATCGGCTGTAGCGTCTCCCGCGGCGGCGGCTATTATTATTTTGTTATTTTTGAGAATGTTTTTTCCCGGCGTACTTTTTAGTTTTTTATTCCCCAATTATTACGGACTTGTCGGGATAAATATTGTTGATAATAGGGAAATAAAATATTACGACCTCAAGATTATAGATTACGATAACAGGACGTTTTTCAAGAAAAAAGGGCTGACTGACAAAGAAAAATTAACGTTAGACAATATAGCCCTTCGTCCGAATCAATACAAAGTCGAACTGGATATCCGCGATAAAAAATACGTTACCGATTTGGTAGCAAGATCGTACAAAACTTCGGGAAAGAAGACCGTGGATTTTAAGATCGCCAACGTAGAAAAGACGCTTTTTTCTGTTTACAGCTACGTTTACGACGATTTGGGAGCTCCGGCAAATAACTGTAAACTTTATTACAGGTCCGGAGTTGAAAAGGGGTGGAATATTCTCCTAAGAGAGATGAATTTATTAAACGGGACGAAATATGATTTTAAGGCGACTTCGGACGGATATTTCGACGCTTATATAAACGGAATCGACATTCCGAGAGAACAAAAATCGTTGGCTCTGAAATTTTATTTGATCGAAAAAAACGCTAAAGTAAATCTGCTAAATCCATATAT
This sequence comes from Spirochaetes bacterium ADurb.Bin133, assembly GCA_002070605.1. Taxonomy (GTDB): domain Bacteria; phylum Spirochaetota; class GWE2-31-10; order GWE2-31-10; family MWDO01; genus MWDO01. Next base: position 58,024 of record MWDO01000012.1, read on the forward strand.
TGATTTGGATATGAAAATAAACGGCGGCTCCAAGTATCTTTTAGACCAACGAGGGCTTAAAACCGGCTCGATAAGAAAGTTGTCGAAAGATAAAACTATTTTTCTGAAAAAAGGCGTTTATAAATTTGATTTTTACAATAAGAAGAAGAATATTAGAGAATCTTTTAAAATATCGCTGAATAAAGGGGACGAACGGGATCTTCTGTTTAAATACGACGAAATAAATAACAAATTACATATTGAAGCAAAATAAATCCCGTTATCTTCCGTATAGTTTTTAATTCAGTTCGAGTATTAGTATATTCAAAACGGGAATTCCCGTTTTGAATATACTAATACTCTAAAATATATACTCCCGTAAAAATTACGTAAATTTTTATTTTTCCCTTTACTTTATTACTATAATTCTTTAAAATGAAATTATGTATCGTTCCGTTCATTATATATTTTGGCGATATACGTAGGGAGAAAAATGTTATGAGAAAGGTTGGAGTTTTATTTTTTTTGTTTATTTTTTTAACGTTAATTTCTGCGAAACCTGGCGATTATAATAATTTGGGCGGAGGTTGGACGGAAATCGGCGGCATGGCGTCTCTCGGCGACAAACTCTATATTATTTCCGGCGGTAAACTTTATGAGACGACTAAAGACGGTAAATACAAGTCTTTGGGCGGAGGCTGGATAGAAATCGGCGGCATGACGTCTCTCGGCGATAAACTCTATATTATTTCCGGCGGCAACCTTTATGAGACGACTAAAGACGGTAAATACAAGTCTCTCGGCAGAGGTTGGATAGAAATCGGCGGCATGGCGTCTCTCGGCGATAAACTCTATATTATTTCCGGCGGCAACCTTTATGAGACGACTAAAGACGGTAAATACAAGT
>MWDO01000013.1 GCA_002070605.1 Spirochaetes bacterium ADurb.Bin133
TAAGATCTGCTATTGCGACTAAACATCATCCATCTATACAGGCTCGAAGCCTATGATGTCGCTTTCGATGTAAGATTGACCGTTGATTAAATATATTAATCATATGTACGAGCTCGAAGCTCATGCGTCCTAACAATCTTTCATCGTACTTAACCAAACTTGGTTCAATTATAACCGCTTTAGCAGATTTAATCAATACTTTTACCTTAGCATCATATGCGGCGGGGTAGGGCAGCGCGCGACAATTGTCGCATATGTGTTAAATTCATTTATAACGTCTACCGCCGCCCGTCAAAAATATTTTTATTAATCTTTTTTTATCATAGATAATTGACTTTTAATAAATTATTCAATATTATACGAGGCGAGTAACATTTTTTAACTGTTTTAGAGCGCAATAAAATGAAAAAAATTAGAGTATTGATAGTCGACGATTCAGCAATAGTGAGAGACGTTCTTACAAAAAAATTATCCGAACAGGGCGATATTGAAATAATAGGGGTCGCGCAAGATCCGTTTATAGCGCGGAATAAAATTGTAAATCTATCGCCCGACGTTATAACGCTTGATATTGAAATGCCAAAGATGGACGGGCTTACTTTTCTTGAAAAACTTATGAGATATAATCCTCTTCCGGTTGTCGTAGTAAGTTCGGTTACGACAAAAGATAAATACGCATCCATCAAAGCTCTCGAATTGGGCGCGTTTGACATTGTTAATAAACCCGGCGAAAGTATAAGCGTTAATGAAATAACCGATGAAATAGCGGATAAAATAAGAAAAGCGTATGAATTAAAAGACGTTTATCTGCATAGAAAAAAAATAGTCGAGGACTCTCTTGCTCAAAAAAAAGTTGCGTTTCAAAAAAATATTCTCGGAACAATAGCTACTACCGATAAAATAATCGCTATCGGAGCGTCGACCGGCGGCACTATTGCAATCGAGTATATTTTCAAAAATCTTCCTAATAACTTGCCTCCGATCGTAGTCGTTCAACACATGCCGCAAAACTATACAAGACTGTTTGCGGATAGACTAAACGAATTGTCCAAAATAAATGTAAAAGAAGCCGAAGATAATGAAATTTTAGAAAACGGCGCCGCTTATATTGCAAAAGGCAACTTTCATTTGATTATAGAAAGAAGGGGGGCTAGTTTTTATACAAAGCTCGTCGCGTCCGATAAGGTTCAGTTTCAAAGACCCTCGGTCGACGTGATGTTTAACTCTGTCGCAAATTGCGCAGGTAAAAACGCTTTGGCGTTTCTGCTTACCGGTATGGGAAAAGACGGAGCGGAAGGTCTTTTAAATATCAAAAACAGCGGCGGTCTGGCGGTTATTCAGGATGAAAAGAGCTGTATAGTGTGGGGAATGCCAAAAGCGGCTTACGACTTAAACGCTTACGACCGTATTATACCGTTATCGGACATTCCCGAAGCCGTCGTTCGCATTGTTGCGGATATTATTTAGAATGTTTTTGATGTTGAACTTATTGTGAACTTTAACGTGGATATCTCCCGTATAAGTGTTAAAAGTAACGGTTCTTCCTTTATCGCCGCCCGTCTCCTCAAAGCAAATATTGATGTTCTTTTCTCTTAATATCTTAAACGCCAAGTCTACGTTTCTATCGCCTATAAAGAAAATTTCATTCTGATTCTCTAAAATTAACGATCCGCCGACTACGTTTGCCACAAGATCTTTTTTTTGGGATTTTATTTTATAAAATTTATTTAAAAGCAAATGGATTGCGACGTTTCCGTATTTAACGCTGTCGTTTTTTTCAGATTCGGGGAGTAAATAGTGGCAAATTCCACCTATTTTTTTAACTCTATCAAATATAGCTACCGCAACGCACGAACCTAGAATCGTTTTGACTCTATGAGGAGTTGTCGCAAAAATAAGTTCGCCCGGATTTAAAAATATATCTTTTGGCTGCATATCACTCCTTCTTGTATATTGAGTATTTTAACGTTTTAAAATTATGCTTTATCCCCAGTAAAGTTTCAGATAATCCTAAAATGAGATATCCCCCTTTTTTAACGTATGGATAGATACGGTTTATTATATACTCCTTTTCGCCGGGATCAAAATATATTAACACATTTCTAAGAAATACTATATCAAATTCGCGCGTAAAAGGGTAAGATTTCATAAGATTTAGATATCTAAAATCGATAAACTCTTTAACAAAATCTTTTACAATATAATTATTATTAACTTTATCAAAATACGTTTTTAATAATCTTTTGTCAACATTGCTATCTAATTTCTCAACATTATAACTGCCTCTCTCCGCGCCGCTTAAGACCCTTGTAGATATATCCGTTCCTAGTATTTTAAAATCATAGTTCGCTAAATTGTCTACAGTTTGCAAAACGCTAATAGCGGCGCTGTACGTCTCTTCTCCGGTAGAACAAGCGGCGCTCCATATTCGCGCGTAATTGTTTTTAAAATCAAATTTACTAAAAAAATATCTTAGGAAATCAAAATGGACTCTTTCTCTAAAAAAGAAACTGAAATTTGTAGTAATAGCGTTAACAAAACTATTAATAAAATCCGGATCGTCCGTACTAACAAGCGCGTCGTAAAAATCCTTAAACGTTAAGTATTTTTTATCGCTCCCGATAAATTTAGATAATCTATTAACAATGAGGTATTTTTTATAATCTTTGAGTTTTATACCGGTTTTAGAGTAAAAAAAATCTGCGAATTTAGAAAATAAAGCGTCGGATAAAATTTCTTTCATAGTTAAAACATTATTATATTTTTATCAACTTCTTTTAGTTCTTTTGCCGCCTCGACATTTTTATCTTCAAAAACGTTATGTTTTTTTGCAAATTCGACTATTACTTCGCGCTCTTTTTGAGTCGTTATTATCTTGTTAAAAGTATTGTAAATTTTTTTATCTATCTCTCTTTTTTCATTCTCCGTTATCTGTAAATCTATATTTAAATTTGCAGATATATCTACAAACTCGTCGGATAAGCGATTTATATAAGATATAATATTTTGGGTCTCCTGCAGAGTAATGTCTTGATATTGAAATTTGTCTATTATCTTCTTTATAGAGGCATTAATATCGCTAGACGTTTTATAAAGTTCCGATATGATTAACCTTATTTTATTAAACGAGCCGTTTAATATAGATTCAAACGGGGAGAGAGATTTTTGAAATTCTGGGATGTAATTAATAACTTCGTTCATTTTATTAACGTAGTCGTCTTTTACGCTGTTTATATGAGTTAACGTATCGCTTACTTCCGTATTTGCCCTGGATATGATTTTGGACGTTAAACCGGCAAATTCGCTAATTTCGTTTCCAAGCGTCTTAAAACCGGAAGTTTTTGAATCAAGGCGGGCCGCCTCTATCCGAACGTTAATCGATATTATTTTTATCTTTTCAGAAATTTCGTTTATACTATTAGCGATATTTTGTATCTCTTTTAAACTTGCTAAAGTTTTATTCATAAACGTATCGGATATAGTTTTTAAATCATTTATTATCGCGTTAAAATCGTCAAACCTTGAAATAAACGTTTTTGTCTCGTTTAGTATATATAGCAAACTATCGTCGTTTGTACTGTCGATAAAACTTCTCATAATTTTTTCGGTATCCTGCGCCGATTCTTCGCTCTCTTCAGAAATTTTTTCAAACTCTTCAAATATCTCTTTGATCATCTTGACGCTATAATCCATAGATTCCGTAGAAATTGACGACAAAATCTCCGAGGAGGTCCGAAACTGATAAAGAATATTTGCTAAATTATTTGTCGCTTTACCGCGTATTGTCTCCACATATTTCATTTTGCTATTAAAAATATGAATCTCTTCGTTAACAGATGGAATTACTTTTTGAAGAATTTCATTTGCTTTATCCAGGTCGTCAAACATTCGAAAAATTTGACCTATTTCAAATTTTTTTTCAGACGATTCTGAACTCTCTTCAAAGTGTTTTTGTCTTATCTGGATAAATTGTTTGATATCGTCCTTTAAATATGAATACTCCCCGTAGTCGTTGTTATCGGCGCTTACTACGCCTCCCACCAAGTTTAGACTTCTGAAAAATTCTAAAACAATATCAAATAAAATGCTAACGGATTGAAACATCCTCATATGCCCTTTTCTTCGTATTGCGACATGTTTCTTAACCAATACAAAAATAGAGTTGTTAAGCGCGAATATAAGAGCAATCGACAAAACGTATATAACTATCAGCGATAGAATCGCTTTATTTCTATCTTCTTTAAAGATAAAAAAAGAAATCGCAAGCGCTAATTCGAGTACGGTTGCCAGAAAAAAACTGATCCATTTTATAGCTATTATCATCCTTGAAAGACTATTTTTAGACATAGAAAGATTATTCTTAGACATAATTTTCCCTATATTTTTACAATATTTATTTGCAATCTATGCAGATTTAAGATATAATATAGTTAGGCATTATACAAAAATTAATAATAAAATGAAAGAATTAATTGAATTAATATTACATTTAGAGACGATTTTACTTAACTACGAAGAGGGCGATTTATTAAAACTGCTCGATATAAAAGATAGCAGCGCTGAGATCGATAATATTCTATCCAAAAATAAAGAGCTGGCTTGTTTGATCGATTCAGATTTATCTCAAAAAGTTGCCTCTATGAACGAAGGCGATTTGGTAAATATTCTCCCCGCTCTGGAAAAACATGTAGATGAGATAAAACTGTTTGTCGAGTCTATTCCGGATAAACAAGACGAAGAGTTATCCGACGATACGCTAAATTATCCGAAAAACGGCGAAACAAAGGATTTGGATTATTCCGAATTGATCGACGACGCCGATATGCTTATCAAGTACGCGGACGAGATAAAGGAACATCTTGACAACGCTCAAATTGCGCTTCTCGATCTGGAGTACGATCCCACGAATCAAGAGAAGATTAATCAGGTGTTTAGATGTTTTCATACGGCAAAAAGTTCTTCGGCGTTCCTCGGCGTCAAAAACGTTGAAGAAATTTCTCATAAAATGGAGGATCTTCTCGTCTTAGTAAGAGATAAGAAGATCGTTATAAGCGGCGAATTAATAGACGTTATTTTTTACGGAATAGGTTTTATACGGGATATTATCAACGTTATGATAATCAACGATTACGACAGAGATAAAATTATAAAAATATACCAAAAAATTGACGTTTTTAAATACTCTAAAATGATCAAAAAGATCATCGACGAGCATCAAAGGAAAAAGATCGGCGAGATTTTACTTGAGGAAGGTAAAATTAATAGCGATTTGATAGATAAAATCATTAATATTCAAAAAGACAACTATAAAAAATTCGGCGAGATAGCCGTCGAAGAAAAAATCATAACTCCCGACGAGCTGCAATCCGCCGTAATTAAACAGAGTTCGTCCGTTAAAAAAATAAATTACGTAAAGGTATCAAACTTTAGACTAAACGATCTTGTCGATATGGTCGGAGAGCTTGTGATCGTTCAATCAATGATTAAAGATATGATTCGCTCTTCTGCGCTTCAAAACGCTTCAGACTATAAAAATATTACTCAACTCGAAAATATTACGACAAATATCAAAAACATCGTTCTTTCTATGGGAATGGTCCCGATATCCGAGATATTTAATAAACTGAGAATCGTTATCCGCAACGCATCTCATGAATTAGGCAAAACCGTCGACGCGCATTTTTCAGGAGAAACTACCGAGCTTGACAGAAATATTATCGAATTTATATACGATCCGTTAGTTCATATAGTCAGAAACTGTTGCGATCACGGTATCGAATCGGCTGAAGAGAGAGAGAAGAAAGGTAAAGATATTGTTGGAAAAATCGATATATCCGCTTCTCACAAAGGCAGCGGGATTGAAATATCGATAATCGACGACGGCAAGGGAATATCTAAAGAGAAAATTATCGAAAAAGCGGTTAAAAACGGATTAGTAAGCGCCGAGAATGCAAAAAATATTCCGGATAAAGAGATATACAATTTCATTTTTCTCGCCGGTTTTTCCACAGCCGAAAAGGTGTCTGAAATATCGGGAAGAGGAGTAGGTCTCGACGTTGTGAAAAAAAATATCGAAAATATTCACGGTAGAATAGAAATAATCAGCGAAGAGGGCGCTTTTACAAATTTTATTATTAAAATCCCTTTAACTCTTGCTATTATCGACGGTTTTGTTACAATTGTCGGAGAAAAAAAATATATATTTCCTTTTGTTCTTGTAAACGAAATTATCGTCCCGAAAGCCGAATCATTGGATAAGATGGAAAACGAACAGGTGTTTTTGTCTTTTAGGGGGAGGCATATCCCTTTAATTTGGGCGGGAGACTTTTTGAATGAAACCGATTTTGTTAAAACGATAGAGAACGCGGTAATAATAGTAATATCTTACGAAAACGCCGAATATGGAATAATAGTAGATGAAGTATTGGGAAAGCAGGAGATTGTAATTAAAAGTTTAAACGAAGTTCTATATCAATATAAAAAAGTTTTCTCCGGAGGAACAATTTTCGGAGACGGAAGCATTGGGTTTGTTATAAATATTGACGAGTTTATCGATCAAGTAAAAGAAAAATTATAAAAATAAGGGAAGGAAGTATTATGACTATTTTTGTTGTCGACGACTCTACGGTTTTGAGATCGATTGTAAAGACGGCTTTAGCCTCTTTTGACTACGACGAGATTATTGAAGCTAAAGACGGGGAAGACGCCTGGGAAAAGATAAAAACCATGCAAAAAAAAATCGATCTTTTTATTCTTGACATAAATATGCCGAAATTAAACGGATTGCAACTATTGGAAAGAATAAGAGCTGAAGATAAAAAAACTCCCGTTATCATCTTAACGACGGAGTCCGATAAAGATAAGATGATAGAGGCTAAAAAACTGGGAGCGACCGGGTGGATCATAAAGCCTTTTGATAAAGGAAAACTTATACAAATAGTCGATATGTTAATAAAAAAATAATTTTTTTGGAGAAATATTATGAAATTAGGCGTTAGAGGAAAATTGTTAATTAGTTTTGGGATTGTTACCTTACTGTCGCTTGGCGTTACCGGCGGACTCGCTCTGTATTTTTCAAGCGAGTCTATTGAAAAACTGGCAAGAGAGAGTCTCTTAGGTATTACGGACTCAATGTATCAATCCGTAAAAAACCAATACCATCTGTCAACTTCTTTAAACACGTCTTTACAGAAGAGCAATCTCGACGTCGCGTACAACATGGTAGCCGGTAAAATCGAGGCTGATCCTAAGAGAAAAATAGCTCTCAGCGTAGAGAATCAAGACAATCATACGATCGAAAAAGTTCAGATACCAGAACTGCTTTACAACAATCGTCCCGTTTATAAAAATAACGGTATCGTAGATAACATATCGGAACATACGGGTAGCGAGGTAACTATATTTCAAGTTGCAAATATAGGGTTGGTCAGACTTTCGACTACCGTGAAAAAAGCCGACGGAACAAGAGCGGTTGGCACTTTTGTTCCGAGCTCTTCTCCTATGTACCAAACCGTAATCTCCGGCGCTACTCATATCGGAAGGACTTTCGCCGTCGGCGATTGGTATATAACGGCTTGCAAGCCAATTTTTGATTCGGAAAATAACGTAATAGCGGCGGTTTATACGGGAGCGCTGGAACTTGATATCGACCACCTTCGAGAAGATATAATCGAAATAAAACTTGGAAAAAGCGGATATTTCTTTGTAATTGATTCGAAAGGTTCGGTCGTAATTCATCCGTATGTGGATGCGAAAGAGCGAGGCAAAAATGTATACGATGCGGTAGATAAAAACGGTCTTCATTTTATCAAAGAGATGTGCGAAAAGAAAAACGGAGAAATTTCATACTGGTGGCAGAATGAAGGCGATAGCAAACCGAGAAAAAGTTTGGGTATATACAAGTATATGCAAGAACTTGACTGGATAGTATGCGCCGAAATTTATTACGACGAACTTTACAAAAATATTGATAATTTTAGAAATATATTTATAGGAGTATTAGTCGTTTCGGTTATTGTTATAACTGTCATAGTAATTTTATTATCAAGTTCGATAGCAAATTCCGCCGACAAGTTCGCGCGAGAACTATCGTTTGCCTCTAAAAATCTTGAGTCGGCCTCTTATCAGGTCTCCTCGTCCAGTCAGGAGTTGTCAAGCGGTTCGTCCGAGTTAGCGTCGAGTATAGAGGAGATAACCTCGTCGCTCGAAGAACTCCAATCGGTTATCGAGTCCAATACCAAAAATATAAATCAGAGCGATATTATGATGAAAGAAAACGCAGAGGAAGCGGCGAGAGTTACCGATAAAATCAACGTTCTTCAAGAAGCTTTTGCGGAGATCGACGATAATAGTAAAAAAATAGTGAGAATCATAAAAGTTATCGACGATATAGCTTTCCAGACTAATATTTTAGCGCTAAACGCTGCCGTTGAAGCCGCGCGAGCCGGAGACGCCGGAAGAGGTTTTGCCGTCGTAGCGGACCAGGTAAAAAATCTCGCTCAAAAAAGCGCCGACGCGGCTAAAGAGACCGCAGAACTAATCGAAAAAGCGATAGACAGCGTCAATAAAGGGGAAGCGCTGGGTAAATCCGTAAGCGAATTTCAAAACGAATCAAAACAGATGACGGATAAGGTATTGGTTTTAATAGAGGAAGTAAATACCGCTTCAAAAGAGCAGCTAAAGGGAATAAATCAGATAACTCAAGCGATTGGTCAGGTCAATTCCGTAGTTCAACAGACCGCGAGCAGCGCCGAAGAGTCCGCCGCCGCGTCGGAAGAGCTGCTTTCTCAAGCGGAATCGTTAGACAAAATCGTAGAGAATATGACGATTGTTATAAAAGGAAAATTAGAAAAATCAATCGAAAACAAACAGAGCAATACGATCAAACAGATAGAGCCTAAAAAAACCGAACATAGTTATAAAACTTCTACAAGGGACAACTCTGTTGAAGTTATTAAACCTGAGGATAAAATTCCTCTTGAGGATTTTAGAAATTTTTAACGCTTTTTCTTGGTTTTTTTATATAGCCGTTGATTTCGGCAAAGTAGAGAGGATATATGGACGCTTTGAATAAATATTTATTTTTTTCCGTTTCTAACGATTTGTATTGCATTCCTATAATGATAGTTAGAGAAATTATAAGATATGAAAAAATAACTCCTATGAGGGACGCCGACAACTACCTTAAAGGAGTTATTAATCTAAGGGGAAAAATTATTCCAATTATCGATATGAGATTAAAATTCGGAATTGAAGCAAAAGAATACGACGATAGAACCGTTTTTATAATAGTCGATATTAACGGCGATAAAGAGGTCTACAACGTAGGAATCGCAGTCGATTCGGTATCGGACGTTATTGACGTAAATAGCAATCAGATTGAAAAAACTCCGGAAGTCGGCTTTAAATTAAAAACCGAGTATCTTAAAGGGATAGCAAAGATAAAAAATCAGATTGCCATGATAATAGATATGAATAAAATCGTTAAAACTGAAGATATTATTGAACTAACTAATTAATAAAAAAAACCGGCGAAAACCGCCGGTAAGTTATAGTTTATTAAACGTTTTTGGGTATTCTGATTACCTGTCCGGGATATATCAGATTGGGGTCCTTTATAACCTCTCTGTTAGCTTCAAAAAGCGCAGGCCACTTCTTTGAATCGCCGTAAAATTTCTGAGCAATTTTGAAAAGAGCGTCGCCCTTAACGATCGTATAGAATTCCGAGTCGCCGGTTCCTACCTTAGATTTAACTTTTAATTCAGAATCGTCGACAGATTTGATCCCTTTGATATTGCCGAGTATCAATATAGCCTTCTCTCTATCGGCGTCGTTTTCGCATTCGCCCGATATCTTGGCGTCGCCTTTTTCGCACGAAATGGCTAAATTGGCAATTTTTCCCGGCATATCCTTCTCAACCTTTTCTTTCAATTGAGCGTCGCTCAATCCGGCCATCTTTTCGCCCATATCCGATAAAAATTTAAATAATCCCATAAAATCTCCTTGTTTCTTATTTGTTTTTTCTGCGCCTAAAAACTTTAAACGCCAGATTGATAGAAATATACTCTATTTCCACCCCCCCATATTGTATTAAAAATATTTATAATGTCAAGGAATTTTTAACAATAATTAATATCTAAATAATTGTTGATAATATCAAAAATATTTTGTTATAATCGGTTCTGATTCTTTCTTATTAGATCGGGATTGGTTATGATTGATAAAAACTTGCTTTTAAAAATATTCGGCGCTTTTTATATGGAGAGGTGGAACGACAAACTTAGGCCGCTTCCTTTTTATGAAATAGATAAGCAATCGCATAAAATGATGATCGCTTTTTTTCTTGCAAATTTTGAAGACGACAAAGAGGGGTTTGACTGGCAAGAAATTATCGAGGGCGGAATTTTTGAATTAATTCAGAGACTTATTATTACAGATATAAAGCCGTCCGTTTTGAGAAAAATAAAGGAGTATAAAGAGAAAAACGAAGAGTTCAAAGATTGGATTTACGAGCAGGCGCGCCCAATGATCGCGTCGTTAGGTCTGGAATTTTTGCAAAAATTCAAAAATTACAATAAATCTGAAGACTACGACAATTTAAACAGAAAAATTTTGGGCGCGGCGCATTTATACGCTTCAAAATGGGAATTTGATATAATCGAGCGGGCTAATCCCGAAGGTTACGATATCGATCTTATCAAAAAGGAATTTGAAGATTCGATGGAGAAATTTTACGATCTTGAAGGCATCAAGCTCCTTGGATTGTATAAATCTTACAGAAAATTTATAGACCTTTGCGGTCAACTGAGATTTCAGTTAAGATGGGCTAACCTTCACCGTATCCCGAAAACCTCCGTTCTCGGACACTCCTTTTTCGTCGCGGTTTTTTCATATTTATTTTCATATCTAAACGGTTCCTCTCCAAGACGGGCGCGAAATAATTATTTAACGGGACTTTTCCACGATCTGCCCGAAGTCCTAACCAGGGATATTATTTCGCCGGTAAAAAAATCGATTGACGGGCTTTCGGATATTATTAAAGATTTTGAACGGGAACAGATGGAAAAAATAGTATATCCGCTGGCTCCTAAAAAAATTAATGAAGCTCTTCGATTTTACTCGGAAAATGAATTTGACAATATCGTCGAGATTAGCGGCGTTTTTAGAAATTTTCACAATGAAGAAATTCCTTCGATATACAACAAAGATAATTTCAACGTCAAAGACGGAGCGCTCGTAAAGGCGGTCGACGAGCTCTCGGCGTTTATCGAAGCCAAAACCGCTCTTGAAAACGGCGGCAATTCCAAAGAGTTCTCGACCGCCGCGGTAACGCTAAAAGAAAAATATATGAATTCCGGTTCGATATGCGGAATCGATTTTTCTAAGATATACGGCGAATTCTAATGGCTACGACGTTTTTCGCCGCAAGCGGCGCTTTATCTCCGGAAGAGGCTATATACGAACTTCTCAACCGATTAAATACTAAAACTACCGTTATTTTCAAGGAAAAATCAGTATTTGACTCGTTTACGCATAAATTCAGTTCATTAATCCTTAAAGGAAGCGTCGTTTGCGCTAATTTTGAAGATATTAAAGAGAATATATTTGTTTCCGACAGACCTATCGTAGCGGAAGACCGAAGAGTTATCTCTTTTTATAAAAGTCTGAAAAAATCTGATAAAGAATTCTTCAAGCTGGAAAACTATTTTCAAACTATACCTCTCGCTAACAACTTCTTTTCGTTATTTCAAGAATTATCGTCGGAATTTATCGAACCGGAGTCGATTTTAAATAATCGCGACCTTTTAACTAACGAATTTCAAAGAAACTTTTTTGTTAAACTTGTCGAGATAAGAGAGCAATTAAAAATATTTCTTGAAAACAAATCGCTCGAAGATAAAATTTTTCTTTATAACAAAGACAATTTTGATAAAAACCGCGATACGATTTGGCGGATAATCGATAAACAAATCCCGCTAATCTTCGTAGACTGCTTTTCGGCGAATAAAATAGAAGAGTCAATTTTAAAAACTATAGCCGAATCGGTCGACGCTAGCTATTATATATCCGGTCTGCCTCTATCCCTTATCGATAATTCTACTTTTAGACTGATTTACGAAGAAAAAACCAAATATTTGAAAAATTTCGACTTTTTTCTGACAAATAAGGTAAATATTTACGTATCGCAGAATAAAACCGCTATGTTAAGCGATCTATTTAACTATTTAGGCGACAAGAAAAACGCGTCCGTTTTGAATTGCGATAAAGACGACGTCTACGCGTATTTGCTGAATAGAGACGTTTTTTCTTTAAAAGAAGAACTTCCTTACATAAATAGGGGAATTTACGCCTATTTTGACATGTTTTATAAGATATTAGAAAATATATCTTATAATCCGACGGTAAAAACTTTTTTTATAAGCATAGACTCGGTTTTAGACGCGTTTTCAACGTACGATTTTATAAAATATTATTTATCCGACGAGCTTATCTCCAAGTACAGAGACAAATTATTATCGTATATCTCTAATAACGTAATTTATATCGACTATACTTTTCGTAAATTCGAAGAAAACGACGAGCTCAAAGAGTTAAAACAGGATTTAAAAACTCTTTTAGAGATAAAAAATATTTCGGGGTTCAAAAATTTCTGTTATAAAAGAGATTTTGTCAGATTTAAAGAGAATATTCAAAATTCCTACGATACTTTTTTTATCGCCGTCGAAGATATAGAGTCGATCGAGATATTGGATATGGTATCCGACTGGAATGAAATATTTGAACCGGCGGGACGTATTTCTAAAATCGGAAGCGGATTTATCAAACTTCTGTTAGACTATTTGAAACCCAAAAAACTGAAGATTTCCGATAAAAATGCCGGAATTAACTTTTATTCAACGGACGATTTTAATTTCAACTCTAAACGCAAAGAGTTGGCCGTAATTAATATTGATTCGTCGCGATACCCCGTTGTAGAGCAAAAAAACTTTTTATTTACCGAAAACGACAGAATTAAACTAAACCTTCCCGCCGCCGATTACTCTATATTTCTACAACGGTTGAATATTCTAAAATTATTGCAAAATTATGAAGAACTGAACTTTTTTTACATAAAAAATTTGAATAAAAATATTGGAGCGAGCGGTTTTATTGAAGAGATAAAACTTATGTCGAAGGATAAGAATATCGAAATAAACGAGATAAAAACCTCGATTTTTAACGATAACTACCTCTATTATTATAATAATATTTTAAAAAACGGAGATAACGGAGCTTCAAAAGACGCATCCGCTAAAAATAAGATTTTATCTAAAAATGAAAAGCTCGTTATTCCGATAGATTACGACAAAGACTTTCTAAAAAACAGACTCGAATTGAGTTACTCGTCGTTTTCCGAACTGACAAAAGATCAAATATCTTTCTTTATAAAATATCTTATGAAGCTCGATAATTTCAAATTGAAAAGCAATCCCAAAATTAATAATCAACTGATAGGCGTAATAACGCACGATACTTTCCGCTTACTATTTGAAACGATTGAGAAAGACAAAATAGATCTAAACGACACGGCTTCAATTATGCAGATTATCGATAAAATATTCGACGACTATTTTATCTCTTTTAAAGAAGAAAACTATATTTACAAACTTCCAAACAACGTCGGCGCGATTTTTTTCCAAAAAGTAATTTTGGAATTTATACGGGAAAGCGCCGTCTATTTTATAAAAATGATTAAACAAGATATCGGAGATAAACCGATGAAATTGATCCCCGAAAAAAAAGATCTGTCCAGAGACGAAATCAGAGGCGTTTCTATACCGTTAAGCGATTATTTCAAAGATAATCCTTTGACTCTGCATATAACCGCGAAATCCGATCTGAGAATTGAAGCCGGCGATAAGCGCTACGTTTACGACTACAAGTCCGGCTCGGGCGAACCGGATAAAATTCAACTTAAATTTTATGAATATTTTTATTATCTATTCGACAACAAAACAGAAATCGGCGACATATCTTCGTATTTTTATATGGTATTTAAAAAAGATTTTATTGCTAACGACGACAAAGAGAACCTTATCGACATTATTATAACTAGTCTCAATGAACTGTTCGAAAAAGGATGCTTTTCGCTTCCTGAAAAGAAATACGGATACAATCAAGAATTTTTAGATATTTACAGAGCCTGATAAAAATTATCTGTCGCATATGTGTCAATTTATTCGTCGGGAAGCGACGCGGCGGCGTATGCGTCGCGCTGAACCCTCGATTTAAATCGAGGGTTCAATAGCAGCGGCGCGTGTAGCTCCATATGCGTCAATTTTTATACGACAATTGTCGCGCGCGATAAAAGCGGGAATTCCCGTTTTGAATATACTAAAATGCTAAACACTGCTAATGCCGGGACCTTAGCGGGGCTTGCGGCGTTAAGAACAAAATGCTCCCATATGTGTCATTTCGCCTAAGGAACGGCGCGGCGGTTATACGGCGCATATGTGTCAAATTTTTATCGGGGAGTAGCCGCGGCGTATGTAACCCCATATGTGTCAATTTTTTATCGGGAAGTAGCCGCGTCCCATATGTGTCATTTTATTCGTCAAGGAGCGACGCGGCGCCGTATAGCTCCATATGTGTCAATTTATTTCCCACCCCAAAAAACCGATGGGATAAAAAACGCTATTTCTTTACCAATAGCGCCAGTAATTCCAAATGGCGAGTCTGCGGAAACATATCTACCAACGCCAGCTCTTTTATCTTATAATCGTTTGATAAGAGCGATATATCCCGAGCCATCGTTTGATGTTTGCACGACGAATATATTATTTTCTTAGGAGAAATATCTAAAATGCTATCCAGAGTTTTTTGGTCTATCCCTTTTCTGGGCGGGTCTATTATAACTACGTCGGCGCGCCCCAGTTTATCGACGACCTCTTCTACGGCCGATTCGATAAATTTAACGTTTGACGCGCCGCCGTTTATCTCCAGGTTATGCAGAGCGTCCTTAATGGAACTTTTTGACAGCTCGACTCCGATCGTTTCGCTTGAAAAATGACCGACAAAAAGCGTTATCAATCCGATTCCGCAGTATAGGTCAAATATTCTTTCGTTTTTATTTTTATCCAAAAAACTTATAATTTTTTCTATCCATAACGGTATAACGTAGTCGTTTACTTGAAAAAAACTGTCTTTTGAAATTTTGTACTTTATTGAAAGCCCCGCCGCGCTAACCGTTTCATAGACCTCGGAGTCCCTATATCCATCGACTTTTATCCAGTTAATCACGGTATCGCCGTCTAAAGTAGTTCTAACTTTGAAGTTATGCTTCGGATAGTCGCCGTTTCTAACTGCGTTAAGAGCTTTATTAATCCCGTTCATAGCTATTTTGCACTCTTCAATATCGACGACAAACCTGGAGTCCTTCCTGAAAAAACCGATACTTTTATATCTCATACCGACTTTGAAGGTCTCGGTATTTCTATAATTATAGCAAGGATCGCTTTTAATAACGTCCGTTATTTCGACGTCTTCCATTTTACCTATCGATTTGAAGGTATCTATAGCCAGAGCTTTTTTAACTTCGAGTTGCGTATCGTAATCCAACATCTGATAATCGCACCCGCCGCATAAAGAAAAATAGGCGCATTGCGGCTCAATCCTCGACGCCGACGCTTCGAGTATCTCCAGCGGCTCGGCTATAGCGTAATCTTTGTGTTCTCTATATATATTTACCCTGACAAGCTCGCCGGGAAGAACATATCTTACAAATACGGGCTTCGAGTCGGCGTCGTAAGCGAGACACATCCCCTCGTTTACAAATTTAACTATTTTTAAAGTCTCTTCTCTTTTAACGCTTTTTATTTTTCTTGGATTAATATTTTCTACTACTCCGTCAAATTCCGTCATTAAAATTCCCCTTCCACAGTTCGGTATACGACGCCCCCTTTATAGAGAGTTGAGATTTATACAAAAGTTCTAAATTTTATCCTCAAATTCCTCATATCTTTCAAAAATTGTATCGCAATATTCTTTAAAAGAATTTTTATCCTGAAAATCAAAATATTCAAGTATTTTCCCGTCAATATTTTCAAAATCCGCCGTATTTCTTAGATAATAATAAATCGCGTCGGCGAGATAGACCGTATATACGACTTCCTTATTTTTTATTCTATAATCGTGAGGTATATGATGATATCTCATTGCTTCGTAAAGAAATTCCGGAAAATTCCACTTTTCCGATAGTTTAGAGCCTATAACCGAATGATTATAGCCGCTTATGATAGATTCTACGCTAAAACTGTTCATGCCATTTTTCAAACAAAGATCGTTTATCGAATCGATAAGCCCGGGTTTAACAGAATTTACTATAATTTTGCCAAAATCGTGCAACATTCCGCAAATAAAAGCGTTCTCTTTAAGTTCTTTATCTTTTTTTAATTTAGCCGCCAGTTCGTTTGAGTAGAAAGCTACCTCCTGACAGTGCTTCATAATATTTTTAATAAGGTTTAAATTGTACTTATTCATAAAAATCTTTTTTGTCGAATAAAATATTACAACATTTTTTATATATTTTATCCCTATCGTTCTTACCGCCTCTTCAATTGACTCTACTTTTCGGTTAGGCAGGTATAAAGGGGAATTTGCCAACTTCAACAAATCGGCGGTCATTGCCGGATCTTTTTTAATAATGGCGGATATTCCGGAAAAATTGGTATTCGGATTGTTTAAAGTGTAAATAGCTTCTAAAATATGTTGCGGATATTGCGGAATATTCTGTATCTCTTTCGATATCTCTTCGCTTATAATATCGTCTTTAAAGTTATCGAGGTTTTTTAAAGGAATACCAAACTTTATCTCCGTTTTTTTCTCTTTTTCAGTCAATGGAAGAGCCGAAATTTCGACTCCGAGATTTTTAATCATAATAAAGGCGGAGTAAATATTTTTATCAATACGCTTCAAAACGTCGCCGTTATTTAACGCTTCTTTAATGTTGCTGATTTGTCTCGCTAAAATCATAGAATTTTCTATAGATTTTTTTTCTATCCCTGAGAATAAAATATTTATTTTATAAACAATACAGAGACAATCTTCCTTATCGATATAAAGATCCAAACTAAGATTGATATTTCTAGTCAGAGCCAATAAATAATCCGAGTCCGCCTCAAAATCGTTTTTATCATTCTCATATTCGGAGCAATATTTTATATATTCTTCATACGAACGAACTTTTATCCCTTTTTTATATAGATACGCCCTTTTAAGAATAGAGTTGTTAAAAAACTTATCCATCTCGTTGAGAATAAAATAAACGTTGTAAAGACAGCGCTCCTTGTTAAAACTAGCCAGAAAGTCGCTAAGGTAATTGAAAATATTCAATTTTTCATTTCTAGAAAATAATCTTATTTCTAAACTTGACATCTATCCCGCCCCATTCTCAAAAGTAATCTATCGCTCCCGATTATTTTTTAATCGAATACAACTTGATAAAACAATCTTCGGGGAAATCGGCGCTTCCCGGTTTGTCTATCGGCAAACTTTTTTCGACGTCGACGTTATCATGTTTAATGACTTCGACTTTATCAACGCCAAATACGTCTTTGAAAATATTTCTTAATGAAAATATTTTTCCGTCTCCGATAGCGACATTTTGATAATATTGATTTCTTGAATTCAAAAACGTTCCGTCGTCTTGAAAAGAGTACGATAACTTTAAAGAGTTCTCTTCTATAATGTTTGCGTCTAAAAATAATTCGGAAACGATAAAAGAGCCTTCGTCAGATTTGAGATTAGGAGTAGTTTGTATATATAAACTTCTCTTTTTATCGGACTTTATCTCCTTATCGGCGTCGTAAAAAGAGTAGAGGTTTCTAGAATCGCTAAATAGAGTCGTTCTAACTTTGATCTCTCCTTCTGTCAGATTATTATAAAGATTTATCGCCGAATCCGCCCCGTATAATTTATCAAAACTTATCGGATTGATTAGTAAAACTATCTCTTCATATTTTGACAAATCTTTTTTCTCCAAACCTTTTGCAATAGAAATAAATTCGGCTTGAAGATTCTTTAATCTTACGGTAAGCTCTTTATTAACCAAAACGACGTCCGTATCCGGCTTTATTTTGGAAGACAATTCGCCGATAGCTATCGGATTTGTCGACTCCAGATCTCCGGCTATAACGACTAAAGTTTTATCTTTGATATCTTTCGTAAAAAAATCCATACTTGGCAGTTTATTAATCTTTGCGAAAGCCCTCCACAACGAACTCTGCGAATAATAGTTCGCAACGTCCCAGTTCATTAATTTGGCGGCGATCTTTACGACCTCGTAATCCTCGGCGCTCAAAGAAGGCGACGGATAGATAACGGCGTCCCTGAAATTTTCAAGTTTATCGTAATTGAAGAGAGATACGTCGTTTTTATGCGCCGCGATGTCCGGAAAACCAAACCTTCCTCTGCCGCACAAATAACCGTCTCTTTCATGAACTTCGTATATCGAACCGTTAAACAACTCTACGCTGTTTTTACATCCAACGCTGCAATGAAAACAGTAAGAATCAATCATATCCCCTTTTAAAGGAACTTTCTTCATCGCCGGTATTTTAGGAACAATCGCGCCGACCGGACATCCCGATATACACGTTCCGCAAGAAATACAATCCGTATCCGATAAATTACGCCCGAAATTCGGCGATACTATTGCGTCGAAACCTCTTTTAACGTAGCCGTAAACGCCGATATTTACCTTTTTGGAACACAATCTGACGCATCTGCCGCATAATATGCACTTCGACGGCTCTCTAAAAAGATACTTAGAACTATCGTCAAATAGCGGAGTATTTACCGCGCCTCTATACTTATTATCCTGCGCTTCGTAATCCTCGGCGTATTTCTTCAACAGGCATTGGTAAACGTCCATACAACCGCACTCCATACATCTGGCGGCTTCTCTTAGCGCTCTGCTCTCCGCAAAAACTTTCTCTATCTCTTTAAAATTGCTTTTCCTTTCGTCGGGTTCTAAAACGTCGATTTTTTCCCTGCTTTTTTTCTCCCATCGCGAGAGGAACTCTTCGTCTATCTCCTTCAAATCCTCTCTTTTGCTCAAAAATTCTTTTTTGGGTTCTAAAGACTCCGCTCCTTGCAGATATTTCAATATTGCCGACGCCGCTTTTTTACCGCCGGCTAGCGCCTCGACAACCGTCGCCGCTCCCGTCGCGTAATCTCCGGCGATAAAAACCTTTTCTAAAGCGGTCTGCCCCGTTTTATCGTTGTAAGATATTTTTTTATTGTCCGGAACCATCTCGTTACGTCTATCGCCTAATATGTCGTAATCCGGTCTCTGACCGATAGCGGCGATTATAAAATCATAATTTTCCGTAAACTCCGATCCTTCGATCGGAATAGGCTTTCTTCTTCCCGAAGCGTCGGCGTCGCCAAGTTTCATCTTCCGGCAAACCATACCCGTCGCCTTATCTCCGTCCTTCGCAATCTCAACGGGAAGAGTAAGGAGTTGAAATTTAATCCCCTCCTCTTCGGCTTCGTCCTTTTCTACCTCGTTTGCCGGCATCTCGTCCCTGCTTCTTCTATAAACTATAACGACCTCTTCGGCTCCGAGTCTCAACGCCGTTCGAGCGCAGTCAAACGCCGTATTGCCGCCGCCGACTATAGCGACCTTTCCGCTAATTTCGACTTTTTTATCGTCGGCAATATTCTCCAAAAATTTAATACCGTCAAGTATATTGTCGGCGTCTTCGTTTGGAACGCCGAGTTTTGATGCGCTCCATGCGCCGCACGCAACGACGACGGAGTCAAATCCGTCCTTAATCAATCCGTCTATGGTAAAATCTTCATTCAAGACTTTATTATAATTTACCTTAACGCCTAGATCGATAATCAAGGCGATCTCTTTCGCTAAAACGTCTTTCGGAAGTCTATATTGCGGTATGCCGTATAGCAACATCCCGCCGAGTTTTTCTTTCTTTTCAAATATTTCAACGTCGACGCCCTCCCTAATCAAATAGTAAGCGGCTGATAATCCGGCGGGACCTCCGCCTATTACCGCTACTCTTTTGCCTATCTTATTTTTTAATTCAGGTCTGTAAGGACTCTTCGAATTAAGGTCCATATCGGCGACGAACCTTTTTAGATAGTCTATAGCTATCGGCTCTTCTACTTTTTGTCTTCGGCATTTTTCTTCGCAAAACTTCGGACATACTCTCCCGATACTTGCCGGAAGCGGTATGGTCTCTTTGATCAATTTTAGCGCGTCGTCGTATTTTTTATTCGCTATAAGACCGACGTAACCCTGTACGTCGCACCCCGCGGGACAAGCCGACTTACAAGGCGCGATACAATCGCCGTAGTGGTTGGATAACGTCAACTCAAGCGCCGTTCTTCTCGAGTCCGTCGTTGTTTTGGAAGTAGTCTGTATCTCAATCCCCTCTCTCAGCTTAGTCGCGCATGCCGGAATCAAAGTCCTTGCTCCCTTTACTTCGACGACGCAGAGGAAACAACTTCCGTAAGGAGTCAATCTTTCGTCGTAACATAAAGTCGGGATCTCGACTCCTTGAGTCTTTGCAAAATCTAATATAGTTAAATCGTCGTCCGATACAAAGTTTTGTCCGTTGAAAATTATATTTACCTGAGCCATATCAATCCCGCTTTTATTATAAATTTAAGTTTGTTTGACTTTACTATATTTTTTGACTTTTTAAAAGGATTTTTTAGCAAAATTTAGCTCTCCGCCGGTTTTTTGGGGACGAGGAAATAAAATGACGCATATGCGTCAA
This sequence comes from Spirochaetes bacterium ADurb.Bin133, assembly GCA_002070605.1. Classification (GTDB taxonomy): domain Bacteria; phylum Spirochaetota; class GWE2-31-10; order GWE2-31-10; family MWDO01; genus MWDO01. The sequence goes on from MWDO01000013.1 coordinate 20,781, forward strand.
TTTTATCCTCAACATCATATGCGTCAATTTTTTTTTCCACAAAACATCGCATGCGTCAATCCCCAAAAAGCCGACGGGACGCGGAGCTTTATTCTTTTTGGAGTTTTATTCTTTGGCGTTTGAAAGATAATCCGTTTCAAGTTGTTTTAGATAATTTTTCCATTCTTCGCTTAGTTTGTCCCCTTTTAACGAATCCGCAATAAAAAGTTTAGCGGCGTCAATTTCGTTATTTAACAACAAAGCGAGAGCGTAATAGTAAACCGAATAGTAACGAACTTCATCGTCCGCCTTATAGTCTAAAAGTTTGTAGAAATACTCTTTAGCTTTCGGAAAATCCGCCATTTGACCGTAATAATTGCCTATTCCCAAATAAATAACGCCTAATTTATCCTCTTTTATAAGATTCATACCGTTAAGTTTCTCAAATATAGGAAGGGCTTCGTCGTATCTGGACGATTTTAATAGAATATCCAGCAATTCGGAAGAATTCTCAAAATTATCCTCTTTATACTCCCCCATAAGTCTGTTAAATTTACCTCTAATCGTAAAAACGTTCTTCATTCTCTCTAAAAACGCCTCGGCGTTGAGAAATCCGCCGATTGAATCTACAAGTTGACCGTTTGGCTCGACAAATAGTATTGTCGGAAATCCTGAAATATTATAAGGAGCAAGATATTCGCTCGCTTTTTGGTCGGTTTCAGGATTTATCTTCAAATTTACAAACATTTTAGACTCTTTTATAACGTCTTTGTCAATATAAGTCTCCTCGTCTAACTTTGAGCACCAACTGCACCAATCGGCGTAAACGTCTACCATAACGAGCTTGTTCTCTTTTAGCGCTAATTCGTTCGCCTTATCAACGTCTGTAAGCCAATTTATCCCTTTAACGGTTTTCGTTGAAGAACTATCTTTACACGACGCCAAAACCGACGCAAAAATAAATACAATTATAATCTTTTTCATTGTCGCCTCTTTAAAAAATATAATGTTTAAAATCCGCTAAATATTAGCATAATAAACTATAATTCACAATAATAAGTTAGAATATTATAGAAATATTTTTTTTGACGTATCTCTCAGTTTTTGATTGTTAAGCGCGTTTATTAGTATATTCAAAACGGGAATTCCCGTTTTTTAAGAATTTCAATTTTAATCTCAAAATAAATAAAATTTTTTAAAAATATTTAGAAATTTTGTAAAGAGTTTTGAAGAAAAAATTGTTAATTATAGTATTAAATAAAAAGGAGTCAAAAATGAACAAAAAAGTAAACGAGTTAAATTTAAAGGGTAGGATTTTGAATAATCCGATAGTTAATGAGAAAGACAACGGAAACAGAATTTTTTCTTTCGATCTCGAAGTCGATCTTACGCTAAAAGACGATAAACGCGGCGATTTGAGAGTCGCGTCGATTCCGGTTAATTTAAAGAATCCGTTGATCAAAAAAATTGGGGATAGTCTAAAAAAGAATAAAATAATCTCGGTAGAAGGTTGGTTAAGAGCGCAAGGGGAATCAAACGTTTTCCTCGAGGCGACCGATCTCGAAGTTCTTAATTATTGCTGGGGTTGAGTATTTATTCGAGGCTGTCTCAAAAGGCAGCCTCGGTTTTAGTTTGAAAATATTTTGCAAAAAAATCTTTTCTATACGATTGATAATCGCCGTTTACTATACACTTTTTTATTTTTTCTACAATATTCCTCATAAAATAGACGTTATGATAACTTGTCATTCTCGGAGCGGTTATCTCTTTCGCTTTAAACAGGTGCCTGACGTACGCTTTTGAAAAATTTTTACATATATAGCAATCGCATTCTTTATCTAGAGGCGACTCGTCGAATTTAAATTTCTCGTTATTCAGATTTACTCTGCCGGCGCTTGTCAGAGCTAAAGCGTTTCGCGCTACTCTGGTCGGAAAAACGCAGTCAAACATATCTATTCCGTTTTCGATACCGTAGAAGAGGTCTTCCGGAGTCCCTACTCCCATCAAGTATCTCGGTTTATCTTCAGGCATAAACTCCGCCGTATATTCGAGAATATCGAGAAATTGCGCCTTAGTTTCTCCGACCGACAATCCCCCGATAGCGTAACCGTCGAATCCAATAGCGACGGTTTCTTCAATAGAGCGCTTTCTCAGCTCCTTGAAAAAGCCTCCCTGAATAATCCCGAACATTTTTTGTTTCTCGCTATCGACGTTCTTTAGATAATACTCTCTTGACTGACGAGCCCACCTGATAGTCGTCTCCAGCGCCTTCTCAACTTTTTTTAAATCGGACTTGGCTTCAACCAAATGATCCAAAACCATCATAACATCCGAACCGATAATCTTCTGAACGTTAACTATGTCGATCGGGTTTAAAAAATGTCTCGAACCGTCGATGTGCGATTGAAACTCTATTCCGTCATGTTTCGTCTTCGCAAGTTTGCTCAAAGAAAAAAGCTGAAACCCCCCCGAGTCCGTTAGAATATTGCTGTTCCAACCGGCAAATTTATGAAGTCCGCCGAGCTTTTCAAGAACTTCCAAACCGGGACGCAAATAGAGATGATACGCGTTTGATAAAATTATTTCCGTATTCATCTCTTCAAGTTCGCGAGGCAAAAATGTTTTTACCGTCCCGTTCGTCCCAACGGGCATAAATACGGGGGTAGAAACTTTTCCATGATACAGCCGCATCTCGCCTATCCTAGCTCTTGTATTTGAGTCTTTGTATAGAACTTTAAACAACCTCCGCTCCTAAATAACGTCGCTAATTACAACATTTTCCCGACGACCGTCTTTATTATAAAAGAAACCTGATTTTCGCATATAATTTTATTTTTGTCAATTTGGAAAAATTCAGCGAAAATACCCGTGTTTTTTAACGGGAAATAAATTCGACGCATATGTGTCGCATACCGCCGCGCCGCTCCCCGAAGGAAAATTGACACATATGGAGCTATATGCCGCGCCGCTCCCCGACGAATAAATTGACACATATGGAGCTATATACCGCCGCGCCGCTCCCCGATAAAAATTGACGCATATGGAGCTGCATACGCCGCGCCGCTCCCCGATAGAAATTTGACACATATGGAGCTGCATGCGCCGCGGCTACTCCCCGAAGGAAAATTGACACATATGGAGCTATACCCGTCGCGGCGCTCCCTGCTATAAATTGACACATATGGAGCTATACGCCGCGTCGCCGATAACGCGCCGCTCCCCGATGAAAATTTGACGCATATGGAGCTATATGCCGCGCCGCTCCCCGAAGGAAAATTGACACATATGGAGCTATATGCGCCGCGCCGCTCCCCGATGAAAAATTGACACATATGGGTTGCATACCGCCGCGTCGCTCCCTGATGAAAAATTCGACGCATATGCGCCGCGCCGCTCCCCGACGAATAAATTGACACATATGGAGCTATATACGCCGCGCCGCTACAATTACAATTTTTACGTTGACATAAGAGAATAAAATGGATATAATTTCGGGTAAGCGCAGTGAAAAGAAGAATAATTAAAATAATACTATTTACTATACTAACAATCGTCTCCGTAGCATTTGTAATCGGTTTATCATACGTCGGCGCGGTTTATATGGAGTTTTTATCAAATAAAAATTCCATATTTGAAAAAATAGAGCTGTTTGCTAAGGATCTTCAAAGAAACAAGGAGTCCGATATTACGCTCGGATTGGAAGAGGAGGAGATAGACGATATTGATAAAAAGGAGACGGTTTTCCTCGATAGAAACGGCTCGATCATAACCAAGTACTCAAAAGAGAGGCGTAAACTTATCCCCCTCCGCGAAATACCGTATTTTGTTACAAAAGGATTCATTATTATAGAGGATCAGAGGTTTTACGATCATTTCGGTATAAATGTAGTTAGATTTGGCATTGGAATTTTTAACAACATTGTTACTTTCGGTAAAGCCCCCGGCGGCTCTACAATATCGCAACAACTGGCAAAAATTTTGTTTACAACTCACGAACGCGCGTTAAAAAGAAAGGTTTATGAGATATTCTGCGTTTTCGAATTGGAAAAAAGATTTACAAAAGACGATATACTTACGATATATTTAAACTCAATATTTCTGGGACACGGAACTTACGGAATTCAGGACGCGTCAAATTTCTATTTCGGTAAGGACGCCGGCGAATTATCTATAGGCGAAGCGGCGTTGCTAATAGGAATGAACAGATCTCCGGAGAGGTATTCGCCTATAAAATATCCCGTAAAAGCCCGTAATTTACAAATATCGATTCTAAATCAGCTAAAAAACAGGGGCTTCCTTGATAAGAATGAGATTGATTACGAAGTATCCAAATTTTGGACTAATTTTGAAAACAGGAGCATGGGCGGCAGTCAATCGTTTTGGAAAACCGAAATCAACAGATCGGGTTATATCACGGAATACATTAGGCAAACTCTTGAAAAAAGTTTCTCTTACGACAAAATTACGGAGGGCGGTCTAACCGTCGAAACGACTATCGATTTGGAAAAACAGAATCTCGCGGAAAACATAGTATCCGAGCAGTTAAAATATATCAAAAATAAAATCGTTAAAACTGCCGAGAGGGCTAAACTTAAAGGATATGAAGAAAAAGATCTAAAAGACCTTGAAGCGTCGTTAGTTAGCGTAGATTTCACGACAGGAGAGGTTACCGCTATCGTCGGAGGATCAAACTATACATTTTACAATCAGTTTAACAGAGCGCTTTACGCGCGCAGATCGATCGGTTCTTCGGTCAAGCCTTTTATATACTCGTACGCGCTTAGTAAAAAGAGACTAAAGGATAAGGAGATCAATCCTTTTACTAAGTTTAAAGACGAGCTTGTGGAATACAACATTAATGGAAAAAAGTACGCTCCAAAAAACTATTCCGCCAACCACAAATACGGGAGTTACGTAACTCTTTACGACGCTATGAAAAGATCTCTAAACACGGTCGCCGTCGCCGTTCTCAACGATCTCGATATAAAGGAGACCGCCGACTTTATTAGAAAAGCCTCTTTCTTGGTCGACGAGGAGAATAAAAAAAGAGTCCCCGAAGTGCTTTCGCTTGCCTTAGGCACTTGCGAGATGTCCGCTCTGGAGTTGGCGACGGCTTACTGCATATTTCCGCGGGGAGGCGTTACGGTTTATCCGGTAATAATCAAAAAAATCTACGACTCCAAAGGCAACGTCTACTACGATAACGCCCGCGCTAATAATCCTTATTTCGACGACCTTTATCCTGCGGAATTCAGAAATAACGAAAGGATACTAAACGAAGAGGTCGCCTACGAAACGACGCAGATGTTGAGAAGCGTTTTTGAAAGAGGCGGCACGGCGTACGGAGCGGCTTTTAAGACCGGTTTTACGACCCCCGCATTTGGGAAGTCGGGCACAAGTCAAGACTATCGCGACGGCTGGTTTGCGGGATTTACAGATAACGAAGTAACCGTTACCTGGGTCGGAATGGACGGCGGCAAATCGCTTCTTCAACCAAGCGAATCAAACGCGGCGATTATTTGGTGCGAGTATGTGAAGCGAACGTCCAGAAACGATACAGATCAAATTAAAATTCCAAATAATATGAAATTATATAAAATTTGCGAAGAAACCGGACTACAGGCGTCTGAAAACTGCCCCGTTATCAAAAACTTTTATTTCTGGATGGACGGCCCGATTCCCGAGAATTGTTATATTCATAACGAACAATATTTTCCAAAAATAAGCGAGTAAATTTATGAAGGTATTCTTATTATTATTTTGTATTATTATATTTTCATGTTCAAAAGTCGATAAGGCGGACTACAATCTCTACCAAAAAAGATTGACGGACGTTGAAAACAACGACGATAGAAATTCGGCTTGCTCGACGACTACTCAAAATTGTATCGCCGGTTTTTTTAATAATAAGGGTTCGATCGGCGACAAAGATTTTTACAACATTTCGGTTAGTCAAAAAAACAGCTCTTATAAAATGCTCTTAACTTCGGTACCGGGGATTGATTCAAAGATTACCGTCTATACCCCTCGCGGCAAAATTCTATTTACCGTCGATGAAAACGGCAGAGGCGAAGGCGAAAAATTGTGGGAATATTATCCAAGCGGAGACGTCATATTGCTTTCGGTTGAAGCAAAAACAAACTACAACGAAACGGTTCCTTATTATCTTAATTTTGAAGCGAAAGGGAGGGATAGCGTTGAAGAGATAGAGCCGAATAACGACGAGTCAACCGCTATTAAAATTGATATCGGCGATGAAAAACGGGGGCTTATTTCTCCAAAAAACGACTTTGATTATTACAAAATTCAATTAATCGACGGACAGAATTACGACTTTGAAATACGGCTTGAAACGTTATCAAAACTGGATCTGAATATGACTATTTACGACAAAGACAACTCTATCCAGAAATTTATCAACGCTAATTCATGGGGAGGAACCGAGATATTCTCGTTTTTATCTTCAAAGTCAAAAGTTTATTATATTCGCGTCGGCGGCTCGGTAGATAAATACGACAAGATGGATCCTAAATATACCTTATCTGTCAAAAAACTTGATCCTATCTATGTCAACGGAGTAGAGGCTTTCTATGAAAGAGAATTTAACGACGTTATCGGCTTAGCGACGGATATGATAAACGCTGCGGAGTATATAGGCGCGCTCTTCCCGGAGAACGACGTCGATTGGTATAAATTTGAAGTACTAAAAAACGAAAATATAGTCAACATCTCTTTATCGGGAATAAGAGGATTAGATCTAGTTTTAGAAATTTATGACAAAAACGGTTCACTAGTTGAAAAAATAGACGAAAATAATATAGACTATGGAGAATATTTTTCTGCAAACAATTTGAAATCAGGTAGATATTTCATTAAAATATACTCTAAGGTATCAAGATCGATGATAAATTATAATTTATATTATAACGTAAGGTATAAAAAATGATGCTAACAATAGCTATAGTCGGCGCAGTAACGATAATTTTTTTTATCGCGATTATTTTAAAAGTTGGATTTGGCGGGAATAAATCGCTAAAAAACGGTATGAGACTCGAATCTCAAGGCAAATATCATGAAGCTCTCGTAGCGTACGATTATATCCTAAATAAGGGGTCTTCTTCGCCCGAACTGAGATGGAAAATCGCCAACCTCGCCTTAAAGTTAAAACTTATACCGAGAGCGCAAAAAGAACTAAACGTACTGCTGGGAGCCAAAACCCTTCCCGCTAACGTGTCTCTCGCTACGGTTAAAGCCGCTATGGCGTCGTGTCTGCTCTCCGCCGGAAATGAAAAACAAGCCTTTATGGAGCTGTATGAAATTATAAAAATTGACGACTCGATCCCGTCGGTATTTTTAGATTTGGGAAAAATTTACTGCAGACAGGCAAAATCGCAAAAAGGAATTCCTCTGATAGAGAAATATCTATCTTTTAATCCTCAAGACGGCGAGGCGGCGTTATTTTTAGGTCTTGCCTATCTGGATTACGGTCTTGCGCCAAAAGCTATCGAGGCTTTTGAAAAAGCTCTAAGGAACAAAGTAGACGACGACGGCTCGGCTAATTATTATCTGGGAATCTTATACCTTTCGCAGAATAAAACAAACCTTGCTCTACAACATTTTACCCAAGTAATAAGAAAGAAAAAAAATCAAAAAATGATCACGGAAGCTCACCGATTAATCGGAATGTGTTACAAAGAGAAAGGGCTTATAGACGAGGCGATTACGAGTTTTGAGCAAGCTAACGTTTTCTCAAAAAACGAACCAAAGGACGTTAAAACAAAAGAGGCTTTATATAATCACGGCGTTTTATTATACAAAAAAGGAAAATATCAAGAAGCGCTGGAGATTTTCAAAAAAATTCTACTAATCGATCAATTGTATAAAGACGTAAGAAGAATAATAGAGTCGATAAATAACAAACTCAATGGAACGCCGTCGGATTATGCGGTGAAATTTATAGAAGACAAACCTATAAACGCTATCCTTAAAAAGGGACTGCTCCATTCGTCCGCGAGATTCGACGTAGATAGATTTGAAGCCGAGGTCGGGTCAAAAATATCCCGCAACGTAGGCGCCAAGACTAAATCCGATAAGACGCAGACCTCCGTCGCAAAATACTCCGCAGAGAAACTAAACCAAATGGATACAAGAGAGTATAAAGAGGTAGCCAGAAAACTTGTAGCCGCCGTCGGTTTTCAGATAAAACAAGAGATAAGATTTCAAGGAGATACCGAATATATTGACGGAGCCGCGATAAATTTTTTAGTAGAACCGCTGAACGCTCAAGGAAGAAGTAAAAAGGAAACCGTTTTTACCTTAAGAAGATACCAGGACGAAGTAAGCGAGTTATCGGTAAGCAACTTTATTGATTGGATAGAGGAGAAAGAGGTTTCTCAAGGGGTATTTATAGCGACAAATCATTTCAGCAAACAGGCGTTGTCTACTATCCAAAAATACCAACATATCAAATTTATTGATAAAGTCGGACTTACAAGAATGTTAGGGAGGATCAGATGAAAGGAAGAAATATTTTTTTTATCTTGCTATTAATAATACTTTTCGGATTATTTTTATCGTTGTATCTGTTGGGATTTATGAATTTATTCCTAACTGAATCAGAATTCTTTAATAAATACAAATGGCTTGAGTTCGGCAAACCTATAATATCGATTTTTTACCTGATAATTCTCACAATATTTTTTATCGTCGTTGTCTCTATAATGTACAGATTAATTATATCCATAAAACACGATAATATAAGACTCGCAAGCGCAAATATCGACGAGTTTTCTATAAAATCTGCCAAGCATGACGGAGCCGTAGCGGATAAACTAAACGATTCGATCGATAAAAATATTGGCGCTATTGATTATTATGCAAAAAATGTAGACAAAGATATAGATAAAGCCATAAAATTTGAAGAGGACTCGACATTTCAGGAGAAAATAGATAATTTATACCTTAATTTTTCTCAAATGAGTAACGATATACTCCAATGCTCAAATATTTCGGAACTTCTTGAAAAAATTCTTTTCTGGGGTTCGGGTCTATCGCATTCGAAAAGAGGCTCGATAATGGTTGTAGACAAATCCAAAGAGCTTTACATCTACAAAACTATGGGATGGACTTCGGAAGAAAAGTTAAAAGTAAAATCCATCAAAATTCCGCTGGGATCGGGTATAGCCGGCAAAGTCGCGGCTGAAAATAAAAGAATCTTTGTAACTAACGTCGAAAATTTTGAGGGGCACGATTTTAAATACAAAGACAGATACGAAACAAAATCGTTTATCTCTCTACCGATATACGGACTAAACCGCGTTATAGCCGTACTGAACCTAACCGACAATCAAAACGGATACTACTCCGCCAGCGATCTTGAAGTCCTGAATATCATAACGAATATAGCGTCAAAAGTTTTTGAACTATTGCAACTGAAGAAGAGAGCGGGATAATTTTTTACAATCTCTTCTTCATCGCCATAGCGATAGCGGCAATAATCTCTTTTTCGTCCTTTTCTTTTATCGTCGCCTTGTCGGCTTTGATTTTATCCGCGCCGGATATTTTGATTATTTTCCCAACCAACGTAACCAATATTACCAAAGTAATCAGGAATGAAAACACGACAGATATTCCCGTAATCATAACTATTGCGGCTTCGCCTATAAGCTGAGATAAATTACTCATATATTCCTCCTTTTACTCTCGCTCTTTATCTTTTTTATTGGCTTTTTTTTCTAAAATCGACGTATGAATGAAGTACGCGACTCCTAGACTAAAAAATATTCCCACTAAAACCAAAACAAATATTTTTGCTCCATCCGGATTACCCATAAAAATCCTCCTAAATAATGATAATAAAAAAAAAAGACCGCCGCTCTGTATTATAAAAAATACAGAGCGGCGGCCCAACCGCTCAAGCCTTCGGGAAAAATCCCGAACCCTTGAATGTTCTACGTTTTACAAGATAATACATTATAACTAGATTGTCAATAAAATTTTTCTTTTTTTTGACGCCCCGTCGGCTTTTTGGGGAGGAAAAAATACTTTACTAAAGGTATCCCTGTTTTTATTTAATTTCATTGATAAGACGCCCTATTGTTCGTTCCAATTTATTATTTATTGCTCGTTTATTAAATTAATAATTCAAATCCGGCTTGTTCTAAGCGTTCTTCGTAAATAGCGCTTTTTTCGTCGTAGACATTGGTTAGTTCGTCTAGCTTGAGGTAGTTTTGTTCGATGTTTTTTTCCAGCGAGTTGATGGAGATCAGCAGTTTTTTTATCGTTTCGCCGTCGCCGGCAATTGTCGCGCTCTCAAATTCCTTATGATTAGCGTCGAGTTCTTCTTCGAGAGAGTATATCGATTGTTCAATTTTTTTTATATTTAGCTCGATAGGTTTTAACTCTTTAGATTTTTCGGAGATTATTTGCGCTCGGATCTTTCTTACCTCCTTTTTATTTAGAGCGTCTTTTTCGATCATTTTTTCTTCGGTTTTTTCTTTGGTTTTTTCTTCTTTCTCAAGTTCTTCGTCCCAGCCGATTTTTTCTAAGAAATCGTCGTAACCCCCTTCGAAAACTTTTATCTCCCCTTTGTCGAATATTATCATCCTATTGGCGAGCGCGCGGAGATACATCTCGTTGTGCGTGGCGATAAGAAGCGCTCCTTCAAACTCCTCCAGCGCTTCGAGCAGGGAGTCGGCGGATTGAATGTCCAGGTGGTTTGTCGGTTCGTCGAGGAGCAGTAAATTTACCGGAGCCGCTATAAGTTTGCCGAGCATAACGCGGCTTTTTTCGCCTCCGGAGAGGGCGGCGATTTTTTTCAGAGCGAGGTCCCCTTCAAACATCATAGCGCCGGCGATGTTTCTTGCCGAATACTTATCTCGGTTGGTTATCGCCGCGTCGATCTCCTCTTCGACAGTTTTGTTATTGTCCAGAAGTTTGACGTTCGTCTGTTCAAAATATCCTATTTCAACGTCGTTGTGTTTGACGATTCCGCCGGTATTAGAAGTTAATTTACCCGATAAGAGCTTTAATAGGGTGGTTTTGCCCTTTCCGTTTTTACCAATTATCGCAATTTTATCGTTTTTAGCGATTGTTATCGAAAAATCTTTAATAATCCAATCGGACGAGTTATACGAATACGACAGATTTTTCGCTTCGAAAAAGGATTTTGCATGAATAGGGCGGTAGTTAAAATAAAACTCCAGGTTCTCGATCGCCGAAAGTTTCTCCAATTTTCCCGCTTTTTCGAGACTTTTTACTTTTGATTGAACCCGACTGCTCAGAGTCGCTTTAGCCCTGAATCTATTAATGAATTGTTCTATATCCTTTCGCTTTTTTTCGTCGTTTATTCGCGTTTTTTCGTAGAGCTCCTCTTCCGAACTTATTTTCTGATACATCTTTTCCGTATCTCCCGCGATCTTTTTTATCCCTTGTCGATGGATCGCTACGGTATGCGTTATTACTTTATCCATAAGATTTCTATCGTGAGTGATAAGAATTAGTTCGGATTTCCAATCGTTTAAGAATTTGATCAACCATCTGACGCTCAATATATCAAGATAGTTGCTCGGCTCGTCGAGCAGAAGGAGGTCCGGCTCCGATAAAAGGAGCTTGGCAAGATTTATTCTCACCTGATAACCTCCGGAGAATTCCGTCGGATTTCTGCCCATATCGGATTGTGAAAAGCCCAGCCCCGATAAGACTTTCTCGCATTTCCATACGTTCTCTTTGTCGCTCTCTTTTAGCCCCAAAGCGCTCTCTTCAAGCGCCGTGTTTTTTGTAAAATGAATATTCTGTTTTAAGCAACCTATGCGGTAGCCTTTCGGGATGGATATATCGCCGCTGTCGGGCTCTTCTTCGCCGAGTATAAGTCGAAACAGCGTCGTTTTACCGCGTCCGTTTCTGCCGACAAGACCTATTTTTTCAAACCTGTTTACGTTGAAAGATATTTTTTCAAATAGCGTTACCGCCCCGTAAGATTTTGTCAGTTCCGATATTGAGATCATATTTGATTCCGATTAGCTTTTTAAGGATAGAATTTTGGCGGCGTATCGTTTTACGGTTTCGGCTTTGTCGTTTTGAGCCATATCTGAAACGACGTCCCAAAGCGCGCAGTTTTCGATAGTAGAGACGGCTTTCAAGCCGCCGAGGCGGAACAGATAGTCGTCGGAGACAAGAAGAAGCCGTATTACGTCGTCTAAAAGATTTGACGTCGTATAAATGATCCTTTTAGCTATTATCTCCTTGTTTTTTTTATCGCCGTTAATGAAAAGTTCTTTTATATACTCTACGTTATAAGCGTCGGGTTTTTTAGCGGCGACGTCGCATAAAATATTCAGAATATCGGGGGTAATTTTCTGTTTCTCGTAAATCTTTTTTATTTCGGCGATTCCTTCGGCTTCCATAACAAACAGCGACGATATCGCCTCGCTTCTGGTTTTTGACGACGGATCTTTACGGAATTTGTAAGATAATACCGGTATAGCCGATTTGTCTTTGTTTAAAGCCAGCCCTTTGCAGGCTTCGACTCGTACTTTTTCATTGTTGTGAAGAAGCATTTTATTAAGATAAGGCAAAACTTCCGCCCCTTCAAACAGACCGATAGAGTAGGAGGCGTACTCTTGAACCTTGACTTCGGCGTGTCCGAGATTATTGTATAAAGAGTCGAGCGATTCGACGTCTTTTAGTTTAGCCAGAGAAACCATACCGTACATTATCGAATATTTATCGTTCGAACTTGTCGATATTATCTCTCTAAGATAGGGAATCGCTTCCGTCGCCCCCATCTCGCCGAGCGCCAATATAAGTTTGTTTTTAACGTCTATGTTGAGAAAATAATCGGCGTCCTCGTCCGATTTAACCAATTTGTCGAGAATATCTCCGGCGAGATCTCGAATCTTCATCTGTACCAGGGCTTGAGCGGCGGCGTCGGCTATCATTTTATCGGGGTTATCGATATTTTCGAGGAGATACTTTCCCTCTCTCAATCCGCCGATTTTTGCGAAGGCGTTTATAATCGAAAGGCGCGTCTGTTTATCTATGTAGTCGTCGGTCGCCTCGTTATAGAGAGTATCTATGAGATAAGCCGGCGGCGTTTTAATATTTGAGAAATAATTTATGTATTCGATCTTAGCGACGCCCAGTTTTACCGAGTCGTATCTCTCTACGATTAGCCGAAGAATATCGTCGCCGGGCGACCGACCTAATTCTTGAAACAACGCTACTACTTCCGAATCAATACCGTATTTCAACGTTTCCAATACCTGCTCTTTATATGCGACCGTTTTTTGCGAATCAGTCGTAAGATCGTCGGTCGCGTCGGGAAATAGGAGCGAAAATGTAAAGAAGAACAGAGCCAATACTATCGTCAATTGTTTCATAAAAAGAATATTACTCAAATTTTTGTAAAAATCAATAATTTTTGTAAATTATAAAAATTTTTTACTGTTATTTATATATAGGAGTTTGTATGAAAAAAATTATTAATATTTTATCTTATCCGCTCGTTCAGGCGCTTGTTATGATATTTTCAGTTTTGATAGCCGAAACGGAAAACGCGTTAGTAATATCGTTATCGGTTATAATATTTTTCGCCGGAGCGAGCGCGGGGATAGCGCTATCCGTTATATTTAGAAAGCGCGACGCGGTAATTTTTATCTCTTTGATTTTAATTGTTTCTACGCTATTTATCCTGAATATTTGTAGAATACAGAGCGATTATAGGGCGTTATTATCGGAAATTGAGATATCTCAAGAGTTATTAGGAGTTATTGCAGAATATCCGGGAACTAAAGATAACAGGGTGGAGTTTTATTTTAGAGTATTAGCGGTGAAAAACCCGGAAATAACGGATTACAAGAGAGTAGCCCCTTTTAATATCTTAGTAAAGGTGAAAAACGGGATAGATTGCGAATTTCATAAAGGGATGGAAGCGCGAATACGTAAAAAAATATCTCTTCCGAGAGAGAGGATATTTGAGTTTGAATACAAAAAATATCTCAAGCGCAAAGGGATTTATGGAGAGGTATATATAAATGTTAGCGATATCGAAATTATATCGGGGAAGAAACATTTATCTTTGCGCGATAAATTTATGTCTGAAACGATATGGCTATGGAGAGATATGATTTTATCAGTATTTAAAACAAGTTTGTCCCAAGATAGTTTCGGATTTTTTTCTTCGATATTTTTTGGGAGTAAAACCGAATTGGACGAAACGGTTTTACAAGAATTTAGAGACAGCGGCTTGATACATTTATTAGCCATAAGCGGTCTTCATATCGGATTTATAGGCGCTATTTTTTTAAAGTTTTTCTCGATTTTTTTATCCAAAACAAAATCGTATATATTGAGCGTGACGTTTTTATATCTATACGTCCTACTGCTTCCTTCGCAGCCGTCCGCTTTGAGAGCGGCGCTTATGTATTCGATAACGGCGTCCTTTTTCGTTATGGGGAATAGGACTTTATCCGTAACTATTTTATCATTTTCTGCAATTATCTTACTTTTTATAAATCCTTATTGCATCTACAATCTGGGTTTTCAGTTTTCGTATCTCGCGACCCTTGGAATTATTTTGTTTAATAAAGACCTCGGAAGATTTCTGCCAAATATTCTTCCCGGTAAGATAAAAGATTCGATATCCGTTACATTTTGCGCTTTTGCAGCTGTTTTTTTTCTTCAATGGGCTATTTTCGGAAGAGCGCCTTTATTCTCTCTGATAACTTCGATTGTTTTTGTGCCGCTATTTGAACTGCTGTTTTCGTCTCTTTTTATTACGACTATCGTTTTTTTGATTTTTAGGATAGAATTTATGGTTGCGATTATGGATAAAATGATTATACTTTTTCTAAAAGCCGTCTCTTTAGCGGGGAAAGTATCGCCGGTAAACTTACCGGACATTCCGTTATATCTTGGATATATCGGTATTCCGATTATTTTATTTGTATTTTATGCGCTTTTTCCGTATATTAAAAAAAAAGTAAAATATTTCATAATTCGATAATATAGTATTGACTTTAAAAATAAAAAAAACAATAATGGTAATAATATATTTTTAACGGAGTTTTATATGTTTAAGTTAAATAGCGGACGCGGCGCTTTGGTATTAATTACGTTGTTATCCGTCAATCTTGTCTCTCAGGAGCCGTTGCCGAATCTTAGAATCCAAAAAATTTTATATAAACAAGCGTCTTCTATGAAAGAAAAACTTGCGAGAATAAAAGATATTTACAAAGTGGCGACGTCGGAATACGAGGATTTTGTATTATCGATTGCGTCGGAGGCGGCTCATTATTTCGTCAAAAACGACGAGGACGACGTTAAATATTACGACGATTGGGCGTTTTATACGGTTTTAACCGCCGCTAAGCTTCAACTAAAAAAATCCGCCCCATTTCTTGCGGAAATATATAAAAAATCAAAAAAACAGATATATAGAGGCGAAATACTCTATTCGATCGGCAAAACCGGCAATACGGACTATATTCAGTTTCTAAACAACGAACTGAGATATTTTAACAATCAGACAAAACTTGGGGACGCCTCTGTTAGAGATTTTGATATGATCGTATCGGGAGCCGTAAGGGGATTGGGCGTTTTTGCCGATAAATCGAGTTTTAACGAGCTTTTTTATGCGACTTTTCCGTATAACGAAAAGATCAGAAACGAGGCGCTCGCCTCTATCGCTAATATAACCAAAGAGCCCTCCATTTTAGTGGGAGACTTGATAGATCAAGAGGACGAACTGGAAATTATAGCGGCGGCTCTAAAATTTTCTTACGAGTCGGATTCGAGTAGAGAGAGTAAAATCATACCCTGCAAAAAAGCTCTATCTAAGATGATTACCAAACTTCAGAAATATGAGAGTTCTAAGGAGCATTTTGTTCAAAAGATCAAAGACGAATGCGTGAGACAGCTTGGGGAGCTTAGAGCGACGGAAAAAGAGGTCGCTCGCATGATAGAGGTCAAATGGCTTGCCGATAAAAATCAGAGGTCGGACTATATTACGATCGAAGCGTTAGTTAAAATCGGCACTTACGAGGCGACTCAGATATTATCAAAAAGGCTGGCTTATTATAACAATATAGTCAAGGAGGGCGGAAAGACGGCTTTTAATAAGGAAGAGGGGGAGAAACTCATGCTGAGGATAATCGAAGGACTCGGATTCGTAGGCGACGATCTGGCTATCGAAGAGCTTGAGAAGATAAGAACCGGCGAAGAGTACTCTAGTACAATGAGAGACGCCGCCGGCAAATCTATCATGAAACTGTTAAACTAAAGCGGTCTATTCGGAGATAAATATGCTAAGTTCAAGTAATATCGGCGCGATTAAAAAAATAGTCAAAAAGGGGCTTGTAAAACGTTCTGACATTATTCCTATACTAAATAGAGAGGGGATAAATTTGGAGCGCGCCGACGAGATTGCCGAACTGGTTTTTAATTATCACTCCGGTAAAACCAAAAATCCGGCGGCGGCTTTTTTTCAGAAAATATTAAGCTTGCTGAATCTAATATGCGCCTTTTTGGTTTCGATTGGCGCCGGAGTTTTATCCGCCGAAGCGTCCGCCGCTAAAATAATGTCAAATTCTATACTGGATGGAAAACTGACGGGGTATCTTGATCATTTTCTCTTCTGGACCGGTCTTAAAACGGTCAATCTGGCGTGGACGGATATGCTTCAGGCGGTTTTGGATCTCGTCAAAAATTCGTATAATATTGTGATAGCTCTATTTTTGGGATTTATAATCGGCTTTCTAATCTGGACGCTCCTTGTCAAACTTATCGGGCGTTTGTTAAAGAATATCTACCTAAACGGCAAAATTAAAAAGATGTTTAAATAATAAAAAAGTCCGAATTAAAATTCGGACTTTTTTATTATTTGACGCATATGTGTCAAATTTAAAGAATCTGTCTCAACCCGCTACATATGTGTCAAATTTATTTTGACACATATGTAGCTTTGATTTTAACGCGCATGGGACATGACGCAAAGGGCAAAAAAAGGAGCCGTTTAAAACGACTCCTTTTTTTGCGTTTATTTATTACGGCGTAGGCTTCTCTTCATCGTATATGCTAAATATCTCGTCTGCGGATAGCGCGTAGTTGTAAAGCCGGACTTCGTCGATACATCCGTCGAAGAAGTTGTTATCAATGGTAGTATTAGCTCCTACGCACAATACGTCTGTCATTATATTATATTCTCCGTCTTTAGAATTAACAAACGATCCATTTCTATAAATTTTAACGCGCTTGGCTCCGCTGTCGGAGCCGTAAGAAATCGCCCAATGACTCCAGCCGGAATCTATTACGATGGGCGTAACAAAATTATGGGAATCTCCGTGACCGTAGAATCCGATTTTATTAGTATCTTTTTGGACGTATAACCCAAATGCCGATCCATCAGGTATCGAAGTACCATCATGTCCCAAAGAGCATATAATTTGATCGGAGGCGGGCGGGGAAGGACTCCCTTTTACCCAGAGCGATAAGGTCTTGTCTAGACTTCCGCCCATATTTATAGAGTTATTGCTTTCTCCCGATCTAAACGCGTCTCCGTTTGCCGCTGTAAAAGAGTAGGCTCTATTTGGGTTTCCATATCTGTCCGTCGTCAAATCCGGATAATTTCCGTTTGAGTTATAACCATCGCGATTCGGTACGCCCGGATAACCGCTACAATCTGACATATCGCCGTCTAACTTGTAGTAAATCGAAATAGACCTGGGCGTAAAACCGTAGTAGGAAATATGATAAGGTTTTATATCGGCTCCTTCGGCGTCTTTAAAACCGCTGATAGAATTAATACTGGAATCAATTTCATATCTCATTCCGACAAAATCGGTAGAAGGATCGATAATAACCGTGTCGTTAGTAACGTCCGTCGTCGTAAAACTCATCGCGCAATTGACGCCGTTTGTATAAGTAAAATTCGGCGATTTAAAAGTCATTGTTCCGCAAGTCGTTCCGTCCAGAGAGCCGCCAAACCGTATTACGATATTGGCGTCGGGGCTTACGTCGGACGCCCCATTAGTCGGCAATAAGATGCTTGCAACTTCAACTTTTGTTTTTTCCGTAATGTAAATAGATCTTATTTCGGCTGCCGTTAGAGCGTAGTTGTAGATATGAACGTCGTCTATCTTCCCTTTAAAATATTTGAACTCTCCGTTATAATATCTTCCAATGTTGATACCGTTTGTTCCCGTCTGTCTCGTTCCGGTAAACGAGCCGCTACCGGTCTCTGTTCCGTTTATATAGAGCGCGCCGTTAGCGCCGTTCATAGAAACGGCGACGTGATACCAATTGCCGGCTATAAGGTCCGACGCAGGATCGTTATTTCCGTTGAGCGTTATCCCTTTGTCCGAGCCGTCTCCCATAAAGAAGTTTAAATTGCCGTTTGTATCAATTTGGAGATTAAACTGGCTATCGGCGTCGCTCGTATTGTATTTTGAGATAATAGGTCTTGACGCCTCCGCATCTGTATAGTTTATCCATGCCGATAGCGTGAAGTCGCCGTCCAATTTGGTTATGTTAGTATCGAGGTAATAATTGCCGCCGTCGTTGAAATTTACGGCGCTACCGCTTTCGCTATCCTTGCCGGCAACGAAAACGGGAGAATTTCCCCCTGTAGCGGTATAATAATGATGCGCTTGATAAACAGAACTATAGCTCTCGTTAAATAAAAAGTGAGCCACTTTGCCTCTAACCTTAAAATTATACTCCGAGTTTTCGTATTCAGTCATTGTAGAGCCGCCGACGTCTTTAAATCCGGTTACGGTTATACCCGAGTATGTATCCGCAGGTAAATAATTACCGGATGGAGTGAAAGTTACCGTGTCGTTATTTTTATAAGTTTTAGAAAGTGAATAAGAACCGCCAAAATAATCTATAGGAGGATTTGCAAATAATATTTTTGCCTCGCTATATTGATCCATCGTCGCGTCAAAAATTATTTTTATATCCGCCGTCGGCTCGACAATAGCGCCTACCGCGGGGGAGCTAATTGCCGATACTCCAAAAGGAAGCGGTTTTTCTGAATTATAAACGCTAGCTACCTCCGTTTCGCTTAGAGCGTAGTTGTATATCCGTATGTCGTCGAGTTTGCCGTTCCAATAGTAATAATCCGAAGAAACTCTGTAATAACCGAAGTACAAAGGAGTCGTCGTATTCTGCCTGGTTCCGCTAAACGAGCCGGATCCCGATGGAGCGCCGTCTATATACATATTGCCCGTCGTTCCGTCGAAAGTTATAACGACGTTATGCCATTTATCGTTTGACAAATCGCCGTTCTCGCCGTTGTTTCCGTTTATATCTAATCCCAAATCTGCTCCGTTCCCCATAAAGAATTTCAGGTTGCCCGACATCTCTTTTTTTAGACACATCTCGGCGCGTTTATCTTCGGCGCTGAAATCGTCTAGAAATTTTGAAAATATTGTCCGATCCATCGAATCTACCGAGCTATAAACCCAAACGGATATTGTGAAACTCGACGGTACGCTGGTAATATTTGTATTCATATAATAGCAACTACTTCCCATACTTATAGAATAAGCCGAATTTTGACAACCGCGTCTATCGAACGTTAGTTCTGGCGGGTTTGCCCCTGAATAAATAGTTGTAAGGGTCATGTTGTTTCCCTTTCCGCTCATGTCGTCCGCGGTCCCGTCGAAGGGGTAGTACGCTATCATTCCATTTACGCTAAAATTATAACCCGACTCGCTATAAGAGATCATCGTATTGCCCGAAATGTCTTTAAATCCGCTTACCGCTATAGCGTTATATACCCCGCCCGGGAAATCGGCGTTCGGATTAATAGTTAGAGTAGTTCCCGATATGCTCATCGAGCAATTTGTACCGTCCTGAAAGGCGACGCCGGAAAAAATAACCGTTCCAAAAACCGACGGACTCATTTCGCTATCAAAACTAATAACGATATTGGTATTTGCCGGAACTCCCGTCAGACCAGACGATGGAGTTATAGCGGTTATAGTAGGCAATGCAAATACGCCATGCGCTTCATTACTATACGCCGAACTTCCAAAAGCGTTTAGCGCTTTTACTCTATAGTAGTATGTCGCGTCGGCGCTTATATCGCTATCGATATAATTCATCGTATTTGCCGGGAGCGTACCGCCGATAGCGGTAAATTCCCCGCCGCTTGTCTTTCTTTCTATTACAAAGCCCTCTTCGACGTTCGATTTATCAACCCAACTTATATTTAACGAAGCTAATCCTTCGACTACGGATAATCCGCTCGGAGCGGCGGGCGGTCGGCTAAAACTTGACGTCGATAAAGTTATCGACGCGGACGTCGTTAAATAATCGTACACGTGTACGGATTGAAAAACCGTCGCAATAGTCTGATTATTACGTTTGAATTTAAAAACGTAAGTATAAAAACCGGATTTGGCGTTGCTGTCAAGGTAATTTACGCTGTTTCCGGTAAAAGAGAGATCGGACGTAACGTCCGCCGTTTGATCGATCGAGTTTTTCTTAAATTCTATACTATCGACCGATACGTCGCTTGGCCAGGTTATGGTTATATTAACGGTTCCGGTCGCATCTTGAAGGTATCGAACGTCGATTGTCGCGTCGGTAGTTGTTCCTTCGACGATATTAACCGAAACGGAGCCTTTTGCTATCGCGTTGTTTGCAGAGTCCTTACCTAAAGCGGTTATCGTCCATTCTCCTACGGTTAAATCGCTAATCGATACCGTATCTCCGGTCAAATCGTTTAACGATATTGAAGATCCGGAAGGTCCGTCTCCGGTAACGTCAAAATGATGGATGCTGATAAAAGAGGGCAATAACGTTCTATAATCTTTTTTCGTAATGCTTAAAGAGACGTCGCCCGTTTTCTTAGCGATCGTAGCGCCGGTATTTCCCGACGAGTTTTGAGGAGAAAAAATATTGTTACAACCGATAAGAAACAGTATAGAAGATATAATAACGATTATCGATAAAAAAATAATATTTGATCTGTTTTTCATTTTTGCCTCCTTAGTTATGAACGTCAAATTCAATAAACGCCGAGTACGGAATACTATCTTTATAAGCCTTAACCGACAAGGTATAGCGCCCATACGAAAGAGTTGCGCTTGTTATAGTTATATTATTGTTCTGCTCTCCTGAGATAAAATCTCCGTTCAAATACCACTCCCAGCTTTCAGCTTCGTCCAGAGTAGCGGTTATCGTTACGGATTCCGATAAAGTTTTATTTAACATATTATCGAAAGCTCCAAAATCAATCGTCGCGTCGGTCGGCGTTATAAGATTAATGTAAACGTTGGCGCTACCGACAATCGTCGTTGTTGTAGTAGTCGACGACGTAGTAGTAGTCGGTTCTACCGTAGTCGTCGTTGTAGTCGTTGTAGTAGTAGTCGGCTCGACGGTAGTCGACGTAGTTGAATTTGACACATATGTCGACGTTGTAGTAGTTGGCGCGACGGTTGTAGTAGTAGTTGGCGCGACGGTAGTCATTGTGGTCGTAGTAGAATTTGACACATATGTTGTCGACGTAGTCGTCGTCGGATTTGACACATATGTTGTAGTAGTAGTCGTTAATACTAAGGGCATTACCGAAGTTCTAAAAACTTTATCGACGGAAGCCGTTTCACACGATATCTTTGCCGTAAGCGAAATATAACTAATGAAAGAGGCAGTTTGACTATGCTTTACCGCGCCCGAGTTTGATAAAACCGATTCGTTACTCGAAGTCCAGTCGATTGTAAAATTTTTTTCCATAAAGCTAAACGAAGTCGGATAAGTAACGGAGTTAACGTTTGCCGGAATAACTATTTGGTCGTAGTCGTCCATATAAATAACCGGGAATTTATTTGCGCCTAATATTGATTTTGGGAATTTAGCTAAAGCAAAATTTAACAGGCGCTCGGCGCTAAAGCTTTCGGCAGTCGCCTTTTCGACCGTTTTTCCGCCGACGCTTTCAGGGTTAATTGTAATAAGTTCTGTTTTAAGCGCCGAAATCTTATTACTAACTGTTCCGGTAATCTTTATATCTACGGTCGTATCGGCGATCGATACCACGTCGGTTACGGTCGCGGTATCTGCAATAATAATGTTGGGAATTTCGCCGGCGGCTTGATTGTTAAGAATAACGTTCAATCCCGACGTTTTTCCGCTCAACTCCATCTTTGTAGCCGCAGGTAGTTTTAAAACATTGATATTATCAGATACAATATTGATATTCATTTGACTTCCCAAGTCGCCCGAAATAATATTCAGATTAACGTTGTCGATAATAGGTTCGCTTATCTCAGTATTATCTAACTGTATCAAATTGCAGGCATTTGTGATTAGCGCGCTTTTGATTTCAATAGTGGAATTCATTTTAACGCTAACGTTTTTCTTATTAACGTTCATATTTCCCGTTACTTTGGATTCTCCCGATATTTCAACGCTGTTTGAGCCTCCGCCGTTTATGGTGAGATTGGTCAGAAAGCAGTTCTGTATTTTACAATCGCCGTCGCCGACGTTCTCCGTAACTTCGACGTTCGTCGCGGACAAAGAGCTTATCTTAGAACCCGTCTTATTGATTTTTAGATCGTTTATCGTTACTCCGCTCTCGCCCGATATTGCGACGGCGTTATTTACAAGATACGACCCGTCGTAGTCGCCGCTTTTTAGATTAATGTTTTTTATATTCTTATCGAGAAGGACGGCCGATAAGCCCATACTGCTCGAGACCGAAGCGGTATCTCCGGTTACCGAGTATCCGGGATCGTCTGTATCTCCGCCGGAAGAAGGGTCGGAAGATAGTATACATCCGGCAAAAATAATAAAAAACGCCATTGCGGAAATTATAAACCTATTGAGTTTCATTGCGAACCTCCGTATATAAAAAATAAATATTAAATATGTATAATTATAGTTTTTTTATAACAAAAAATCAACAATAAATAGTTTTTTGCTAAAAAATAATATTTATTTCTTATTTTTACTGATTTTTAAGGTATAAGGCGTTTTGAAAAGATTTTAAGCGTCGCAAAGATTATAACGGCGCCCCTTTTGGCTCGACAATCCCCAAACAATCTGCCGTCCAAAGATCGTCGAGTTAAATCAGAGTAAAAAACTAAAAAAATCAATCTTCAAGTTTAGATATAGCTTCTCTAAATTCTTCTATATTGAAGGGCTTTTTTAAGAAAGCCGTAGCTCCAGCTTTTAACGACGGATCTTTTTTATCTATATCCGCGCTTATAGCAAGTATTTTCATACCTTTATACTGCTCGTTGGCTCTGATATTTTTAATTACTTCAAGACCGTCGACGTCCGGCATTAATATATCTACTACAATCACTTCGGGAGCTCTTTTTCCGATAAACATAAGAGCGTCCGTTCCCGAATAAAAGCTCTTTAGCTCAAATCCATCTATGTTTTTAAATATGCTTACAAAAAATTTGTGAATGTCCTCTTCGTCGTCTATAAGTACGATCATCTTTTTTTGCAACAACTCTTGAGGAATATCGTAATTGTGAGATTTCAAAAATCTAATCAACTCCTTATACGGGATTTTTCTATGACCGCCGGGAGTTACAATCGCATTTATCTCGTTATCGTCGACCCAATTAATTACCGAACCGACCGCTACGTGCAGTATTTTTGCTATCTCCGAAGTCGTATAAAACTCTTTTCGTTTAATATTTGCCATGGTTTACCTTCAAAATTTATATTAATTACATAATTTTATTTATGTTATTTATATAATTTTAAATTAAATAATCAACATTTTTTTGCGTTTTTTTGATTATTTACAATTAATACAATAAAAAAAATTATAAACAAAAAAGTAGATTATTAGGCGCCCGTCGGTTTTTTGGGGTGGGAAATAAAATGACACATATGGAGCTATACGCGCCGCGGCGCTTCCCGACGAATAAATTCGACGCATATGCGTTGAATTTCCAAAAAACTGACGGATTACATAACAAGTAGAAAGTTTAATTGCGAAAATAAAATATTAATGATATTAAGAAAATAAGAATTTTATTCGATAATTTAATTATATCTTTTTTCAGATAGCTGCATGAAGGAAAAAATATGCCTTTAATAAAGAAAAGAACTTTAAAACTCAAATGGAGATTAATCCTTTCTATATTGCCGATAGCGATCATACCGCTAGCTTTTATAGTCTGGTTTATAAGCGCAAGAATTTTTAACCACTTGGAAAAGCAAAAACTAATATTAAACGAAACGTTGATATTTCAGGTCGCTCAAAATATAGATAAAGTCTATCAGGATTATGCCAATAAAATTCCTCAACTTATAGAGCCTAGCGAAATAAGCGGCAATATCTATAGAAAATCTTTTGCCGATCAAACTGAATTTAAATACATAGACGACGAGGTGGCGGGCGCATCGGGGAGTAATTTGGGGCTCAGGCATTTGTCGGTCGTTTTAAATATTCCCGGCGTTACGCACATTGTTAATAAAAGTCTTTACAATCCTAAGGACGATACGTATTTCACATACTGGCGCGGCGCCAACATGAATATTTCTCCGAATCTTGGCGTATTGATAGAAAAAGATCCGATGTTTTTAGATAGCGTTAAAGATATTGAGAGACAATTTAGAGAAACCGGAGTCAAATCCGCCGCGTCCGTTAAAATGGGGCGCTTGTCCAGAGATACTTTTTTGGAATACGACAAATGGACTTCGATGATTTGGCCCGTTATGAATGAAAAGAGCAGCCCCGATCCCGATTCGGCAGATTTTAACGTTTTTGTTTTGTTATTGCTCACTAACGAAGGCGAATCCGGCTTTTTGCCAAAGACCGTCTTAAATATTTCGGGTATCAATCAGGGGACTTTATTTATTCTTGACTACAAAAATGAAACGATGTATTCAAACTGGGCGGGTAAAATGATCGAACCGGAATACGATAACGATCCCGAATACGGCATCTATACCAATCTGATAACCGCCGATTACGAGATATTAAACGAGCAAATAGTTATGGACGTTTTAAATAATACCGTAGACGAAAGCAAAGTAGTTACTTCGGATTTTGGCAAACATTTTGATATATCTCATAATGAAAAAAGAATTGAATTGATAAACGATAAAGAAGTTGAAAAGAGATACAACAATAGGTATCAGACGATTATTATCGATACTAACTATTTTAGCGATATGAAATGCGGAGTAAAATTGGTTTATTTCTATCCAAAAGAGCTTATTTATCAGCCAATATACGTTATTCTGATACAGATATTCTTTATAACGCTGGTTATTGTCGTGATTATTGTCGTTATATCGATATTTATCAGTAATTCTCTTGCATACCCCTTGATAACTCTCGATTATGCGACAAACAAAGTAAGTCAAGGGTATCTGGACGTAGAGATTATCTCCGAATCAAAAGACGAAATCGGGCGTCTGTACAGAAACTTTAGACGAATGTTAAGCACAATTAATGAAGTATTGTCAAATATTCAAAAATCGTCAAACAACCTTGTCGGATATCAAAACACTTTGGATAGAGTAGTTACGGATTTTGATACGACGATTAAAAAACAAGCCGCCTCCATATCGGAGAGTTCCGCTATATTTGAACAACTGAATTTTTCTATAAAACAGGTCGCTCAAAACGTTAAAGCGTCGCTAAATCTTGCCGAAAAAGCCAAAGACCAATCCAGAAATTCAAATCAGATTATTACCGATATGGTATCCGAAATTAACAAAATCGCCGATAATAGTAAGGAAATTAACTTTATTACCGAACTTATTAACAACATTTCAGAAAAAACGCGGTTGTTATCTTTAAACGCCGCTATTGAAGCGAGTAGAGCTGGCGAAGCCGGTAAAGGATTTAACGTAGTAGCGTCTGAGATCAGGAAATTGGCTCTGCAATCAAACGAAGCGGCGAACGATATAGGCGAGCTGATAAAAATGAACGAAAAACGAATCAAAGCCGGCGTAGATAAAACCTCGGAAGCTTTGGAGGCGTTGAATAAAATAAATGAAAGTATAGAAGATATTACCAACATCGTAGGAGAAATCAATACCGCCACGGAGGAAGAGAGTAAAGGCAGTCAAGTCATAATGGATATTATCAATTCATTTTCCGAGGAAGCTAATAAAAATATTAAGTCGACCGAGGCGATTGGGAGAACCAGAAACCAACTCTCCGTAGAAGTGGATAAGATGAAAAACTTGGTCGTCGCCTTCAAACTGCAAAGCGGCGAGAAAGAGATCGTTCGCGATATAAAGATGGTAACTAGCGAAGATAAAAAAAGAATTCGACGCGAACGCGAGCTAAAAAGAAAAGAGAGACTTGAAAAAAAATCTATAGAGAGGCAGTTGAAATATGACGAAAAATATAAAAAAAAGAACGTATCCGAATCAGATTTGGGTCTTGAAAAAAGAACAAGTAAGAAAGGTAAAATTTTTAAGGGAGTTAACGATAGCTTTTTGACAAAACGTAAAAATGTTAAAATTCCTAATAAAGTCAAATCCGACCTGTTTTTTAATAAGTATATCTCAAAGATTACTAAGGAAGAGGATAGAAATTACTTTTTGTCCAAATATAAAAAAGACGATTACAACGATAAATATATTCTTATGAGCAACCTTTTAGAGGGGGAGAAGCTCAGATTAAAGAATATCATATCAGGATTATAAGATTATAAAATAGTTATCCTGAATTATTCTTCAATATCCGGAAGTTCTTCTATTTCGAGTTTAACCTTTTTTATTTTTCTATCCAGTATTGATTCGACGGAGAATTTTAAGTTTTTATATTGAATAGATTCGTTTTTTGAAGGAATCTTACCGAAGAGCATATATAACAAGCCTCCCACGGTGTCGATATCGTCGTTTTCAATATCAAGGTTCAGAGCTTCGTTGAGGTCTTCCAGAGACGTCTTGCCGTCGATCAGATATTTATTATCGTCTATTTTAATAATATCTTCCGACTCATTGTCAAACTCGTCTTGAATTTCTCCTACTATATTTTCAATAATGTCCTCAAGACAAACTATGCCGCTCATTCCGCCGTATTCGTCGACGACAATAGCGAGATGGATTTTCTTTTCGCGAAACTCAATTAAAAGGTCTTTAATTATTTTAGACTCCGGCACAAAATAAGGTTCTCTCAAAATATTTGATAAATCAAAATCTCTGTTTTTAGTAAAATATTTTAACAGATCTTTAGCGTGCAGAACTCCGACAATGTCGTCGATATTGTCGTTATAAACCGGAAGACGCGATCTCCCCTTTTCATCGACGATTTTAATAATCTCCTCGATCGCGCTGTTTTTGTTTATCAGCACGACGTCGATTCTTGGAACCATAATTTCCTTTACGGAAATTTCGCCTAATGAGATAATATTCTCAATCATCTTCTTATCGTAATCGTTAAAACTACTCTCAATCTCCTTTATTTTGATATGCAAAGGTTTGACCGGCGTTTTGCCCTGATTTTTTTCTTTCATGAAAACTGATTTAATTATATTCTTACTCAATTGTTTCTCCCAACATCTTTAAATATTCTTTTTGAATTGTATCCATTTCTCCGTCGTCCGTTTCGTGGTCGTAGCCCAACAAATGAAGAAACCCGTGAAGTATTAATAATTTTACTTCGGACTGAGCCGGTTTGCCGATCTCCTCGGATTGCCTAACGGCTTGCGGCATAGATATAACTATATCTCCTATGAATTTCTTATTTGTCCAGATTATCTCTTCCCCTTCGATCTGAGAAAACGATAATACGTCCGTAGTTTTATCAATATCTCTATAATTTTTGTTGAGTTCGGTCATAGTTTTATCGTCGCAAAAAAATATCGAAAAAAAGACGTTTTCCAAACGAGCTTGGGCAATAATCTCTTTAGACCACTCTTCTATCTCTTTGATAGAAATTATTTTTTTGTACTCCTCTTTTTGATAGCTTATATCTACAATTTTCTGCATTCGCCGTTCCTTAATTTCAATTATTATCCTTTTATTTAATACCGGTTCGCGCCGTTTACGGGGCGTATCCGGATATTCGCTACTCCAAATTATTCGGCAATTTATCGAGCTCTTGTTGATTGGGATATTTTATCCTGGAGTGATACATTCCGGCTAGAGATTTTACAAAAACAGCCTTGATTTTTGAAAGATCTTTTAGCGTTAGTCCCGAATCGTCCAAAATACCTTCTTCATAGTTTTTATATATAATAGAATCTACCATTTTCTCTATGCTAACGACCGAAGTTTTTTTTAGCGATCTGGTCGCCGCCTCGACCTGATCGGCAAGAAGCACTATCGCCGACTCTTGAAATTGAGGTTTTATTCCGTTGTAATGATAGAAATCTTCCTTAATGTCCTCTTTTGAAGAGTCGGTCTCTTTGAGGGCTTTTTCATAAAAAAACTTTATCAACGAAGAGCCGTGATGCTGCGCGACAATATCTATAACTTTTAAAGGAAATTTATGTTTTGTAAGTTTCTCAACGCCCTTTTTTACGTGAGATTTGATAATAGTTACAGAAATAGACGGTTTTAGGTCGTCGTGAATGTTATATTCCCCTTGATTCTCGATGAAATACTCGGGATTGTCAATTTTCCCTATATCGTGATAATACCCGCCGATTCTCGATAGCGGACCGTTGGCGTTTATCTCCGTCGCCGCAGTTTCAGCTAAATTAGCGACTAATATCGAATGATTGTAAGTCCCAATGGCGGAGTTGAAAAGCTCTTTTAACAGCGGCGACGATAAGTCCGACAGCTCTTGCAGTCTAAAAATCGTCGGCGTATTGATCAATATTTCTCCCGCGGAAATAAATCCTAAAGCCAAAATACTCGAAGCTACTCCATTAATCAAAGAGAAAACTACCATTCTTACCAGACTTAAAGTTTCGTTTTCCAAACTGAAATAAATAAATAACGAAGCCAAAATATTAAACAAAGATACGATAAATCCGGCTCTTATAAGTTCAAACCTCTTTGAAATCTTATTGATAATAAATACCGTCGAAACGCCGGAAAAAAAGACAAAGATAAACGACGACACGTTATAGCCGGATAATATAAAGAACAATATCGACGATAAAATTGCGATATGAGTTGAAATGGATCTGGAGTATAAAAAAGTAAAAGTCATCGTTAAAGTAGAAGTTGGTATCAAATAACCAAAATATAAACTATCCGTACTATATCCCAGATACGAAGGTAAAGATAAAAATAGAGAGTAAAGGAAAAACAATATGGCAAATAGTATTAAATTTTCCAGCTCTTTAAAAAAATCATTATCGCCGAGTTTGATAAAGAAGTAAGAGAATACAAATATCAAAACGATAAGCAGAGCAGTCTTTAAAAGCTTAATAAAAGAAAAATTTGAAATATTTAATTTGCTTATCGATTCGATTTGTTCTATATTTGATTCGGTAACGAGATCGCCTTTACGAGCGATTATTTGACCTTTTTTAATCGTATTGTAAACGTTCGCCTGTTTTTCTAAAACATTTTGAAGCAGTAAAGAAGTTTGAGTTTCGTCTATTAATATATTTGGAACTAAAACTCTGTTAAACATAGAGTATATTAGATTTCTTTTGTTCTTATCGTATTCTGAGAATTTAGAGTCAATATTGTCCCGTAATTCTTTTAAATTAATTGAAAATTTTGATAGTTCGTCTTGATAATAGAGAGTTTCTTCGATTCTGTTGTCGATATTGGTAATTATTATAATACCCGATTTTTCATATTTAACGTCGGAGAGGACTTTGGATTCTATTATTCCGGTTCTTGAATAGTTAAACAACATCTCTACAAACCGTTTGGTAAATTCCGGGTTTATCTCGATAATCTGTTTTATCATCTCAATTTCTTCGTAAGAAAATACTATGCCGATTTTATAAAACTGCTCCGCCGTCTCCTTAACGTCGTTAGCGATAAAAAGTTTATCGAGCAACGTCGTCAGAATAGTTAATCTTTCGTTGGTTTTTGATATATCAAACAAAAAAACCGGCGGAGTTTTTAATTTTAAATCGCTTATGTTTTTTTCTGTCTCGATTTTATTAATATATTTGATGTCGCTATCGGCTACGATGTCGTAATTGACAATAGCCCCCAGCTGAGGAGCGAAGATTTTACCGATAGGTTTTAATACTATCGTTAAAAATATCGCCGCAAATAACGCAAGCGTTACGGAAAATTTAAAAAAAATATCTTTATCTTTTAAAATAATATTTTGAAAATAATTAATAATTTTGGTTGTTAATTTTTTTTTAGTTTTATTCTTTTCTTTCATATTTATCGTACGCGTTTATAATTTTTTTGACCAAAGGATGCCTGACTACGTCCTTCTCTTGAAAATTGACAATACCGATATCGCTTATTTCCGACACAATTTTAAGACCTTCAACCATGCCGCTTTTTATTTTTTTAGGAAGATCTACTTGCGTTATGTCGCCGGCTATTATTAGTTTGGAATTTTCGCCTAATCTTGTGAGAAACATCTTCATCTGAGTATAGGTCGTATTTTGAGCCTCGTCTAATATAACGATTGAGTTGTTGAAGGTTCTTCCTCTCATATAAGCCAGCGGAGCAATCTCAATCAAATTTTGGGACATTAGCTTAACATTAATCTCAGTCGTTAATATCGAGTTTATCGAGTCAAAAAGCGGAATGAGATACGGATTAATCTTTTGTATATAATCCCCGGGAAGAAAGCCGAGATTTTCGCCCGCTTCTACTACCGGTCTGGTAAGTATTATCTTGTTGTAACGCTTGTTAAGAAGTTCGCTAAGCGCGAAAGCTATCGCGATAAAAGTTTTGCCGGTGCCGGCCGGTCCGTAAGAAAATATTATATCCCTTTCGCGCAAAAGTTGAATATACAACCCCTGATTTACGCTTCGCGGATTGAATATTTTTTTGACCTTGTGAATTTCAATGTTTGAGGTTAATACGGTATTAAGATCTACGTCGAGATTTTTTTCTATTTCATAATACAGAAGCTCGACGAGGTTAGTGTAAATTTCGCCGCCCGTTTCGGATATACGCATCAGGTTTTGTAAAGTTCTTTCGACTATAAAAACATTCTCGCCTTCAAAGCATATCTCGTTGCCGACGGAATGAACCGAGCACCCCGATAGCTTCTCAATGCGTCTTAGATTTTTATCGTTAACTCCGCAGATATTTAAAAGAGTCTTAGGATCTTCAATAACAAGATTCTGATTTTTAACCATATTCCGTACTTATACTATTTTTTTTTATAATAATCAAATTTATTTTTTATTCTGCGGTATCCTGTTAGTTTTTTTGGGGATTGACACATATGGAGCTGTACGCCGCGGCTACTCCCCGATAGAAATTCGACGCATATGGGCTACATACGCCGCGCCGCTCCCCGACAGAAATTGACACATATGCGACGCATCAATAACGCGCGACAATTGTCGTATAAAATTTGACACATATGTGTCAAATTGCCCTGCGATATAAAAAAGCCCCATATGCGTCGAATTTCTCCCCCGCCCAAAAAACCGACAGGATGGAGATATTAAAACTTGACTTTTTTGTTTAACGGAATTATACTTTGATTTTCTGAAATTAAATGATACGTTAATATCTATTTTAATTTTAGATGTTTCTATATTATTTTAGGAGATTGTTATGGTCGGGTTGCAGATGAGATTGTACTTGTTGTTGGGCGTTTTTTTTGGAATTATTTATTTTATCGTATTTACTTTAGGTAATTTAATAGGATTCGGAAACAATATTTTTTACTTGGGATTTTCATTAGTTATGATTTTAATTCAGTATCTTATGGGACCAAAAATGGTGGAGTGGTCTATGGGAGTGAAATATATTAACGAGGCGGACGATCCCGTTCTATACGGAATGGTAAAAGAGCTTGCCGAAACGGCTCGGATACCTATGCCTAAAGTCGGAATCAGCGCTCAGAATATTCCGAACGCTTTCGCGTTTGGACGGTCGCTGAGAGACGGTAGAGTGTGCGTAACGTCCGCTATCAGGGGACTGCTGAATGATAACGAAATGAGAGCGGTATTGGGGCACGAGATAAGCCACCTTAAGAACAGAGACGTTCTGTTTGTAACTCTATTATCGGTTATCCCCAATATTCTCTATTTTATCTCTATGAGTTTGATGCGCTCGCGAAATAACCGAAACGGAGGCGCGCTTGCTCTAGTCGGCGTAGCGTCGTTGCTTCTATATTTTGTATCGAACTTGCTGGTTTTATACGCTTCGAGAATAAGAGAATATTTCGCGGACAGAGGGGCGGTTGCGCTCGGAAACAAACCGGAATATTTGGCGTCGGCTCTGTATAAGTTAGTTTACGGATCGTCAAGAGTCGGCAGAGACGATCTGAGGCGAACCGAGGGGATGAAAGCGTTTTTTGCCAACGATCCTTCTCGGGCGAAAAAGGAGTTCGCCGACTTGCGACAGCTCGATATAGACGGGAGCGGAACAATAGATTCGGACGAATTGGCGAATCTAAGCAACCAAAAAGTGAAAGTCGGTCTTGGCGATAGAATCATGGAATTTATGAGTACTCACCCGAATATGCTGAAACGAATAAAAGCCCTTTCTGAGATAAGGTAGAGTTATATTTAATTTATATTTTTTTATTTACAAATTGACAATTAAATATTAAGATGATTTATAACGATAATAACTATGTATTTCGTTTGTCAAATCTATATCATAAGAGAGAAATATGCGTAAACGCCGGAGCAATAAAAAAAACGTCGTTTCAAAGAGCGATAAGAAAATTTTAAAAAAAGAGATAAAGAAAATTGTCGGCGCTTATAACAAATCTCCCCGTCAACAGATGGATTTGCTCAAAGCCGTTAACGAACTCAGTCAAAATTTTGTAAGATTGAATAGTAAGTCTGATATAGTTCCTATTTTAAACGACGTTGCGGCCGAGCTGGTCGGAACGACTACCGAAATCTCTTCCACAAAAGAGAAGATCGTTCAAAACAGCGCCATAAAGGTAATTTCAGAGTATATGCTCGCATATCTCAACGATATTGAGCGCGAGATAATAAACAGTTCCACTTCAAAAATGAAACTGCACGAAAAAATTAAGAAGATGATTACCGAATATTTGAACGCAAATTATTTTAAAAAAATCCTTATAGTTACAATAGTCGACGATATGATAGAATCGGTTTACGGCGACGAATACACTCTGTCAAAATATATTTACGAACAGATTTTTAATATGACCGAGAATAGGGAAGAACTGGAAAAATTCTTTATGATATTTCAGACTACGATAGATTCGACAGACATTCCGGATTTTAAAATTGCTTACCGTAAGGCGATTGTCGAAAATGAATATTCGCGGGATATTATCTGCGATATGTGGAAAAAGTTATATGAGTTTATAGGCGAAGATAACTGTCTAAAAATACGAAATTCTTTATCGATGTTTAAATCTAAGAAAACGGCGTATAACGAGGAGTTTATTAATCCTATCATATACGCCTTAAAGGACAGTAAAGAGTACCTCAACGAGGAGTTTAAAAAGATAGAGATAAATGGTAAAATTTATTACGGCGCTTCGATATCTACTCTTGAAGACGACAATACAAAATTTGAAAGATATGTGTCAAAACTCAGAAGTCTTGAGTTTACAGAAGAAGCCGATCTTTTATACAACTACCTTTTAAATAATATTTCGCTATTGACGGACAAGGTAATTTCTGAAAAATTTACCCGTTTAAACAGCGAACTTTTTGACGAGTTAGTGTGTCTTAATCACAATAAATTTTCTCAAACGCGCATAGGTCATATAATACTTGCCAATCCTACCGATAACATTTTCGATCCAAGCGGAAATATAAATTTTATCGTATCGATGGTTATGAAATCTATTTTTAAAATGGGAGAAGTTCTGTTAATAAACGACTTTGAATTTCAAGAATTTCAAAAAGAGATGTTGATCACTTTGCAACAAATGTCGAAGCTTCGCGACATTGAAACGGCTAATCATCAAGACAGGGTTACGGTTTATACCCGTATTTTAGCCGACGCTCTGAAAAAGAAAAAAGAAGACGGGACGCTTGAGCAACTTATTTTAAAGAATAAAATATCTTCCGACACAGATTATTACATAGTGGATAAAGAATACGTAAGGGACGTAGTTTATAGCGCGTCTTTGCACGATTTAGGTAAAGTCGGCATAGACGACGAGATTTTAAAAAGCACGAAAAAACTCAGCCATGACGAGTATGAAAAAATGAAAAATCATACGATATTTGGTCAGCAACGTCTATCCTCGATAGTAAGGATGAGCAGAAAAAAGTCTTTCCTCGTACTTGCCGCGGCTTTGGCGGAAAACCATCATGAAAAATGGGACGGCACAGGATATCCAAACAAAAAAAAGGGCTTTGAGATTCCTCTAAGCGCAAGAATTCTAGCGGTAGCCGACGTTTACGACGCTCTACGAAAAAAGAGAACTTATAAAGACTCGCTATCTCACGAACAGGCGATGAAAATAATCGTCGACGGTAAAAACAAGCACTTCGATCCGGTAATTGTCGATATATTTATAGAAAACAACGAACTTCTTGACGAGGCGTTTATAAAAAATAAAACCGAGACATATTAGACTCTACAACGCCGCAGTCTCTTTTATCATCTCGGAGAGCGTCGGATGCGCATGCATAACGTCCGCTAGGTCTTTTGCCGTCAATCCGCGAACCGCCGCGAGTTCTATCTCATGTAGAAGCTCCGTAACGTCGGGACCGACAAGCCAAGCCCCAAAGATTTTATCGTCGCTTTTATTTATAACCATCTTAACGAAACCGTCGCTTTTATCAATCGCGTTGGCTTTGCCGGACATTTTAAAAAAAAGTTTATTAATCTTAACGTCGGGATTTTTCTCCTTTGCGTTTTTTTCTGAAACGCCAAAACCGGCGACTTGCGGTTCGGTATAAACTCCGAAAGGTATAAAGTTGTAGTCAATCTTGAAAGGTTTACCTATTTTGCCTTCAATAAAGGCGATCTCTTCGACCGCCGTTCTCGCTTCGTCGTAAGCTACGTGAGCCAACGCCGGCGACCGGGCGACGACGTCTCCTATAGCAAAGATATTATTGACGGCGGTTTTCATCGATTTATCCGTCGGAATATATCCTTTATCGAGGGACAGGCCTATATTTTCAACGCCGATACTATCGGTATTAGGAGTTCGTCCCATAGCGGCTAAGACGTATTCCGAGCTAATCGATTCTTCTTTGCCGTTTTTAGTATAATGAACGACGTTTCCGGCGGCGGCGTTATCTATCTTTGTAAGAGACGCCGAGGTCGTTACTTTGATCCCCATTTTTTTAAACGACCTTTCGAGCGTTTTACCGCACTCCTCGTCCATGTTTGGCAGTAACGTCGGAAAATATTCTAAAACTGTAACTTCCGAGCCGAGACATTTGTAAATATAGGCAAATTCAACGCCGATAGCGCCGCCGCCGATAACTACGAGAGATTTTGGGATCTCTTCCATGAACAACGCTTCGTCGCTTGTTATAACTCGTCCGTTCGAATTTTTATTGGTCAAAAAACTTGCGAAGTCTTTATTTCTAGAACCGGCGGCGATTATCATATATTTTGCCGTTACGACTTGGTCGCCGATTCTTACTAAATTTTTATCTACGATTGTCGCGCTTCCGTTTACGACTTTTACGTTATTTTTTTTGAACAGATACTCTATACCCATTGTCGAAGTTTTAATAACCTCGTTAAGCCGGGTAATTATTTTCGATTTATCCGGTCTAACCTCCATCGCTTCTAAACCCGCAATTCCGCCGTTTTGGACAGTATCAATCATACTTGCGTTATGAATAAAAGCTTTTGTCGGAATACAGCCTGAATTGAGGCATACGCCCCCGATTTTATCCTTTTCGACGACGCAAACAGAAAATCCCAGCTCTCCCGCTCTTGCCGCCGCCGAGTATCCCCCGGGACCCGAGCCGATTATTATTATATCGTAATTCATATCCATATCCGTAATAAAAATCTTGACCCCATATTATACGATTATTTTAAATATTCAAGAGAATTTATAAAATTATTAGTAACTCGTCGTTTTTTTTTGGGGACAAATAAAATTGACACATATGGTATTAAGGAGAAATTGACGCATCTATGGTAAAAGTCAACGATAATCTTTGTTTTTTTTTAACATTTTAATCTATCGTCTATAAATACAGCCTCA